>LWDM01000044.1:21555-217189 GCA_002083525.1 Proteobacteria bacterium SG_bin9 | reverse complement strand
GCGAGGTCGGCATGGTGTTCCAGAGCTTCAACCTGTTTCCGCATCTGACCGTGCTGGAAAATTGCACGCTGGCACCGATCTGGGTGCGCAATACCCCGAAGAAGGATGCCGAAGCCACCGCAATGAAGTTCCTCGAACGTGTGCGCATTCCGCAGCATGCCAACAAGTATCCCGGCCAGATGTCCGGCGGTCAGCAGCAGCGCGTCGCGATTGCCCGTGCGCTGACCATGAACCCGAAGGTCATGCTGTTCGACGAGCCGACCTCGGCGCTCGATCCGGAAATGGTCAAGGAAGTGCTCGACACCATGATCGATCTCGCCCGCGAGGGCATGACGATGATGGTGGTGACCCACGAAATGGGTTTTGCCCGCGAGGTTGCCGACCGTGTCATCTTCATGGATGCGGGGCAGGTGATCGAGTCGAACAAGCCGAAGGAATTCTTCGCCAATCCGCAGCACGAGCGGACGAAGCTGTTCCTCAGCCAGATCCTGCGCTGAGCGTGATCAGACCTTCTCGAACGGAATGTCCATTTTAGTGCGCTTCTCAAGCCACTCCGGCACGGGCAGGTTCTTCGAGCGCATGAACTCCGGGTTGAACAGCTTCGACTGATAGCGGTTACCGGAGTCGCACAGAACCGTGACGATGGTCTTTCCTGGGCCGAGATCCTTGGCGAGACGAATGGCGCCGGCGACATTCACCCCCGTCGAACCGCCGAGGCACAGCCCCTCGTGCTCGAGCAGGTCGTAGATCACCGGCACGGCTTCCTCGTCGGGAATGACGTAAGCTTTGTCGACCTTGGCATCCTTCACGATCGGCGTAACGCGTCCAAGGCCGATTCCTTCGGTGATCGAGTTACCGTCGGTCGCTTTCGCGACGCCATTGGTGAACAGCTCATACATTGCCGCGCCTCGCGGATCGGCGACGCCGATGACGATGCCCTTGTTCTTTTCTTTGAGTGCCGCGCTGACACCTGCGAGCGTGCCGCCGCTGCCGATCGAGCAGATGAAGCCGTCGACCTTGCCCCCGGTCTGCTCGAAAATCTCGGGACCCGTGGAAACGTAGTGCGCCTTCAAGTTATCGAGGTTGTTCCACTGGTCGCCGAACAGCACGCCGTTCGGTTCGGTCTTGCGCAGCTGATCCGCAAGGCGCTTCGCGACATGCTGATAGTTATTCGGATTGCTGAACGGCAGCGCCGGCACCTCGACGAGTTCGGCGCCGCAGAGCCGCAGCATATCCTTCTTTTCCTGGCTTTGCGTCTCGGGGATGACGATGATGGTGCGATAGCCACGCGCAGCCGCCACGACCGCAAGGCCGATCCCGGTGTTGCCGGCAGTGCCTTCGACGATCAATCCGCCGGGCTTAAGCTCGCCGCGCTTTTCCGCTTCGAGGATCATCTGCCGCCCGGCGCGATCCTTCACCGACTGGCCGGGATTCATGAATTCGGCTTTGCCGAGGATCGTGCAGCCCGTCAGCTCCGACGCGCGCTTCAGCTTGATGAGAGGAGTATTGCCGATGGCTTCGACGACGCCGCTTTGAATGGTCATTGGGAAAATTTCGCTCAAGGCCACGTCGGGAACGCAGCGGAGTGGGGAAGGATATTGAGCGGAATCTAGTTCACGCGCACTCGCTGCACAAGTGCGCGGCAAACTGCACGTGTGCGATGCATCTATGCGCGCTTGGCGAACACAACTTGTCGCACGTCGATGTTACCCGACAGGAATCCGGCTTCGCAGTAGGCGAGGTAATACTCCCACAGCCGCCGGAATCGTTCGTCGAATCCCATCGGCGTCAGGTTCGGCCACGCGGTGCGGAAATTGTCCCTCCATGCCGCGAGTGTCTTGGCATAATCTTGCCCAAACACGCGTTCGCGAATGACGGGTATTCCAAACTTCTCGCCGAACGATTTGAGAACGTTCGGTGACGGCAGCATTCCGCCCGGGAAAATGAACCGCTGGATGAAGTCGACCTCGCGGCGATATACCTCGAAGAACTTGTCCTGGATCGTGATCGCCTGAATGCCGGCGAGCCCGCCGGGCAGCAGGCGGTCGCTGATCTGGCTGAAGTACTTCGGCCAAAACTCCTCGCCGACCGCTTCGATCATCTCGATCGACGCGATGCGGTCGTAACGGTCCTGCTCGTCGCGATAGTCCTGCAGCTTGATCGTGACCTTGTCGGCTAACCCGGCGTCCCGGATGCGCTTCTCGGCAAAGTCGCGCTGCTCGGTCGAGATGGTCAACCCGACCACGTTGGCGTCATAGGTCTTGGCGACATATTCGGCGAAGCCGCCCCAGCCGCAGCCGATCTCCAGCACCTTCTGACCGGGGCGGATATCGATTGCTTCGGCGAGCCTACGATACTTGTTGATCTGGGCGGCGGTGAGATCGTTGGTGCCGTCCTCGAACAACGCCGACGAATAGGTCATGCTCGGGTCGAGCCAAGACTTGTAGAAAGCGTTGCCGATATCGTAGTGCGCGTGGATGTTGTTGCGCGCCTGCCGCTTGGTGTTGCGGTTGAGCCAGTGGCGCACGATCTGGACGAAGCGCGCCAGCGGATTGCCGTGCAGCAGCGTCTTGATCTGGTCGTGGTTGACGCAGAACAGATACAGGAACTGTGTCAGATCCGGTGTATCCCACTCGCGGCGCAGATAACTTTCCGCCAGCCCGATGTCGCCGCCATTGGCGAGCCGCCACGCGACGATGTTGTCGTAGATGGTCATCGCGGCGGCAGGGCCGGGGGCGTGACCGCCACAGCGGACGACGCGTCCGTCGGGCAACGTGACATCCAGCGTGCCGCGGCTCAAATTGACGGCGAAGCCGAACGCCAATCGCATCGTGCGTGGCAAATCGGCGAGCGTCGTCTCGAGCGCCTCCGGCGTCAGATGGATCAGCTCGGATGATTGAGGCTTAGAGCTTAACTCTTGGGACATGGCACAACCGTCAATTCGAAGCGGCTCCGTGGCCGTACGTCGATTCAATGGGCGCTCGAGCAGATGTCCGATTTGCGGACGGCACGCGGGCCGGCCTGTTGCCAGCCTCCGCGCTGACTGCTGCTTCCGGAACCAGCCTCGCGCCTTTCAACCAAAGACGCAAGGCCTCCCAATGGATCGCCGCGACGATTTTGAAGGTCACGAGCGGCAGTGCAAAAAGAGAACCCAGCAGCGACCGCGACGTCAGCGCGCGCCGGGCGCCATGGAAGGTGGCGGAGAGCAGGGGGCCTTCCGCGTCGGTCTCCAGGATGCGCAGCTTCACCGTCTCGTCCGGCGGCGACACCCGGAAGAAATAGCGCATGGGCATCTCGATGAACGGCGAGACGTAGAAAAGCTTGTCTTGTTCCTGCCGGATGCCGGCAGCCGAGCGCTGCTCCGCCGTGACCGGCAAGACGTAGGAATGGATCGCGCCGAAGGTGTTGCGCACCTCGTAGATGACGAGCGCGAGCGTGCCGCCACGGTCGTAACAGAAATAGACCGACAGCGGATTGAAGGTGTAGCCGAACAGGCGCGGGTAGCAGAGCAGGAGGATGCGCCCGCCGTCGACGTCGACGCCATGGGCCAGAGCGCGGCGGCGGACATAGGCATTCAGCGGCGAGCCGTCGCGATCGCCATGATCCTTTTCATGAAAGCTGTAGACCGCGCTTCGGTTGACGCCGAACAGACACGACTGGCGATCGGTCTCCGCGAGCCGGTCGAGATCGATGAGGAGGCTCATCACACGATAGGTGAAGCGATGTCCCATCGGCTTCAGCCGCGCATGCATCACGTCGCCGAAGTAGAGCGCAGCGGCGGGCTGCTCCTGCGGCAACCCGGGATTTTGCAACCCTAATTTTTGCCTGTCGTTCGACATCGTGCTCGCTCGATCGTTACTCGGCGGCCTGCGCCAGCTCCGGTGCCGGCTCGCGCCACGGTATCGTGGCGCCCAGCGCCTCGGCAACCGCAAGCCCGGAGCGCAGACCGTCTTCGTGGAAGCCGTAGCCGGTCCACGCACCACAGAACCATGTATGCCGTTTGCCCTGAATGTCACCCAGCCGCTTCTGCGCGGCGAACGCGGCCGCATCGTATTGCGGGTGATCGCAGAGGAAACGACCGAAGGTCAGTTCGGGTGCGGGTTCAAACGGCGGATTGAGGCTGACGAACAGCGGTTTGTCCGGGTCGATACCCTGCAGCTCGTTCATCCAGTAGGTGATGGCGACATCGTTGAGGGCTGCGCCCTCGCGTTTCCAGCGCAGAAAATTCCATGACGCCCATGCGCCCTTGCGGGCCGGCATCAGGCGTGGATCGCGATGCAGGTAAGCGACGTTTGGCGCATAGGGAATATCGCCGAGCACGGATCGTTCGGTTTCGCTGGCATCGGACAGCATCGCCAGCGCCTGATCGCTGTGCGCGGCGATCACCACGTGGTCGTATGTCTCGGCATGGCCGTGGCTGTCGCGAACGATCACGCCGTGGTTGGTGCGCTCGATCGACGTGACCGCGCAGCCCGTCCGCATGCGATCGCGGAAATTGGCCGTAAGCTTCTCGACATAGTTCTGGCTGCCGCTTTTCACGGTGCGCCAGACCGGGCGATCGTAGTGCATCAGCCGATGATTGTCGAAGAAGGCGACGAAGTTCTCTGCGGGAAACTCAAGCATCCTATCGGCCGGCGCCGACCAGATCGCCGCGCCCATCGGCACGAGATAGTCGTTCAGCAGCCGCTTCGAATAGTTGCGGCGCTGGAAGTACTCGCCGAGCGACAGGCCCTTCAGGAAACCCGACGCACGATCCTCGACGCTCTGGGTGTTGAACTTCAGGATGTCGCGCAGCATCCACAGAAAGGACGGCGAGACGATATTCTTGCGCTGGGCGAACAGGCCGAAGAAAAGGCCGGTCCAGGTCGGGCCGCCGCCCTTCCATTCGAAGCGGCCGTTGTCCGCCGACATGGCAAAACTCATGCAGCTTTCGATCGTCTCAACCCCGAGATGCGCGAACATCGCGGTGAGCTCGGGATAGTTCAGCTCGTTGTAAACGATGAAGCCGGTGTCGACCGCGATCGGCTGGCCGTCATAGTCGACGGTGACGGTGTGGCTGTGGCCGCCGGGACGCAGCTCGCGCTCGTAAACCGTGACGGGATATCGATTCGAAAGGGCCCAGGCTGCAGCGTTGCCAGCGATTCCCGTTCCAACAACTGCAACGCGCATTTCCGATCGGCCCCCTCAAGGAATGTCATATCGGAGCAAAATACGGGGGTACCTTGCTGGAGTTTCATCTGACGCACCGCCTCTGGTTCACCCCGTCTGCCGCGCCAAATCGCGCAGATTCGACAGATGAAATCTTGGTAAGGATGCACGCCCGATTCGTCTTCCATATGCAGCTTAAGCCTTTAACCACAGGCCAAAGTCATCCATCGGCCAGGCATCAAATCAGTGCACAGAAATGGCGCAGGGCGGCTGTGCGGGGCAGCGCCAGCCCGGTAGAGTAAGGCCGCCCAGGGGCGGGGTAGGTGAGAGAGAACTTTCGTTGGTTGGAATAGACCCATCTGGCCGGTTGGGGCGGCGTTGGCGTTACTCGTTGAGCAGTGCGATGTGTGGCGATCCGGTTCTGGCCGGGAAAACGAACCTTCGGCGCGGCCTTCGCGCGAGCGCAGCCCTGTTCGCCGCAGCCCTGACGTCCGGCTGCCTTTTGCAGAAAGACCTGCCCGATCCGGCGCTCGACGTACCGTCCGCTTACAAGGAAGCGCGTGATCGCGGTGCCGAGCAGCCGCCGGCGCTCGATTGGTGGCGCGGTTTCGGCTCGCTTGAGCTGACGACGCTGATGGAGGAGGCACAGACCGTCAACCTCGACCTTGCCGCCGCGACGGCGCGTATTCAGCAGGCGGATGCGCAGGCGCGGATCACCGGCGCGGCGCTGCTGCCGTTCGTCACTGCGGATGGAAGCGCGAGCCGGTCCCGTTCGTCGGGGCGTAGCACTGGTGGTGGCTTGACTACAGGCCGCGAGTTTTCGACTTACTCGGCCTCGCTCAGCGCAAGCTACGAGATCGACTTCTGGGGCAAGAACCGCGAAGCGACACTCGCCGCCGAGGAGCTCGTTACCGCCAGCAAGTTCGATCGCGATGTGGTTGCGCTGACGACGCTGGCCGCCGTCGCCAATGCTTACTTCCAGGTGCTGACGGCGCAGGATCGCATCCGCATCGCCTCCAACAACATCGCCAGCGCTCAGCGCATCTATGACGCCATCAAGCAGCGGCTCGATGTCGGCACCGGCACGGACCTCGATCTCGCCCAGCAGGAGAGCGTGCTCGCCGGCCAGAAAGCGCTGGTGCCGCCGCTGCGCCAGACACTGACGCAGAACGTCAACGTGCTCGCGACTCTGGTCTCGCGCCCCCCCGAGAGCATCAATGTCGCGGGTGGCTCGTTGCGCCGGCTAACTCTGCCGCGCGTCAGACCCGGATTGCCGTCCGAACTCCTGATCCAGCGCCCGGATATCCGCCGTCAGGAAGCAAATCTCGCCTCGACGACCGCGAACGTCGGCAGCGCCCGCGCTCAATTTTTCCCGAGTATTCAGCTGACCGGGCAGGGCGGCTATCAGAGTGCGGCGTTGGCCTCGCTGTTCACGCCGCAGGCCGCGTTCTTCAATCTTGCCGCCGGCGCGACCCAGCCGATCTTCGACGGCGCACGCATCCAGAGCAATTTCGATCTGCAGAAGGCGCGACAGGATGAGGCGCTGCAGACCTACCGGAAGACCGTTGTCTCGGCCTTCGCCGATGTCGACAATGCGCTCGTCGCGTTGCGGCAGACGTCCGAACGGCTGCGGCTGCAAACCGCGGTTGTTTCCGCCTCCCGCCGGGCGTTTGACCTTGCGGAACAGCGGCTGCGGGCGGGCACTACCGACATCGTAACTGTGCTAAACACACAACTGACGCTATTTCAGGCTGAAGATTCGCTCGCGCAGATACGCCTGTCGCGTTTCCAGGCGATCGTCAGCCTCTACCAGGCGTTGGGGGGCGGCTGGACGCGGGACCCGAAGAGGACGGTCAATGCTCTTTAAGCCGGACGGGAACGAGGCCGCAGCGCCTGCAGGCGAGACCACACGGCGCAAATCGCGCTGGGCCGGACGCGTGGTGTCGATCGCGCTGACGCTGCTGATCGTCGGCGGCATCGGCTACATCGTCTGGAACGCATTCCAGAAGCGGCAGAACGAGACGCGCACGCGCCCCGACTTCGGCGTGCCGGTGCTGGCCGCCTCGCCGAAGGTGCAGGACGTGCCGGTCTACCTCGATGGCGTCGGCTCGGTGCGCGCCCTCAACAACGTGACAGTTCGCGCGCAGGTCGAAGGCAAGCTGATCTCGGTCAACTTCAAGGAAGGCCAGGACGTCAAGGCGGGCGATGTGCTCGCCGAAATCGACCCGGTGATCTATCAGGCACAATACGATCAGGCCGTCGCCAAGAAAGCGCAGGACGAGGCGCAGCTCGCCAATGCGCGCGTCGATCTCACCCGTTATCAGCAGCTCGCGGCGTCGAACGCCGGCTCGAAGCAGCAGGCCGATACCCAGAAGTCGCTCGTCGCCCAGTTCGAGGCGCTGGTGAAGGCCGATCAGGCGCTGATCGACAACGCCAAGGCGACCCTCGATTACACCAAGATCATCGCGCCGATCTCGGGCCGCGCCGGTCTGCGGCAGGTCGACCAGGGCAACATCATCCGTACGTCGGATACGAATGGCCTCGTGGTCATCACGCAAGTGAAGCCGATCGCCGTCATCTTCAGCCTGCCGCAGCAGCAGCTTGTGCGGGTCAATACCGCCGCGGCGAAAGGCCCGCTCACGGTCGATGTGTTCGCCGGCGACGGCCGCACGGTTGCGGACACGGGTGCGCTCGAAGGCATCGACAACCAGGTCGATCAAACAACCGGCACCGTCAAGCTGAAGGCGCTGTTCCCGAACGACAAGCTGGCGCTCTGGCCGGGTCAGTTCGTGAACGTGCGGCTGAAAGTCGAAACGCTGCCGCAGGCGATCGTCATCCCGGCAGCGGCCGTGCAGCGCGGACCGCTTGGTCCGTTCGTGTATGTGATCGGCGAGGGCGACACGGTTTCGGCGAAGCCGGTAACGGTGACGCAACAGAATGAAACCGACGCGGTGATCGCAACGGGTATCGCAACCGGCGATCGCGTGGTCATCACCGGTTTCGCCAACCTCTCCGACGGCGCCAAGGTGATCGTCGGCCGCGAGGGACAGGGGCCGTCGCAGGACCTCGCGCCGCGCAAGCAGAATCGCCCCGGCGGCGGTGGCGGGCCGGGTGGTGGTCGTCCGCGCTAGCCGCGTCAAGGCAGCTTCATGAGCAGCGTTTCCGAACCCTTCATCCGCCGGCCGATCGCGACCTCCCTGCTCGGGATCGCGTTGATGATCGGCGGCGCGCTCGGCTACTGGGCCTTGCCGGTCTCGGCGTTGCCGCAGGTCGATTTCCCGACGGTGCAGGTGACGACCCGGCTGCCGGGCGCAAGCCCGGACGTCGTCGCGTCGCTGGTGACCGCGCCACTCGAGCGCCAGCTCGGTCAAATTCCCGCATTGTCGTCGATGAACTCGACGAGCTCGTTCGGCGTCAGTCAGATTTCGCTGCAGTTCGACCTCGGCCGCGACATCGACGGCGCGACGCAGGACGTGCAGGCGGCAATCAACGCCGCCGCCGGCATCCTGCCGCGCAATCTGCCGTACCCGCCGACCTACGCGAAGGTGAACCCGGCGGACGCGCCGGTGATGACGCTGGCGCTGACGTCCGAGACCATCTCGTTGCGGCAGATGAGCGATCTCGCCGATACGCAACTCGCCCAGCGCCTTAGTCAAATCTCCGGCGTTGGCCGCGTCGCGGTGCTGGGTGGTCTCAAGCCGGCCGTGCGCGTGCAGGCCGACCTCGCGCGGCTCGCGGCCTATGGCATCGCGATGGAGGATTTGCGCACGGCGATCGCCAACGCCAACGTCTCCGGACCGAAGGGCTCGCTCGATGGCCCATCGCAGTCCTACACCATCGCCGCAAACGACCAGATCGCGGCGGCGAATGCCTACAAGCCGATCGTCATCGCTTATCGCAACAACTCGCCGGTGACCATCGGCGACGTCGCGCGCATTGTCGACGGCCTCGAGAACGACAAGACCGGCGGCTGGTTCCAGGGCATACCGGCGGTCATCATCGACATCCAGCGCCAGCCCGGCGCCAACGTCATCGAGGTCGTCAAACAAATCCGCGATGAAATTCCGCGGATGCAGCGCGCGATCCCGGCCGCCGTCAAGCTGACCGTCGTCAGCGACCGCACCGTGACGATCCGTGCCTCGGTGCGCGACGTGCAGTTCACGCTGGTGCTCAGCGTCATCCTTGTGACCTTGGTGGTGCTGCTGTTCCTGCGCTCGATCCGGGCAACGATCATCGCCGGCGTCGCGTTGCCGCTGTCGCTGGTGACAAGCTTCGGCATCATGTATTTCGCCGGCTTCAGTCTCGACAACCTGTCGCTGATGGCGCTGACCATCGGTACAGGCTTTGTCGTCGACGACGCGATTGTGATGATCGAGAACATCGTCCGTCATATGGAAGACGGCGACAACGCTATGACCGCGTCGCTCAAGGGCGCGCGCGAAATCGGCTTCACCGTGATTTCGCTGACCGTGTCGCTGATCGCGGTATTCATCCCGTTGCTGTTCATGTCGGGGCTGGTTGGACGCATGTTCCGCGAGTTTGCGCTGACGTTGACGATTGCTGTCGTCACCTCGGCCGTTGTCTCGCTGACCCTGACGCCGATGATGTGCTCGCGGCTGTTGAAGCACCACAGGGACGAGTTCGCGGTTCCGGGGCTTGAGGCGATCAGCCGCTTCATCGATCGTACCGTCGAGGTCTACCACCGGACGCTGCTGTGGGTGCTGCAGCGGCAGCGTGCGACACTGGTCGTCACCTTCCTGACGGTGGTCGCAACGTTGGCGCTCTACATCGTCGCGCCGAAGGGTTTCTTGCCGTTGCAGGACACTGCTGCGATCACAGCGGTGACGGAGGCGGGACCGTCGGTGTCGTTCGACGAAATGGGCAGCCGGCAGGCCGCGATTGTCACCGCGATTCAGGCCGATCCGGATGTGACCGGCGTCGTGTCGGTGATTGGCGCGGGTACCGTGAACCCAACGCTCAACGTCGGCAAGCTCGTGATCAACCTGAAGCAGCGCGGCGAGCGCAAGACCGACATCGTCGACATCATCGAGCGGCTAAAGCAGCGTGCCAGCGTCGTCGCCGGCATGACCGTCTATTTCCAGCCGGTGCAGGACATCCAGATCAGCACGCGCTCGAGCCGTTCGCAGTATCAGTACACACTGACGGCGACCGACCCCGCTGAGGTGTCGGAGTGGTCTGACAAGCTCGTCAAGGAGCTGCGGCGCAACGACCTCTTCCGCGATGTCTCGTCGGAGTCGCAGGACGGCGGACTTAGTCTGAAGCTCGATGTCGATCGCCAGCGCGCCGGCCAGCTCGGCGTGTCGGTGCAGGGCGTCAACGACACGCTCAACGACGCTTTCGGCCAGCGGCAGATTTCGACCATTTACGGTCAGGCCAATCAGTATCGCGTGGTGCTGGAAGCGCTGCCGGAATACCAGCGCGATCCGTCGGTGCTGTCGAAGCTCTACGTGCCGGGAGCGAACGGCGCGCAAGTGCCGATCGAGGCGGTGGCCACGCTGACGCGAACCACCGCGCCGCTTGCGATCTCGCATCAGGCACAATTTCCATCCGTGACCATCAGCTTCAACCTCGCGCCAGGTGAGGCGCTCGGCGATGCCGTCGACGCGGTGAAGGCCGCTGAGAAGCGCATCGGCATGCCGAGCTCGATCACCGGTCTCTACTCAGGTGACGCCGCAGAATTCGCGCGCTCACTATCAGGGCAGCCGTGGCTGATCCTGGCTGCGATCATCACCATCTACATCGTGCTCGGCGTGCTCTACGAAAGCTACATCCACCCCATCACCATCCTGTCGACGCTGCCGTCGGCCGGCGTCGGCGCCATCCTCGCATTGATGCTGTGCGGACAGGACCTCTCCGTAATCGGACTGATCGGCATCATTCTCCTGATGGGCATCGTCAAGAAGAATGCGATCATGATGATCGACTTCGCGCTTGAAGCGGAGCGGCACCGAGGCATGTCGTCCTACGACGCCATCGTGCAAGCGTGTCTCTTACGCTTCCGCCCGATCATGATGACGACGCTCGCGGCGCTGTTCGGCGCATTGCCGCTGGCGCTGGAGAGCGGTACCGGATCGGAGCTGCGTTTCCCGCTCGGCGTTTCGATTATCGGCGGCTTGCTGCTCAGCCAGTTGCTGACGCTCTACACGACACCCGTGATCTACCTCGCGCTCGACAGGATCAACCGCCGCGTCGAGCAGGCGCTGCCGCCGGTCGGCCCGGAGGAGGGGCCGGTCCCCGGAACGAGCGAGGGCATCCGCTGATGTCGATCTCGGAGCCCTTCATCCGCCGGCCCGTGGGCACCACGCTGCTCGCGATTGGGCTCGTGCTGGTGGGCTTCGTCGCGTACCGCTTCCTGCCGGTGCAGAACATCCCGAACGTCGAGTTTCCGTCGATCTTCGTCGGCGCCTCGCGCCCCGGCGCCGATCCGACGGTGATGGCGGCGACCGTTGCCGCGCCGCTGGAGCGCAAGCTCGGCGAAATCGCCGGCATCAACCAGATCACCTCGACCAGTTCGCTCGGCTCGACCCGTATCTCGCTGCAGTTCGACATCAACCGCAACATCGACCGCGCCGCGCGCGATGTGCAGGCGGCGATCAATGCCTCGCTTGCCGATCTGCCGAGCGATTTGCCGGCGCTGCCGACGTTCCGGAAAGCCAATCCCGCGGCGTCGCCGGTTCTGATCCTCGCGCTGACGTCGAGCACCATGCCGACCAGCGCCATCTACGATGTGGCGGATACGGTGCTGCTGCAGCGGATTGCGCAGGTGTCGGGTGTCGGCGAGGTCAGCGTCAGCGGCGCCGATCAGCCGGCGGTACGCGTGCGCCTCAATCCCGGCGCGCTGGCAGCTGCCGGCATTTCGACCGACACGGTGCGGCTTGCGATCGTCAACGCCAATCCGCTGGCGCCGGCCGGCATCTTCGACGGCACGCGCCAGAGCGAAACCATCGCGCTCAATCCGCAGATGCGCACGGCGGAGGAATTCCGCGACATTATCGTTGCGTCGATCAATGGCAACACGCTGCGCCTGTCGGATATCGCGCAGGTCGAAGACGCCACCCGCAACAGCCGCTCGATCGCCTGGTTCAACCGCCAGCCGGCGGTCATCATCACGATCACCAAGCAGGGCGACGCCAACGTCATCGAGACGGTCGAGCGCGTAAAGGCGATCATCCCCGATCTGCAGCAATGGATCCCGGCGGGCGTCGACATCTCCATTCTCTCCGATCGCACCGGCACCATCCGCGCCAGTGTCGACGATATGGAGTGGACGTTGCTCGCAACCGCTGTCCTCGTGATGATGGTCGTGTTCCTATTCCTGCGCCGCGGCGTGCCGACGATTGCCGCCGGCGTCTCCGTGCCGCTGGCGCTGGCCGGAACCTTCGCCGGCATGTGGATCGCCGGTTTCTCGGTCAATAACCTGTCGCTGATGGCGCTCGCGATTTCGGTCGGTTTCGTCGTCGACGATGCGATCGTCATGATCGAGAACATGTACCGCAATCTCGAAGCCGGCATGCCGCCGTATCGCGCAGCGGTGGAGGGCGCCAAGCAGATCGGCTTCACCGTCGTCGCCATCAGCCTGTCGCTGGTTGCCGCCTTCACGCCGCTGATCTTCATGGACGGCATTATCGGCAAGCTGTTCCGTGAATTCTCACTGACGCTGACGTTCGCGATTGCCGTTTCGACCCTGGTGTCCCTCACAGTGACACCGATGATTTGTGCCCATTACATCAAGAAGGGGCATTCGGATCGCGAGACGTGGTTCGACCGCATCGTCGAATCCACGCTCGATGCCATGGTGCGATTCTACGAGCGTACGCTGCGGGTGGTTCTCAATTTTCCGCTGCTGACGATGATCGTGTTCGTCGCGACGATCGCCGCAACCGTCGCGCTCTATATCAAGACGCCGAAGGGTTATTTCCCTACCGATGACAGCGGTCTCATCATCGGTTCGACGCGGGCGTCCGCCGACGTGTCGTTCCAGGCCATGCTGCCGCTGCAGCAGCGGATCGCCGAAATCGTGCTTCAGGACGAGGCTGTGTCCGGGCTCGGCTCCTCGCTTGGCGGCAGTGGCGGGCCGGGCGGCGGCCAAAATCGCGGACGGATGTTCATCAGCCTGAAGCCGCTGGCCGAGCGCAACGGCGTGACCACGCAGCAGGTGATCGATCGCTTGCGGATCAAGCTGGCGCGTGTGCCCGGCATCCGCCTGTTTATCTTTGCCGCGCAGGATGTGCGGACCGGCGGACGGCAGAGCGACTCGGACTACCAATACACGCTGGTCAGCACTGATCTCGATCTCCTGAATAAATGGGCGCCCCTGGTCGCCAAACGCATGGAAACGATCGAGGGCATTACCGACGTATCCAGCGATCGCGATCCGGGCGGTCTCGAACTACGGCTTGCGATCGACCGGCAGATGGCCTCAAGCCTCGGCGTCAGGGTTCAGGATATCGACAATGCGTTGAACAACGCCTACTCGCAGCGGCAGATATCGACCATCTACACCCAGCGCAACCAGTACAAGGTGGTGATGGAGGTCGAGCAGAATGCGCAGCGCGATCCGGCCGACCTGACGAAAATCTATGTGTCGGGCGCGGGCGGCGTGCAGGTGCCGTTGTCTGCCGTGGTGCGCTTTGAGCGCGGTCTGTCGCCACTCGCGGTCTACCATCAGGGCTCGCTGCCATCGTCGACCGTGTCATTCGGTCTGCTGCCCAACGTGACGCTGCAGGATGCGACGGCCCGGATCCAGCGCGCCGTCGATGAACTGCACATGCCGGAAGGCATCCGCGGCACCTTCGACGGCAGCGCCGGCGACTTTGCCAAGACGTCCGGACGGCAGCCGCTGCTGATCCTGGGCGCGCTTGTGGCGATGTACATCGTGCTCGGCATTCTCTACGAGAGCCTCGCACATCCGCTGACGATCATCTCCACGCTGCCGTCGGCGGGACTCGGCGCGCTGCTGGCGCTGCAGCTTTTCAACACGCCGCTGACGGTGATCGCCTTTATCGGCATCATTCTCTTGATCGGCATCGTCAAGAAAAACGGCATCATGATCGTCGACTTTGCACTCGATGCCGAGCGCAACCGCGGTCTGTCGTCGGAGGCATCGATCTTCGAGGCAAGCCTCGGACGCTTCCGGCCGATTCTGATGACGACGATGGCGGCGCTATTGGCAGCCGTGCCGCTGGTCGTTGCCATGGGACCGGGCTCGGAGCTGCGGCGGCCGCTCGGCATCACCATCATCGGCGGACTGATCGTCTCGCAAATTCTCACGCTCTACACGACCCCGGTGATCTATCTCCTGATCGACCGGCTGCGGCAGCGCCGCGAACGGCGCAAGATGAACGCTGCACCTGCGGAATAGCGGTGGAACCGCTTGGGAACCTTCAGGTTCCCGCGGCGTTTGCAACTGCATGACGCCCCAGAAGACCGCACGAAAATCCGAAGAAGCCGAAGAGATCGTCGCCGAAACCGGCGAACCGATCGAGCCGCCGCCGCAAGAGGTCGTGGAGCCCGAGAAGGCCCTGTCGCCGGAGGAAACGGAGAAGCTGCGCCGCAGCTATCTGCTGCGCCGGTTCTGGATGAGCGCGCGCGGCTTCTGGGGCGCGAACGGCGACCGCCTCGCATGGGCAATGAGCGGCGGACTGCTTTCCCTCATCGTGTGCCATCTCGGATTCCAGTACGCGATCAACGTCTGGAATCGCTCGATCTTCGATGCGATCGAAAAGAAGGACGCCACGACCGTCTACTGGCTGAGCGCGATCTTCCTGCCGCTTGCCTTCGGTTCGATCGCGCTCGGCGTGACGCAGGTGTGGGCGCGCATGGGCATCCAGCGGCGCTGGCGTGCGTGGCTGACCAGTTCGGTCATGACCCGCTGGCTCGCCAACGGCCGCTATTATCAGCTCAACCTCGTCAGCGGCGATCACGCCAATCCCGAATACCGGATCGCGGAAGACTTGCGTATTTCGACCGACGCGCCGGTCGATTTCGCCGCCGGCGTGGTGTCGGCATTTCTGTCCGCAACGACGTTCATCGTCGTGCTCTGGACCATCGGCGGCGCGCTGACGCTGGAACTGGGCGGCGCCAGCGTCACCATTCCCGGCTTCTTGGTCGTGGCGGCTGTGCTTTATGCAGCGCTGGCCAGCGGGTCGATGACCTGGATCGGCCGCAACTTCGTCGCGGTGTCGGAAGCAAAAAATCAGGCTGAGGCCGATTACCGTTACGCATTGACCCGCGTACGCGAGAACGGCGAGAGCATCGCGCTGCTCGGCGGCGAGGAAGAAGAACGCAACGGCATCGACAAGTCGTTCACCAACGTGCTGCGGCAGTGGGCGCGGCTGTGCGGTCAGCATATGCGGACCACCATCGTCTCGCAGGGATCGAGCCTGGTCGCGCCGGTCATCCCGATCTTGCTCTGCGCGCCGAAATTTCTCGAAGGCTCGATGACACTCGGGCAGGTGATGCAGGCGGCATCGGCCTTCACCATCGTGCAGTCGGCTTTCGGATGGCTGGTCGATAACTACCCGCGGCTCGCGGAATGGAATGCATGCGCGCGACGTATTTCCTCGCTGATGATGTCGCTCGACGGCCTTGAGCGTGCCGAGGCTGCCGACGGTGTCGGTCGCATCAAGCGTGGCGAGACGGATGGCGAGGCGATGCTGAGCCTGCACGACCTGTCGGTCACGCTCGATAACGGCAGCGCCGTCGTGCAGGACGCCGACGTCGATGTCGGGCCGGGCGAGCGCGTCTTGGTTGCGGGCGAGTCCGGGACCGGCAAGAGCACCTTGGTGCGTGCGATCGCAGGCCTGTGGCCATGGGGTGGCGGCAGCGTCAACTTCCACACCGACCGCCGCATGTTCATGCTGCCGCAGAAGCCGTACGTGCCGTCAGGCACCTTGCGCCGCGCAACTGCCTATCCGGCCTCGGCCGAGGACTGGAGCGAGGAACAGATCGCCCAGGCGCTGAAGAAGGTCGGCCTCGGGCATCTCGTCGAGAAGCTTGAGGAAGAAGCGCCGTGGGATCAGACATTATCGGGTGGCGAGAAGCAGCGTCTCGCGTTCGCGCGGCTGTTCCTGCACAACCCCGATATCGTCGTTCTCGACGAGGCGACGTCCGCGCTCGACGGCCCGAGCCAGGACAAGATGATGAAGCTGCTCGCCAAGGAGATGCCAGACGCGACCATCGTCAGCGTGGCGCATCGCGAGGAGTTGGAGGCCTTCCACAGCCGAAAGATCGTCCTGGAGCGGCGCAAGGGCGGCGCCAAGCTGGTCAGCGATATCGATCTCGTCCCGCGCAAGAACCGCTGCCGCCTGCTCGGCAAATGGCTTGCTCAGCCCGGTCAGAAGCAAAAGCGCGCCCGCGCTTAGGCCTTCCGATTGCTCCGCGCGAAGCGTATACGCGGGCCCATGATGTCAGCTGAACCGTTCGATGCCGCAACATCCGCAGAAGCAGCCGTGGAGGATTGTCCGCGCTGCCAGAAGCCGGCTGAGCTCTGCGTCTGCGACGGCGTCGACCCGATCGACAACAAGATCGAGCTGCTGATCCTTCAGCACCCGCAGGAGCAGGACCGGGCGCTCGGTACGGCGCGTCTGACGGCGATGCACTTCAAGAACGCGACGCTGAAAATCGGACTGTCATGGCCGAGCCTTTCGAAGATCCTCGGCCGGACCGTCGATCCGGCCCGATGGGCCATTCTCTATCTCGGCTCATCCAAGGTCGAAGAGCTTGAGACCGATCGCGATATCGTCGTCATCGATCGCAAAGGGCAGTTAGAAGACGCGCAGACCGCTATTCTGAAAAGCCTCGAGGGTGTCATCCTGCTCGATGGCACGTGGAGTCAGGCGAAGGCGCTGTGGTGGCGCAATGCCTGGATGCTGAAGTGCCGGCGCGTCATCCTCGGGCCATCGCGGCCCTCGCGGTATGGGAAGCTCCGGAAGGAGCCGCGGCGCGACGGGCTGTCGACACTTGAGGCCGCAGCCATGTTGATCGGCCGTCTGGAACGGCGCGACGACATCGAGACGAGCCTGCATGCGAGCTTCGAGAAGCTGCTCGCAAAATACCGCGCCGCGCAGGCGGCCGGATCGGCAATCGCTGCGAAGCCTGCGCCGAAGCGCTTCCATCGCCGCAGGCCGCGGAAATAACCGATTCATCGTATTTGGGTGGTCCGCACGACGACTAACTCGCGCGGTTGCCGGGGGTAGATCGCTCCTGTATATGCAGGACGGCTTCACCGGGTTCCGGAAAAGCCCCGGATGGCCACGTGGCGGAGTGGTTACGCAACGGTCTGCAAAACCGTGTACACCAGTTCAATTCTGGTCGTGGCCTCCATTCGCGCTTTCGCGCGCGAGACCTTCAGCAAACCAAGCCTGATTGTCGATTGAGCGCCTGACGCGATGACGCGTTCGGGGAAAGCGCGCGTTCAGCAGGAGGCTTCCCAGCCGGCCGGGAACGGGATGTCGAGCCAGTTGACCGGCTGATTGTCGTTCGCCGGGAAGGGCAGCTCGTACTGGAACGCCTCGACGGTTTCCGCTGCGAGTTCGTCGCGAACGGCGTCCATCAAACGGTCATAGGCGGCGTCAGTCATGGCAAATCCCTCAATCTGGAGGGAACCTGACAGACAAGATTTGGGATCGCGTTGCGCCGATCCGTAAGATTTTAGCGAAATGGGCGAATCCGAAAGCCCCAATATTCACGCCGGCCCGCCAGGAGGGGCCTTAAAAGCCACAATAAGCGAGCTAGAATCCGTACTTATTTGCGTATTTGCAGCCTGTTAAGACAACTGCGGCAGACTCCAAATGTCCTTTGCAATGCTGTGGCCCTTTGTTATACGCGGCCCTGCTTTGCTCAGCACTGTTCCTCGGTAGCTCAGCGGTAGAGCATTCGACTGTTAATCGAATGGTCGCTGGTTCGAATCCAGCCCGGGGAGCCAATTCATCATCCTGACATCGCTGTCTTTCATGACGCACCGGTCCGGGGCGTGCGGATGCCTGTGCGCGCGCTTTTTGCCTCTGTTGCCATCGCGTCCGCGATGCACCAAGGATAGCCGGCAGGTATATGTTGCCGTACGATTCGAGAGGGCGTTGTCGATGTCTGATTTCTCCGTGGCCCGGCGGCGAATGGTCGATTGTCAGGTGCGTCCGAGCGACGTCACCGACCTGCGGATCATTGAGGCGATGCTTGATGTGCCGCGCGAGGCTTTTGTGCCGGAGCACCTGAAGCCGTTGGCTTATCTCGATCAGGATTTGAACGTCAGTGCTGTTGGCGAGGCCCCTCGCTATCTCATCCGTCCGGGTCTGCTCGGGCGCCTGCTGCAGGCGGCGGCGATCACCGCTCAGGACAAGGTTCTGGTCGTCGGCTGCGCCAGTGGATACCCCGCGGCGGTCGTCGCCAAGCTTGCCGCCACGGTAGTGGCGAGCGAGACGGTTCCCGCACTGGTTGCGCAGGCCCAAAGCGCACTCGCGCGGCTCGGGATCGCCAACGCGGCGGTCAAGCAGGCCGGCGCGCGTGATGGCGTCCCCGCCGACGCACCGTTCGATGTGATTTTACTGCAAGGAACATCGCAGGTTGAGCTTGATGGGCTCCGCGCCCAGCTTGCGGTGGGCGGCCGGATGGTCGGGATCAGCGCCATGGGCGGGACGGATCGGGCGATCCTGATCACCCGATCGGCTGCGGATTTCGGCGATCGGGTGCTGTTCGATGCCGCCGCACCGATCCTGTCGGGACTGGAGCGGCCGGCGGCGTTCGTCTTCTGACGGGTAAAGTCGGAGTGACGATCGGAGCCGAATCGTCACACGATTTCAAAAGTGTAGCTTGGATGTCCCACTTCCGAAGTCTTTGGATGTGGGGGCTTACGCCTGGGGCGTGCGGTGCCATATGGTGCCGGAGTGGGGGCGTTGTCGTTCCGTCATGGAGCGCGCCGCCGCGTGCGTCGATCACGAGTGATCGGCGAAGGGGAAAGTGAATGCCGGTGACGCGTAGGGCGACGCGGATTTTGGGAGTGCTGGCAGCGGGGCTGCTGGCGAGTTCGTCGCTGGCGACATCCGCGCTCAGTGACACGATCGAAGGCGCGCTGGTGCGCGCCTATCAGAATAATCCGCAACTCAATGCACAGCGTGCATCGGTGCGCGCAACCGACGAAGGCGTGCCGCAAGCGCTCTCGGGTTATCGCCCGCGTGTGTCGATCACCGCCAACGCGGGTGGACAATACTCGGACTTCAAGAGCCAGACGTCGACGGCAGCCGGAACGACCTCATCGATTCTCAACGGCGTCACGTATCCGCGTGGTGTCGGCGCCACCTTGACGCAGAACATCTACAACGGGCAGCAGACCGCAAACCGCACACGAGCGGCTGAAAGCCAGGTATCGGCTGCGCGCGAAGGCCTGCGCGTGTTGGAGCAAACGGTCCTGCTTTCGGCTGCGACCATCTACATGGACTATCTGCGCGACGCGGCAATCGTCGAGGTTCAGCGCAGCAACGTGCGCGTGCTGGAGCAGACGCTGAAGCAGACGCGCGATCGTTTCAACGTTGGCGAAGTGACGCGCACCGACGTGGCGCAGTCCGAATCGCAATTGGCCGCGGGCCGCACCCAGCTGCTGACGGCGGAGTCCAACCTCACCACCACGCGCGCGAATTTCCGCCGCATCATCGGCAACGATCCGGAGAGTTTAGCGCCGGGTTCGCCGGTGGACCGCTTCCTGCCGGCAACGCTTGCAGCGGCGACCAATCTCGGCCTGGTCGAGAATCCCAACGTCACGGCGGCGATGTACGGAATCGACGTCAGCCACCTTCAGGTCAAGATCAACGAAGGCGCACTGTTCCCGACGCTTTCGTTACAAGCCAGCGTCCAGCAGAACTACGACGTGTCGCTCACCGTTCCGCGGCAGTTCACGGCGGTCGGCTCGGCGCAGCTCTCGGTGCCGATCTTCCAGGGCGGCGGCGAATACGCGCTGATCCGTCAGTCCAAGGAAACGCTGGCACAGCAGCGCCTCAACCTCGAACAGGTCCGCGACCAGACGCGCGCGACCGTTGCTCAGGCGTGGGGCCAGCTCGCGGCCGGCAAGGCGCAGGTGCAATCGGCCCAGGCGCAGGTCGCGGCGTCCGAAATCGCACTGAATGGCGTGCGCGAAGAAGCCCGCGTCGGCCAGCGCACCACGCTCGACGTCCTCAACGCCCAGCAGGCGCTGGTGAACGCACGCGTTGCGCTCGTCACCGCGCAGCACGACCGGGTGGTGGCGTCCTACAGCGTGCTGAGCGCCGTCGGCCGCCTGTCGCCGCAAGTGCTGAAGCTGAACACCACCGTCTACGATCCGAGCGTCCACTATCATCAGGTTCGCGATAGCTGGTTCGGCTTGCGGATCCCCGACGGGCGCTGATCGCTATCGCACGGCGATATCGAAAACCGTGGTGAACGTCTGCGTTTGCAGGCGGCTCCCTTGCAATCGATTCTTGCAATGACATAGCCTCATTTGAGGATTCGGATCGATTCGAATCATGCGTGACTCGCCATGCGTGACCTGCGGCGTCTCCAGGTCCGAAGGTGCGATTCGAATGAGTGACCGATGATGTGGGGTCGGAAATGACGCAAGCGGCCAAAGCGCAAGAACCCTCGATGGAGGAAATTCTTGCGTCGATCAGGCGCATCATTGCCGACGACGAAGCCAAGCCCGTTGCAGGCGCGGCGGCGCCTCCGGCGAAACCGGAGCCGGCACCCGCACCCCCCAAGGCGGCCGCGCCCCAGCCTGCGCGCGCTGCTCCGCCTCCGCCGCCACCACCGGCGTCGAATGCCAGCAACAGCCAGGACGATATCGACGCGATGCTGGCGAGCCTCGACGTCGAAACGTCGGAGGCCGAAGTTCGTGCGCCGCAGCCCGAACCTGAGCCGGAAGCAGACGTTTTCGAATTGACCGAGCAGATGGCGGTGCCGAGCCCGGCGCCCAAACACGTCGAGCCGGTCGACGATCTCGAGTTTTCAGAGCCGCCACCGCCGGCGAGGGAGCCGCCGCGTCAGCGGGCCTATGAGCCGCCGCCCGCGCCGGCCCAGCACGAACCGGAACCGGCACCGATGCTGTCGAACACGACGGTGTTCGCAGTCGAGTCGGCATTCAATTCGCTGGCGCATACGGTGCTCAGCAACAATGCGCGCACGCTGGAGGATCTCGTCAAAGAGATGCTGCGGCCGATGCTGAAATCCTGGCTCGATGACAACCTGCCGGGCCTCGTCGAGCGGATCGTCAAGGCCGAGATCGAACGCGTCTCCCGCGGCGGCCGTTAACCGGCAAATTGGCTACAAACGCCTGATATCGGCGGGTTGACTTGGTTCCTGCCCGCAGGGTTTAACCCTCCATCATCAAGCTCCATTGACGCCTTCTGAGCGGTTCCCCGACGGGATCATGCTGCCGGCGTCCAGTCCCGTGATCCGCCGCCATGATTGAGAAGACCTACCAGCCCGCCGACATCGAAAGCCGCATCGCGCTGGCCTGGGAAAAGGCGGACGCGTTCAAGGCCGGCCGGCCGGAACGCAAGGATGCGAAGCCCTACACCATCGTGATCCCGCCGCCGAACGTCACCGGCTCGCTGCACATGGGCCATGCGCTCAACAACACGCTGCAGGACGTTCTGTGCCGGTTCGAGCGCATGCGCGGGCGCGACGTGCTCTGGCAGCCGGGTACCGACCACGCCGGCATCGCGACGCAGATGGTCGTGGAGCGCCAGCTGATGGAGCGGCAGGAGCCGGACCGCCGCAAGATGGGACGCGAGAAATTCGTCGAGCGGGTCTGGGAGTGGAAGGCCGAGTCGGGCAGCACCATCGTCAACCAGCTCAAGCGCCTCGGCGCATCGTGCGACTGGTCGCGTGAGCGCTTCACCATGGACGAGGGGCTGTCGCGCGCCGTGGCAAAGGTGTTCGTCGAGCTCTATCGCGATGGCCTGATCTACAAGGACAAGCGGCTGGTCAACTGGGACCCGAAACTGCTTACGTCGATCTCCGATCTCGAAGTGCAGCAGGTCGAGGTCAAGGGCAACCTCTGGCACCTGCGCTATCCGCTCGAAGGCAAAACGTTCAATCCGGATGACACGTCGACTTACATCGTCGTCGCGACGACGCGGCCCGAGACCATGCTGGGCGACACCGCCGTGGCGGTGCATCCGGAGAACGAGAAGCTTAAGCATCTGATCGGCACGAACGCGATCCTGCCGCTGGTCGGTCGCAAAATTCCGATCATCGGCGACGACTACGCCGATCCGGAGAAGGGCACCGGCGCGGTCAAGATCACGCCGGCGCACGACTTCAACGACTTCGAGGTCGGCAAGCGGCACGATCTGCCGCGGATCAGCGTGTTCGACATCGAGGCGCGCATCGCGCTCAAGGACAACGACGATTACGCGCATGGCTTGCCGGAAGGCTCACACGAGCTGATCGACGAGCTGCACGGCATGGATCGCTTTGCCGCGCGCAAGCTCCTGGTCGCGCGCTTCGAGGACTTCGGTTTCCTCGACAAGATCGAACCGAACACGCACATGGTGCCGCACGGCGATCGCTCGAACGTGGTGATCGAGCCGTTCCTGCGCGATGAATGGTATGTCGACGCCAAGACGCTGGCGCAGCCCGCGATCGAAGCGGTTCGCAGCGGTGCAACCCAGTTCGTGCCGAAGAACTGGGAGAAGACCTACTTCGAATGGATGGAAAATATCCAGCCGTGGAACATCTCCCGGCAGCTCTGGTGGGGCCATCAGATTCCGGTCTGGTACGGCCCTGACGGCAAGGTGTTCGTGTTCGAGACCGAGGAAGAGGCGATCGGCCACGCGCTCGGTTACTACGCCGAGACCGGCGCGATCTCGGCCGAAGAGGGTGCCGCCATTGCGGCCGATCCGGAACGCCGCGCCGCCTTCATCACCCGTGACGAGGACGTGCTCGACACCTGGTTCTCGTCGGGGCTCTGGCCATTCTCGACCCTGGGCTGGCCGGACGAGACGCCGGAGCTCGGGCGATACTACCCGACCGATGTGCTCGTCACCGGCTTCGACATCATCTTCTTCTGGGTCGCCCGCATGATGATGCTGGGCCTGCACTTCAAGAAGGAGGTGCCGTTCCCGACCGTCTACATCCATGCGCTCGTCCGCGACGAGAAGGGCGCCAAGATGTCGAAGTCGAAGGGCAACGTCATCGATCCACTCAATCTCATCGACGAATTCGGCGCCGACGCGCTGCGCTTCACGCTGGCGGCGATGGCCGCGCAAGGCCGCGACATCAAGCTCTCGACGCAGCGTGTCGAAGGCTATCGGAACTTCGCGACCAAGCTCTGGAACGCCTGCCGCTTCGCCGAGATGAACGGCTGCGCGCTGCCGGCGGATTTCGATCCGTCGCAGGCGAAGGAGACGCTGAACCGCTGGATCGCGCACGAGACCATGAGCGCCGCGCGCGAGGTAACGGAGGCGATCGAGGGTTATCGTTTCAACGACGCCGCCGGCGCGATCTATCGCTTCGTCTGGAACGTCTACTGCGACTGGTACCTCGAACTCGCCAAGCCAGTGATGACGGGCGCGGACGGCGAGGCCAAGAATGAAACCCGCGCCATGGTCGCGTGGGCGCGCGACGAAATTCTGAAGCTGCTGCATCCGTTCATGCCGTTCCTGACCGAGGAGCTGTGGGACGTCACCGCCAAACGGAATGGCCTGCTGGTGCTCACCGAATGGCCGCTGCGCAGCGCCGATCTCGCGGCACTCGAAGCCACCGCCGCCGTTGCCGACCCGATGATGCCGGCGATGCTTGTGCCGTCGCTGGTGATGCAGGAGTTCACCGATCCGGCCGCCGAGGCCGAGATCGGCTGGGTCATCGATCTGATCTCCGCGATTCGTTCGGTGCGCGCGGAGATGAACATCCCGCCCGCGACGTTGCTGACGCTGGTGCTCGCCGGTGCGTCGCCGGCGACGCAGGAGCGCGCGGCCCGCTGGAACGATGTCATCAAGCGTCTGGCCCGCCTTTCGGACGTGACGATCGCTCCCAAGGCGCCGGATGGGGCTGTTCAGCTTCTGGTGCGCGGCGAAGTCGCGGCGCTGCCGCTCAAAGGCGTGATCGATCTCGCCGCCGAGAACGCACGTCTCGTGAAGGAATTGGCCAAAGCGGACGCCGATATCAAGCGCGTCGATGCGAAGCTTTCGAACGAGAAATTCGTCGCCAACGCGCCGGAAGAGGTCGTGGAAGAAGAAAAAGAAAAACGAGAAGCAGCCGAAGCACGCAAAGCGAAAATTCTCGAAGCGATCGAGCGGCTGAAAAACGCCGCGTGAGGACGCATGCTCGACCACGTTTCCATCACGGTCTCTGACATCGCCGCCGCCGAGCGTTTCTACGACGCGGTGATGAAAGCGCTCGGGGTGGTCAAGGTCGGCCGCCGCGACGACTGGCTCGGCTATGGCGAGCGAGCGCGGCCGTCCTATCCCGACCGCGTCTACATCTCGATCCGCAAGGGCGCGAAGCCGGAGGAGGCATTCGGCCGCCACTGGTGCTTCAAGGCTCAGTCACGCACGCAGGTCGATCTGTTCTGGGATGCCGGGGTCGAGAGTGGCGGCAGCGACGACGGCGCACCGGGCCTGCGCGATTACCACACGCACTACTATGCGGCCTTCCTGCGCGATCCGGACGGCAACCGCATCGAGGCGGTATGTCACCACCCGGTGTAAGCCATTGGCTCGCCGGCCTGCTGACAATTTAAGCAACAAGCTGATACAATTCGTTCGACCACTGACGGGTGGCACGTCTAACGTTGGTGCGGGAGTTCAACGGAATGCGCGCCGTACTCAAATATTGCGAAGAGGGCCACCGGCGCGAGCTGCCCGAAGGCACCGTCATCATCCACGAGGGCAGTTCGACCGGCCACCTGTTCGTTCTGATCGAGGGGCAACTGGAAGTCGTCAAGGGCGACACTGTCGTCGCCAGCCTGACCGAAGCGGGCGCGATCGTCGGCGAGATGTCATGTCTGCTGCAGCTGCCGCATACGGCGACGGTTCGCGTCGCCAAGATATCGTCCGTCTATGAAATCAATGACGCCGCCGAGTTTCTGCGCATGCAGCCGGCCGTCGCCTTCTACATCGCCAAAATGCTCGCACAGCGGCTCAACGTCGCAACGAGCTATCTTGCCGACATCAAGCGGCAATATGAAGGACACGGGTCGCATCTTTCGATGGTCAGCGAGGTGCTCGCCAGCATGGTCAACCTGCCGCCATCTGAGGTTTCTCCGGGATCGGATCTGCGATCCGATCCAAGAGTATGAGCCAGTCCGGTGCTTTCGTGATGGTGTGCGCCGGCCGCTGCAGCGGCGCGTTCAGATCGATCCACTGCGCGTATTCCGCCGCAAGCCAATAGGCCTTCGCTTCGTCGCAATCGACGACGATGCAGACCGGCGGGCGGCCCAGCTGCAGCCCGGCATTGAATACCCACGTGTTGCCTATCCTGTCGAACCAGGAGCCGTCCTGGATGAACGGCGATTGGTGGACGTGGCCCGAGATGACGAAGTCCGGCTTGTAGGTATCGATCCATTGCACCAGCTCGACGTCGCCGAACGAACGCTTGCCGCCCCAGCTGACCGGAGAATTCGCCGGTGGCGCGTGATGCACCCAGACCCATTGGCGCGGACGTTTTGGGGCGGCCTCCTCAAGTTGCCGGACGATCTGTGCGCGGACTAACGGTCCGTCCCACCACGGGCAGACGGTGAAGAGAGTGTCGCCAATCGTCAGACTGTCGCCATCGCATGCAATGCCCAATTCGCGCACCATGCCAATCCAGCGCGAGATTTTCTCGCCTTCGGGGCTGCGCTCATCAAGGTCGTGATTGCCTGAGCACAGCATGACGCGGGTCTTGCTCGCGAGCAGTCCGAGATATTTCTGCACGACAAGAATTTGTGCGCGAACATCGACAAACGAGCCGATGTCGAGCGCGTCGCCGGCGAAGATGACGGCGTCAAATTGCGAACTTGCGCTGAGAAGCCAGTCGAACTGCGGCAGTGAGTAATGCAGGTCAGCGACGATCAGACATCGCATTACTGCATGACCGCCATCATGTGCTCAATCGCGAACGCCATGATCACGTAGATCGCCGAACCGACCACGATCATCCCCAGCGCAAGCCACACCCACAAAGGTAACGATTCCGATTCTTTGACCATGGCCAGCCCCCTGGCTTGTTTCTTCCCCGCGAGTTCCCTGCAAGACTAATACCAAAATACCGAGGCGAGCCACGGGATCGGCGCCAGCCGGGCTTCCTACGGAAACGGCTTACTCAGAAAGCGTGAGCCCTTCAGCCCGTAGCGCCAGGGCAGCTCGACCGCCTTGGTGATGCCGATCCGGATGCCTGTGACGATTTCCGGCTTTTTGCGGCGCGCATGAAACGCGAACGGGGGCGTGAGCAGCGATAACCCGTTGTGTTTGATCGAGATGTTCATCGCTTCGCACAACTTGCCCGGGCCGGAGCAGAGCGTCCGCTCGTCCTGCAGGCCACGGCGGCGGCGCATCGTCGCGAGCCCATGGGTCGGCTCGATCGCTCGGATCAGCACGGCGCTGGCCGAGCCTTCCGCCTCGCAGACCATGTTGACGCACCAGTGGATGCCATAGGAGCGGTAGACGTAGGCGAAGCCGGGCGGCCCGAACATCACGCCGTTCCGGGGCGTCGGCCCGCGGTAGGAATGGGCGGCCGGTTCGGTGTGGTGATAGGCCTCGACCTCGACGATGATTCCCCCAACTCCGTCCACCAGCATGGTTGCGCCGATCAGGTCCGGCGCCACGTCATGGACGCTGCGGGCAAAAAACCGCGTGTTCAGAGGCTTTCCAACGGGAGGGATCGGTTCGTGCATGGGGGGCGGAGGAGTGCGGCGGTTGCGGCAGAAGCCGTTGAGGATTAGGTAATATTGGTAGCCGCAGGATAGGGCATGGTCGTTATTCTCGATACGGTTTCCGCACAGCCTGTACGCCCCCGGCATCCGGAAAAGGCGCATCGGCCCGATACGCCGTTGCAGCCGAAGCCGGACTGGATCCGCGTGCGCGCGCCGACCAGCCGCGGCTATGCCGACACGCGCAAGATCGTCCGCGACAACAAGCTCGTGACGGTCTGCGAAGAGGCGGGCTGCCCAAACATCGGCGAGTGCTGGGACAAGAAGCACGCGACCTTCATGATCATGGGCGACACCTGCACCCGCGCGTGCGCCTTCTGCAACGTCAAGACCGGCATGCCCGGCGCGCTCGATCTCGATGAGCCGCAGAACGTGGCGGAAGCGACGGCAAAGCTCGGGCTGGCCCACATCGTCATCACCTCGGTCGACCGCGACGACCTTGCCGACGGCGGTGCTGAGCATTTCGCGAAAACGATCCGTGCGATCCGCGAACGCTGCCCGCAGACGACAATCGAGATTCTGACGCCTGATTTCCTGCGGAAAGAAGGCGCGCTCGAAGTCGTGGTGGCGGCGAAGCCCGACGTGTTCAACCACAATCTCGAAACCGTGCCGGCGCGTTATCTGTCGGTGCGGCCAGGCGCACGTTACTTCCACTCGGTGCGGCTGCTGCAGCGGGTGAAGGAGCTCGACCCGACGATCTTCACCAAGTCGGGCATCATGGTCGGCCTCGGTGAGGAGCGGCACGAAGTGCTGCAGGTGATGGACGACCTGCGCTCCGCCGACGTCGACTTCCTCACCATCGGGCAGTACCTGCAGCCGAGCCGCAAACATCACGCGGTGATGCGCTATGTGACGCCGGATGAATTCGCGGGCTACGAGAAGACGGCCTATGCGAAGGGCTTCCTGATGGTCTCGGCGAGCCCGCTGACCCGCTCGTCGCACCATGCGGGCGACGATTTCGCCAAGCTGAAGGCGGCGCGCGAAGCGCTCTCCAGATAACTCTTCCATGCCGCAATTCATGAACACGCGCCGGGTCCGCCATCGCGCGGACCAGATGTTCGATCTCGTCGCCGATGTCGAGCGTTATCCGGAATTCGTGCCGCTTTGCCAGTCGCTGAAGGTGCGTCAGCGTACGACCGATGCTGAAGGCCGCGAGGTCATCGTCGCCGACATGACGGTGTCGTTCAAACTGGTGCGCGAGAGTTTTACCAGCCGCGTTACGCTCGACCGGCCAAATCTGAAGATACTGGTCGAGTATCTGCGCGGGCCATTCTCGAAGCTTGAGAACCGCTGGACTTTCACCGCGAGGGGCGAAGACGCCAGCGATGTCGGCTTCTTCATTGCCTACGAGTTCAAGAGCCGGATGCTGGCAATACTCATGGGCGCGATGTTCGACGCCGCGTTCCAGCGCTTCGTCTCGGCGTTCGAGGCGCGCGCAGACGCGATCTACCGGGCGCCGCGCCCGGGCGTTTGACCGCGGCTTTCGCGGGCCCGCGCGCCAGTTCCATCAACAGCTTCAACGCTTCCAGCACCGAACGTTGCCGCACGTTGCTGCGGCCAACCGCGCCGAACCGGAATTCGCGCGCGACGATGCGTCCGTCACGCGCAGCGGCAGCGAAATGCACCAATCCGACGGGCTTTCCCGGCGTCGCGCCACCGGGCCCGGCAATGCCGGTGATCGACACCGCGAGATCGGCATCGGCCGCCTCCAGCGCGCCGACGGCCATCGCCATCGCGGTTTCCTTGCTGACGGCACCGAAGGTCTCGAGCGTATCGATGCTGACGCCGAGCATCTTGTGTTTGGCGTCGTTGGAGTAGGTGACGAAGCCGCGATCGACGACGGCGGACGATCCGGGAATCTCGGTGAGCGCCGCAGCGACGAGCCCGCCGGTGCAGGACTCGGCAGTCGCGATCATCATTTTGCGTGAACGGCAGAGATCGAGCAGCGATCGGGCTAATGCGCGGGGTTCGTTGCCAGCGCCAGCCATTTTCAGTTGTCCCAGGGCAGGCGGATGGTGGCGCTGCCGATGGCGGCGATACCTTCCTGCCGTCCGGTGAAGCCGAGACGTTCGCTGGTGGTGGCTTTCACCGACACGCGCGAGATGGGCAGGCCAGTGATCTCGGCGATCTTGGCGCGCATCTGATCGCGCAGCGGCCCGATCTTCGGCGCTTCGCAAACCATCGTCACATCGAGATGCGCGACACGGCCGCCGCGCTTCGCCACCAGATCTATCGCGTACTTCAGGAACTGATCCGATGCCGCGCCCTTCCACTTCGGATCGCTCGGCGGGAAGTGCGAGCCGATGTCGCCATCGGCCAGCGCGCCGAGAATGGCATCGACCAGCGCATGCAGGCCGACGTCGCCATCCGAGTGTGCGAGAAAGCCCCGATCGAACGGCACCTTGATGCCGCAGAGCCAGACGTGATCGCCGTCGCCGAACGCGTGCACGTCGTAGCCGGAGCCATGCCGGACGTCGCCGAGCGACGCGGCAAGCCGCGCTTCCTCGCGCTGAAAATCTTCCGGAGTCGTGAGCTTCATGTTCAGAACATCGCCTTCAAAGGTTGCGACCGTCAATCCCGCCCATTCGGCGATCGCGGCATCGTCGGTGAAATCGTCGCGGCCTTCGCGCGCGGCGCGGCGATGCGCATCGAGAATGGCATCGAAGCGAAACGCCTGCGGGGTCTGCGCGATCCGCAAGGTCGAACGGTCCGGTGTCGCAACGATGTGGCCGGCGGCGTCGACCGCCTTGATGGTGTCGGTCACCGCAACGGCAGGGATCGCCGCGCCGGTCGCATGCGCGGCGTCGATGGCACGTGCAATGACAGCCTCGCTGACGAAGGCGCGCGCCGCATCGTGGATCAGCACGACCTCCGGCGGATCGCTGGCCAGCGCTTCAAGTCCCGCGCGTACGGACGCCTGACGCGTCGCGCCGCCGTTCACCGGTGCGCGCAGGCGCAGACCCGCGACCGCGCTGTTGAACATCGCGATGTCGTCGGGATTGAGAACCGGCTGAACCGCAGCGATGCGCGGATGTGTGCAGAACGGTTCGAGTGAACGGGCAATCACAGGCCGGCCGGCAATCGTCCGGTATTGTTTCGGGCCGCCGGCGCCGGCGCGCAGACCGCGGCCTGCGGCAACGATAATGGCGGCGTTTCGATCAGCTTGAGCCATGCGGAGGTAACAGAGCTGGTTGAAGAGGGTGGTGCTTTGAAGCCATTTTGGGCCCTGCACTTACCATATTTGTCAGCAAAAACAGGATGATTCCGCGCCTGTGGGCAGATTCACCCTCCATGCTGCGATGCACTTGCGTGTTTGGTATTTTTGGCTAAACTCTAGGCAGATGGGCTTCATGCCTAAGTTTTGAGCGAGGGCCGGGGCAATGGCGCCGTGGCTCTTCATAAGCGGGAAGATCGGTGACCAATCCGATGCACGAACGTCAAGCAACCGTCCTTAGGATCGGTGCGAACGCGCTCGTCAACAGAGTCATTCTTGCCCCGATGTCGGGCATCACGGACGCACCGTTCCGGCGTATGGCGGCGGCGCTGGGTGCCGGACTCGTCGTCTCCGAGATGACGGCCAGCGAAGACCTCGTCAACGGCACGGCGATGTCACAGCTTCGGTGTGAAGCCGCGGGTGACACGCCGCATGTGGTGCAGCTCGCCGGTTGCGAACCGCGCTGGATGACGGAAGGCGCGCGCATCGCGGAGGCGGGCGGTGCGGACATCATCGACATCAACATGGGCTGCCCCGCGCGTCATGTGACGGGCGGACAGTCCGGATCGGCGCTGATGCGCGATCTCGATCATGCGTTGCGGCTCATCGAAGCGACGGTCGCGGCCGTGCGCGTGCCTGTGACGCTGAAGATGCGGCTCGGCTGGGACGAGCGCATGCTGAACGCGGCCGAGCTTGCGAAACGCGCGGAAGCCGCCGGCATACAGATGGTCACCGTACATGGCCGCACCCGCTGCCAGTTCTACAAGGGCAGCGCCGACTGGCGCGCCATTCGCGCGGTGCGCGACGCCATTTCCATTCCGCTCGTCGTCAACGGCGACATCACCTCGTTCGCACAGGCCGAAACGGCGCTCGATCAATCCGGCGCCGATGCAGTGATGATCGGCCGCGGTGCGCAAGGACAGCCTTGGCTGCCGGGCCAGATCGGCCGGCGGCTCGACGGTGCGCCGGAGGAAGCCGCACCCGCGCTGCCCGACCAGCTTCGTTACGTCTGCGAGCTTTATGAGGATGCGCTCGATCATTACGGGCTGCGCATCGGGGTGCGCCACGTTCGCAAGCACCTCGGTTGGGCGCTTGATGTCGCGGCCGAGACGGCCGGCGCTCAGATCGAAACGCTTAGGCGGTGGCGCACCGAGGTGCTGACCACGGACTCGCCCGATATCGTCCGCCGCGGTTTGCGCGATGCATTCGATGATTTCGCATGGAAGGCGGCGGCATGACCAGCTTGTCCGAGCATCGCCTCTCCCCACCAGCGTCCGACAGCGACGCCATTCTCAATGCGCTGCCGAATCCGGTGCTGCAGATCGCGCCGGACGGCAAGATCATGGACGCCAATATCGCGGCCGAATCCTTCTTCGAAGTCTCGGTGCAGCTGTTGCGGCGTCAGTCGCTGAAGGAATTGATCCCGTTCGGCAGTCCGCTGTTGTCGCTGATCGAGCAGGTGCGGGCGTCCGGCTCGCCGGTGAATGAGTACAAGGTCGATCTCGGCACGCCGCGCATCGGCGGCGACCGGCAGGTCGATCTGCACGTGGCGCCGCTGAATGAGCGCCCCGGCTGCATCGTCGTGATGATTCAGGAGCGCACCATCGCCGACAAGATGGATCGCCAGCTCACCCATCGCAGCGCCGCACGCTCGGTCACCGCGCTTGCCGCGATGCTGGCGCACGAGATCAAGAACCCGCTCTCCGGCATCCGCGGCGCCGCGCAGCTGCTGGAGCAGGCGGCCTCGGCCGAGGATCGCACGCTCACGCGGCTGATCTGCGATGAGGCCGACCGCATCGTCACGCTCGTCGATCGCATGGAAGTCTTCGGTGACGAGCGTCCGGTGCCGCGCGATGCGGTCAACATCCACTCCGTGTTCGATCATGTGAAACGGCTGGCGCAGTCGGGCTTCGCGCGCAACATCAAGTTCGTCGAGGACTACGACCCGTCGCTGCCGCCGGTGCTCGCCAATCAGGATCAGCTGATCCAGGTCTTCCTCAATCTCGTGAAGAATGCCGCCGAAGCGCTGACCGATATGGGCAGCGAAGGCGAGATTCAGCTCACCACGGCCTTCCGGCCCGGTGTGCGCCTGTCGATCCCCGGCAACAAGTCGCGCGTATCGTTGCCGCTCGAATTCTGCGTCAAGGACAACGGGCCCGGGGTGCCGGACGACCTGTTGCCGAACCTGTTCGATCCGTTCGTGACCACCAAGCCGACAGGAAGCGGGCTTGGTCTTGCGCTGGTCGCCAAGATTGTCGGCGACCACGGCGGCATCATCGAATGCGAGTCGCAGCCGCGACGAACCGTTTTCCGTGTGTTGTTGCCCATGTACAGCACCGCGAAAAAACAAGCCTCCAACGGTAGCAGCGAGATGCCGGGCTCGCCGCTGCGAACCTCACATGGTGAACGATGAGGAATACCGATGCCCGCAGGTAGCATTCTTGTTGCCGACGACGATGCCGCAATCCGCACAGTCCTCAATCAGGCGCTCTCGCGCGCCGGATACGAGGTCCGTCTCACCGGCAACGCGACGACGCTCTGGCGCTGGATCAGCCAGGGGGATGGCGACCTCGTTATCACCGACGTGGTGATGCCAGACGAAAACGCCTTCGACCTGCTGCCACGTATCAAGAAGATGCGGCCCAATCTGCCGGTCATTGTCATGAGTGCGCAGAATACCTTCATGACCGCGATCCGCGCGTCCGAGCGCGGTGCGTACGAATATCTGCCCAAGCCGTTCGATCTGAAGGAACTGATCGGAATCGTCGGCCGCGCACTGGCCGAGCCGAAGGAACGGGTCGCCACCTTGCACGAGGAGGGCGAGTTCGATTCGATTCCGCTGGTCGGCCGTTCCCCGGCGATGCAGGAGATCTATCGCGTGCTGGCGCGATTGATGCAGACCGATCTCACGGTGATGATCTCGGGCGAGTCTGGCACCGGCAAGGAGCTGGTTGCCCGCGCGCTGCATGACTACGGCAAGCGGCGGAACGGGCCGTTCGTCGCCGTCAACATGGCGGCAATTCCGCGCGATCTCATCGAGTCCGAACTGTTCGGCCATGAACGCGGCGCGTTCACCGGCGCCAACACCCGCGCATCCGGCCGCTTCGAGCAGGCTGAAGGCGGCACGCTGTTCCTCGACGAAATCGGCGACATGCCGATGGAAGCGCAGACCCGGCTGCTGCGTGTCCTTCAGCAGGGCGAATACACAACCGTCGGCGGCCGTACGCCGATCAAGACCGACGTGCGTATCGTTGCGGCGAGCAACAAGGATCTGCGTATCCTGATCCAGCAGGGGCTGTTCCGCGAGGATCTGTTCTTCCGCCTCAACGTCGTGCCGCTGCGGCTGCCGCCGCTGCGCGAGCGCATCGAGGATTTGCCCGATCTCGTCCGCCACTTCTTCTCGCTGGCCGAGAAGGATGGCTTGCCGCCGAAGAAGCTCGATACCCAGGCGCTCGAGCGGATGAAGCAGCACCGCTGGCCTGGCAACGTCCGCGAGCTTGAAAACCTCGCGCGCCGGCTGGCCGCACTTTATCCGCAGGACGTGATCACCCAGTCGGTGATCGACGGGGAGCTGGCGCCGCCGGCCGTTGTCGCCGGTCAGGCCGCACCTGCGACTGTGGATAACCTTGGCGACGCCGTCGAAACCTATCTCGCGACCCACTTTGCCGGCTTCCCGAACGGCGTTCCGCCGCCGGGCCTCTATCACCGCATTCTGCGGGAAATCGAGGTGCCGTTGCTCACGGTTGCGCTGGCAGCAACGCGGGGCAACCAGATCAGGGCCGCGGACCTCTTGGGGCTTAACCGCAACACATTGCGGAAGAAAATCCGCGACCTGGATATCCAGGTCTACCGCAGCGGCGGCTAAGGCCGCCGTTCGCGTTATCTGGACACCTTCCAGAGGACCGCGCCGCGGAATTGTCGTAATTGAGCAACATTGTTGTATGATTGCATCAGTGGGCCGGATGGCTTAATGGCCAATCCGACCAAGCTCCAATTACTCCGCAGCGCATGACAACCGCAGATCCGACGGCCGCATCGTTCGACCCGTCGTTTGCCGAGCCCCGGAAACGGCAGCTCAGCAAGCTCCTGATCCCGTTTGCAGTCGGGTTGGCGCTCCTGTCCGCCTTCCTGACGTTTGTCGTTCTGACCGGCCTTGGGCCGATAGCGCCGAGCCATAACGTCGTCATCACCTTCCTGCTGATCAACGCCGCCACCGTGCTGCTGCTGGTGGCCATCGGCAGCAGTGAAATCTTCAAGGTGGTGCAGGCCCGCCGGCGCGGCCGGGCGGCAGCGAAACTTCACGTTCAGGTGGTCAGTCTGTTCGCGGTGATCGCGGTGCTGCCTGCGGTGGTCGTGTCGGTGGTGGCCAGCGTCACGCTCGACCGTGGTCTCGATCGCCTGTTTTCCGTTCGAACGAAAGCGGTGATCGAAAACTCGCTGATCGTCTCGCGCGCGTATCTGAACGAGCATGCGCAGCTGATCCGCGGCGACATTATCGGTATGGCCGGCGATCTCTCGCGCGCCAGGCCGCTGTTCGATCAGGACCGCGGGACGTTCCGTCAGTTGATGACGGCAAGCGCCAGCGTGCGCAACTTGCCGTTTACGATCATGCTCGACAGCGAGCGCCGTGTTCTGGAAAGCGGATCGGGCGCCATCCAGCAGAGCTTCGCGATGCCGGAGGCGGATTTTCTCCGCAACGTCGGCGAAGACGAACCGCAGATCGCGGTGTTCACCGAAGCCAACTACGTTGCCGCTGTCATACGGCTGCGGGCGTTTCAGGACACGTTCCTTTACGTCGCGCGGCTGCTGGATCCGCGCGTCGTCAATCAGCTGACCCAGACCGAAGCCAGCGTTGCCGAGTATGCCGATCTCGAGTCGCGCAAGCTCGGCATTCAGGTCGCCTTTGCGCTGATGTTCACGGTGATCGCGTTGACCGTGTTGATGTCGTCGGTGCTGATCGGCCTCAACTTCGCCAACTGGCTGGTGGCGCCGATCCGCCGCTTGATGGGCGCGGCGAACATGGTCTCGACGGGCGACCTGCATGTGCAGGTACCGGTGATCAAGTCCGAGGGCGATCTCGCTCAGCTTGGCGAGACGTTCAACAAGATGACGCAGGAGCTGCGCACGCAGCGGGATGAATTGATCAACGCCAGCGGTCTGATCGACAGCCGCCGCCGCTTCATCGAGGCAGTGCTGTCATCGGCAAGCGCCGGTATCATCGGCGTCGACGGCGCCAACAAGATCGGCATCCTCAATCGCTCGGCGGAGAAGCTGATCGGTCATCCGGAATCCGAGGCGCTCGATCATCCGCTGTCGGAAGTCGTACCTGAACTCAACGAGCTGATGGCGACCGCCCGCGAGAGCGCGCAACGCCTTGTTCAGGGGCAAATTACGATCAGCCGCGACAACATCGAACGCAATCTGTCCGTGCGGGTCAGCGCCGAACAGACCGGCGAGTCGCGCGACAGTTACATCATCACGCTCGACGACATCACCGAGCTCGTTTCGGCGCAGCGCACCTCGGCCTGGGCCGATGTCGCCCGCCGCATCGCGCACGAAATCAAGAACCCGCTGACGCCGATTCAGCTCTCGGCCGAGCGCATCAAGCGCAAGTTCGGCAAGGTCATCACCGAGGACCGGCCGATCTTCGACCAGTGCACCGACACGATCGTCCGTCAGGTCGACGACATTCGCCGCATGGTCGACGAGTTCTCGAAGTTCGCGCGCATGCCGAAGCCGGTCATCGAAGGCGAGGATGTCGCCGACACCGTGCGGCAGACGGTGTTCCTGATGCGCGTCGGTCATCCCGACGTCGATATCGAAACCGATATCAAGCAGGATCCGATGCCGGCGAAGTTCGACCGGCGGCTGATCTCGCAGGGCCTCACCAACATCATCAAGAACGCGTCCGAGGCGATCAGCGCCGTGCCGCCGGAAACGCTCGGCCGCGGTCGCATCGATGTCATTGCTTTCCGCGAGAATGACGACATCGTCATCGACGTGATCGACAACGGTATCGGCCTGCCCAAGGAAAGCCGTTCACGTCTGCTCGAACCCTACGTGACGACCCGCGAGAAGGGCACCGGTCTCGGCCTCGCCATCGTCGGACGTGTGCTCGAGGATCACGGCGGCAAGATCGAACTCAACGACGCATCGGTGATCCGGCCGGGTGCGCGCGGTGCTTGGGTGCGGCTGCGCTTCGCGGTTTCGGGAGAGCCGCCGTCCGCGGAAGGCCGCAAGAATGAACTTCCGGCTGGCCGCACCGACGAAATCAAAGACGACAAGACCGAACCCGGCGCGTCCGCGACGCCGGGCGAACCAAAAACTGAAGTCGTCAACGGCAACTGAGCAACAGGGCGTAGCACATGGCGAACGACATCCTCATCGTAGACGATGAAGCCGATATCCGGGAGCTCGTGGCCGGCATCCTGGAAGACGAGGGATTCCAGACGCGCACGGCGCGCGACAGCGATCAGGCGCTGCAGGAGGTCACCAACCGCCGGCCCAGCATGGTGTTTCTCGACATCTGGCTGCAGGGCTCCAGGCTCGACGGCCTGCAGGTGCTTGAGCACGTCAAGCAGGACCATCCGGACGTTCCGGTGGTGATGATCTCCGGCCACGGCAACATCGAGACCGCGGTCGCTGCGATCAAGCGCGGCGCTTATGACTTCATCGAGAAGCCGTTCAAGGCCGACCGTCTGGTGCTGGTGGCGACGCGGGCGCTGGAAACCTCGCGCCTCAAACGCGAGGTGAAGGAGCTGAAGCAGCACGTGCCGTCGTCCGGCAACATGGTCGGCCGCTCGGCGTGCATGAACCAGCTGCGTCAGACCATTGACCGCGCGGCCAAGACCAACAGCCGCATCCTGATCGTCGGGCCGTCCGGCGGCGGCAAGGAGCTCGCGGCGCGCACGCTGCACAACGCCTCGGGGCGCACGGCCGGTCCGTTCATCGTGATCAACGCGGCCGCGATAACCCCGGAGCGGATGGAGATCGAACTGTTCGGTGTCGAAGGCTCGAACGGCGCGCAACAGCACAAGGCCGGCGCGCTTGAAGAGGCGCATGGCGGTACGCTGTTCATCGACGAGATCGCCGACATGCCGCGCGAGACGCAGAACAAGATTCTGCGCGTGCTGGTCGATCAGACGTTCCAGCGTTCGGGCGGCACCACCAAGGTGCAGGTGGACGTGCGCATCGTCTCGTCGACCTCGCGCAACCTCGAAGTCGAGATTTCCGAAGGCCGCTTCCGCGAGGATCTCTATCATCGCCTCTCGGTCGTGCCGATCCGCATTCCGCCGTTGTCGGAGCGGCGCGAGGACATTCCCGAACTCGTCGATTACTTCATGGAGCAGATTTCGCTCTCGACCGGCCTGCCGCGCCGGCAGATCGGCGAGGATGCGATGGCGGTGCTGCAGTCGCATGTCTGGCCCGGCAACGTCCGTCAGCTGCGCAACAACGTCGAGCGGCTGATGATCCTTGCCGGCGGCGAGCCGGAGGCGACCATCACCGCCAACATGCTGCCGCAGGACGTGGGCTCGATGATCCCGGCGATGCCGACCGGCAATAACGGCGAGCACATCATGGGGTTGCCGCTGCGCGAGGCGCGCGAAGTGTTCGAGCGCGATTATCTGATCGCGCAGATCAGCCGCTTCTCCGGCAACATCTCGCGCACTGCCGAGTTCGTCGGCATGGAGCGCTCGGCCCTGCACCGTAAACTCAAGGCGCTCGGCGTCGGCTGATCGCGCGGAAGCAACATGTCCCGAATTGCCTATGTCAACGGCCGCTACGTGCCGATGCGCGATGCCAGCGTCCATGTCGAGGACCGTGGCTACCAGTTCGCCGACGGCGTCTACGAGGTCTGCGAGGTGCGGGGCGGGCGCCTGATCGACTGGCCGCGCCATGCCAAACGTCTGCAGCGCTCGTTGAGCGAATTGCGCATCGCCGAGCCGATGCAACTCAACGCACTGCTGATGATCCTACGTGAGGTCGTGCGCCGCAATCGCGTCGACTATGGGATCGTCTATCTGCAGGTGACGCGCGGCGTCGCCCGGCGCGATCACGGATTTCCGCTTCAGCCCGTGCGGCCGAGCGTGGTGGTGACGGCGCGAAGCGCCAACGCCGACAAAGCCGAGAAGACTGCCACCAACGGTATTAAGGTAATCACGGTGCCCGAAAATCGCTGGCCGCGGGTCGACATCAAGTCGGTCGCCTTGCTGCCGAATGTCCTCGCCCGGCAAGCGGCGAAGGATCAGGGCGCGCAAGAAGCCTGGTACGTCGACGGCAGTGGCCACGTCACGGAAGGCGCGTCCTGCAACGCCTGGATCATCACCAAGGATGGACGGGCCGTCACGCGGTCGGCTGAAAGCGGCATTCTATCGGGCATTACACGCGCGGTCTTGATCGAGACGTTGGCCGCGTTGCAGATCAAGCTCGACGAACGGCCGTTTACGCCACAGGAAGCGACGGATGCTGCGGAAGCGTTCGTGACGGCCGCGACGCAGATTGTCATGCCGGTCGTCAGCATTGATGGACGCCCTGTCGGCGACGGCAGGCCGGGGCCACTCGCGTTGCGCCTGCGCGAGCAGTTTCATCGCTTCGCTGACGTCACCTGAACAAAAACGCTTTGCCTTATTTGTCAGCAGCCCGGTCTGGTTCCGGTCTGCGGAACGCAACGTGCGTGAGTGCAGTTTCTTGGCATCTAATGGCCGGAAAACTCATACTAACTCGCAACTGGCCTTGCCTACGAAGCGGGCCTGCCGTCTAATTACGCTGCTGCATCAGGAGGGGGATCTCTGAGATGTCGGCAACCGGTGATGAATCCCGAAAACGGGAGCGCCAGCGGTGAGACGTTCTCTCACGGGAGCGAAAGTGAACATGAAGAAACGGCGGGATAACAACAATGGCGGCAGACCGCGCACAAAACCTACAAGACACCTTCCTTAATCACGTACGTAAAACGAAAACGCCACTGACGATTTTTCTGGTCAACGGAGTCAAGCTGCAGGGCATTGTCACCTGGTTCGACAATTTCTGTTTGCTGCTTCGGCGCGACGGTCACTCGCAGCTTGTCTACAAGCATGCGATCTCGACCATCATGCCGGGTGCTCCGATCCAGTTGTTCGAAGGCGGCGAGGACGCTCCGGCGTAAGCTTGTGACTGGATTGAGCTGACTTGGAACCCCGCGCATTTGAAGGGGGCGCCGATCGTCCGCGATCGGCGGGGGGACAGACAACCGGGCGGGTGATCGTCATCGGCCCCTATCTTCGTTCACGGCGCATTGGCGGCGATGCGGCGGAGCAGACGCATGCCGTTCGCAATTCTGAAGCACGGCTGGAGGAAGCCGTCGGCCTCGCGCGCGCGATCGATTTGACGATCGCCGACGCCGCGATTGCGCCGGTCACCGACATCCGTCCCGCCACCTATATCGGTAAAGGCAAGGTCGACGAGATCGCCGCCGGCATTGTCATGCACAAGGCCGAACTCGTGGTGATGGACTGCGCGCTGACGCCGATCCAGCAGCGCAATCTCGAGAAGGCCTGGAACGCGAAGGTGCTCGATCGCACCGGCCTCATCCTCGAGATTTTCGGCCGCCGCGCCAAGACGAAGGAAGGCGCGCTGCAGGTCGAGCTCGCGCATCTCATCTATCAGCGCAGCCGTCTCGTGCGGTCGTGGACTCACCTCGAGCGTCAGCGCGGCGGCTTCGGCTTCATGGGTGGCCCCGGCGAAACCCAGATCGAAGCGGATCGACGCCTGATTGGCGATCGCATCACGCGCATCGAGAACGAAATCAAAAAAGCGCAAGCGACGCGGCGGCTGCATCGCGCCGGCCGCAAGCGCGTGCCGTATCGCGTGGTCGCGCTCGTCGGCTACACTAACGCCGGCAAGTCGACACTGTTCAATCGCCTGACTCGTGCGGATGTGCAGGCGGCCGACATGCTGTTCGCGACCCTCGATCCAACCTTGCGGGCGCTGACGCTGCCGCACGGTGGCAAGGCGATGCTGTCCGACACCGTCGGATTCATCTCGGACCTGCCGACCATGTTGGTCGCCGCCTTCCGCGCAACGCTGGAAGAAGTCACCGAAGCCGATGTCATCCTGCACGTCCGCGATATCTCGCATGAGGATGCGGAAGCGCAGCAGCATGACGTCGACGCGGTGCTGCGCCAGCTCGGCATCGGCCCGGAAGCGGGCAGCCGCATTCTCGAAGTTTGGAACAAGATCGATCGCTTCGACGAGGACCAGCGGCAGCAACTCGCCAATACGGCCGCGCGGCGTCCGTCCGATCATCCGTGCTTCCTGGTGTCGGCGGTGAGCGGCGAGGGACTTCCCGAACTGCTGGCGGCCATCGAAGCAAAGCTCGCGGAAACCCGCAGCACGCTCGACCTCACCATCGATGCAGCGGATGGGGCGGGGATCAGTTGGCTGCATCGCAATGCCGAGGTGCTCGACAAGCACCTCGACGATGGCCGCTACGCCATGACCGTGCGAGTGGACGAGACCAAGCGCGACATCGTCATTGCGCGCTATGGCGCAGTCCCGCGCCCGCCGGACGCCGCCTAACTCCAACCTCGAAAGCAACACAGCAGCCCGGCGCAGGAACCGCTTGACCGGCCGCAAGGCAGCCTGTTCAGTTCCGGCAACGAAAAGCCAGTCCGGGAGAAACAAACGTGACCTATCCAAACGTTCAGCTGCTCATCAACGGCCAGTGGCGCGCCTCCGGTTCGGGCAAGACCATACCGGTTCTCAATCCGGCGACCGAGGAAGTGGTCGGCACCGTCGCCCACGCCACCAAGGCCGACCTCGACGAAGCACTGGCCGCTGCCGAGAAGGGCTTCAAGGTCTGGCGTGCGGTCGCGCCCTACGAGCGCTCCAAGGTGATGCGCAAGGCCGCCGCGCTGATGCGCGAGCGCGCCGACAAGATCGCACCGCTGATGGTGATGGAGCAGGGCAAGACGCTCGCCGAAGCCAAGATGGAGACGATGGCGTCGGCCGACATCATCGAGTGGTTCGCCGAGGAAGGCCGCCGCACCTACGGCCGTCTGATCCCCGCCCGCGCGCCGGGCGTCTATCAGATGGCGATCCGCGAGCCGGTCGGTCCGGTCGCCGCGTTCACGCCCTGGAATTTCCCGATCAACCAGGTGGTGCGCAAGCTCTCCGCGTCGCTGGCCGCCGGTTGCTCGATCATCGTCAAGGCGCCGGAAGAAACCCCGGCTTCGCCGGCCGAGCTGATCCGCGCGTTCGTTGATGCCGGCGTGCCGGAAGGCGTGATCAATCTCGTCTACGGCGTGCCGTCGGAGATTTCCGAATACCTGATCCCGCATCCGGTGATCCGCAAGATTTCCTTCACCGGCTCGACCAAGGTCGGCAAGGACCTTTCGGCGCTCGCCGGTCAGCACATGAAGCGCGTCACCATGGAGCTCGGCGGCCATGCGCCGGTGATCGTGTTCGACGACGCCGATATCGACTCGGCAGCGAAGATCATGGTCGCCGCGAAGTATCGCAATGCCGGACAGGTCTGCATCTCGCCGACGCGCTTCCTCGTGCAGGAAGGCGTCTACGACAAGTTCATCGCCAAGTTCGTCGAGGGTGCAAAGGCGGTGAAGGTCGGCAACGGCCTCGACGCGAACTCGACCATGGGCGCGCTCGCCAACGACCGGCGCGTCGCCACCATCGAGCGCATGGTGCAGGATGCGGTCGGCAAGGGCGCCAAGGTCGCGACCGGCGGCAACCGCGTCGGCAACAAGGGCTACTTCTTCGAGCCGACGGTCGTCACCGACGTGCCGAAATCGGCGCTCGCCATGAGCGAGGAGCCGTTCGCGCCGATCGCGCTGATGTCGTCGTTCTCGAAGTTCGATGACGCAGCGGAAGAGGCGAACCGGCTGCCGTTCGGCCTTGCGTCCTACGCCTTCACCAAGTCGGCGAAGACCGCGACCGCGATCGGCGCCGCCGTCGAGGCCGGCATGATGTCGATCAATGCGTTCGCGCTGGCGCTTCCGGAAGTGCCCTTCGGCGGCATCAAGGATTCCGGTTTCGGTTCGGAAGGTGGCACCGAGGCGATGGAAGGCTATCTCAACACCAAGTTCATCACCCAGACGGGCGTGTGAACGTTTCAGCCTGACGACAACACGAGGCGGCGGGCTCAGCCCGCCGCTTTTGCTTTGGCGGAGGCTTTCGGCTCGCTCAGCTTGGCCTCATGCCAGAGCCGGTCCATCTCTTCGAGCGAGGCCTCATCCAGCGAACGGCCAGCGGCCTTCAGCGATGTTTCGATATGCGCGAAACGGCGCTCGAACTTGGCGTTGGCCTTGCGCAGGGCCATGTCCGGATCGGCGCCGACATGGCGCGCCAGATTGACCAGCACGAACATCAGGTCGCCCACTTCGGCCTCGATCTCGGCCTTGTCGCCGGCATCGATCGCCTCGCCGATTTCGTCGGCTTCTTCGCGGATTTTCGCCAGCACCGCCTTCGGATCGTTCCAGTCGAAACCGACCGTCGAGGCCTTGCGCTGCAGTTCGATGGCACGGGTGAGTGCGGGAAGGCCCGCCTTCACGCTCGCGAGCAGCGACGACGACACGTCGCCGGCGGGATGCCGCGCCGCGCGTTCGGCTTTCTCCTCGGCCTTGATCGTCGCCCACAGGCCGCTGACCTGTTCGGGCGTCAGTTTGCCGGCCTGATCGCCGAAGACATGCGGATGGCGGCGGATCATTTTCCGGACGATGGACTCAACCACGTCGGGGAACGCGAACGCGCCTTCCTCCTCGGCCATGCGCGCGTGGTAGACGACCTGCAGCAGCAGATCGCCGAGCTCGTCCTTCAGGTCCTCGCGGTCGCCGCGCGCGATCGCGTCGGCCACCTCGAACGCTTCCTCGATCGTGTAGGGCGCGATCGTCTCGAAGGTCTGCTCCAGATCCCATGGGCAGCCGGTTTTCGGCGTGCGCAGGGCCGCCATGATCTCGATCAGCCGGGCAATGTCGCGGGGAGACGTCATCCGGATCGTCTAGCGTGGCGGCCGCACACGCGGCAAGGTGAAAGCGGGCGGGGTATTCGCCGATCCCGATTTCGTCCCCACCGAAAATGCTTTATGCCGGTTTCATGACTGACAACATGAAGCGCAATTCCGCCCTGGTTCTGTTTTCCGGCGGACAGGACTCCGCCACCTGCCTCGCCTGGGCGCTGGCGCGGTTCGATCATGTCGAGACCGTCGGCTTTTCCTACGGCCAGCGGCATCTGATCGAACTCGATTGCCGCGCGCGCATTCTGGACGGCTTGCGCGCGATCAATCCGGATTGGGCGAAGCAGCTTGGCGATGCGCACACGCTCGACATTCCCACCCTCGGCACCATCTCCGAAACCGCGCTCACCCGCGATGTCGCGATCGAGATGGGCGAGGGCGGACTGCCCAACACCTTCGTGCCGGGCCGCAATCTGGTGTTCCTGACGTTTGCCGCGGCGCTCGCCTACCGCCGCGGCATCGCCAACATTGTCGGCGGCATGTGCGAGACCGATTACTCCGGCTATCCCGATTGCCGCGACGACACCATCAAGGCGCTGAACCATGCGCTCAATCTCGGTATGGATCGGACGTTCGAACTGCACACGCCGCTGATGTGGCGGGACAAGGCGGACACCTGGGCGCTGGCGCATGAACTCGGCGGCAACAAGCTGATCGATCTGATCCGCGATCACTCGCACACCTGCTATCTCGGCGTGCGCGGCGCGCAGCACGACTGGGGTTACGGCTGCGGCACTTGCCCCGCGTGCAGCCTGCGCGCCAAGGGCTGGCGTGAGTATGCGGCACGATAATCCGCTTGACGTTTCGCGCGCCGCGCTCACTCTACACAGATCGGTGTAATGAAGAAATGAGCCGCGAACATGCGGCCGCAGCCAGCGAGGAAACCGCATGAGTGAATCGCTTCTCGTCGAGCGCGACGGTCCGGTGACCATCGTGTCGATCAATCGCCTGGAGCGGAAGAATGCAGTCGACGGCGCGACCGCACGCAAACTCTTCGATGCCTTCCGCGCGTTCGATGCGGACGACTCTGCGTCAGTTGCTGTGTTCACCGGCACCGGCGGCACCTTCTGCGCCGGCGCTGATTTGAAAGCGGTCGCGGCCGGCGACCGCGAGAAGAAGCGCGAACTCGGCGGTCACCAGACCATCGCGCCGATGGGGCCGAGCCGTTTGCGGTTGTCGAAGCCGGTCATTGCCGCCGTCGAAGGTTTTGCCGTTGCGGGCGGGATGGAGCTGGCGTTGTGGGCCGACATGCGCGTGGTCGGCGAGGGCGCGACCTTCGGCATCTTCTGTCGCCGCTTCGGCGTGCCGCTGATCGATCTTGGCACCATCCGGCTGCCGCGGCTGATCGGTCACTCGCGTGCCATGGACCTGATCCTCACCGGGCGTCCGGTCGATGCGCGCGAGGCGTTCGACTTCGGCATCGCCAACCGGCTGGTGCCGCGCGGTGAGGCGCGCAAGGCCGCGGTTGCGCTGGCGCATGATCTGGCCAAATTCCCCCAAGGGTGCATGCGCAACGACAAGCGCTCGGCGCTGCGTCAGTGGGATCTCGAAGAGGAGGACGCCATCAACGATGAGATGACCGGTGGCCTCGGCGTCATCGCATCCGGCGAGACGCTGGCCGGAGCAGCGCGTTTCGCGGCCGGCGCGGGCCGGGGCGGCAAGTTCGAGTAGGCGCGAATGACAAAATTCGTAACGATCGAGCGCGGTCTTGGTCCTGAGGGCCGCATTGCCGTGGTCCGTTTCGATCGCGGCGACGGCGTCAACGCGCTGTCGCCCGAAGCCCTGCGGCAGCTCACCGACGCGGCGCGCAGCTTCGAGGATGATGCCGAAACATCGGTCGTCGTGCTGACCGGTAGTGCCAAGGCCTTCAGCGCCGGCTTCGATCTGAAAGACCCGGAAGGCCGATCCCGCACAACGATGGATCTCGGCGCCTTACGCCGGCACCTCAAGCTGGGACCGCGCCTGACGCGGGCCTGGCAGGAGATGGAGCAGGTGACGATCGGCGCCATCGAGGGCTTCTGCGTCGGCGGCGGCGTAGCGCTGGCGGTCGCGCTCGATTTCCGGGTCATGGCAACGGGCGCACACATGCGCGTGCCGGAAATTGGGCTCGGCATGAACATGAGCTGGCAGAGCGTGCCGCGCATGCTGCATCTGATGGGCCCGGCCCGCACCAAACAGGCGGTGATCCTCGCCGATCAGCGCATCTCAGCGGCCGAGGCCTACGAGTGGCGGCTGGTCGAGCATCTCGCCGACGATGGCAAGGCGTTCGATGTGGCGATGGCGTTCGCGGAGAAGGTCGCAGCGCAACCGCCGCTCTCGGTTGCGATGACCAAGCTCACCGTCAACCGGCTCGCGCATGCGCTTGACGATCTGGCGAGCCACATGGACGTCGATCAGTTCGCGCTCGCAAGCAAGAGCGAGGATCACAAGGAAGGCGTTGCGGCGTTCCTCGGCAAACGCAAACCGCGCTTCAAAGGTAAATAGTTACAGCTGCCCCAACTGTGCTCTGTCGGACAAGCCGCTTGTTTGCGCGCGCGGCGCGTGGCTTAGCTCTTGGCATCGCTCCGGATTGTTGAGAGAGAAACGGCGATGCTTACCATCCATCATCTCGGCATGTCGCAATCCGAGCGGGCCGTGTGGCTCTGCGAAGAGCTCGACATTCCCTATGAGCTGAAGCTCTATTCCCGCGATCCCAAGACCAGACTGGCCCAGCCGGATTACAAGGCGCTGCATCCCATGGGCACGGCGCCGGTGATCACGGATGGCGATCTTGTGCTCGCCGAGTCCGGCGCGGTGATCGAGTACATCTCCGCGACCTACGGCAACGGCCGGTTCACGCTCCGGCCGGATCATCCGGACTATCCGCAGTTTCTGTTCTGGTTTCATTTTGCCAATGGCACGCTGCAGGCAATCATGGGCCGGCTGATGATCCTGAGCCGGTTGAAATTGCCCGGAGACAATCCGGTCCTGATGGCGGCGCACGAACGTACCGCGCGCGCCTTCGATCTGGTGGAAGCCCGCGCCCGCGAAACGACCTACTTGGCTGGCAGCGAGTTCACGACAGCGGACATCATGATCGGATTCACGCTCACCACGATGCGCTATTTCCAGCGCTACGATTATGCGCGCTATCCGCATATCGTCGGTTATCTGGGCCGGATTGCTGCCCGTCCGGCTTACCGGCGCGCCATGGAAAAGGGCGATCCGGGCATGGCGTTGCTTCTGACCTGAGGCCGTGCTTGCCGGATCAGAGCGACGTTTGCCGCAGCCGCAGCGCGTTGCCGACGACGCTGACCGACGACAGCGCCATCGCGGCCGCCGCAATCATTGGCGACAGCAGCAGGCCGAACACCGGATAAAGCAGCCCGGCGGCGATCGGCACGCCGGCGGCGTTGTAGAGGAACGCAAACAGCAGGTTCTGCCGGATGTTGCGCATGGTCGCTTGCGATAGCTTGCGCGCCCGCACGATGCCGTTGAGATCACCCTTCAAGAGCGTCACGCCGGCGCTTTCCATCGCCACGTCCGTTCCCGTGCCCATGGCGATGCCGACATCGGCAGCGGCGAGGGCAGGTGCGTCATTGACACCGTCGCCGGCCATCGCGACCACGCGGCCGGCGGTTTGCAGCTTCGCAACCACCGCGCTCTTCTGATCGGGCAGGACCTCGGCTTCGACCTCGGCGATGCCGAGCTGTTTGGCGATGGCTGCCGCGGTCGTGCGGTTGTCGCCGGTCAGCATGATGATCCGGATGCCGTCCGCGGTCAGCGCCTTGAGCGCGGATGGTGTCGACGGCTTTACCGGATCGCTGATGGCGAACAGACCGGACGATTGGCCATCGACCGCCATGTTGATGACGATCGCGCCTTCGCTGCGCAACTGATTGGCCTTGCTCTCAAGCGATGCGGTCTCGATGCCGGCCGCATTGAGATAGGCGCTGTTGCCGAGGATGATGGTCCTGCCGTCGACGGTGCCGGTCGCGCCGCGTCCCGGGGGTGAGTTGAAGGTGTCGACCGGACGGATCGGCACGTTCCGTTTCTGCGCCGCGCGGACGATCGCTTGCGCCAGCGGATGCTCACTTGCGGTTTCGAGACTGGCCGCCAGGGTCAGGATCGTTGCTTCGTCGAAACCGCCGGCAGGGACGATCGCCACCACGTCCGGCTTGCCTTCGGTCAGCGTGCCGGTCTTGTCGACCACCAGCGTGTCGATCTTTTCCATCCGCTCCAGCGCTTCGGCGTTCTTGATCAGCACGCCCTCCTGCGCGCCGCGCCCGACGCCGACCATGATCGACATCGGCGTGGCGAGGCCGAGTGCGCACGGGCAGGCGATGATCAGCACGCTCACCGCCGCCACGAGCCCGAACGCGAAACGCGGTTCCGGTCCGAACAGCGCCCAGCCTGCGAAGGCAAGCACGGCGACCAGCATCACGATCGGCACGAACCAGCCGGAGACCTGATCGGCGAGCCGCTGGATCGGTGCGCGCGAGCGCTGCGCCTGCGCCACCATCTGCACGATCTGCGCGAGCAGGGTGTCGCGGCCGACCTTCTCGGCGCGCATGACGAAGCTGCCGGACTGGTTGATCGTACCGCCGATGATTTTCGCACCGGTGTCTTTCGTCACCGGCATCGACTCGCCGGTCACCATCGATTCATCGAGCGCCGAGCGGCCCTCGACGATGACGCCATCGACTGGCACTTTCTCGCCCGGCCGCACGCGCAGCCTGTCGTTCGTATGCACCTGATCGAGCGGCACATCGTGCTCGTGCCCGTCTGAATTGATCCGCCGCGCGGTCTTCGGCGCAAGGTCGAGCAGGGCCTTGATCGCGCCGGAGGTCGCCTCGCGCGCGCGCAACTCCAGCACCTGACCGAGCAGCACCAGTACGGTGATGACCGCCGCCGCCTCGAAATAGACCGGAACGGTTCCGTCATGACTGCGGACGCTGTCAGGAAACAGGTCGGGCGCGAAAGTAGCAACCACGCTGTAGGCATAGGCTACGCCGGTGCCGATCGCGATCAGCGTGAACATGTTGAGGTGACGCGTGACCAGCGACTGCCAGCCACGTTCGAAAAACGGATAGGCGGCCCATGCAACCACCGGCGTTGCGAATACGAACTGGAGCGCGTGCGAGAACCGCGCTTGCATCAGGTCATGCCCGGTGATGTGTGCGCCCATGTCGAGCACGATCGCGGGCAGGGCGAGCACAAGGCCGATCCAGAAGCGTCGCGTGAAATCGATCAGTTCGGGGTTGGGCGCACTGTCGAGCGTAACGAGTTCAGGCTCCAGCGCCATGCCGCAGATCGGACAGCTGCCCGGGCCGATCTGGCGCACCTCCGGATGCATCGGGCAAGTGTACGTTGCGTCCTTCGGTGCGTCGACTGTCGGCGCCTTGCTCTTGTCGAGATAGCGGGCCGGATCGGCTTCGAACTTGGTGCGGCAGCCATTGCAGCAGAAGTGATAGGTCTTGCCCTGGTACTCGAAGCGCGGCTTGCCCGCGCTCGGATCGACGCTCATGCCGCAGACCGGATCGATCTCCTTCGCCAGCGTTTCGGGATGATGGTGATGACCGTGGTCGTGGGGCTGCATGCGCTCGGCTCTTGAATCATATACCCTATGGGGGTATATAGGTTGCATGCGAAAAGACATCAAGGCGTCCTGCCAAAAACGTTTGAACCGGATCGAGGGACAGGTGCGGGGACTCGCGCGCATGGTCGACGAGGATCGCTATTGTATCGATATCGTCACGCAAATCTCCGCGGTGCGCGCGGCGCTGCGCCGTGTCGAGGAGGAAGTGCTGAAGGATCATGTGGCGCACTGCGTCGAGCACGCGATCACCAGCGGCGACAAGGCCGATCAGCGCAAGAAGATCGCCGAGCTGATGGATGTGATCGGCCGTGCGGAGCGGTAAGGCGCCGGCGAGATGATCCAATCACAGACGCAGAATCGAAAAGGCCGCCCGGGCATGGGCGGCCTTTCGAACTTGGGGTCTGCGAACTTGGAGAGGTCTAAAACTTAACGGACGACCGAGGAGGTCGCGCTGGCGTTCAGGGTCGGCTTGCCGGCCTTGATCACTTGGGCGGTCTGCGGTGCGTTCGACATGTCGTTGACGCGCGAGGCAATGCCGAGACCCGCCAGCGAAATTCCGGCGACCAATGCGACGATGACGACCTTGAGGTGCGTCGAACGGTCTGCGCTGTAAATCGAGTGGTTCATCTGAGCCTCCGGCCCGTTGGCCAGTGTTGCTGACGGCCATCGCCGCCTTGTTGCGGAGACTTCTAGACCCGAGTCGTTTCCGGCCTTTGGCGTCAAAAGCGGAAAATGGTTTCGTCGCGGAGGAGATTTGTTTCAGGACGGTTTCGTGGGCTGTCAGCGGCGCGGCAACACATCCGCTGGGCCAGCTGCGGCCCTCCGTCCGGATATTGCGAATTCGCATAAGGTATATTATGGAATATATTTATGCACCCAGAACCGTAATCCAGGCAATGGTTTAGCTTATACTGGGGCCTCGAGGCTCAGCCAACAACCGCAATCGCCTCGATCTCGATCAGCCATTCTGGCGCGGCCAGAGCCTGGACGCCGACCAGCGTGCTCGCCGGCGGCGTCCGGCCGGCAAAGAACGGCGCGCGGGCCTTGGCAATGATCGGACGATGCTCGGGTTTGTAATTCACCACGTAGGTCGTGATCTTGACGACATCGGCGAACGTCGCGCCGCCGGCTTCGAGCGCAAGGACCAGATTGCGCAGCACCTGTTCGGTCTGCGCGCCAATGTCACCAGCGCCAACCACAGCGCCGTTTTCATCGGTCGCGACCTGTCCGGCGGTGTAGATCGTGCGCGTTCCCGATGCGACGGCCACGTGGGAGTAAGCCGGGTTGATCATCAGTCCGGCCGGGCGCGGATATTCAACTTTGCTCATTGGGCTGGGCTCCTTGCTCTGGACTGCATCTGCCGCTCACATCGATGGAAAATTATCTCGGAATCGCAAGATGATGGAGAGCGATTTGTTTGTATTTGATGGAAAGATGACGCGAACCTTTTGACGGATGTGTATCGTCTCTTATCCTCTTGAAAATATGCGACTTTATTGTCGATTTTATGTATCTCCAACTCGCTGATGATCGGCGCTAATGTGGCGTGAAACAAGCCGCAAGATTGCCGCGAGCAAGGCTTCCAAGACCGGGGATGAAACGATGAGTTCCGCCAACAGCCAGAACGGCAGCCAATACGATCTGGGGCTCGACAAGACGCCTGCCAATTATGTTCCGCTGTCCCCGTTAAGTTTCCTCAAGCGTTCCGCGGCCGTCTATCCGGATCGGCTCAGCGCCGTTTACGAAGATCGTGCCTTCACCTGGGCGCGGACCTATGAGCGCTGCAAGCGCGTCGCGTCGTTCCTCGCCATGCGCGGGATCGGGACGGGCGACACCGTTGCGGCGATGCTGCCGAACATCCCGGCGATGAACGAGCTGCACTTTGCCGTGCCGATGACCGGCGGCGTGCTGAACACGCTCAACACCCGCCTCGATGCCGCCGCCCTCGCCTTCATGCTTGAGCATGGCGGCGCCAAAATTCTGTTCGTCGATCCGGAGTTTGCGCCGGTGATCGCCGATGCGCTGGCGCAGATGAAGACGCCGAAGCCGTTCGTGGTCGACGTCGACGATGCTGCGTTCGGCGGCAAGCGCATCGGCGAGATCGAATACGAATCCGTCGTCGCGGCCGGCGATCCGGATTTCATCTGGTCGCTGCCGGCCGACGAATGGAACGCGATCGCGCTCAGCTACACCTCGGGCACCACGGGCAATCCCAAGGGCGTCGTCACCCATCACCGCGGCGCGTATCTCAACGCCGTCAGCAACATCCTGGCCGGCAATCTCGGCGCGCATCCGGTGTATCTCTGGACCTTGCCGATGTTCCACTGCAACGGCTGGTGCTTCCCGTGGACGATCGCGGCGTCGGCCGGCGTCAATGTCTGCCTGCGCAAGGTCGATCCGGCCAAGATCTTCGAGGTCAACGCGAAGCACGGCGTGACCCACATGTGCGACGCGCCGATCGTCTACAACACGCTGATCAACGCGCCCGGCGCGCCCAAGGCCAAGCCCGACACCAAGTCCGGCACGCCGCCCATCGTCGGTCTCATTGCGGGCGCGGCGCCGCCCATGGCGGTTCTCGCGGGTGCCGAGACCATCGGCATCAAACTGACTCACGTCTACGGGCTGACCGAGGTCTACGGCCCGGCCGCCGTCTGCGCCGAGCAGGAGGGCTGGGACGACCTCCCCGCCGCCGAGCGCGCCAGCCTGAAGCGGCGGCAGGGCGTCCCCTACCATCTCCAGGAAGACGTCACCGTGCTCGATCCGCAGACGCTGCAGCCGGTGCCGCGCGACGGCGAAACCATCGGCGAGGTCATGTTCCGCGGCAACATCGTCATGAAGGGTTACCTCAAGAACGAGAAGGCCACCAAGGAAGCCTTCGAGGGCGGCTGGTTTCACACCGGCGATCTCGGCGTGCTCGACAAGGACGGCTACGTCATCATCAAGGACCGCTCCAAGGACATCATCATTTCCGGCGGCGAGAACGTCTCGTCGGTCGAGGTCGAAGACGTGCTTTACAAGCATCCGGCGGTGCTGTTTGCGGCGGTCGTCGCGAAGCCCGATCCGAAATGGGGCGAAGTGCCCTGCGCGTTTGTCGAGCTGAAGGACAACGCCAAGGCCAGTGAGGCTGACATCATCGCGTTCTGCCGCGACCAGCTGCCGGGCTTCAAGACACCGAAGGCCGTCGTCTTTGGCGTGATCCCGAAGACCTCGACCGGCAAGATCCAGAAGTTCCTGCTGCGCAACCAAGTGGAGTCGGCGAAGGCGATTAGCGCCTAGTTCGGGCCGTCCTCACGGCTGCGGGATGTTCTTCTGCTTCAGCCACTCGCGCATCTCGCCGATCTCCCGCTTCTGCGCGTTGATGATCTCGCGGCCAGATGCTGGTTCTTGGCATCCTTGCCGAACTTCAGGACGACCTCCGACATATCGATCGCGCCCTGATGATGCGGGATCATGCCGAGCACGAAGGCCGCATCGGGATCGCTGTGGGCCATGCCCTGCATCATCGGGCCGTGCATACGGTCCATTGCGGTCTGATAGGCCTCCTTGGCCGTGGAGCCGGCTGGCGCGGCGCCGTGTGAGCCGTGCGGATACTCGGCATTGGGTGCGTGCGTCATCCGCTCGCCGAACGGCGTTCCGGTCTTGCCGTCGACGCCATAGATCGCGATGTGCAGTCCCCAATAACCCGTCGCGAAGATGACCAGCGCCGCCGCGAGTCCTGCCGGAACGCCGGCCAATCTTCGCTTCAGCGCCGGCAGGAAATGCACCTCGCGCGTATGGTCGGCTGCGATCGAGACGATGATCGCCATGATGAGCGCATGGCCGATGAGGTCGGTGCGGCCGAACAGATAGACCGCGGCATTGAAAATGATGAACAGCGCGACCGCCGACAGCCGACGCACCAGCGGCGTCCAGATCATGCCGAAGCCGAGCGTGAACTCCGCGACGCCGGCCATCGGCACGAACACCTCGCGCGGCAGGCCGAAGGTCAGGAACGGCTTTTCATCGACCAGCGGATCGAACCAGTCGGGATAGGCGAACTTTTCCAGGCTTGACCACATCAGCGCGATGGCGACGCCCCAGCGCAGCACCTCGAAGCGATGCTTGCGCCATTCCGGATTGGACGATGCGCCCATCACCAGATAGGCGGCGACGCTGACGCCGAGCGCGAGATAGTCCAGCAAGTGAAAGATGTCATAATCGCGCAGCGCCACCAGCCAGAGGCCGATGATGCCTGCGGCCGCGAGCGGCTGCGTCTGCCGGAAGAAAATCAGTCCCGCGATCAGGAGCTGCGTCCACGACACCCATTCGGCGGGCGTCTTGAGATCGGGCGTCAGGTAAACGCCGCCGACCGCGAAGATCGCGACAAAGAACCCGGCGATGACGACGCGCACGAACTCGTCGAGGCGTTTCCAGAGCGGATCGGTGATGCGGTCCAGGACATTCAGGATCGGCTCACCCGCGCCGGACTGCTCCACGGCCCTTGTCGCGAGGAAGAACACGAGCACCAGGCTGATGCCGGTCCAAAACCAGATGTTGGAGAGTGTTACGCTGATCGGTAGCGGCGGTGCGCCGACGATGTAGGGCGCGAACCATTTGACGTGGGCGAGTGCCGGCGTCGATGCCACGATCAAGAAGAGTGCAGCGAGACTGAGCGGACGAGCGCGCAGGCGAAGCAGAGCGATCCGATCCATGTTTTCCCCCATCGGATGATGGGGGTTATTACCATTCAGGTGATGACGGCACTATGCGCCATCATGCGGCGTCGATCTGCATTCCGTCATAGCCCGGCACAACGTGCGCGGGCAGTTTTGGCTTCACCGCCTCGTAGTCGATGTCGGCATGCATGTTGGTGAGCACGGCCCGCTTCGGCTTGAGGCGGTCGATCCAGTGCAGCGCGTCCGCCAGGCTGAAGTGGCTGACGTGTGGATGGTAGCGCAACGCGTCGACGATCCAGAGGTTGAGACCCGCAAGCGAGGGCAGGCTAGCATCCGGAATGTCGTGCAGGTCGGGCGTGTAGGCGGCGTCGCCGATGCGATAGCCGAGCGCCGGGATCTTGCCGTGCTGCACGAGAAACGCCGAGAGCGCAATCGGACCGCCCTTCCCGTCGATCGTTTGCGTTTCGCCAGCCTCGATATGGCGGCGATCGAGGATCGGCGGATAATCGCTGCCCGCCGGCGCCTCGTAGCAGTAGCCGAACCGCAGCAGGATGTCCTTTGCGGTCGACTCGTTGAAATAGACCGGGATGCGCTTGCGCATATGCAGCACCACCGAGCGCAGATCGTCCATGCCATGCGTCTGGTCGGCGTGCTCGTGCGTCAGGAACACCGCGTCAAGGTGATCGACGTTGGCGCTGATCAGCTGCTCACGCAGGTCTGGCGACGTATCGATCAGGACGCGGGTGATGCCGTTCGCGGATTTGCGCTCGACCAGCAGCGAACAACGCAGCCGCCGGTTCTTCGGATTGTTCGGGTCGCACGCGCCCCAGCCGAGCGCCGGGCGCGGCACACCGGCGGACGAACCGGAGCCAAGGATCGTCAGCGTCACGCTCACGCGGCGATGCTCTCCGGCTTCGGGACCTTGCTGAAAAAACGGAAGAAATTCTCGGTCGTTTGCCGCGAAATCTCATCCAGCGAGACGCCACGCACCTCCGCCAGTATCTTCGCCGTTTCGGTCACGTAGGACGGCTCGTTGCGCTTGCCGCGAAATTTACCGGGCGCGAGGAACGGTGCGTCGGTCTCGACCATGATGCGATCCGCCGGCAGTTCAGCCGCGAGATCGCGCAGGCTTTGCGAGGCCTTGAATGTGAGAATGCCGGTGAACGAGATCAGGAGGCCATGCGCGATCGCCTTCATCGCGAGATCGCGGCCGCCCGTATAGCAATGCAGCACGGCCTTGAACGCGCCCTTGGCGATTTCCTCATCGAGGATCTTGCCGCAATCCTCGTCGGCGTCGCGGGTGTGGATCACCAGCGGCAGGCCGGTCTCGCGTGCCGCTGCGACATGTTGGCGAAAGCCCCTCGCCTGCGCCTCCGGCGACCCGTGCTTGTAGAAGTAGTCGAGCCCGGCTTCGCCGAGTCCGATCACCTTCGGATGCTTGGTCAGCGCGATCAGTTCGCTCGCCGGAATGCCATCCTCTTCGTCCGCCTGATGCGGATGGGTGCCGACCGTGCAGTAGACGTTGGGATAGCGCTCCGTGATCGCGATCAGCTTGTCGAGCTTCCGCACCCGCGTCGAGATCGTGACGATGCGGCCGACGCCGGCCGCCTCGGCGCGCGCCACGATGCCGTCGAGGTCATCGGCGAAGTCCGGAAAGTCGAGATGGCAGTGACTGTCCACCAACATCAGTTCGAGCTCGCTTCTGGCTCGACATAACGCGGGAACACCGGCGCGGGCGGCGGCAACTGCGTGCCCGGTGCGATGCGCTTCTTGCCGCCCGAGAAGGCGAATGTCCGCTCACTTTCCGGCACGCCGAGGATGTCGAGCATCTTGCCGCACGACGCAGGCATGATCGGCTGCGCGAGGATCGCGATCTGCCGCACCACTTCCGCGGTGACGTACAACACCGTCGCCTGCTTCTTCGGATCGGTTTTGGCGAGCGCCCACGGCGCCTCTCCCGCGAAGTAGCGGTTGGCCTCGGCGACCACGGCCCAGACGGCGTTCACCGCCTGGTGGATCTGCTGCGTCGCCATCGCGATGCGCGCCAGCTCGAGCATGCCGTCGGCCATCGCGAGGATGGCCTTGTCGTTGTCCGAGTACTCTCCCGGCTCCGGCAGTACGCCACCGTATTGCTTGGCCAGCATCGACAGCGAGCGCTGGCCGAGGTTGCCGAAGTCGTTGGCGAGGTCGGCATTGGTGCGCGTGACGATGGCTTCATGGTTGTAGTTGCCGTCGTTGCCGAACGGCACCTCGCGCAGGAAGAAGAAGCGCAGCGGATCGACGCCGTACTGATCCGCCAGGCTGAACGGATCGACCACGTTGCCGGTCGACTTCGACATTTTCTCGCCGCGGTTGAACAGGAAGCCGTGCGCATAGACGCGCTTCGGCACCGGAATGCCGGCCGCCATCAGGAACGCCGGCCAGTACACCGCGTGGAAGCGGATGATGTCCTTGCCGATGATGTGCACATCGGCCGGCCAGTAGTGCCAGTTCTTGTCGTTCGCATCGGGATGACCGACACCGGTGATGTAGTTGGTGAGCGCGTCGACCCACACATACATCACGTGCTCCGGATCGCCGGGCACCGGCACGCCCCAGTCGAAGGTGGTGCGCGAGACGGAGAGGTCCTTCAGGCCGCCCTTCACGAACGAGATGACTTCGTTGCGCCGCGAGTCGGGGCCGATGAAGTCGGGCTGCTCGTCATAGAGTGCGAGCAGCTTGTCCTGATAGGCCGAGAGCTTGAAGAAGTAGCTCTTTTCCTCCACCCACTCGACCGGCGTGCCCTGCGGGCCGCGGCGCACCTTGTCCTCGCCGACGGTCGTCTCGTCCTCGGCGTAATAGGCCTCGTCGCGCACGGAGTACCAGCCGGCGTAGCTGTCGAGATAGATGTCGCCGTTCCTCTTCATGCCCTCCCAGATCGCCTGGCTCGAGCGATGATGCGCGGGCTCGGACGTGCGGATGAAACGGTCGAACGACACATTCAGCCGCTCGTCCATCTCCTTGAAGCGCGCCGCGTTGCGATCCGCCAGTTGCCGCGGCGTCATGCCTTCGCGCTCGGCGGTCTGGATCATTTTCTGGCCGTGCTCGTCGGTGCCGGTCAGGAAGAACACGTCCTTGCCGTCGAGGCGCTGGAAGCGGGCGAGCGCGTCGGTCGCGATCGCCTCATAGGCGTGCCCGATATGCGGCGCGCCGTTCGGATACGAGATCGCGGTGGTGATGTAGAAGGTCGAACGTGCTGCGGCTGGCTGCGCGGCTGTCACAGCTTTCGGAGCCGGCTTTGTGACTGCTTTCGGCTTGGCTGGCGCGACGGGCTTCACAACCGCAGGCATCGACGCAGCCGCCTTAGTAGCGACGGGTGCCTTGCTTTTTGCGGGAGCCGTCTTCGCAGCTGACGTCTTTGGCGCCGATTTCTTGACGGCCTTCTTCGTGGCTTTCTTGCTCGCCTTGGCTTTTGTGGTCTTCTTTTTAGAAACCTTCTTGGCCTTCTTTGCGGTCTTGGTGCGTGCTTTCACCGCGCGCTTCTTTGTGGCGCTCTTCTTCGCAGGACGCGCGGCGGCCTTCTTGCCCTTTTTCTTTTTCGCTGCCTTGGCCATCACGCTGTCCCTCGCCGTCCAAATCGATATGAGATCGAGGCAACGCTGCCAGCCCGATCCCGTCGCATGTTGTGGGGTGCCGAAAGCCGTCCAGTTGCGCTTGGAATGGGACTCGCCGGCTCACCGCGTCGCGTCCGCGAGCATTCCGAAAGCCGAGAAAACCAGAGGTTTTCGTTCAAGATTGTAGGCTTCGGTCTCGCGCGCGTCGTTCGCGATCTTTTCCCATACCTCGGCCAGCCGTGCAAGGCGCGGCAGGTTTGCGGACACGTCATCGCCATGCAGTTTTTCGCTCATCCAGCGCTCGATCGAATCGACGAATGCGCCGAGCGCGACGCGGTCGTTGAGCGGCAGCTGATCGCCGAGCGCATGCAGCGCGCGCGGATCGAGGTGCGGCAATCCCTCGAGCAGCGCCGCGGTCTGCTTCTGCAGGCCGAGCGTCTTGCCGCCCATCAGCTCGATCGCATGACCCGGGCTGCCGCCCGCGGCCGTTGCGGCCGCAACCAGTTCCGAATCGCTCTCGGACTTGCCCGTCGCGAGCGCCGCCACGCGGATCACGTCGTCTTCATCCAGCGGCCGCAGGTTCAGCTTGCGGCAGCGGGAACGGATGGTCGCGAGCACCCGCTGCGGCGCGTGGCTGATCAACAGGAACAGCGAACGCGCCGGCGGCTCTTCGATGATCTTCAGCAGCGCGTTGGCGGCATTGTCGTTGAGTTCATCGACCGTATCGACGATGCAGACGCGCCAGCCGTCGACCGCCGCGGTCGAACCGAAGAACGAGATCGTCTCACGCGATTCATCGACCGTGATCACGCTGCGCAGCACGCCCTTGTCGTTGGCCGTGCGCTCCAGCGTGAGCAGCCCGCCATGCGCCCCGGATGCCACCTGCCGCGCGACCGGATTGTTCGGATCGACCGCAAGCGAGGTGGCCTTCACCACCGCAGGCAGCGCGGAAACGGGATTGGTCAGCACGAAGCGCGCCATCCGATAGGCGAGCGTCGCCTTGCCGATACCGCGCGCCCCGCCGATCAGCCACGCGTGCGCGATGCGGCCGCTGCGATACGCGTCGAGCAGCGTGCGTTCGGCCTCGCCATGTCCGAACAGGTCGGTCGTTACACGCGGCGCGGCGATGCCGCTCTCGTCGTCGTCTTTGCGGCTGGCCATTATGCCGTCTTGGCCTCGTTTTTGGCCTCGGCCGTGACAGGCGTGAGCACCCGGTCGCGCAGCGCCGTCCACACACGGCCCGCCACCAGCGCCGGCTCGCCCTCCGCATCGATCAGCACACAGCGCATCGGCTCGCGTTCCGCGATCATGCGGTAGGCTTCGCGCAGCCGCTGGTGAAACTCGATGGTCTCGCTCTCGAAACGATCCGGCGCGTCCGTGCCGCGCCGCGCGGCCGCGCGCTGCAGTCCAATCTCAACCGGCAGATCGAGGATGACCGTGAGATCCGGCTTGAGGTCGCCGATGGTGACGCGCTCGAGGCCATCCAGCAGCACGCGGTCGACCTTGCCGACATAGCCCTGATAGGCGCGCGTCGAATCAGCGAAGCGATCGCACAGCACCCACATGCCTTGCTCCAGCGCCGGCTTGATCACAAGCTTGACGTGATCGGCACGCGCGGCGGCAAACAGCAGCGACTCCGTCGCGCCGCCGAGCAGCTTGCCCATGCCCGACAGCACGAGATGCCGCATGATCTCGGCGCCCGGCGAGCCGCCGGGCTCGCGCGTCACCAGCGTCCGCAGGCCGGTGGTGTCGAGCCGCTCGGCCAGCAGCTTGATCTGGGTCGATTTGCCGGCGCCCTCGCCGCCCTCAAAGGTGATGAAGCGGCCACGGCCGGGATTTGGCAGCTCCGGCATGGCTCAGAGCTTTCCGATGCTGGTGCGGAAGAAACCGCCGACGAGTTCGCTGACGCCATCGAACGCACGCCGCGTGGTCGAGCCAACGCCGACCGCATCCATCGTCTGCAGCGGCGCTTCGACGGCAACGTTGTTGTTGCGCAGGACGCGCAGCATGCCGACCGGCTTGCCCGGCTCCACCGGCGCCGGCAGCGGACCGTTGTAGACGATGCGCGCGATCAGCTTGTCCGTGCCGTTCCGCTGCACCATCACCGTGATCGGGATGGTGCTGCTCAAGGCCACCGAGCGCGTTTCGCCGCCGAACACGCGCGCGTAACCGACGAGCTGCTTCGGCGCGAACAGCACGCGCGTCTCGAAATTGCGGAAGCCCCATTCGAGCAGCTTCTTCGCTTCGGTGACGCGATCGTCCGGATCGTCGACGCCATTGACGACAACGATCAGCCGCTGCCCGTTCTGGAAGGCCGAGCCGACCATGCCGTAGCCGCCGTCCTTGGTCGCGCCCGCCATGAAGCCGTCGGCCGACGTCATCGATGCCAGCAGCGGATTCAGGTTCTGCTGCTTGACCCGGCTCCAGGTGAACTCGCGCTCCTTGAAGAGCTGATACTGCTCCGGATAGTTCAGCACGATGTGCCGCGCGACCTTGGCAATCTCGCGCACTGTCATCTTGTTGTTCGGGTCCGGCATGCCGGTGACGTTGCCGAAGGTCGCCTGCGTCAGGCCGAGCTCGCGCGCACGCTTGGTCATGCGCTCGGTGAACGCCTGCTCGCTGCCGGACATGCCTTCGGCGAGCACGATGCAGGCATCGTTGCCGTTGGTAATCATCACGCCGCGCAGCAGGTCGTCGATCAGGATGCGGCTGTTGATCGCGGCAAACATCTTCGGCCCGATCGACGGCGCGCCGCCCTTGCGCCAGGCGTTGGTGCTGACCTTGTAGTCGTCGGAGAGTTTCAGCTCGCCCTTCTGGATCGCGTTGAGCACGACCTCCAGCGTCATCAGCTTCTGCATGGTCGAGGGCGCGGTCAGCTGATCGGCATTCTTCTCGAACAGAATGCTGCCGCTCGACGCCTCGATCAGAATCGCGTTCGGCGCGTCGGTGTCGTAGCCGCCATCTTCCTTCTTCGGCGCGCCTTGCACGCTGTTGTTGGCGGCGTGCACGGCGTCGGCCGCAGCAACCGCAACGAGCAGCACCGCGCAGGCGATCTGCACGGTCCGGTGACGCAGCCAGCCGAAATTCTGAAGGCGAAACATGGGCATCCTCGATGCGGTGATTTTAGCAGCCGAATGCGGGCCAAACAATGTTGCGGGCCGCGCGGCACACGGAAATTGCGCTGATTTGCGCGGTCACCGGCCCTTTGCGCGCCAATGTCCGTGCGCCATACTCGGATATTGGTTGCCGAGCGGGGCTAATGCTCCCGCCGTTATATTGCGTGCCGGTCCGAACGATTTTCATCGGGGCTCACATGACATTTGCCGCCAGACTTTGGTTTCTGATTCTTTGCCTCGCTCTTCCAAGCACAGCATTCGCGCAATCGAAGCCCACCGATCCGATCGAGCTGGTGCCGAACTTCATCGGCAGCGGCACATATTCATCGGCGTTCTCCGGCGATGGCCGATACGCCGTCGTGGGAGGGCGGTCGGGCGAAGTATCGGTGTGGGAAGTTCGCAGCGGACGTAAGCTGCGGAGCTTTTGGGTCGTGACCACCGGCTTCGGGGGTGGCGGAGTTGACTCCGTCGCATTCTCGCCGGATGGCAGCCGCGTCGCTGCGGCGGCGCGCCATGCGATCTATGTCTGGGAGGTTCGAACCGGCGCGAGTCTTTGGACTGCCAAGGCGCACAACGTCTCGGTGAATGCACTGGCGTTTTTGCCCGATGGATCGAAGTTGCTCTCGGGCGGAGGCATGTACACTCGCTCGGACGATCCTTTCGATAGTCCTCTGAAATTGTGGGATGCCCAAACAGGACAACTGACCCGTTCCTTCAAAGGCCATACGGAAAACGTGAGAACGATAGCGCTGTCGAAAGATGGGACCACCATTCTTTCGGCCGGCGACGACAAGACGATCAAGTTGTGGAACGCTGCTTCAGGCCAGCCGATCCAGACGTTCAAGGGGCACAAGGACAAGGTCACCTCGGTGAGGTTCATGCCTGACGGCAAGACGGTGCTCTCGGAGAGTCGGTACGACAAGACCGCGCGTTTTTGGGATGTTCAATCCGGCCGGATGCTGCGCCAAATTCCAGGAAGCGAGTATGGATCGGCAGCGGTATTTCCGGATGGCAAGACGCTGTTGTGGCCGCCGGCGTGCTGCGCCAGCAAGCCGACGACACTTCCAGCAAGCCGCTATGACATCGCAAGCGGCAAGATCACTGGTCAGGTTGAGCTGCCATTTGATTGGTGGGAGATGGGCGCACTCGACATCACGCCCTCGCCCGACGGCAAGCTTCTGCTCGTACAGAACAACCGCGTAGTCGATGCCGCGACTGGCAAGCTCGTCGCTTCATTTCTCGGACGAGTTCTCGGCTCGGGATCGGTTCACTCCGCGCCGACAGGATCGGCCCTCCTTGTCGGAGGAAGCGCTCTGACGCTGTGGGATACCACGTTGGGCCAGTTGATCCAGAATTACGACGAGAAGTCGGGAGATTTCGCGGCCTGGGTATCCGCTGACGGCTCGCAGGTGATTTCCGCGAACAGGCGATACCAAGAGAGCATTGTCAGGTTGCGGGACACGACAACAGGTCAGGTCATCTCCGAGTTCGACATCAGTAAGACGATTCCAGAGAAGGATTTCTCGTCAGCAGTTATCCAGCTGTCGCCGGATAACAAGACGTACGCGATCATGAATCATGGCGGCAAGATCGTCTATTTGGTAAGTGCCGAAACTAAAAAAGTACTCCACAAATTGCCTGACCACACTGGAGGCGGTTACTACACGTTTTTCACGTTCTCGCCGGACAGCATGCGTATTTTGACAACAACGACGGATAAGAAGGACATCGCAAGACTTTGGGATGTGAAGACAGGCGAGCTGCTTCGCACCCACAAGCTCATTCGAGAATCGAAATTTCGCGAGGCCGGGGACCACCAGATTGGCGCCCGCACCCCCGGGTTCTCACCGGATGGCAAGCGTGTCGTCACAAGCGGCGGAAATCTCACATCGAGCGTCCCTAACGGTATCGTGACGCAATGGGGCAGCGCAGATGGCACCAAGACAAATAACGTTGGAACGGTCTGGGATCCGGAAACCGGCCAGGTTCAGCATCATCTGTCGATGCCGCCCCACTGGATCGTAAGGGCGGCGTTTTCACCAGACAGCACTCGTCTGATTTCCGGAGGGAGCGACCGGATTCTGCGTATGTGGAACGCGCAAACCGGCGAGCAAATTCGGACCTTCGGCGGCAATCACGGAGATAACATCGAGGAAGTGAGCTTCTCGCGGGATGGAAAACGGGTGTTTTCGACCAGTGACGATGCGACTCTGAAGATCTGGAACGCCGACACCGGCGATCTGCTCGCGACGCTCGTTCGTGGACGCGACGGCGCATGGATGGTCCTGACACCGGAAGGCTTCTTCAACGCCTCGCCTAACGCTTCCGATTTGCTCAGCATCGTGCAGGGCATGGAGGCGTATTCCATCGAGCAAGTCTATCAGTCGCTCTACCGGCCGGACCTCGTACGCGAAAAGTTAGCCGGCGATCCGCGTGGGCTCGTGAGAGAAGCCGCAGCGCGGCTCGATCTCGGCCGTGTGATCGGTAGCGGTAACGTGCCGGGCGTCGCCATCATCGCGCCGCAGGACGGCGCACCTTCAGGTGCGCAGGTCGCAGCCGAGGTCGACATCGTCAATCGCGGCGGCGGCATCGGCCGTGTCGAGTGGCGTGTCAATGGCGTCACCGTGGGCGTCGACACGCCGCCTGCTCCGGCGGCGAACCAGCTGGCGCGGCTGACGCGAAATCTCTCGCTCGATCCGGGCAGCAACACCATCGAAGTCATCGCCTATAACGCCGCCAACCTCGTCGCCTCTATACCCGTGCGCGCGACAGTCACAGTCCCCTCCGCAGCTCCGGCGCCGGGCCAGCCTGTCGCCGCACAGCCATCGCGGCTGTTCGTGATTGCTGCCGGCATCGATGACTATACCGACAGCCGTTTCAAGCTCGCCGGCTCGGTCCGCGATGCGCGGACGCTGTCGCAAGCGTTTAGCACCAGCGGGGCCGGTCTGTACCAGAGCGTCAACGTCAAGTTGTTGACCGACGCCGACGTCACCAAGGACAAGCTCGACGCCGCGTTCAAGGAGTTCGCCGCGCAGGCGACCCCGGCCGACGTGTTCGTGCTGCACCTCGCCGGCCACGGCAAGACCGTCGATGGCCGCTACTATTTCGTGCCGCGCGACTTCAAAGTTGGCAACAACAGCGACGAGAAAGCCGTCAACGCTGCTGTCGTCGCCCAGGGCATCGCGCAGGAGCAGTGGCAGCGCTGGTTCGCCACGATCCCCGCGCGCAAGAGCATGATCCTGTTCGACACCTGCGAGAGCGGATCGCTCACCGGCGATGCAGCGCAGACCAAGGCGCTGGAGCAATCGGCCGCCAACGACCGTCTGGCGCAGGCGACCGGCCGCTCGATCATCACGGCGTCGAGCAGCACCCAGCTCGCCTTCGAGTATCGCGGCCATGGCCTGTTCACCTACAACCTGCTCGACGCGATGGAGCGCGCCGACAGCGACGGCAACGGCACGATCGAGATCAACGAACTTGCCGCCTATGTCTACGCGCAGGTGACGCGGCTGAGCGAACAGGTGTTCAAGAAGCGTCAGGAGCCGCAGATCAGGATCGCATCCAGTTATCCGCTGACCAGGCAAGGCCGCGTGCTCGCCGGTGATCTGCCGACGGTCGCGGAAGACAACGCCCCCGCCTTCCAGTTGGCGCAGACCGCGAACTTGCAGATCAAGCCCGGCCCCGGCGCCACGGTCGTCCGCAGTCTCAATGCTCAGACCGCTGTGACTGTGCTGAAAAGCGAAGGCGGCTGGTCGCTGGTCGCGAGCGGCGGCAAACCGCTCGGCTACGTCGCGACGCGCGATCTCGCTCCGGCGGCCAAGGCGGCGACGCGATAGACGCCAGCCATCCGCATTGCGATGCCGGATCGCCGCCCCTATCGTGCCGCGCGATTCATTGGAAGCGAGGCGGACACACGATGACGACAACCCGGACGATTGCGGCCAACGGGATCGACATCTTCATCGCCGAGCATGGCAAGGGTCCGCTTGTCATCCTCTGTCACGGCTGGCCGGAGCTGTCCTACTCCTGGCGGCATCAGATGGGCGCCATCGCCGCCGCCGGCTTTCATGCGGTCGCGCCGGACATGCGCGGCTTCGGCCGCACCTCGGCGCCGCACGACATCGCCGCCTACTCGATCTTCGATACGGTTGGCGACGTGGTCGGCCTCGTGCAGGCGCTTGGCGAGACGAAGGCGATCCTGATCGGCCACGATTGGGGCGCGCCGGTGGTCTGGCACGCCGCCCTCTTCCGGCCCGACATGTTCACGGCGGTCGCAGGGCTCAGCGTACCGCCGCCGGTGCGCGCGCGGGGCCGTCCGCTCGAGAAGCTCAAGCTCGACGGCATCGATAATTTCTACTGGCAATACTTCCAAACGCCGGGCGTTGCCGAAGCCGAGTTCGAGCGCGACGTCGATCATTCCATGCGGGCGATGTTCGCCAAGGGTTTCGGCGACGGCGAGACGTTGCTGTTCGTCGATCCGGCAAAAGGTTTTCTCGGCAACCGCCCGCAGCAGCCCGTGCTGCCGGACTGGATCAGCGAACCCGAACTCGCCCACTTCGTCGCGAACTACAAGGCGTCAGGCTTCCGCGGCGGCTTCAACTGGTATCGCAACCTCGATCGCAACTGGGATCTCACCGCGCCCTGGCACGGTGCGCTCGTGCGTCAGCCGTCGTTGTTCATTGCCGGCTCTGAGGACTCGGTCATCACCGGCCGAATCGGCGCCAAGCGCGTTGCCGAACTCGACAAGGTGCTGCCCGACCTCCGCGGCAAACTCATCATCGACGGTGCGGGACATTGGGTGCAGCAGGAACGCCCGGCCGAGGTCAACGCGGCGCTGGTCACGTTCCTGAAAGAGGTGGCGTAGCGGCCTGCCGGCTCAGTAAAGCCCGCGGCCGTTCAGCAGATTGCCGATGCCGTCGCCCTGTCGCACCGGCGCATAGGCCGAAACCGGACGCGTCTGCGGTGCCGCAAGATTGCCATCACTTGTGACGCTCACCGCGCGCGGGTTGTCGAGCGTCTGACCGGCCGTGCGCGCGCTGCGCGAGGCGGACAGTTCCGTCACCGATTGGCTATCGTTTCCAAGCGTATAGGGCCGCCCCGACGGCATTGGGATATCGCCGCGGATCGCCGCGGATCGCGACGCCGGAATCTCCGGCACGAAGCTGCCTGCCGCGGCGACTCTCACCAAAGACGGTGCCGGCGCCGGTTCCCCGGTACGGAGCGTCGCCAGCAACTGACGATCATCGGAGCCTTCCAGCGGTGCGCGGCCGACGTATTCGACGCGCACCTTGCCGATACCATTCTGCCGGAATCCCAACAGGTTGGCGGCATTATGTGAGACATCGATCAAACGGTTGCCGTGGTACGGGCCGCGATCGTTGACTCGAACGATTACCGATTTGCCGTTCGAAAGATTGGTGACGCGGGCGTAGCTCGGCAGCGGCATGGTCGGATGCGCGGCGCTGAGCGAGGTCATATCGAAGACCTCGCCATTGGCGGTCAGGCGGCCGTGGAAATCGTCGCCATACCAGGACGCCAAGCCTTCGGCGCGATAACCGGCATTGTCCTCAGGAATATAGGTGCGGCCGGCAACCGTATAGGGTTTGCCGACGCGGAACGTGCCGCCGCCCTTTGGCACCGGCTCGCCGAACTCGACCACGCGCGGACTGGCGGAAACACCGTATTTCGGGTCGACTTTGCGGGCGAATTTGTCGGACGAGGCGCAATTGGCGAGCACGGCGCACGCGCACACGGCTGCTGCCACGCGCAGCGCCCGGCTGACCGCCCCTGCTTCAGGAATCCCCATTCGTCCAAAATACCACTGCAACCGCGATATGCCTACCAGCCGGCATATCGCCGTTCCGCCACCCGGATCACCCTAACCGACCTGAGCCGGTTCGGGAATGACCCTGCCTCGCCCGTGGTAAACCATTGGTTGCCTGCTGGCGACCCGAGCGGATTACTGCCCATTGCTGTGACCAGCGTTCTTGCAATCCGCACCGCCTTCCCTCATGAGGGCGGTCATGGATGGGTGGCCGAGTGGTTTAAGGCACCGGTCTTGAAAACCGGCGTACCCGCAAGGGTACCGTGAGTTCGAATCTCACCCCATCCGCCAGTCTCGTCCGCTCATCGAACCCAGTCTGCTGTCGCGAGCACTAAGCCTGCATGCTCGCCATCATTCGCGCCCTCGTCCTCACGGTCATTGCTGCCGCCGTCGCGCTCGTGGTCGGCGCGAATCTTGGCGCCGCGCTGGGTCATGGGATTGCGGTGATCACCAAGCGCGACCCGGCAGAACTCAAGGACATGATGATCTGGTGCATGATCGGCACCACACTCGTGACCACCTCAGGTACAATCTGGGCGATGACGATCGTCTTGAAGGCCAGCCGGTTGATCAAGATCGCGGCCGGCGCTCTGTTCTGTCTCCTAACGCTCGCATCTATCAGCATCACGACGATCGCCTATATCGAAGCTCCACGATACGGCGCGCAGCGGTAGCTGCTGTGCGATGCAAGATGGCCTCAGCCGCGACCATTGGCTGGCTATCCCTCGTCGGTCCCGCCGGATAGTCTGACTGACAAGCGCGGGCCGTTTGGACCTGCCAAGAACAAACGTCAGGGAGCAACGTATGAAGTCATTCTGGACGTCAGCCGCCGCATGTCTTGTGGCCATCACTGGTCTTACGGCCATCACCCATCATGCCAACGCGCAACAATGGCCGACGCGGCCGGTGACGATCATCGTGCCGTTCGCGGCCGGCGGCAACGTCGACACCGCGGCGCGCGTCTTCGGCGAGCGGTTGTCGCAACGGCTCGGCCAGCAGTTCATTGTCGAGAACAAGAGCGGCGCCGGCGGCAGTATCGGCATTGGCGCCATGGCGCGCTCCAACCCGGATGGCTACACGCTTGGCGTGGTCACCGCTGGTACGCTGTTCATCCTGCCGCACATCTACAAGGAGAAGCTCGGCTACGACAGCCGCAAGGATATCCGTCCGGTCGCGATGGTGGCGACACAACCGAACATGCTGATCGTCAATTCCAGCATCCCCGCAAAAACCGTTCCGGAGTTTATCGCCTACATCAAGGCAAATCCCGACAAGCTGAGTTATGGCTCGTCCGGCATCGGCACCTCGCAGCATCTCTGTATGGAACTGATCGTGCAGCACACCGGCGCCAAGATCGCGCATGTGCCCTATCGCGCCTCCAACCAGATCATTCAGGATCTGATCGGCGGCCAAATCCAGATGACGTGCGACCAGTTCTCGACCGCGTACCCGCAGGTGCAAGGCGGCAAGGCCAACGCTATCGGCGTGTCGTCACTCGAACGTTACGGTTTCGACAAGTCGATTCCGGCGCTCGCTGAATCCATTCCGGGGCTGGAAGTGACCTGGACGGCCGTGTTCATCACTCCGTCCAACACGCCGGAAGACATTCGCAAGAAGCTCGCGACTGAGCTGATCGAGATCACCAAGGAACCGGCGACCATCGAACGCTTGAAAGGGCTGAGCGTCACGCCGGTCAGTCTTTCCGGAGAGGCGCTGGAGAAGAACATCGCTGCCGACTTCGACAAGTGGCAGCCGATCGTGGAACGTGCGAAGATTCCACAGCCGTAAGCTATAGCGGTATCAGGTGGCCGGGGCTGGCATCGCCCATGCCCCGGCCATCGACGTTTCTGGTGAATGATGAAAGCCCTAAGATCAGCCGCAAGCCGCATGATCGGATCGCGTGTCGCGGTGTTGGCGTCGTTACTGTTCGCTCTCGCCGCCGCCGCCGATCCAGCCACAGCCCAACTCCGCGGCCACGGCGGACCGGTCCGTGCTGTTGCGGTCTCCGCTGACGGCAAGAGCATCCTCTCCGGCAGCTTCGACTCGTCGGCGATCCGCTGGTCGAGCGAACGCAATGCCGCCGATCAGGTGCTGCGCTTTCATGACGACGCGGTGAATGCCGTCGCGTTTCTACGGGACGGACGCGCGGTGACGGCCGGTGCGGACGGCCGCATTGCCATCTGGAAAGCCGGTCAGCCGCTGCCCGAGCAGGTCTTGGAAGGTCACAAGGGCCCGGTGTCGGCTCTCGCCGTGTCGCCGGACGGCGCAACGCTTGCATCGGCATCGTGGGACCAGACGGTACGGCTGTGGCCATTGGCAGGCGGCGCACCGCGCGTGCTCGAAGGTCACACGCAGAACGTCAACGGCGTCGCATTCATGCCCGATGGCGGGAGCGTGATCAGCGCGGCTTACGATCTCACGGTGCGGATCTGGCCGCTGCGTGCTGGCGCGTCTGCTTCCGTGTCGACGCTGCCCAGTCCGCTGAATGCGCTCGCGGTCGCGGCAGATGGTGAGATCGTTGCCGGCGGCGCCGACGGCAAGCTCTATTTCCTGAATGCAGCCGGCCAACTGCAGAGCGATCTCGAAGCTGCGCCGACGCCGGTGATTGCACTCACCACATCTCCCGACGGTACTCTCGTCGCCTCCGCGGGCATTCGTGGATCGGTGACGATCATCGAGCGGAAAGCGCGTAAGTCCCTGCGCACGCTGGTCGGTCCAGGCCTGCCGGTGTGGTCGGTTGCCTTCGCGCCGGATAGCCGCACGTTGTTCACCGGAGGGGCCGACAGTACCATCCGCCGCTGGGATGCGCTGACCGGCGACATCATCGGTGCGGTGGCGATCGCGGGCAACGGCGACCCGCTCGCGGCCTACGCCGACGATCCCGGTGCGCAAATCTATCGTGCGTGCATTTCGTGCCACACCCTGACGCCGGATGAAGGCAATCGCGCCGGACCGACTCTTTCGGGAATCTTCGGCCGCAAGATCGCGACCCTTCCCGGCTATAATTTCTCCGACGCGCTGAAGAAGCTCGACATCGTCTGGACGCCGGAAACAGTTGCCAAGCTGTTCGAGGTCGGCCCCGGCGCCTACACGCCCGGCACCAAGATGCCCGAGCAGACGATCAATTCGGAAGACGATCGCAAGGCGCTCGTGCGCTTCCTCGAGCGCGCCACGAAACGCTAGAGGATCAGCCCGCCGTCGACGATGATGGTCTGGCCGACAACGTAGGACGCAAGCGGTGACGCGAGAAACAGCGCAGCACCCGCCATATCAGCGGGTGTGCCGAGCCGCTTCAGCGGAATGCGTTCGATCGCCGCCTCACGCCGTTTCGGATTGTCCGTCGTCACCTTCGTAAGCTTCGTGTCGACCAACCCCGGCGCAATACCGTTGACGCGGATGCCGTCCTCCGCCCACGCCTCACCCAGCGTCCGCGTGAGGCCGACTGCGCCGGTCTTCGAGGCGTTGTAGGACGGATTGCCCTTCGTCGAATGATAGGCAGCCGTCGAACTGACGATGATCAGCGTGCCGCTGCTCGCCTTCAGCATCGGGTGGAATTTCGAGGCGCACGCCATCAGGCTCATCAGGTTGACTTCCATGACCTTGCGGAAGCCCTCCATCTCGAACTCGCCACGGCGGTAAATCACCGTACCCTGCGCCAGCACCAGCACATCGAGCCTGTCGAACGCCGGTTTGACGGTGGCGATGCTCGCGGAATCGCTGACGTCGACCCGCGCGTAGTGCAATCCGGTCAGATCGGAGCCTTCGGCGGCTGCGTAGTCGGAGGCCTTCGCCCGCGTTCCCCACACGTGCACGGCCGCGCCCTTGGCGCGATAGGTCTGTGCGATTCCGTTGCCGATGCCGCTTGAGCCGCCGACGACCAGAATGATCTTGTTGCTGAAATCCAGTTCGTTCATGGCGACCTCCGATCGGATTGTTGTGGCGGCTTGTTGTTGCCTCAAGCAGCGAACGCAGGACGCAAAATGTCAATCCGGTCGCCAGGAGCCATTGCATGCAGCGCAAGTGCTTGCCGCAGATGTCGGCAGGCGCAAAGATCGCGACAAAACACTCTCGGGGAAAACGTCATGAGCGAATTTCAGGAACTCAGCCGCTCCGTCGCAGGACTGCGCGTGATCGTCACCGGTGCTGCGAGCGGCATGGGCCGCGCGACAGCGAAAGTATTTGCCGCGGAAGGTGCGCGGGTCGCCGTCACCGATTTCAACGGCGATGGCGCCGCAGCAGTTGCGAAAGACATCGTCGCCAAGGGGCAATCCGCGAAAGCCTGGAAACTGGACGTATCGAGCGCCTCCGAGATTTCGTCGGTCGTCAGCACGATCGCGAGCGAGTTCGGCGGCATCGATATCGTCGTCAACAACGCCGGGGTCTCCACGCGGCTGCCGATTGATGGCGAGGGCTACGACGAACTATGGGATCGCGGCGTCTCGATCTTGTTGACCGCGCATCAGCGCATCATTCGTGCGGCGCTGCCGCATCTGCGCAAGTCGAAATCACCACGCGTCGTCAACATCGCCTCGACCGAGGCGCTTGGCGCAACATCCGGGCACAGCCCGTACTCCGCTGCGAAAGCCGGCGTGACCGGGCTGACGCGTTCACTTGCTGTCGAACTCGGCCGCGAAGGCATCACTGTGAACTGCATCTGCCCAGGCCCGATCACGACCGGAATGACCGCGCGAATCTCGGATGAGCACAAGGCCGTCTACGCCAAGCGCCGCACGGCGCTCGGCCGCTACGGCTTGCCGGAAGAGGTTGCGCACATGACGCTGAGCCTTTGCCTGCCCGCCGCATCTTTCCTGACCGGCGTCACCATTCCGGTCGACGGCGGGCTGATGGCGCGCAATGCGTAACGTCAGGCAACGCCGCGTTTACGCCCTTCCCAGTACGGTGCGCGCAGCACCTTGCGATCGATCTTGCCCAGACCGGTCACCGGAATGCTCTCGACAAAATCGATTGATTTCGGCGACCACGGCGCGCCGCGCTTCTCCTTCACATGCGCCTGCAGTTCAGCGGCGTTGTTGTTGGCGCCGGTCTTCAGCACGACGAAGGCCTTCACCGCCTCGCCCCACTTGTCGTCCGGCACGCCGATCACCGCGGCAGACGCGACCGCATGATGCGACATCAGCGCGTCCTCGACCTCGCGCGGGTAGATATTGAAGCCGCCGGAGATGATCATGTCCTTGGTGCGGTCGACGATGTAGAAGTAGCCGTCCTCGTCCTTCACGGCGACGTCGCCGGTGTGCAACCAGCCGCCACGGAATGCCTCTTCGGTGGCCTCGGGCCGCTTCCAGTAGCCATCCATCACCAGCGTGCCGCGCACGCAAATTTCGCCCGGTTCGCCGGTGGCGACCTCGCGCATTTCGGAATCGAACAGCTTCACCTCGACCAGCGGATTCGGTCGCCCGCACGAGCCGAGCCGGCCCGGCTTGCTGTCATCATGATCGATCTTGCGCATGGTGGTGATGCACTGGGGCGCTTCGGTCTGACCGTAGAGCTGCAGAAACACCGGTCCGAAGATCGCCATGCCCTCGCGCAACCGGTCTGGCGACATCGGCGCCGCGCCGTAGACAATCATTTGCAGCGACGACAGATCGAAGCGCTTGCGCAGCTCGACGCCGTCGATCAGCGCATAGATCAGCGTCGGGACCAGGAACGTCGCGGTGATGCGATCGTCCTGCACGACGCGGCAATAGACTTCCGCGTCGAAGCCCTGCACCAGCCGCATGTAGCCGCCGCGGAACATCACCGGATAGAGCGTCACCCCCGCGGCGTGGCTGATCGGCGTCGCGGCGAGGAAGCGAACTTCGGGCGGCCAGTCCCAGTCCGCGTACAGCAGCGTGGTCATGGTGATGACGGAGCGATGCGGCAGCATCACGCCTTTCGAACGGCCAGTCGTGCCGCCGGTATAAGCGAGCCAGGCGATGGCACTGGTTTCGCTCTCGTTGACGAGCGGTTGCGGCGTCACTTGCGGCAACTGTGCCAGCACATCGAGCGCGCCATCGAGCGGTCCGAATGACAGGAGATGCTTCAGGCGCGAGACGCGCGTCTTGATTGCATGCCCGCGCGCGCCGAACTTGCTCGCCTCGACGATCAATGTATCGATCTCCGCGTCATCGACGATGAAGGCGTGATCGTCTTCGGCTGCCATCGGATGCAGCGGCGTGTAGCGCATGCCCATCACCGAGACGGCGCAGATCGCAGCCCAGGACTCAGCGCGATTGCTGGAGAGGATCGAGACCGCGTCGCCCTTCGTCAGGCCGAGCGAGCGAAAGATCGCGATGAAACGCGCGATCGCGTCGCCCAATTCCCGGTAACTCCAGCTGATGGTCCCGTCACCAATCGCCGGTTTGTAGCCGAAGCGAGTCACCGCGCCGACGATCATGCCGCCCAGTGTTCCTCCCGAATGAAGTTCGTTCATACGTCGCCTGCCCTGTTTCTTGCTTGCCGAGGTCTTCCAACCTGGAGCCTCAGGGAAGCGGCTCCGGTTCGGTCAGGCAAGCAAATTCGCGCGGGCGGCGCAGGTCGCCGCTCAGGAGCAACTCAGGATTGCGGATACGTTCGCACCCGTGAGGCGTCAGGCACGGCCGCCCATCGTACGCAACATGCCGATGGCGATGACGATGGTCAGCAGCAAGACCAGCCAGTTCGGCCGGTCGCAGAGGAAAATCGCTTCACCGCACAGCCTGTCGACCCACGGCGAACCATGATTTCGCGCGATGCTCGCGTAGTAGAACAGGCCGGTCGCGCCGGTCAGTCCCATGATGAGATACAGCATGCCTTCCCCCTTGCCGTGTCCCATTGCAGACCTCAGGCCTGAATTAATGCTTGTTGCGACCGCTGAAAGTCACACCTATCTGCAAATTTCACCTCCGCTCTCGACGCGAGGGCTGCAAAACCCGTAAGCTGTGTGCACAACAGCACGGAAAGAGGCTGCGATGACCGATGCATTGGAACGAGCGATCGAATTCGCCAGCGATACGGACGTGCCCATTCCGTACATGCAGCGGACGCGCGATTACTACGCGGCGATCGGCTACACGACGCCGTATCGCTGGGCGCATTACACCGACGCGCCGTTCACGCCGCTGACCAAGCCGCTGGCGCAATCGCGCGTTGCGATCATCACGACTGCATCGCCGTTCGATGCAACAAAGGGCGATCAGGGCCCGGGCGCGGCTTACAACTCGGCAGCGAAGTTTTACCAGGTCTACTCAGGCAGTATCGACAATCCGCCGGACCTGCGCATTTCGCACATCGCCTATGATCGCACGCACACGACGGCGACCGACAGCAACACCTGGTTTCCCCTGCCCGCGCTGAAGCGGCTTGCCGCGAAAGGCCGTATCGGTTCGATCGCGCCGCACTTTTTCGGCGCACCGACGAACCGCAGCCATCGCGTGACCATCGACACCGACGCGCCGGAGATTCTCACGCGCTGCCGCGCCGACGGCGTCGACGCAGCTATCCTCGTGCCGAACTGTCCGGTCTGCCATCAGACTGTGAGCCTCGTGGCGAGGCATCTCGAGGCCAACGGCATTGCCACAGTCGTGTCCGGTTGCGCCAAGGACATCGTCGAGCACGCGGCGCTGCCGCGCTTCCTGTTCAACGATTTCCCGCTCGGAAATTCGGCCGGCAAGCCGCACGACGTGGCATCGCAGGACTTTACGATCGAGCTGGCGCTGCGCGTGCTGGAGTCCGCGCCCGGTCCTCGCACCACGGTTCAATCGCCGCTGCGCTGGAGCGAGGATGCGTCGTGGAAGCGCGACTATAACAACATCGAGCAGATGAGTCCGGAAGAGCTGGCGCGCCGCCGCCGCGACTTTGACGCGCAGAAGGCGATCGCCACCAACATCCGCAACAGCGCGGCCTAGTTAGCCGACCGGCTTGTTGTAATCCGCGTCGGTGACCTTCTCCATCCAGGTCACGGCCGATCCGTTTTCGGCTTCCTGAAAGGCGATATGCGTCATCCGGTTGTTGGGCGACGCACCGTGCCAATGCTTTTCGCCCGGCGGAATCCAGATTGTGTCGCCCGGCCGGATTTCGACAATCGGCCCGCCCAACGTCTGGAAGCGACCGACCCCTGATAAGACATGGAGCGTCTGTCCGAGCGGATGCGTATGCCACGCGGTGCGCGCGCCGGGTTCGAACGACACGCGCGTCGCCACGATACGCGCCGGTGCTTCGGCGACGATGATCGGATCCTGCCACACCGTTCCGGTGAAGTAGTCGCTCGACGCCCGGCGCGTCGGGCGCGATCCTGCGCGATGCATCTCCATGGCGATCTCCTTAAGCTCCGGTGTGGCGTTACTTCTTCAGGCTCTTCTCGAACTCGGCGTAACGCGCCTTGGTTTCGGCATTCATCGGATAAAGGCCCGGCAGCACCGCGCCGTTGTTGATGACCTCGTTGACGATCCAGGCTTCCATCCGCTCCTGCCCTGGCCCCTCAGTCAGAACGTGATCGAGCAGCGCCTGCGGGATCACCACCGCGCCGTCCTGATCGGCAACGATGATGTCGTTCGGGAACACAGCGACGCCGCCGCAGCCGATCGGCTGCTCCCAACCAACGAAGGTGATGCCGGCAACCGACGGCGGCGCGGCTGCGCCGTCGCACCAGACCGGCAGGCCGGTTCCGAGCACACCCTCGACGTCGCGCACCACGCCGTCGGTGACCAGCGCGGTTACCTTACGCTTGACCATGCGCGCGCACAGGATGTCGCCGAACACACCGGCGTCCTTGATGCCCATGGAGTCGATGACGGCGATACAGCCTTCCGGCATCGCCTCGATGGCGGCGCGGGTCGAGATCGGCGAGGCCCAGGATTCCGGCGTGGCGAGGTCTTCGCGCGCGGGAACGAAGCGCAGCGTGAACGCGGGACCGACCAGCCGCGGCAGACCCGGCCGAAGCGGCCGCGTTCCGCGCATCCAGATGTTGCGCAGCCCCTTCTTCAGCAGCACCGTGGTGATGGTCGCCGTCGAGATATGCTTCAGGGCTTCGATTGCTTCTTTTGTCATTGCCATCTGGTGGGTCTCCGCTTCCTCAACTTCTATCGCTCAAATGCGCGATAGAGCCTTATCACGTCAAATAGATTCCGCTTATCGCAACGCGATTTCTCAAGCCTGGCAGCCTCGTTTTGCGTTGCTATTTGGACCTCAGTATCGGACAACCAAGCCGGTGTCACGAGTCCGAGAATTCGCCTCCGGCACCGCGCAACAAGCGTGACGATACAACGTGACGATCTATGGCCGTTCAAGACCTCACGCCACCTCGAATCCTGCTGTCGGGCGATGCGGCTCTGACGGTCGAGTTCTCCAGCAAGATTGATCCCGCCGCAAATCGCCGGGTCTTGGCGCTCGATCGCGCAATCGCAGAGGAAGGCTTGAACGGGGTCCGGGAGACCGTTCCGACATACCGCTCGCTGCTGGTGCACTATGACCCCATTGCCGTCGACTACGACAGCTTCTGCACACGACTGCTTGAGCTCGCCAAGCGCCCGGCGCCGGACATCGCGGCGGGCCGCCGCTGGCGGATTCCCGTCGTCTATGGCGGGGAGTACGGCATCGATCTCGAAGAGGTCGCTCGCCTCCATGATATGACGCCGGACGACGTCGTCCGCCGGCACACGTCGGGCGAATACTGCGTGGTCATGCTCGGCTTTATGCCGGGCTGGGCGTATCTCACCGGCCTCGATCCGGCGATTGCGACATCGCGGCGGCAGAATCCGCGGACGTTTACGCCTGCAGGCACCATTTCCATCGGCGGCGTGCAGGCCGGGGTGCAATGCCTCGCGGCGCCGAGCGGCTGGAATCTGCTGGGCCGCACGCCTGCGCGGACTTACGACATTCAGCGTCAGCCGATCTTCATGCTCGAACCGGCGGACATGGTGACCTTCTACGCCATCCCCGAGAGAGACTTCGCCGAAATGAGCCGCGCGGCCGAGGCCGGCGAACTCGTCGCCGAGCAGGTGGCGTGATGGCGAAGCTCGTTGTCGGCAACGTCAGTCCGGCCACGTCGGTGCAGGACGCCGGCCGCTTCGGCGCGCAGCGCTACGGCCTGACACAAAGCGGCGCGATGGATGCGTTCGCGCTCGCCTGTGCCAACACGCTGGTTGGCAATCCGCCCTTCACTGCTGCGATCGAGGTTGGCCCGCTTGGCGGCACATTCATCGCACGCGGCGGCGCATTGCGATTTGCGCTCAGCGGCGCGGCGCGGCAGGCCAGCATCGGTGCGCGGCAACTGCAGCTCAACGAGAGCGCCACCTTGGCCGACGGCGAGTCGCTTACGCTCGCGCCGGCGCGAACGGGCTCGTTCGGTTATCTCGCGCTCGAAGGTGGCGTTCGCGGCGAGCCGGTGTTCGGCAGCCTGTCCGTCAACATGCGTTCGGGTCTTGGCAGTCCCTATCCGCGCCCGTTGCAGTCCGGAGACGAGATTGCGGCCGCCACAGCAAGCCCGCTGGCGCAGGAACGTAAGCTGGAGTTGCCGAAGGAATCAGAGCAATCGATCCGTGTGGTGCTGGGTCCGCAGGATGACGAGTTCGAGGACGGTGCTCGCGACCTGTTTCTGAATTCGGACTGGATAATCTCGGCCGCGAGCGATCGCATGGGCTTTCGCCTCGAAGGCCCCGCGCTCAAGCACAAAGGCGGCCACAACATCGTCTCGGATGGCACCGTGAGCGGCAGCATTCAGATACCCGGCAATGGCCAGCCGCTGGTGCTGATGCCGGATCGCGGCACGACCGGCGGCTATCCAAAGATCGCAACCGTGATCGGTCAGGATCTCGGGCGCATCGCGCAGACGCAGGTCGGCAAGATCATTCGTTTCAAGGCCGTCACCCTCGCCGATGCGCATGCGGAGGCGCGTCGCTATGCCAAGCTGCTCGCCTCGCTGCCGGGCCTGCTGCGCGAGGCCGGCGGCTCGGCGCTCAATCTCGATGCTCTTCAGTCGGCCAACATCGCCGGTTCGGCGATCAGCGCCGTCGATGCCGTCACCTGGCAACCGCTCGCGGCGAGCGACGCGCCCACACCATAAGAAACAGGAGACTGTCATGGCCACCTCCGTCGACCTCAACTGCGATCTGGGCGAAGGCTATGGGCCGTGGTCGATGGGCAACGATCAGGCGATGATCGGCATCGCCTCCAGCGTCAACATTGCCTGCGGTTTCCATGCCGGCGACTCCGACATCATGCTGAAAACGGCGAAACTCGCGAAAGAGCGCAGCGTGAGCATCGGTGCGCATCCAGGATTTCGCGACTTGCACGGTTTCGGCCGCAGGCCCGTTCCCGGCATCACCGCGTCGGAAATCGAAACGCTGATGGCCTATCAGATCGGTGCCATGCAGGCGATTGCGACCATGGCCGGCCACAAGGTCACGCACGTGAAGGCGCACGGTGCGCTGTCGAACGTCGCCTGCGCCGATGCCATGAGCGCGCGCGCCATCGCCAACGCCATCAAGGCCGTCGATCCGAAGCTGATGTTCGTGGTGCTGCCGAATTCCGAACTGGTCCGCGCCGGTGAAGCAGCGGGACTGAAGCTGATTTATGAGGTCTTTGCCGACCGCACCTACGAGGATGACACGCAGCTGACCCCGCGCAGCAAGCCGGGCTCGGTGCTGCATGATGCGTCGCAGATTGCCGAGCGCGTCGTCCGCATGGTTCAGGACCGCGCCGTGGTGTCGACCTCAGGCAAGGTGATCAAGGTCGATGTCGACACGGTCTGCATTCATGGCGACACGCCGGGCGCGGTCGCCATCGCCGAGCGGATCAAGCAGGAACTGACCCAGCACCAAATCGCGATCAAGCCGTTCGGGGTTTAACCAGCTGCGTTCGCCAGTTCCGGTCGGGCGTCCTGCGGCATTTGCGCGATCAGGCGCTTCAATTCGGGAACGCATGAACCGCAGTTGGTGCCCGCCTTGAGCTTCGCGCCGATCTCGGCCGCGCTGCGTGCGCCGGACGCGATCGCGTCGCAGATCGTGTTCTTACCCACGCCGAAGCACGCACACACGACAGGTCCGGTATCCGCCGCACCGCTCGCCGAGCGGCCCGAGAGCAGGATGCCGCGCTGATCGTTGTCGAGCCTATCGAGCGCAAACAGGTCCTTGACCGCCTGCCAGTCGAACGCAATGTCGGATGGACCGAAGAACAGACACAACTCGAGCCGGTCGCCGGCAAACGCGGCGGCGCGATAGACGCCATGCGCGGCGTCCTCGTATTCGGCGATGTCCCCGGCTTGGGGATCGCTGCGCAGGAGGTGAATCGCGTTGAGATCGGCCTCGCCGGTCTGCGTCGCAAACCATGTCTTCCAGCCGGCCATGTCGTCATCGGCGGCCAGCAGATAGCCAAATCCTCCGGTGACGGCGACGCGCGCCCACCATGCCGACGCCGGCAAGGTGAGCGGCTTGCGCGAAAACACGAAGCCGTGTCGCGTGAACGTCACGGGCGACAGCGCGGCTGGCGTCGCCTTGTTCTCGGGCTGGCCGGAGAACGGATCGGTCAGCGGCGCCACCAGCGAACCGACACGCGCCGACGATGCGTTCTCGGCGCTCCAGTGGATCGGTGCGAACAACATGCCACGCTGCTGCCGTCCGGTGACGACCGCGCGCAGCACGCAATCGCCGTACTCTGTCGACAGCTGGGCGTAGCCACCGTCCGCGATCCCCGCGGTTCGTGCATCGTCCGGATGAATTTCGACAAACGGCTCGGGCAAGTGCCCGCCCAGCCGCTGGCTCTTCCCGGTGCGCGTCATGGTGTGCCACTGGTCGCGGACGCGGCCGGTGTTCACGCGCAGCGGCCGGCTGGCCGATATGCTGGTACGCAAGCTCGGCGTGTCGACCGCGACGAACTTCGCCTTGCGATCGCCGGTGAAGAACCCGCCCTCGGCGAAAAAACGCGCCTGAGAGGCTGCGTTCTTATGGACCGGCCACATTACCGGAGCCATTGCATCGAACCCGTCGTCTGACACGGCACTCAAGCCGCCGATGTCGAAGTCGCGGCGGCCATCGTTTTCGAAAGCCGAGAGATTTGCATGCTCGCGGAAGATGTCGGCGGCCGATCCGTACGCGAAGGCGCTGCCGTGGCCGAGCCGCTTGGCGACCTGGCTCATGATCCACCAGTCCGGCCGCGCCTCGCCTGGCGCGCGCAGGAATGCGCGCTGACGCGAGATGCGCCGCTCGGAGTTGGTGACGGTGCCCGACTTCTCGCCCCACGCCAGCGCCGGCAGCAGCACATGCGCACCGGAGTTGACGGTGTCGTTGGAGAGCACGTTCTCTGAAACGACAAACAGTTCGAGCTTGCCGAGCGCGGTGCGCACGCGATCCGCGTCCGGCAGCGACACGGCAGGATTGGTGCCCATCACCCACAGCGCCTTGATCTCGCCGCGGTCGATGGCGTCGAACATCTGCACCGCCTTGAGCCCCTCGTGCGTTGCCATGTGCGGCGCCTTCCAGAAGCGGCGCACGCGATCGATCTCGGGCGGCGAGAAACCCATATGAGCGGCGAGCTGGTTGGCGAGGCCGCCGACCTCGCGCCCACCCATCGCATTCGGCTGGCCTGTGAGTGAGAACGGCGACGAACCCGGCTTGCCGATGCGGCCGGTTGCGAGATGGCAATTGATGATGGCGTTGACCTTGTCGGTGCCCTGCGCCGATTGGTTGACACCTTGCGAGAACGCCGTCACGACGCGCGGCGTGCTCGCGAACATCGTGAAGAACGCCGAGACGCTGGCTTCGCTCAAGCCCGTGGCGAGCGCCGTTGCCGCCGGACTGCCGGCGATCGAGCGCGCACGCGTCAGCGCATCGGCAAACCCAGTCGTGTGCGTGTCGATGTAATTTTGGTCGAGCGCGCCCGTGTCGGCGAGATGCACCAGCAAACCGCTGAACAGTGCTGCGTCGGTGCCGGGCTTGAGGCCGAGGAACAGATCGGCGTCTTCGGATGTCGCGGTCTCGCGCGGATCGATCACGATCATGCGGGCGCCGCGCGCCTGTTTGGTGCGCAGCATGCGCTGGAACAGCACCGGATGGCACCATGCCGCGTTCGAACCGACGAGTACGAAGAGATCGGCCTCGTCGAGATCGTCGTAGCAGCCGGGAACCGTATCGGCGCCGAACGCGCGCTTGTGGCCCGCAACCGAGGACGCCATGCACAGGCGCGAGTTGGTGTCGACGTTCGCCGTGCCGATGAAGCCTTTCATCAGCTTGTTGGCGACGTAGTAATCCTCGGTCAGCAGCTGGCCGGAGAGGTAGAACGCGACCGAGCTTGGGCCGTGCTTGGCGACGATGTGCTGCAGGCGATGCGCGACGTGATCGAGCGCATCCGTCCATGCGACCGTCTCGAGTTCACCTTTGCTGCAGCGGATCATCGGCTGCAACAAGCGATCCTCAAGCGACAGCGTCTCGCCGAGCGCCGAACCCTTCGAGCACAGCCTGCCGAAGTTCGAGGGATGATCTGGATCGCCGGAGATCGCAGCGCCACCCTGCCCGTCGGGCGTCGCAAGCACGCCGCAGCCGACGCCGCAGTACGGGCACGTGGTCTTGGTTGCGGAGAAGGATGGATCGTGCGCCGTCATGCGAGCGGACCTCGCATGCGGCGGTCACGCCGCCGGATTAGAACAGGCGATGGGGCAAGGTCGCGAGAACGATCAGCGCCAAGAAAGACAAGGCGCTGTAGACGGTCAGCATATCCAGACGGCGATCCGCGTCTGCGGACCGGCTCACCGGGGTGCTGAAGATGGTGCGAAGGGCGCGCATCTCGGATGGGCTCCAAATCAGGTCTTGGCCCCCAAATGAAATGCTTTTCTCCCAAATCGCAAGATTGGCGCGAAAAATACGACAGAAATGCCCGGAAACGCCTCCAGAGAGGACGAATTGACTGCCTGAGCGTATTTGACGTGAAAAACATTCGCCTGTTTCGCCTTAACCTTTTCGCCTCAGTAGACGTCCTGCTGGAAGCGGCCCTTCTTCTTCAGCTCGCCGACGAAAGCGATCGCCTCGTCGGTCGAGCGCGCGCCGAACTGCGCGACGATGTCGACCAGCGCCCGCTCCACGTCTTTGGCCATGCGCTTGGCATCGCCGCAGATGTAGAGATGCGCGCCGTCGGCGAGCCACGACCACAGCTCGCGGCCGACTTCGCGCATGCGATCCTGCACGTAGAACTTCTCGGCGCCGTCGCGTGACCATGCGAGCGACAGGCGCGTCAGATGACCCGACGCCTTCATCGCATTGAGTTCGTCGGCGTAGTAGAAATCGCAGTCGCTGCGCTGATGGCCGAAGAACAGCCAGTTACGGCCCGGTGCTCCGGTTGCCTTGCGGTCGTTGAGGAAGGCGCGGAACGGCGCGATGCCGGTGCCCGGCCCGACCATGATGATCGGCGTCTCCGGATTCTCGGGCAGCGCGAAGCCGTGCGCCTTCTGCACATAGACCTTCAACTCCTCGCCCGGATTGATGCGTTCGGCGAGGAAGGTCGATGCAAGGCCGAGGCGCTTGCGCTTGTTGATGACGTAGCGAACGGTGTCGACCGTGAGGCTCAGCTTGCCCGGCGTCGCGTTGTTCGACGAGGAAATCGAGTAGAGGCGCGGCTGCAGCGGTTCGAGCGCTTCGACGAACGCTTCCGGGTGCGGCCGCACGCCGCTGAACTTGGTCAGCGCCGCCAGAACGTCCAGGTTGGCGGCATCGCCATCCGGATCCTCACCTTGCGCCAGCGCCCTCGCTTTTTCGCGCTGGGCGCCGCCGGTGACGAAGGAGATCAATTCGAACAGCGAATCCGGCGCGGGTGAGAGCGAGACGTCATCAAGCAGCACATCGCGCAGCGGCTTGCCGTTGATCGGCGTCGTGTGCAGCGCGCCGAGCACGGCAATGATCTGGTCGACCAGACCGGTATCGTTGCGTGCGAACACGCCGAACGAGTCGCCAACCACGTAGTCGAGACCGGCTTTCGCGAGATCGAACTCGATGTGATACGTCTCCTTCTCCGAGCCCATCTTGTTGAGCAGGCGTCGCGAGAGGAACGCAGCGGTCGCCGGATTGTCGCGTGAGCGGCCGGCGGGTCCTTCCGGCGCGGCTGGCTGAGCCTCTGCTGTCGCCGGGGCATCCGCCGCAGGCTTTGCAGCCGGTGCGGCGTCCAATTCCGCGTACAGTGCCTTCAGCATGCGGTTGGTGTCTTTGCCGCCCGGGACGCAGAGGTTGAGCCGCTCTTCCTTGCGGCCGGCAATGGCCTCGGAATAGTCGTGGCAGTTGTAGCCGCACTGGCCACAGTCTTGCTGCGCCATCGCCGCCATCATGCGCCGCCGCAACGGCCGGCCCTCGGCAAGCTTCATGCGCTCTGTCATCGGCATGGTCTGGTCGTGCCAGGGCGCTTCGCCGTCATCGCCATCACCGGCGACGCCCTTCATCACTTCGGCGCCCTGCGCAGAAGACAGCGGCGTCACCACATTGTCGAGCGACACGAGGCCGGCGAAGAAGCCATTGAGCCACGAGCGCTGTTCGGCCGAGAACGGCGCTGTTTCCGGGATGATATCCAGCATGGGCGGTGGAGACATCTGGTTCATGCCGAGACCTCCTCAGCCATCTTGCGCAGCGCATCGGGCTCGTGGCGGTTGGCAAACGCCGCGAAGGTTTCGTCATCCGCCGTGCGGTTGACCACGTAAGCCTTCAGCATCCGCTCGACGAGCTTGGGTGCATCCTCCGACTTCACGTGCTGATAGAGCTCGCGCGCCATCATGCCCTGATCGCCATAGCCGCCGCCGACCAGCACATTGAAGCCGTCGACTGTGTCTCCGTCGTCGTTGATCGGCACGCGTGCGCCGATCATGCCGATATCGCCGATGTAGTGCTGGGCGCAGGAATGGTGACACCCGGTCAGATGGATGTTCACCGGCGTGTCGATCGTCACTTTGTCTTCGCACCAATTGACGATCTCGTCGGCGCTCTCCTTGGTATGCGCGGCGGCGAAACGGCATCCGGTTGCGCCGGTGCAGGCGACGATGCCGGCGCGCAGCGACGATGCGGTCGTCGCGAGACCGAGCGCCTCGATCGCCGCGACAGCCTTCGCCACGTCGGCATCGGCGATGCCGGAGATCAGCAGATTCTGCCAGACGGTCAGGCGAATATCGCCGTCGCCCAGTTCCTGCGAGACTTTGGCGAGCCCGCGGATCTGGTCCGGCGACAGGAGGCCAAGCTTCAGCGTGACGCCAATCCAGTTCAGGCCCGATTGCTTCTGCGGATGCACGCCGATGTGAGCCATGCGATCGAATGTCGGCCGCGGCGCGACGGCTTCCGCCGGAACGCGCACCAGCTTGCGGCCAAGCTTCTCCTCGACCGCCGCGAGGTACTTGTCGAAGCCCCAGGCATCGAGCACGTACTTCATGCGCGCCTTGTTGCGATTGGTGCGGTCGCCGTTCTCGATAAAGACGCGGATGATGCGGTCGGCGACTTCTGTTGCCTCGTCCGGCTTCAGGATCACGCCGGTGTCGCGCGCGAGATCGCGATGGCCGGTGATGCCGCCAAGCGCGAGTCGATAGTAGACGCCCGGCTCGACGCCATGGCCGTCCAGCACCTCGACCGCCTGGAAAGCGATGTCGTTGGTGTCCTCGAGAGTCGCGATCTGCCCCGCGCCGTCGAACGCCACATTGAACTTGCGCGGCAGGCCGTAGAGCGAGCGATCGTTGAGAATGTGGTAGTGCCACGCCTTGGCGTGCGGCCGCGTGTCGAGCAGCTCCTGCGGATCGATGCCGGCCGTCGACGAGCCCGTGACGTTGCGGATGTTGTCGGCGCCGGAGCCGCGCGAGCACAGCCCGAGGTCCTGAATGCCTTCGATGATGTTGATGGCGTTCTTCGGTTCGATCTCGCGCAGCTGCAGATTAGCGCGGGTGGTTACATGCGCATACGGTCCGGCAAACTTCTCGGCGAGATCGGCGACGCCAGCAAACTGCCAGTGCTTGAGGATACCGTTCGGAATCCGCATCCGGCACATGTACGAGCTCTGCGTCGGCGCGACGTAGAAGATGCCGAAATAGCGCCAGCGGAAGTTGTCCTGCGGCTTCGGCGGCTCATTGTTCTCCGCCTGCTTCACCAGTCGCGGATAGGCGTCGAACGGATGCTCGTCGCGCTTGAACTTTTCCTGGTCGTTGAGCTTGCCGCCGGCCGCGACCACGCGGTCCTGTGCCTTCAAGTGGATCGCGTCCGGCCCAACCGGCTCGGCCTTGGTTGGCGCACTCGCGCGTGCGACCCGGGAGGCGCTGAGGCCTGAGACAAATCCTTCGAGATATCGTTTTTGGTCGACCGTGAAGTCACCAGACATGGCCTAAGCGGCTTTCGATTCTGCCATCGCCCGTCCAAACATCAGATCGCCGCGCATCGTTGCCACGGACGTCCTGCTGCGGATCAGTTCGAGATACCAAAGTGCGTCCCGGGTATCTCCGACGAGAACCGCCCCGGTGAGCGCACCCTCCCTCAGCACGAGCTTGCGATACACGCCGCGCTTGGGATCGTTCAAGACGACGACGTCGCTGTCGTTCGTCGCGAGAAAGTCACCGGCCGAGAACACGCCGACACCGGAGACCTTGAGATTGGTGGCAGTCACGCTGCCGAGATAATCTGCGTTGCGCCCGGCCAGATGTTCGGCCAGCACAGCCGCTTGCTCGTAAGCCGGCTCGACGAGGCCATAGCAGGCGCCGCGATGCTCGGCGCACTCGCCGATCGCGTAGACACCGGCAACGTCGCTTTCCATGCGATCGTTGACGACGATGCCGCGATTGACGGGAATGCCGGCGACCTTGGCCAGCGCCGTGTTCGGACGAATGCCGGCCGCGAACACGACCGCATCGGCGGCGATGGTCCGTCCATCTGTGAGTTCAACACCGGTGACGCTGTCGGTGCCGAGAATGCGCGCGGTCGATGCATTCAGCATCACCTCGACGCCCTTGCGCTCGACCTGGCTCTTCAGCAGCGCCGCGGCCGGCAAATCTAGCTGACGCTCCATCAGGCGATCCATGAGGTGAACCAGCGTGACCTTTGCGCCCGCCTTGGCGATGCCGTAGGCCGCTTCAAGTCCAAGTAATCCGCCGCCGACGACAACGACGCGCTTCTTCTGCTGCGCGAGATCGATCAACTGTTCGACGTCGCGGCTGTCGCGGAACGTATGCACGCCGGGCAAATCCGCACCCGGAACGTTCAGCCGCAGCGCGGTCGACCCGGTCGCAAACATCAGCCGCGAGTATGCGACGGTCGCACCGTTGGCGAGTGTCACTTCCCGCTTTGCCGTATCGACGGACAAAGCCGCACAGCCGTAGCGTACGGTGACGCCGTGATCGCGCCACCAGTCGGACGACTTCAGTTCGATGTCCTGCGAGGTGACTTCACCCGCCAGCACCGACGACAACAGCACGCGGTTGTAAGCGAGCCGCGGCTCGTCACCGATCACGGCAATCGCATGACGGCCGAGGGCGCGCTTGGCGAGCTCCTCGACCAGCCGCGCCGCGGCCATGCCATTGCCGATGATGACGAGCGGTTCGCTCATTCCCGCGTATCCTCAGGCGGCTTCGACGAAGCGGTGACGCTCGTACAGGAACTCGAGCACGCGCTGGCGGCACTTGAGGTACGTCGCGTTCGACGCCAGCTCGAGCCGCTTGCGCGGCCGGGCCAGCGGCACGTCGAGCACCTCGCCGATGCGGGCGCTCGGACCGTTTGTCATCATCACGATGCGATCCGAGAGCAGAACGGCCTCGTCGACGTCATGGGTGATCATCATGATGGTGTTGCCAAGCTTCTGATGCAGCGCCATCACCGAGTCCTGCAGATGCGTGCGGGTCAGCGCGTCGAGTGCGCCGAACGGCTCGTCGAGCAGCAGTATCTTCGGCTCCATCGCGAGTGCGCGGGCGATGCCGACGCGCTGCTTCATGCCGCCGGAGATTTCCGACGGACGCTTGTCCTTGGCGTGCGCCATCTGCACGAGGTTGAGATTGAACATCACCCACTCGTCCCGCTCCGCCTTGGTCTTCGTCTTGGCGAACACCTTGTCGACGCCGAGCTTGACGTTGTCGTAGACGGTGAGCCACGGCAGCAGCGAGTGGTTCTGGAACACGACGGCGCGGTCCGGTCCCGGCGAATTGACCTCGCGGTTTTCCAGCAGCACGCCGCCCTGCGATGCGTCGGTCAGGCCGGCGACGATGTTGAGCAACGTCGACTTGCCGCAACCGGAGTGGCCGATGATCGAGATGTACTCGCCCTTGTTCACCGTGAGGTTGATGTCCTTGAGGACCTCGGTGGTGGCCGAGCCGCGGGTGAACACCTTGTCGATGTGATCGAGCTTCAGATAGACGGTCATTTGTTTCTCCTTAGCTCGCAGCCGTGCCGCGGGTCACGATCGAGGCGATGAACGCAATCGCGCGATCGAGGATGAAGCCGATCATGCCGATGTAGACGAGCGCGACGACGATGTCGGAGAGACGCGAGGAGTTCCAGGCATCCCAGATGAAGAAGCCGATGCCGACGCCGCCAGTGAGCATTTCAGCCGCGACGATCGCGAGCCACGACAGACCGATGCCGATGCGCAGGCCCGTGAAGATGTACGGCGCCGCCGACGGGATCATGATCTTCCAGAAGAACTCGAGGTGGTTGAGTTGCACCACCGCTGCGACGTTGCGATAGTCCTGCGGAATGTTGCGGATGCCGACCGCGGTGTTGATGATGATCGGCCAGACCGAGGTGATGAAGATCACGAAGATCGCCGACGGCTGGCTATCGCGGAACGCGGCCAGCGAGATCGGGAGCCAGGCGAGCGGCGAGATCGTGCGCAGCACCTGGAAGATCGGATCGAGACCGCGCATCGCCCAGACCGACTGGCCGATGATGGTGCCGAGCAGGATGCCGATCAGGCCGGCAAGGCCGTAACCGATCGCCACACGCTGCAGCGAGACCAGCACGCGCCAGCCGAGGCCGATATCCTGCGGACCAGCGACGAAGAAGGGATCGAGGATGAGATCCTTGGCTTCCGACCAAATCTTGGTCGGCGCCGGCAGTGTCGCGCCGGGCTTCATACAGAGCAACTGCCAGACACCGAGGATGAGCGCCAGCATGATGAGCGGCGGAAGGATCACTGCGGCGGCGTTCCTGAGCTTCGGAACGACCTTTGTCGTCAAATAGCTCGGCTTTACCGTCGGCAGCGAAACGACGCTGGCGCTGCCGATCGGAGTGGCCGTCGCGACGTTGGTCTTCAGTGCAGGCATATTCATTGAAATGGCCTCGGCTGTGTGAGTGCCGGAGCCGTCCCGACCGGGACGGCTCCGGTCGGGTGTCAGACCTCGATACGCTTGATCGAGAGGGATTTAAGGTACGCAGACGGATTCTCCGGATCGAAGACCTTGCCGTCGAAGAAGGTCTCCTTGCCGCGCGACGGCGATGCCGGAATATCGGCAGTCGCGACGCCCAGCGCCTTCGCAGCGCTGCGCCAGATGTCTTCGCGGTTCACCTTGTCGACCATCGCCTTGATGTCGGTGGTCGGTTCGAACTTGCCCCAGCGGATGTCTTCCGTGACGAACCACATGTCGTGGCTCTTGAACGGATAGGACGCGTAGTCCTGCCAGAACTTCATGAACTGCTTGGTGCCCTTCTCGACCCGGCCATTGCCGTAATTGATGTCGCCATTGGCGCGGCCGATGATGTCGGCGACGGGAACGTTGAACCACTGGCGCTTGCCGACGATCTCGGACATCTCGGCCCGGTTCGCGGGCTTGTCGCACCACTGCTGGGCTTCCATGACGGCCATCAGAATGGCCTGCGTCGCCTTCGGGTACTTGTCGGCGTACTCGGCGCGGATGCCGAGCGCCTTCTCCGGATGCTTGCCCCAGACTTCGCCGGTCGAGCATGCGGTGAAGCCGATGCCCTGGTTGACGAGCTGCTCGTTCCACGGCTCACCGACGCAGAACGCGTCCATGTTGCCGACCTTCATGTTCGCGACCATCTGCGGCGGCGGAACGACGATGGTGGAGACGTCCTTGTCCGGATCGATGCCGCCGGCCGCAAGCCAGTAGCGGATCCACAGATCGTGCGTGCCGCCCGGGAAGGTCATCGCGACCTTCACTTCCTTGCCGTCGGCGCGCTTCTTGGCGAACGCGGCCTTCAGCGCCGACGCGTCGTTGGTGACCTTGAGGTCCTTGTATTCGTTCGAGACCGAGATCGCCTGCGCATCGAGGTTGAGGCGCGCCAGGATGTACATCGGCGTCGGCACGTTGTTCTGTGTCACCTTGCCGGCCGAAATCAGGTACGGCATTGGCGTCAGAATGTGCGCACCATCGATGCCGTTCTTCTCGCCGCCGAGCACGATGTTGTCGCGCGTCGCGCCCCACGAGGCCTGCTTCGAGACCTCGACATCGCCCACGCCGTACTTCGCGAAGATGCCCTTCTCTTTCGCGATCACCAGCGGCGATGCATCCATCAGCGCGATGTAGCCGAGGATCGCCTTGGTCACTTCGGGTCCCGAGCCCTGCGCGAAGGCACCGGCCGGAAAATGCATGCGCGCTGCCGCCAGCAGGGCCGCAGTGCCCGCGCTGGCCTTCAGCAGCGAACGGCGGGTCAGCTTGCGGCCAGCACCACCGGTGGTCTTGGTCTTCGTCATCGTCCGTCCTTTCGACATCCCTGTTGGGCGTTGCGCGCGGTCGGAAACGAAAATGCCGCCCAAGGGCGCGCCGAAGGCGCGTGTTCCCCTGACAGCGGCATTGCTGTTCGACCCTTCGGTCTGCGGCCTTCGTCTCAGCCAATTCAGATTTATTCAAAACCCGTGCCAACTGTGTGCGGCGCACAAAGTCATTATTCTTCAATGCCTTGAAGAATCGGCGGGTGATTCGTTAATTTGGGGTCGCGCCCGTGCGATTTGCATTTGCACAGATATTGTGCGCTGCATATTCATTGTGCAGTTCGGTTCTTGGCCGAATCCGCCTAGTCGGCGCGCCGGGAAATACCGAAGGATTTCAGGTGACCGATCACGTCGTTTGGATCGAATGCCGGTCCGGCGAACGCGCCGACGCCGTCAGCCACTGAATGGCCGTTCCCGCCCTTCCCGCCGGTCGCAGCGTCGTACAGGTCGGGCCGGAAGACCGCCATGGCTGTTTGCAGGCCGGCGTCGGTCCGCTTGGTCTGGCCCCAGCGGACCATCTGGGCGTAAAGCCACGCGGCCTGGACCGGGTCCGGCCGTGCCGCGCCCTCCCGGCCGATCAGCAGATAGCGGCTGCTGTCGCGCATCCGTCCGCCCGGCGAGACCTTCAGGCGGCCATCCATTGTGCGGCGGATGACTTCGGCCTGCACGTTGATCCGGTCCGGCCGCGAGAGGATGTCGGCCGCCTCCCCGCGCGTATCCAGATTTTCGATGAACTCCGCCGCCCGGTGATGGGCGCGAATAAGCGCGGCGAGCACATCGGGATTTTCATTCGCCCATTGGGCGCGAACGGCGAGGACCTTTTCGGCCGCGCGCTGCAGGATATCGGCGACGAAGTGCAGGATATGACCGACGCCGAGATCGACCGCGACCGAATTCCAGGGCGCGCCGACGCAGAACGCATCGACATGGCCGTTGGCGAGACTGTCGACCATGTAGGGCGGCGGCAGCACCACCAGCCGCACATCCTCATCCGGATCGACGCCGCCCGCCGCCATCCAGAAGCGAAGCTGATAGTTGTGGGTCGAGAACGGGAACGTCATGCCGAAGGTCAGCGGCTCCTGTCCCGCCGTCTTGCGCGCCGCCACCACACGCGCCAGCGCCTTTGCCGTCACCATCGGATCGGTCGCATCGCCATCGATTTCGGCCGACAACGCCGCGTGCAGCGCCGGCGAAATGGTGATCGCGTTGCCGTTAATGCCGAGATTGAAGGGCGCGATGATCGGCACCTTCACATGTCCAAGCCCGAGGCTGGAGGCAATCGCGACCGGCGCCAACAAATGCGCCGCGTCGAACAGGCCGATGTTGAGCTTGTCGCGCACGTTCGACCACGACACCTCGCGCACCAGCGTGACGTCGAGGCCTTCGTCTTTGGCAAATCCCTTGTCGACGGCGACGATCAGCGCCGACGCATCCACCAGCGGAATGAAGCCAATGCGAAGCGGATGGCCGGTCATTTCAGGATCTCCGAGGCGGTGATGATCGACTGGGCGATCTCGCCGATCTTCTTCTTTTCTCGCATGGCGGTGGAGCGCATCAGCACGTAGGCCTCCTCTTCGGTCAGGCCCTTCAGCTTCATCAAAAGCCCTTTGGCGCGGTCGATGATCTTGCGCTCCTCGAGCGCGGTCTTGGTCTTGTCGAGTTCGTCCTGCAACTTCGAGAACGCGTTGAAGCGCGAGATGCACAGATCGAGGATGGGCTTGATGCGCTCCTTCTTCAGGCCGTCGACGATGTAGGCCGACACGCCGGCATCGACCGAGGCCTGGATCGAGGCCGAATCGCTCTGGTCGACGAACATGGCGATCGGCCGTCGCACCGCGCGCGACACCTGGAACATCTGTTCCAGCACGTCGCGGCTCGGATTCTCCAGATCGATCAGAATGACGTCGGGATCGAGCGCGTAAATCCGCGCCAGGAGGTTATGCATGTCGCCGATGCGTTCGACCGACGTGAATCCGGCCTCGCGCAGCCCCTCCTCCAGAATCGCGGCCCGGATCGGCGACTCATCGACGATGACGATCTTGAAGAACGATTCCGCCGGCATTACCTGCTCGCTGACGCGGTTTCGCAGCCGGCTGGCCAGCTCCGATCCCTCGATTTAACCACTTCAGATGATCACAGGCTCGATGCGGCGCCGGCACGCCGGAAATGGCCTGTTCGCCTTGAAATCATCGTTGATCGAGGCTAGCCACTGCGTTCTAGCCGGACAGGGAAATATGAACAAGGGCGCCGCGCCAAAAGTCAGTTTTGTGTCGCTTGGGTGTCCCAAGGCGCTGGTCGATTCCGAACGGATCATCACGCGCCTGCGCGCCGAGGGCTACGAACTGGCACGCAAGCACGACGGCGCCGACCTCGTCATCGTCAATACCTGCGGTTTTCTCGATAGCGCCAAACAAGAATCGCTGGGCGCGATCGGCGAGGCCATGGCCGAGAACGGCAAGGTCATCGTCACCGGCTGCATGGGCGCGGAGCCCGAGGCGATCGAGGCCGCCTACCCCGGCGTGCTGTCGATCACCGGCCCGCAGCAGTACGAGAGCGTGCTCGACGCCGTGCATCGCGCCATCCCGCCGCTGCACAATCCGCATCTCGATCTGGTGCCGCCGCAGGGCGTCAAGCTGACGCCGCGCCACTACGCGTATCTGAAAATCTCCGAGGGCTGTAACAACCGCTGCACCTTCTGCATCATCCCGAAGCTGCGCGGCGATCTCGTCTCGCGCACCGCCGCCGATGTGCTGCGTGAGGCAGAGAAGCTCGTGAATGCCGGTGTGAAAGAGCTGATGGTGATCTCGCAGGACACCTCGGCCTACGGCATCGATCTCAAATACGCCGAGAGCCCGTGGAAGGACCGCAACGTCCGCGCCAAATTTATCGATCTCGCGCGCGAACTCGGCGAGCTCGGCGTCTGGGTGCGCCTGCAATATGTCTACCCGTATCCGCACGTCGACGACGTCATTGAGTTGATGACCGAGGGCAAGATCCTCCCCTACCTCGACATCCCGTTCCAGCACGCCAATCCGGAAGTGCTGAAGCGCATGAAGCGTCCTGCCGCACAGGACAAGACGCTGGCGCGCATCAAGTCGTGGCGCGACGCGTGCCCCGATCTCACCCTGCGTTCGACCTTCATCGTCGGTTTCCCGGGGGAGAGCGACAGCGAGTTCACCGATCTGCTCGATTGGCTCGACGAAGCGCAGATCGATCGCGCCGGCGCGTTCAAGTACGAGCCGGTCGCGGGCGCAACAGCAAACGCGCTCGAAAGTCCTGTTGCTGAAGAGATCAAGCTGCAGCGCTGGAACGCGCTGATGGCGCGGCAGAAGAAAATTTCCGCGCAACGGCTGAAGCGCAAGGTCGGCACGCGTCAGCAGGTGATCATCGACGACGTCGGCCCGACGGTCGTCAAGGGACGCACTAAGGGTGATGCACCGCAGATCGACGGCGCGGTCTACCTCTCAAGCCGCCGGCCGCTCAAAGTCGGCGAGATCGTCACCGCCAAGATCGAGCGCTCCGACGACTACGACCTGCACGGGACCATCGCAGGTTTCTGATCCGGATTACGTTACGGCTTCAGCACCGAGGCGCCCGTGGTCACGCGTGACTCCAGATCGCGATGTGCCTTGACGGCATCCTTCAGCGCATAGGCGTGATGAATCGGGATGTGCAGCGTGCCGTTGAGCACAGCGGCAAATAGCGCATCCGCGCCCTCGACCAGCTCCGCGCGCGTGCCGACATAGTCGTTCAGCTTCGGTCGCGTCGCGAACAGCGAGCCATGATTATTCAGTTCGGCGAGCTGGAACGGTGGCACCGGACCCGACGCGTTGCCGAAGCTGACGAACAGGCCGCGCTTCTTCAGACATTGCAGCGAACCCGGGAACGTATCCTTGCCGACGCCGTCGTAGACCACGTCGCACAGTTCATTGCGGCTGATCTGCTTGACGCGGTCGACGAAATTCTCGCTGCGATACAGAATGACGTGATCGCAGCCGTTCGACATGGCGAGATCGGCCTTTTCCTTCGAACCGGCGGTACCGATAACGGTTGCGCCGAGCGCCTTCGCCCACTGGCATGCGAGGAGACCGATGCCGCCTGCAGCCGCGTGAATCAGCACGCGATGGCCTGGCTCGACCTTGAACGTCTTGAACAGCAGGTAATAGACCGTGAGACCCTTCAACATCAGCACGGCCGCCTGCTCGTGCGTGATGTGATCGGGCAGCTTCACCAGCTTGTCGGCCGGGATGTTGCGCTCGGTCGCGTAGCCGCCGAGGTTGAAATAGTACGCCGCGCGATCGCCCGGATGAAAGTTGGTCACGCCAGGACCGACCGACACGACTTCGCCCGAGGCCTCGTTGCCGGCAATGAACGGCAGGCTTGGGGCCTTGTAGAGGCCGGTGCGGAAATACGTGTCGATGTAATTCAGGCCGATCGCGTGCTGGCGCAGGCGTACCTCGCCTTGGCCGGGCGGCGGGAGATCGACGTCCTCGTAGGTCAGGACCTCCGGTCCGCCCACCTGATGAACGCGTACGGCTTTTGTCATTGTTTCGCTCCCGGCATCCCGTTTTCGGGGGGTCCCGCGGGCGGTTGAACCGCCCGCGTGTCATCGGGAAACGAAGGGCAACCTCACCGCCTTGTCAAGACGGCGGCGAATTGACGCTTTTCGCCCGCAAGGCGCGGGCCTTGGTGCGGTTGCGCTGGGCGAGAATGTTGAACGCCTCCACCGCCATCGCAAACGCAATTGCGAAGTAGATGTAGCCGCGCGGAATGTGGAACTGGAAGCCGTCGGCGACCAGCGCCACGCCGATCAGCACCAGGAACGCCAGCGCCAGCATCTTCGTGGTCGGATACTTCGCCACGAATGCCGCGACCGGACCCGACGACACGTACATCAGGAAGCAAGCGATGATGACGGCCGCAACCATGATCTCGATGTCGCGTGCCATGCCGATTGCGGTGATGATCGAGTCGAGCGAGAACACGAGATCAACCACGATGATCTGCATGATCACCCAGAAGAACGCATTCGCCGGATTGGTTTCCTTGCCGTGCCCTTCCCGCGCCTCGACCTCGCTGTGAATTTCATGCGTTGCCTTGGCGATCAGGAATGCACCGCCGCCGATCAGGATCAGATCGCGCCATGAGAAGGCATTGCCCGCAAGAGTGAACACCGGCTTGGTCAGGCCGATGATCCAGTAAAGCACCGACAGCAGCGCGATGCGGAAGATCAACGCCAGCGCGAGACCGATCTGGCGCGCCTTCTTCGCCTGCTCTTCCGGAATGCGCGAGACCAGCACCGAAATGAAGATGACGTTGTCGATGCCGAGGATGACTTCGAGCACGGTCAGCGTGAGCAGTGCGGCCCAGGCTTCGGGGCTATACAAAAGTTCGATCATGTCCTTGCTCTTGTTATGAGGCGGATAACGGTGTCGCTCAGCAGCACGTAAAGCGCGATCGCGCACATCGTGAAACTGATCGGCGCCGGCACGTTGAAGTCCTGCACCAGCGCGACAACGGCGAGCACGGCCCACAACGCAATCAATGCGAGGTTGAAGATGCGGAAGCGAGTCGTGCGCACCGGATGCATCACATTGATCGGAACGAATGTCAGCACGATGAATGCGGCAACGATGGCGGACGCGACGAGCGGCTGCGGCTTCAGCACGAATAGATGAAACGCCACCGCGTTCCACAGCGTCGGAAAGCCGCGGAAATGGTTATCGACCGTCTTCATCCGCCGGTCGGCGAAATAGAGCGCCCCGCTCACCACGATGCCGACGCCGAGTGCCGCGCCCGACACCGGCAGAAGCAGATTGCTCGCGACGATCGCATAGGCTGGAATGAAGACGTAGGTGAGAAAGTCCACGACGAGATCGAGTGTGTCACCCGACCAGTTGGGCTGCAGTCTTGCGACGTCAAATCTTCGCGCCAGCGGTCCATCGATGGCATCGACGATGAGCGCGACACCAAGCCAGCCGAACATCGCCAACCAATGCTCACGCACGGCCTCCAGCATCGCGATCAAAGCGATACCGCTGCCCAAGGCTGTGAACAGGTGAACTCCGAAAGCGGCTGCGCGTGCGCTGCTCGATGCTCCGCTTTCGGTCGGTTGGGTGGAGGTCATTGTCTTGTCGCCCTGATAGCAAATTCGCCGGCGCAATCCATTCGTAACATTGCGGCCATGCGTCGCGCGACGGAAATGCGCACGGAAACAACCGGAAATCGTTGACTTGATCTCGACACCATGAGAGCCGAAAATGGCAATGAAAGCCTGATGCCGTCATGATCGATCGCGACCAGCAACCCAGCCTTCAGCATATCGCCGTGATCGGCGGCGGCCCAGTCGGTCTCGCGACCGCCATTGCGCTGGCCGCCTCCGGCGCCAGCGTCACGCTGGTGGCGCGGCGTGTCCCTTATTCGGATAACCGGACGACGGCGCTGCTCGGCGCATCAGTCGATTTTCTCGACCGCATCGGCGTATGGCAGGGCTGCGCAGATCAGGCCGCGGCGCTGCAAGTCATGCGGCTGGTGGATGACACTGGCCGCCTCATCCGGGCGCCGGAAGTGCGTTTTTCAAGCGACGAGATTGGCCGTGACGCGTTCGGCTACAACATCGAGAATCGCGTCCTGCTGGAGGCGCTGGAGCAGCGCGCCGGCGAATGTGAGAGCCTGACACGCATCGATGACGATGCGGCGAGTGTGATACCGGATGACGCTGGCATCGAGATTGAAACGAAGAGTGGCCAGACATTCCGCGCGCAACTCGTGGTCGGCGCCGACGGCCGCAATTCGTTGTGCCGGGAAGCGGCAGGCATCGCGGTCGAACGCCGGGAACTGCGGCAGACGGCCCTCACCTTCAACGTCACGCACACGCGTCCTCATCGCAATACGTCGACCGAGTTTCATACACCGCACGGTCCCTGCGTGTTCGTCCCGCTGCCGGGAGAGCGTTCGAGCGTCGTCTGGGTCTCACGTCCGGATGAGGCGGTGCATCTGCATGCGCTTGACGACGCTGCGCTCGGATTGGCGGCGGAGCGGCAATCGCACTCGATGCTTGGCGCGATGCGCGTCGACGGGGCGCGCTTCATGTTTCCGCTGTCGATCGAGAAACCAGCGCAACTCGCGGCCAAGCGCATTGTGCTCGCCGGCGAATCCGCGCACGTGCTTCCGCCGATCGGCGCGCAGGGCTTGAACATGGGCCTGCGCGATGCCGCAGACCTCGCGGAGATTGTGACCGAAACGCTTGTGCTCGGCGGCGATCCCGGTTCCGAAAACGTGCTGACAAGCTATGCCCGCAGCCGCAAACCCGACATCACGAGCCGCACCTTCGCCATTGATCTCGCCAATCGGTCGCTGCTCAGCGACCTGCTGCCGTTGCAGCCCGTCCGCGCGCTCGGCCTGCATCTGATCAATGCGATCGGACCATTGCGGCGGCTTGCCATGCGTGAAGGATTAGCTCCGTCGTGGCGGCGCTAACTCCCGCAAGTTTTACGGCATCACCAACTGACCGGTTTTGATCAGCCACAGCATGGTGGTCAGCGTCACCACCGACACCATCGTGCCGATCAAGACTGCTGCGGACGCCGGTTCGACCCAGGTGTCATACTGGCGCGCGATCACGAAGACATTCAGGGCTGGCGGCAGCGACGCCATCAGCAATGCGGTTGCCGCCCACTCGATGCTGAACGGCCCAAGCCACCACAAGAGCGTGAATGCGATCGCCGGATGGATCAGCAGCTTCACCGCGATGATCCACGGCAGTTCCCATGGCACACGGCTGAACGGACGCAGCGCGACCGTGACGCCAAGCGCGAACAGCGCCACCGGCGCGGCGGCGTTCTGCAGGAACTGCATGGTGCCGTCGATCGCGACCGGCAACTCGATATGAAAGGCCGCCGCCGTCGTGCCGAAGTACGACGCGACGATCAGGGGATGCAGCAGGATTTGCTTCGCCACCTGCTTGATCGTGGCGAGCAAGTTGCCCTGCCCGCCGCCGGTGATCGCCATCAGGATCGGCACCAGCGAAAACAGGAAGATGTTGTCGAAGCAGAAGATCAGCGCCACGGGCGCCGCCGCTCCTGTGCCGATCGCCGCCAGCGCCAGACCGGGGCCCATGTAGCCGATGTTGCCGTAGCCGCCGGACAATCCGGCCATCACCGCCTCCCGCGCCGACGTCTTGCCGATCAGCCGCGCCCCCACCGCGCACAAGAGAAACGCCAGAGCGGTTCCGGCCGTGGTCGCGAAGATGAACGGGACGTTGTTGAGCTGCTCGAACGGCGTTTTCGACAGGATGCGGAAGAACAGTGCCGGGAGTGAGATGTAGAGAAGGAAGAAGTTCATCCACGCCAGCCCCGCCTCGGGCAGCGATTTCAGCCGGCCACAGGCGTAGCCGATAAAAATCACTCCAAAGTAGGGTAGCGCGAGATTGAGGACGTCCAGCATGGCAACCGTTGCTATTCCTCAGGAATGCCACAACATTTGCGCCGTTTGGGCGCGACCGGTAGCGCCCCGATTCACAGCTTTGCCTCTAGCATCGGCCACAATCCTGGTCTATTCGGACTCTCATGGCCAAGATGCGCACCGCAAAATTCCAGATCGGACAAATCGTCCGGCACCGGATTTTTGCCTTCCGCGGCGTGATTTTCGACATCGACCCGGAATTCAACAACACCGAGGAGTGGTGGTTGTCGATTCCCGAGGAAGTACGGCCCCATAAGGATCAGCCGTTCTACCACCTGCTGGCCGAGAACTCGGAGACTGAGTACGTCGCCTATGTCTCGGAGCAAAACCTGCTGCCGGACGAATCTGGTGAGCCGATCCGCCATTCGCAGGTGGCCGAGATTTTCGTGAAGGACAAGGCCGGCGGCTACCGTCCGCGGAACCCGTCGCTGAACTGATCGCGCCACCTTCAGGCGGCTATCGGCGCGCCGCGATCTCTTAAGATATTGCCTGAACGGTTTCCGCAAACGACCTGATTTGAATCAAAAAAAGGCGCGCATCGCTGCGCGCCTTTTTCGGTTCTTTGACGGATCTTATTTGGCCGCTGCCGGAGCGCCGCCCTGCTGCTCGAGCTTCTTGCGGGCCTCGTCGGCACGCTTCTGCAGCTCTTCCTGAAGCTTCTTCTGGGTTTCTTCGAACTGCTTCGGGTCGGTCGGCGGGCCGTCATAGGCCTTCTGGAACTCGTTCACGAGCGGCAGTGCCAGCGTCAGCGGCGCGCCGTTCGAGTTGATCGCCTGAACGATGAGATTCTGGCCCTTCTTGAGGTTGGCGATCATGTCCGGCGTCGCTTCATAGTCCGACATGCAGCCGTTGGCGAAGCAGATCACATACGGGCTCTGCGCCGGCTGGTTGTTGTCGATGATGATGCGGGTGCCGTGCACGAGCTGCATGCCGAGCGGCAGCGTCACGCGCAGGATCTTTTTCGGCTCGCCTTCCGGCTCGATGATCACAGCGGCAACGACCGGCTGACCCGATTCGATACGGCCGTCCTTGCCGGTGAAGCACACCTGCTTGGCGTTGGCGTCCTGGCCCTTCAGGCAGAATTTGGTCCACGGGGCGTAGATCAGCTGAACCTGATCTTGCTGCTGTTGCTGGGGAGCGGCCGGAGCCTGCTGCTGGGCAGCCGGAGCCTGACCCTTCGGCGCGGCAGGGGCCGGAGCCTTCGGCGCGGCGGGAGCCGGGGCCTTCGGCGCTGCAGGGGCCGGAGCCGCCTTCGGCGCGCCGGGGGCCGGCTGCGGCTGCTGGGCATAGGCTGCCGAGAGGGTCAAAACACTGGCCGCGGCGAACGCAATGCCGCGCGCAGCCGGGAAACGAAACTTCATACGGAGAACCCTTTCTGAGCCGTGCGCCTCAAGGCCGCGTCCGGGCGGTCAATCCCGCTATTTCGCGGCTGTCTCGGAGCCAATTGAGGCGTTACCGTGACCGGCGGCCTTGACGTTCTGGAATAGGACGCCTTTTACAGCGGCGGACGAAAAGATCAATGGCAACAGCCGTCTTTCGCCATCCGGCCGACATCGGATCGTTACCCGGCGTGGTAAATTGCAGTGTGCTGAGCTGCGAATCAAATCTGCCTCATTGGGGGGGCCTGCTACGCGGCTGGGCCGTGCTCACGGCGGTGGTCCTGAGCTTGGCCGGGGCCGAAACGTCGGCGGCCCAAGGGACTGCCAACTCTGGGCCGGCGAGGTCCGTGTCGACCAGCCATGGCATTGCCATGCACGGCCAGCCGGCTCTGCCCCCCAATTCTGCCCAGATGCCCTACGCCAATCCCGGCGCCCCAAAGGGCGGCCGGCTGACCGGCGGCATCTCCGGCACCTTCGACAGCCTCAACCCGCTGATCGTAAAGGGTCTCGCCGTCCAGCAGGTGCGCGGCTACGTCATCGAAAGCCTGATGACCCGCGGCCAGGACGAACCGTTCACGCTTTATGGCCTGCTGGCCGAGAGCGTCGAGACCGACGACGCGCGCAGCTACGTCACCTTCCGCATCCATCCGGCTGCCCAATTTTCTGATGGCAAACCTGTAGCGGCCGAGGACGTGCTGTTTTCCTGGCAGCTCCTGCGCGACAAGGGCCGCCCCAACCATCGGCTCTACTACGCCAAGGTCGCGAAAGCCGAAGCGCTCGATCAGCGGACGGTCAAATTCGACTTCGGCGACGTCGCCGACCGCGAGCTGCCACTGATCCTCGGTCTCATGCCGGTGCTGCCGAAGCATGTGATCGACCCGGCAACGTTCGAGGACACAACGTTGACGCCGCCCGTCGGTTCGGGGCCCTACACCATCACCAACGTCCGTCCTGGCACGAGCGTGACCATGACGCGCAACCCGAACTACTGGGGCCGCGATCTTCCGGTGAATCGGGGTCTTTGGAATTTCGATGAAGTGCGGCTCGACTACTACCGCGAAGCCAGCGGGCAGTTCGAAGCGTTCAAGCGCGGCCTCTACGATTTCCGCGTCGAGACCGACCCACTGCGCTGGCATGAAGGCTACGATTTCCCTGCCGCACAGCGCGGCGAGGTCACGCGTGAGGAAATTGCGTCGGGTCTGCCGAAGCCGACCGAATATCTCGTGTTCAACACGCGCCGCGCGATCTTCGCTGACATCCGCGTGCGCGAGGCATTATCGCTGCTGTTCGACTTCGAATGGATCAACCGCAACTACTTCTTCGGTCTCTACAGCCGCAACGGCGGTTATTTCCCAAGCTCCGAGCTGTCCGCCTATCAGCGCCCCGCATCCGATGTCGAGCGCACGTTGCTCCGGCCGTTTGCATCCAGCGTTCGTGGCGATTTCATCGATGGAACGTGGCGCTTGCCCGTGAGCGATGCGAGCGGCCGCGACCGCGATGCGCTGCGGCGGGCGCTCGCGCTCCTTTCGGACGCCGGCTACCAGCTCGACGGCACCGTGATGCGTAACAAAGCGACCGGCGTGCCGCTGAAGTTCGAAATCCTCGTCACCACCCGCGAACACGAGCGCATTGCGCTCGCCTTCATCCGCGACATCAAGCGCGCTGGGGTCGAGGCGACGATCCGTACCGTCGATGCCGTTCAGTTCGACCAGCGCAAGCTGAGTTATGACTTCGACATGATCCAGAATCGCTGGGACCAGTCGCTCTCTCCCGGCAACGAGCAGCTGTTCTACTGGGGCTCGGAGGCCGCCGATCTGCAAGGCACGCGCAACTACATGGGCGCGCGCGACAAGGCGGTCGATGCCTTGGTGACGGCCATGCTGCAGGCGCGGGAACGGCCACCCTTCGTCGCCGCCGTCCGTGCGCTCGACCGCGTCCTGATGTCGGGCTTCTACACAATCCCGCTGTACAACGCCGAGCGGCAATGGTTCGCCCGATGGAATCGGATAGAACGGCCGAAGGCTGGCGCGTTGTCGGGCATCCTGCCCGAAACGTGGTGGGCCGCTCCGGCAGCCGCCGGTGTCCGATGAACACGGTCACTGATTCGATGATGCTGAGTTCGACGTCGCCCACGCTCGAGGATTTGCTTCGCCGCATCACCGCGCGCCGGCCCGACAGCGTCGCGCTGATCGATCCGGCCGACAAGCAGCGCGTGACTGGCGACACGCCGCGCGCCATGACTTACGCCGAAGCAGATGCAGCCATCTCGGCGATCGCAACGCACTTCATCGACAGCGGCCTGCCGACCGGATCGGTCATTGCCGTCCAGCTCCCCAATACCATCGAGTTCTCGCTGACCGTGCTCGGCGCGTTTCGTGCGGGCCTTGTCGTGACCTTGCTGCCGCAGCTCTGGCGGCAGGCCGATCTCGCCATGGCGCTCAACCGCACCGGAGCCCGCGCCATCGTTGCGATGAGCAAGATCGATGGCGTCAGCCATGCCGACATTGCGATGAATGCGGCCGCCGAAGCGTTTTCGATCCGCCACGTCTTCGGCTTCGGCGACAACCTGCCGGAAGGCATGGTGCCGCTCGACCAGGTGATCGCGCACCCGCCGTCGCCGGCGCTGTTCCCGGCGACGGATCCGCGCCGGCCCGCCATCATTACCTTCGACATGACCCCGGACGGCTGGAGGCCGGTGCCGCGCTCGCACATGAGCCTGATGGCTGCTGGCCTCGCCGTGTTTCTCGAAAGCCGCCTGCCGCAAGCAGCGCGCATCCTCTCCACCATCGCGCCGGCGTCGTTGGCAGGCATCTGTTGCTCCACCGTCGCCTGGCTGCTCAGCGGTGGAACGCTCAGCCTGCATCACGCCCTCGACATCGACGCGCTGACGGCACAGATCGCGCACGACAAATGCAACGCGCTCGTCCTGCCAGCGCAGATCGTCTTCAAGCTCGCCGAGAGCGACGTGCTGCAAAGCCTTGATGAGACAGCGGAGATCATTGGCATCTGGCGCACGCCCGAACAGGTCGGCGCAAGCCCGGCATGGACTGGCAGCCAGCGCCTGACCGACGTCTATCTGTTCGGCGAGGCCGGTCTTTTCGGCACGCGGCGCGGCGAAGATGGCATGCCGGTTCCGGTCCGCGCGGGTCAGCATCGCGCGCCGCACGATGTGCCCGGTGCCACGGTCGCCTGCGAAATCCTGATGACGCCGCAAGGCACCCTGGCGCTGCGCGGGCCGATGATACCCGTCGCCGCTTATGCTCCACCGCCGTCCGAACGAGTGCGCGAGACGCAGTCGGCGATCGACTACGTCGATACGGGCTTTGCCGCGCGGCGTGATCGCAGTAGCGGCGAAATCCGGATCACCGCTCCGCCAAGCGGCCTCGTCAACATCGGCGGCTACCGCTTCCTCGCCGACGATTTGCAGCAATGGGCCAAGCGCCTCTCGCAAGGCGCGATGCTGACCGCACTGCCCGACCGCCTCAACGGTCACCGGCTTGCAGGACGCGCCATCGACAACGCCCGGGCGCGCGAGGCTCTGGCCGAACTCGGCCTCAACCCGCTGATGTCGGAAGCCTTCCGCGACCGCAGTGCGGGCTGATTGCAAAGCCTGGCCAATTCGTTGACCTGACATTAAGGCTGAACGTCTAGGTTGCCGGAACCCGTTTGTTCTGCGTGCGCCGAGAGCCGATGTCCCAGCAAGGTCCGATCCTGTTCGTTTCCGACACCGAGCGGCTGCCGCTCGCCGTCGCCCTCGAAGACTGCAAGCTGTTTCCGCTGATCGACAGCACCTGGGCCGATGCCGGCGAGGCCATCGAGCGCCTGATGCCGGCAGCGATCATCGCGGACATGTCGGCCGCGAATGACGCCGTGGCAGCCGAGGTTGCCGCCAAGGCAGCGGCGATGACACCGTATGTGCCAATGATCGGCATCGATCCGGTCGCTGCCCTTCCCGCAAATGTGCTCTCCTACTCCAGCGAGCGCGGGTTCGACCGCTTGCTCGCGCGCCTCAACGCCGCGCTGCGCGTCCGCACCTTGCACGCGACCATCGAACGCCGGCTGAGCGATGAAAGCGCGGCCGGTGTCCGCGTTCCGCAAACCGACTTGCTTGACGATGCGATCGTGCTGCTGGTCGGCCGCGGCGCATCCTATCCCGCGCTATCCGTCGCGCTCGGCGAACGCATCGCAGTGATCGGGGCCTTGAGTCTCGAAGCGGCGGTGAAGCACCTGGAAGCCCGCGATCTCGATGGCGTCGTGATCGGCTCGGGCTTCAGCGCACGCGTCCTCGATAACTTCTGCACTGCCCTGTCGGACGACGCGCGTTTCCGCCATCTGCCGGTGATCGTCAGCGGGATTGCGCCCGATGCGCTCGACGGACACCTGCTCCCCAACCTGGAAATCATCAGCGGCGACGCGACCGCCGTTGCCGTCAGCGCCCTGCCGCTGATCCGCCAGCATGCGCTCGACGCGCGGCTGACCCGCACGCTGAAGTCGATCGAATCCGGTGGTCTGCTCGATCCGCGCACCGGGTTGATGACAGGAGCCGCTTTCGATCGCGAGTTCTCTGCGGCTATTTCGGATTCCACGTCACGTGGTGCCGGTCTTTCGGCGGCCCGCTTCATCTTCGATTCAGCCAGCGAACGCGCGCACTACGACGCGGCGCGCATTCTCAGCCGCCTGATGCGCCGCTTCGACTTCGCGACCATGGAATCGGATGGTTCGATTGTCGCCGCCTTCGCAGAGACCGACCTGCGCGAGGCCCACGTGATCGCGCGGCGCATCGCCAGCGTCGTCAAGCACACCATGCATGCGGCCCGCCGCGAAGCGCCGGTCGATCCGCATGTGAGCATCGCCACGCTGCTCGCAAAGGATACGCCGGACAGCCTGATGGCGCGGCTGAAGGGCGACGATCGCCGCGCGGCGTCGTAAGGCTTAAGCTGCCTTCCGGCCTTCGGCGAGATTGGCGAGGTCGTGCAGGATCTGGCTGACGCCGTTCATGCGCTCTTCCGGTGTTTCCCATTCCTGGAAGAACACGACCTTCATATCCGGGCGCACCTTTGCCGCCTGCCCGTGCTGACGGATGAAGGCGACCAATCGATCCGGATGCGCGAAGCTGTTGTCGCGGAACGAGATCACCGCGCCCTTCGGCCCGGCATCGACCTTCTCGACATTGGCGCGGCGGCAGTAGGTCTTGATCGCCGCGATCTTGAACAGATACCGCGCCTCGTCCGGTAGCGGCCCGAAGCGGTCGCGCATTTCAGCTGCGAAGTTCTCGATCGCATCGTCGGTTTCGAGATCAGCCAGACGGCGATAGAGCGACAGCCGCACGGCGAGATCCGGCACGAACTCTTCCGGAATCAGCACGGGCATGCCGAGCGTGATCTGTGGCGACCAGCGGTCCGCAACCGGCTCCGAGATACCCGCCTTGAGATTGACGATCGCCTCTTCCAGCATCGACTGATAGAGCTCGAAGCCCACTTCCTTGATGTGGCCTGACTGCTCCTCACCGAGCAGGTTGCCTGAGCCGCGAATATCGAGGTCGTGCGAGGCAAGCTGGAAGCCGGCACCGAGCGTATCGAGCGACTGCAGCACCTGCAGGCGACGTTCGGCCTGCGGCGTGATCTTGTGCGACGCCGGCAGCGTGAACAGCGCATACGCTCGCAGCTTCGAGCGCCCCACACGGCCGCGCAACTGATAGAGCTGCGCGAGGCCGAACATGTCGGCGCGATGCACGATCATGGTGTTGGCGGTCGGAATATCGAGGCCGGACTCGATGATCGTGGTCGACAGCAGGATGTCGTACTTGCCGTCATAGAATGCGGACATGATGTCCTCGATCACCGTCGGCGGCATCTGGCCATGCGCGACCGCGACCTTCATCTCCGGCACGTTCTTGTCGAGGAACTCCTTGGCTTCTGCGAGATCGTCGATGCGCGGGCAGACGTAGAACGCCTGGCCGCCGCGATAGCGCTCGCGCAGCAACGCTTCGCGCACCATCAGCGGATCGAACGGTGCAACGAAGGTGCGCACCGCGAGCCGGTCGATTGGCGGCGACGCGATGATCGACAGATCGCGCACGCCGGTCAGCGCCAGCTGCAATGTACGCGGAATCGGCGTCGCAGAGAGCGTTAGCACGTGAACTTCCGCGCGCAGTTGCTTCAGCCTTTCCTTATGGCTGACGCCGAAGTGCTGCTCCTCGTCGACGATCAGAAGCCCAAGGTCCTTGAACTTGATGGTCTTGCCGAGCAGCGCGTGGGTACCGACGACGATGTCGATGTTACCGTCCGCGAGGCCCTTCTTGGTCTGCGTCAGCTCCTTTGCCGACACAAGGCGAGAGGCTTGCGCCACGTTGACCGGAAAACCCTTGAAGCGTTCGGTGAACGTCTTCGTATGCTGACGCGCCAGCAGCGTCGTCGGCACCACGACCGCGACCTGCTTGCCTTCCAGCGCAACGGCAAACGCCGCGCGCAGTGCCACCTCCGTCTTGCCGAAGCCGACGTCGCCGCAGATCAGGCGGTCCATTGGGCGGCCGGTTTCGAGATCGCCGAGCGTCGAGGCGATGGCGCCGAGCTGGTCCTCGGTCTCCTCGTACGGGAAGCGCGCGCAGAACTCGTCATAGGTGCCCTGCGCCGGGATGAACTTCGGCGCCTCGTGCAACTGCCGCTCGGCCGCGATCTTGATGAGGTCGCCTGCGATCTCGCGAATGCGGCTCTTGAGCTTCGCCTTGCGTGCCTGCCAGCCCGAGCCGCCGAGCTTGTCGAGTTCGACGCCGGTCTGCTCGGAGCCGTAACGCGACAACAATTCGATATTCTCGACCGGCAGGAACAGCTTGGCGCCCGCCGCATAATGCAATTCGAGACAGTCGTGCGGCGCGCCGGCCACATCCAGCGTCTGCAGGCCGACGAAGCGGCCGATGCCGTGCTCGACGTGGACGACCAGATCGCCCGCGGTAAGGCTCGTGACTTCCGAGATGAAGTTTTCGAGCTTGCGGCTCGCCTTGCGCGGCCGCACCAGACGGTCGCCAAGAATGTCCTGTTCGCTGATGACGGCAATGCTGTCGGTCTCGAACCCGGACTCGAGGCCAACGACCGCCAGCATGGTCTCGTTGCGCGGCGTCGCCTGCACCACGCGCCAGGTGTTCACCGGCGTCAGGTTGAGCAGCTTGTGGTCCTTCAGCATCGAGGACATGCGGTCGCGCGAGCCTTCGCTCCACAGCGCGACGACGACCTTCTTGCGGGCGGCCTGCAGTCCGTTGATGTACGCGGTCACAGCTTCGAACACGTTGACCTTGGTGTCCGCCCGCTCCGGCGCGAAGTCGCGCCCGGCGTGCGCGCCGACGTCGATCACAGTGTCGGTTTCAGGCACGGCAAACGGCGTCAGCCGCGCCAGCGAACTGTCCGCGAGTTGCTTCGTCCATTCGGCTTCGGTGAGGTACAGCCGGTCTGGCGGCAGCGGCTTGTAGACCGTGCCGCCGCCGGCCATGCCGAGTGCCTCGCGCCGGGCCTCGTAGTAATCGCCGATCTGCTTGAAGCGCTCGCGCGCGGCATCCTCGCCCTGCGGCTCGATCACGATCGGCGCATCGCCGAGGTAATCGAACAGCGTATCCATCTTCTCATGAAACAGCGGTAGCCAGTGCTCCATGCCCGGGTGGCGGCGGCCTTCGCTGACGGCTTCGTACAGCAGATCGCCGCGCTCCGGTGCGCCGAAGGCCGCGACATAGCCCATGCGGAAGCGGCGGATGGTTTCAGTCACGAGCTGGAATTCGGAGACCGGCACGAGATCGAGCCCGCGCATGTCGAGCAAGGTGCGCTGCGTTTCCGCATCGAAGGTGCGGATCGATTCCAGCGTGTCGCCGAAGTAGTCGAAGCGTACCGGCTGATCGAGACCGGCCGGAAACAGATCGAGAATGCCGCCGCGTACGGCGTAGTCGCCGCTTTCACGCACGGTCGAGACGCGGTTGTAGCCGTTGTGCTCGAGCCAGGCGGTCACCGAATTCATCGGCACGCGATGGCTCGGCGCGACCGAGAGCGCCTGCGCGGCGATGACGTCGCGCGTCGGCACGCGCTGGACGATGGCGTTGACGGTCGTCAGCACGATCAGCGGCTTGTCGGAGCCGACGAGCCGCGACAACTTTGCGAGTGTGGTGACGCGCTGCGCCAGCACGCCGCCATGCGGCGACACGCGGTCGTACGGCTGGCAGTCCCACGCCGGGAACTGCATCACGCCGATGTCGGGCGCGAAGAAGTCGAGCGCGCGGGCGAGCTGCGCCATGCGCGGCCCGTCGCGGCAGACGACGGCGAGGCTGATCGCGGGCTTGTTCGGCTTCGCGGCGATGGCGCGCGCCAAATCCGAGACGATCAGCCCCTCCGCGCCCTCCGCGGCATTGGCGAGCGTAATGACCTTGCCGGGCGCAAGCCGCTCGGCGGGCGATTTCGGCTTGCTCATGAGAACTCCGCCGGGCGGAACGCCTTGATGCGCTCGAACATCGGGCCGGCGATGTCGGGGCCCGGCACCGTGGCGCCGGTCAACGCAGCATAGAGGTCGGGATCGGCAGCCTCGATCAGCTGTTCGAGCTGGCCGACTTCGGCCTCGCTGAGATCGCCGATATGCGCATCGGCGAACCGGCCGAGCAGCAAATCCATCTCGCGCGTGCCGCGATGCCAGCAGCGGAACAGCAACCGCTTGCGCCGCGGGTCCAGTCCTTCGCTCGATCGTGTCGTCCCGGTCATTTCCAGCCACTTCTTTCAGGCATGCGCAACGCCAAACGCCCGGACGTGCCGGGCGAGGTGCATATAGCTGTGCTTTCCGCCAATGTCAGCCTGCTTGGTGGCATTGCTTTCACCCGGAAATGCATTCAACCCTTCGATTAAGTCATCTCGCCGCCGGAATCAGTCAGCAGCCCATCAGCATGCGCCCGCCGCTCCTCAATCCGCTGTTTGCGCCGGTCACGAGCCTCCCCGGCACTGGACCGAAGCAGGACAAACTGCTGCGCTACCTGCTCAGCCGCGAGGAAACGCCGCGTCTGGTCGATCTGCTGCTGCATCTACCCTCGAACGTGGTCGATCGCCGCGCGCAGCCGAAAATCCGTGACGTCGTGCCCGGGTCCATCGTCACGCTGAAGGTGACGATCGACCGGCACCGGCCGACGCCGCGAGGCCGCGCGCGGGTGCCCTACCTTGTCTACGCCAGCGACGAGACCGGCGACGTGGTGCTGACCTACTTCCGCGCCAAGGCTGACTACATCGAGAAGCTGCTGCCCGTCGGCGAGACGCGTTACGTCTCCGGCAAGGCCGAAATGTACGACGGCACCTTGCAAATGACGCATCCGGATCGCGTCGTCACCGAAGCCGATCTCCAGAAGCTCTCGCTGATCGAGCCGGTCTACCCGCTCACCGAAGGCCTTGCGCTCGGATCGCTGCGCCGTGCGATCGCGCTGGCGCTGACCAAGTTGCCCGTGATGCCGGAGTGGATTTCGCCGGACGTGCTGCGCCGCTGCCAGTTTCCGCCCTGGGGCATCGCACTCTGTCACGTGCATGACCCGCAAGAACTGACCGACGTCTTGCCACAGGAGCCTTACTGGTCGCGGCTGGCGTTCGACGAACTGCTTGCGGGCCAACTGGCGCTGGCGCTGGTGCGCGCGCAACTGCGGCGCCCCGCAGGCGCGCGGCATGCCGGCGACGGACATCTGCGCCGAAAGGTGATCGATGCCCTGCCCTATGCGCTGACCAAATCGCAGCAGGAAGCGGTCGCCGCGATCGCCAGCGATCTGCAGCAGCCGTTGCGCATGCTGCGGCTCCTGCAAGGCGATGTCGGCGCTGGCAAAACCGTCGTCGCGTTGCTCGCTGCGGCTGCGGTCGCCGAGGCCGGCAAGCAAACTGCGCTGATGGCGCCGACGGAAATCCTCGCGCGCCAGCACATCAAGACGATTACGCCGCTGGCCGAGCGGGCCGGTATTCGCGTCGCCATCCTCACCGGGCGCGAGAAAGGCAAGGAACGGCGCGAGATTCTAACGAAGCTCGAAGCGGGTGAACTCGACCTCCTTGTCGGCACCCACGCGCTGATCCAGGACGATGTGATTTTCAAATCGCTGGCGCTTGCGATCGTCGACGAGCAGCACCGCTTCGGCGTGCGTGAACGGCTGACGCTGACGCAGAAAGGCGACGCCGTCGATGTGCTGGTGCTCAGCGCCACGCCGATCCCGCGTACGCTGGTGCTGACGTATTTCGGCGACATGGACATCTCCGAATTGCGCGAAAAGCCCGCGGGCCGGCAACCGATCGATACCCGCGCCGTCCCGTTGGATCGGCTCGGCGAAGTCATCGACGCCGTCGGCCGCGCCATCAAGGCGAAGCGGCGCGTCTACTGGATTTGCCCGCTGGTCGAGGAATCCGAGGAGGTCAGTCATCTGATCGATGCCGAGCAACGCTTCGCCAGCCTGCAGCAGCGTTTCGGCGATCAGGTGGGTCTCGTCCACGGCAAGATGAAAGGCGCCGAGAAAGACCGCGTGATGGCCCAGTTCGCCTCCGGCGAGATTTCGGTGTTGGTCGCGACGACCGTTGTCGAAGTCGGCGTCGACGTTCCCGCCGCGAGCGTCATGGTGATCGAAAACGCCGAACGTTTCGGCCTCGCGCAGCTGCATCAGCTCCGTGGGCGTATCGGCCGCGGCTCCGAAGCCTCGACCTGCATCCTGCTCTATCGCGAGCCGCTCTCGGAAATGTCGAAGGCGCGGCTCAGCGTGATCCGCGACACGACCGACGGCTTCAAGATCGCCGAGGAAGACCTGCGGTTGCGCGGCGAAGGCGACGTTCTGGGCACACGACAGAGCGGCATGCCCGGCTTCCGCATCGCGCGAGCCGAGGTGCATGCGCAACTAATCGCGCAAGCGCGCGAGGAAGCCTTGCGCATCATGAAGGACAATCCGAAGCTCACCGGCAAACAGGGTGAGGCGCTGCGCGCCCTGCTCTATCTCTTCGAACGGGATGAGGCGATCCCGCTGCTGACCGCGGGATGATGGCGGAGGCCCACATGGACTCAGATCGTCCGACGACCCTTTACCTCATCTGCGGCAAGATCGCCGCCGGCAAGTCGACGCTCGCGCGCAAGTTGGCCGAGCGGCCGAAGACTCTGTTGATCGCTCTGGATGATTGGATGTCGGTCCTGTTTCCAACCGAGAAGCGCACCATCGAAGATTTCGCGCGCTATACGTCACGGATGCGGACTGCGATGGCGCCTCACATCGTCAGTATCTTACGGCAAGACGTTTCCGTCGTACTGGATTTTCCGGCTAACACCGTGATGTGGCGCACCTGGATGCGCTCGCTGGTTACCGAGGCCCACGTCGCCCACGAACTGCACGTGCTGGATTTCCCGGACGAAGTCTGCAAGCAGCGGCTTGCCCAGCGCAATGCGGACGCCAGCCATCCCTATCAGGTCGATGAGGAAACTTATGACCTGTTCATGAGCTACTTCGTCCTGCCGTCGCCCGACGAAGGGTTCAACATCGTGCGGCACACCTGAGCAGCCGCAACTGCGCCGATCCCGCAACACAGCCTTGAACTATGCTAGATTGCGTCATCGGGGGACGCTTGCCATGTCGATCAGCTACGATTTCTCAGGCCAGACCGCGATTGTCACAGGCGGCGCCCGCGGGATCGGCCGGGCCATCGCGTCGCTCTTGTCGGTAAGCGGCGCCAGTGTCTGGATCTGGGACGTCGAGCCCGTCGATCTCGCGGGTACGCAGTCGCTCACCGTCGACGTGACCAAGCGCGACGACATCAGCCGGGCACTCCGCGAGATGGCTGATGCCGGGACGCGCGTGGATATCTTGATCAACGATGCCGGACATCTCGGCCCCTACGCGAGTTTCGAAACTTTCGCACCGGACGAATGGGAGCAGATCGTTCAGGTCAATCTGCTCGGCATGCTGAATGTCACCCATCAAGTCCTTCCGCTGATGCGCCAAGCCGGTAAAGGACGGATCGTCAACATGGGTTCACTGGCGGGCAAGGAAGGCTTGCCTGGGCTCGCCGCGTACTCTGCCGCCAGCGGCGGCGTCATCGCTTTTACAAAAGCGCTGTCGCGCGAGGTCAACGATACGGACATCCGGGTGAATTGCATTGCCCCCGGACCAATCGATACCCGCATGATCCGCGATCTCGGCAATCAAACGGTCGATGCGATGATTTCCGCAAGTCCCGTCGGGCGGCTCGGCGATCCGAAGGAAGTCGCCGCGCTCGCCGCGTGGCTGTGCTCGGATGCCAGTGCCTTCAACACCGGTGCAGTTTTCGATATGTCCGGCGGACGCGCGCGCTACTAGGGCGCGTCGACCTTCGCTGGCGGCTTCACCGGATTGGATTGCGCAAGCTTGGCAGCGGCGGCCATGTCCGCGAGCGCGGCGTTGCGCTTGGCAGGATCCTTCTCGCCGGGCTGCACCACGCCGGCCGACATGATGAGGGTTGCCGCGTCTTCGGCGTTCATCTCGATCTCGATCACTTCCGATTTCTTCACGTAGAAGAAAAATCCGGTCGTCGGGTTCGGTGCGCACGGCATGAACACCGACATGTATTCCTCGCTGCCCGGAAGGCTCTTCGAGATGTTGGCGCCGGGCGACTGCGAGATCAGCACAATCGACCACATGCCGGGCGACGGAAACTCGACAAGGCCGACCTTGCGGAAGCTGGAGCCCTTGCCCGAGAACAGCGTCTCGAACACCTGCTTGAGGCTGCGATAGATCGCGCGCACCACCGGCATGCGGTCGAGCAAACCCTCGCCCAATTCGACGAGCGTACGGCCGATCAGGTTGGCTGTGAGGAAGCCGAGCAGCGTCAGACCGAAGAAGGCTACAACGAGGCCTGAGCCCGGAATGTTGTACGGAAGATCCGGCCGGTAGGCCGCCGGAATCAGCGGCTTCACCAGACCGTCCACCCAGGTCACGAACGACCACGTCAGATACAGTGTGATCGCCACCGGACCGGCGACGATCAGGCCGGTCAGGAAGTAGTTGCGGACGCGGGCCATAAAGCCACGCGGCGCATCGGTTTCCGGATCGAGTGGGTTGGTGTCGCCAGGCATCGGAGCCTGCGGGTCGTTACGGGTCATCGCTTAAGCATCATCCACAAAACGGCCATCAAAGCGCGGTGCGCCTTGGTCCGTTCGGTTCCGAGTCTAGCACGAAGTCAGGCGCGTTTGTGGCACAAACGTCCTGCGGCGCTTTGTCAGATTTTTCGCAATGGCATGAAACCAGCGCCTATTTTCTGGTCGGCCCTATTCAACCGTGACCGATTTGGCCAGATTTCGCGGCTGGTCGACGTCCGTGCCCATCACGACAGCCGTGTGATAGGCGAGCAACTGCACTGGAAGGGCATAGATCAGCGGCGTCACTGTCGACGGCATGTCCGGCAGCACGATGGTCACGAGCGAGGCAACGGTCGCCTCCTCCGCACCCTTGGCGTCAGTCATCAGGATGATCCGCCCGCCGCGCGCCGCAACCTCCTGCATGTTCGAGACGGTCTTTTCGAACACGCGGTCGAACGGCGCGATGACGACGACCGGCATCTTCTCGTCGATCAATGCGATGGGGCCATGCTTGAGCTCGCCGGCAGCATAGCCTTCGGCATGGATATAAGAAATTTCCTTGAGCTTCAGCGCGCCCTCAAGTGCAAGCGGATAGCTGGTGCCGCGGCCGAGATAGAGCACGTCCTGGCTGCGGGCGATATCGCGTGCGAGTTTCTCGATCTGCGGCTCGAGCTTGAGCGCCGTGGTCATCAGGCGCGGCACTTCGATCAACGCACGCACGAGCTTGGTCTCGTCGTCGGCGGAGAGCACGCCGCGCGCACGGCCGGCGGCAATCGCCAGCGTCGCCAGCGTCATCAGCTGACATGTGAACGCCTTGGTGGACGCCACGCCGATTTCCGGACCGGCCAGCGTCGGCAGCGCCACGTCACTCTCACGCGCAATCGTCGAGGTCGACACGTTGACGACGGCGGCGGTGTGCAATCCCTGCTGCTTCGCATAACGCAGTGCCGCCAGCGTGTCGGCGGTTTCGCCGGACTGCGAGATAACGAGCGCCAGATCGCCCTTATGCAGCGGCGCTTCGCGATAACGGAATTCGGAGGCAACATCGACCTCGACTGGCAAGCGCGCGAAGCGCTCGAACCAGTACTTCGCCACATGCGCTGCGTAGCTCGCGGTGCCGCACGCGGTCATCGACACGCGCTCGATCGCCTTCCAGTCGAACGGCAGCTTCGGCAGCGTGATGGTTTCCTGCGCCATGTCGACGTAGTGCGCGAGCGTATGGCCGACGACTTCCGGCTGCTCGTGAATTTCCTTCGCCATGAAGTGGCGATAATTGGCCTTGTCGACCATGAAACTCGACGCGCCCGACTTCAGCACGTCGCGCTCGACCGGATTGTTCTGCGCATCGCGGATGGTGCCGCCCTTGCGGTTGAGCACGACCCAGTCGCCGTCATCGAGATAGCTGATGGTGTCGGTGAATGGCGCCAACGCAATCGCGTCCGAGCCGAGATACATCTCGCCCTCACCGAAACCGATCGCGAGCGGCGAACCCTTGCGCGCACCGATCATCAGATCGGGCTGATCCTTGAACACGAAGGCGAGTGCGAACGCGCCGCGCAGCATCGGCAGCGCTTCTTTCACCGCCTCCTGCGGGCTCTTGCCCTGCTTCATCTTCGAGCTGACGAGATGCGCCACGACCTCGGTGTCGGTTTCGCTGGCGAAGGTTGCGCCGCCCTTTTCGAGCTGCTCGCGCAGTTCCTTGAAATTCTCGATAATGCCGTTGTGAACGACGGCGACCGTTTCGGTTGCGTGCGGATGCGCGTTGGCCTCTGTCGGCTTGCCGTGCGTCGCCCAGCGCGTGTGGCCGATGCCGATATGGCCCGCGAGCGGCTGTGACTTCAGGCGCGCTTCGAGGTTCTTCAGCTTGCCCTCGGCGCGGCGGCGCGCGAGCTGTGCGCCCTCGAGCGTGGCGACGCCGGCGGAATCGTAGCCGCGATACTCGAGACGCTTGAGTGAATCGACCAGCTGATCCGCAACCGGACCGCGCCCCAGAATTCCGATGATGCCGCACATGCGGTCGCTCTCTCCCCTTGAGCCGCGATCGGCTCAATTCCCCTGCATCCGATCAGATGGCATTCGGATCAAATGCGCGCCTCTCTTATCGAGAAATGCGGCGGGTGCGTTACTCAATAATTATTGCCGATTGAAACACCGTTAAGTGGCATCTGCGCCCAGTGGATGTCCGGTTAGAGTGTCTTAACTCTAACCGCTGTGCGGCAGCTCATTCCGGCTTCTTGTCCTTCGCTTTTTCAGCCGCCTTCTCGATTTTGGCCGCCAGCTTCATTTCGCGAAAACGCTTGGCCCAGCCGGGCCGCACCGTCTGCTCGCTCCGCTCCAGCATCAGCGCGTCGTCGGGCACGTTACGGGTCACGACTGACCCCGATCCGATATAGGCACCGCTGCCGATCTTCACCGGCGCGACCAGCGACGAATTCGTCCCGACAAACGCGCCCTCACCGACTTCGGTGCGGTGCTTGTCGAAGCCATCGTAGTTGCAGGTAATGGTGCCGGCGCCGAGATTGGCATTCGCGCCGACCGTCGCATCGCCGATGTAGGCCAGGTGATTGGCCTTGGCGCCGGCGCCGAGCGTCGCCGCTTTCACCTCGACGAAGTTGCCGATGCGCACGCCGTCACCGAGCGACGTGCCCGGCCGCAAGCGTGCGTAAGGCCCGACCGAGACGTTCTTGCCGATCGTTGCGTTGGTCACATGCGAGAACGAATGGATAACTGCGCCATCGGCAATCGTAACACCGGGGCCGATGACGACGAACGGTTCGATCGTCACGTCCTTGCCGAACTGCGTGTCGGCAGCGAGGAAAACCGTCTCCGGCGCGATGATGGTCACACCGGCATCGAGCGCCTGCCTGCGCAACCGCGCCTGCATCACCTGTTCGGCTTCGGCGAGTTGCGCCTTGGTGTTGATGCCCCGCACTTCGTCCTCATCGGTTTCGATCGCGGATGCCTTCAAGCCAAGCTCGTTGGCGATGGCGACCGCGTCGGGAAGATAGTACTCGCCCTTCTTGTTGGCATTGCCGATGCGATCAAGAATTGTAAGCGCCTTGTTACCGGCCAGGGCCATAACCCCGGCATTGCACAGCGTCACTTTGCGCTCGGCGTCGGTCGCGTCCGCTTCCTCGCGGATCGCGGTCAGCCGGTCACCGCTCATCAGCAGGCGGCCATAGCCTTTCGGATCGGCCGCGCGGAAACCGAGCACGGCCACGGCTGCGCCATCGTTCAACGGCGCGCGCAGGCTCTCGAGAGTCGCAGCGGAAATCAACGGCGTGTCGCCGAACGCGATCAGCACATGTGCCGCGCCTCTGGCGATGGCCTCGCGCGCTGCGAGCACCGCATGCGCGGTGCCGAGCCGCTCGCGCTGCACGAACACGGCCGCATCGGCGCGAACGCGTTTCGCCTCGTCGGCAACATCCTGCCGGTCCGGGCCGACCACAACCGCGAGCGCGGAGTTCGCGCCGTTCGGCGCGGCGCGCAGCACGTGTGCCAGCAGCGATTGCCCGGCAACAGGGTGCAGCACTTTCGGCAGAGCGGAGCGCATGCGCGTTCCTTCGCCGGCGGCGAGCACGATGGTCAGGCTGCTTGAGTCGGGCATCGACATCCTTGCTGCGGAAGTTCCAGCCGCCCTCTTAGCCGACGCAGGCAAACCGCAAAAGGGGTTGGATCGTCACCGGTAACCGCTCGCCGCGGCAGTGTTCCTGTTACTCTTCCACAGTGATTCGCGCGGCCGAGGGAGGGGCTGGGTCCGACGAATGGCGAAGAAGCGTGACGAACTGGCCGACGGCATGATCGCCGACGAGGCCGAAGGCTGGCTTGCGAATTTGCTGGCAGAAGAAGAGCCATACGATCGCAAGATGCTGTGGCAGCTGGGCTCGTGGGCCGCGGCTGCGCTCGGCGCGCTGGCGTTTGCGTTTCTCGCCGCGCAGTCGGCGAATGTGATGCGCACCGACCTCGCCGCCGCCAACCAGCTGGTCCACCAGAGTCAGCAGATCGCGCAGGCCGCCAACGAACGGGAAAGCGAGACCCGGCGGCTGGTCGCGGCCATCGACACGCTGAACGCCGATCGCGACCGACTTTATGCGCGCGTCTCCGGACTCGAACAGAACGTCGATTCGGTGACGAGTTCGATCAAACAAACCCGAACTCTGATCGCACCGGCTCAGCTGCCGACCGCTCCGCCGATTACATCCGCGCCTGAAAGTGTTGCGCCGCAGCCGTCGCCGCCTGCCGCATCACTGCCTGCCATTCCACCCGCCGCGGCGCTTCCGGCCATTCCGGTCGCACCGCAAGCTGACGCCGACCCGATGAAAGACGCGGGCAAAGACAAGGATCCGGCGAAAGCAACGCGTCCAGCGGCGAAATCAGAAAAGGACGCCCCCACATCGAAACCGGCACCAGCTACCGCTGCGAAGCCTGAAACAGCCAAGCCGGAGCCCGCAAAGGTTGAGCCCGGAAAGCCGGAACCAGCGAAGGCGGATGGCGCAAAGTCCACCGAGGCCGAGAAGTCAGCTGAAGCAACAAAGGCCGCAGAACCCAAGCCTGCCGAACCGCAACCGGGAGCATCTGCCGCCGCCGAGGCAGCGGCCGCTACTCCGCCGGCCATGCCCGCGCCGATTGTCACTGCAGCAATTCCGCCGGTCGACAACAACGGCGAAGCCGTCGCCGAAGTCCCCGCAGCGAAAACCGAGTTCGGCGTCGATCTCGGCAGCGCCAGCTCGATCGAAGGGCTGCGCGCGCTCTGGCGTGCGGTGCAGACGTCGAACAAGAAACTGATGGAGCCATTGCGCCCGGTGATCGCGATCAAGGAGCGTAGCGGCCTTGGCATGCAACTCCGCCTCGTTGCGGGCCCGCTCACCGACGCAGCCGCCGCGGCACGTATTTGTGCGGTGCTGTCCGAGAGCGACCGTCCGTGCGAAACGGCATTCTTCGACGGCCAGCGCCTGACGCCGGGCTCGGAGTATCCCGCCGCAAAGCCGGCGCCGCCGCCGCGCCGGAAATCGTCGCGCGCAAGCCGCCGCGTCAGCGCGTCCGTAGTCCAGCAGCGGCCCGCGCGGAATGGTTTTTCGTCGTTCCTCGGCAGCAACTGACGGTTCTCAAGCCCGATCGCGCCCTATATAGGGGAACGATGCGTTTCACCGCCGGTTCAGGTTCCTGATGAAGAAAACCCCGTTTCGCCTCACGCCCTATCAGGTGCAGTGGTTGATGGTCGTCGGCTTCCTCACCGTCGGCTACGCGCTCTACATCCGCTACCTGATGGTCGAGTTCTCGCAGTTCGCGCTTCAATGCGACGCCGGTCTGCAATCGGCCTCGTGCTCGATCCGCAGCTTGGCGACCTATCTGTTCAAGAACTCGGTGTTCGGGATAGCTGCGCTGATCGTCGCATCGCTGAATCTGATGCGGCCGTCGGTTGTGTTACTGACCGGCGGGCTGATCGCCGCCGGTTTTGGCATTGTGCTTTACAACGTTGCGCTGTCAGGCCTTGCGATCGGCCTGCTCATCCTCGGCTTTGCGCGGCCCGCGCCTGCCACAGCGTGACGCCAAGCAACAAATAGATTCCGCACGTCCAGATCGACTGCCAGTTCTTCGGCCCTTCGTTGACGAGGGTGAAGATCGCGGCGGCGACAAGCAAGCCCGCGAACGTCGCCTCTGCAATCGGCCGCGCGCCGGTTTTCGGGCGATTGAACGCCATCAAACCCGCGAGCGGCAGCACCGCCATGGTCAGCGACGCGAATTTGAAGTCGCGGTAGCGCGGATCGAACACGAAGCCGAGCGCGCTCGCCGCCGCGATGACGACAACGACAGTCAGCACGAGACCGAGGGCGTAACAAGACCACAACGTCCGCCGCTCGTCGCGCGGGCCGATCAGTTCGACGAAGGCCGGCAGGCCCTTCCCTGCCATCAGCGCGTGGGTGGCGAAGAGCGGCGACAGAACGGCTGCCGCCAGCAGACATCCGTTTTGAATCCAGCCGCCATAACCAAGGCTCTCGTAAAGGAATTTGTCGAACGCGACACCCAGCAGCGCGCCGGCAGCTGTGGCCGAGACGAACACAGCGAGCCAGGCACTCCAGTGCGGTTTCCACGGTTTGCGCCGGAGCGTCACAAGTGCCACGCCGAAAACGATGACGCTGAACGTCAGCCCCGCGCCCATGAACAGTTGCCAGTCCGGATAGTTCGAAACCGGTTTGCCCGCTGGATATTTCAGCGTCCGCGGATCGTCGCCGATCAGCCCCCAATAGCCGCCGACTGTGCCCTCGAGCCGCCGCTTCCAGGGCTGATCGTAGGCTTCGATCAGATTGACGCGGAACCCTTCACGTTTCGCGAGTTCGAGAATTTCCGCGACCACGCGTGCCTGGTTGGTGCGCGACGGCAGCGCGCCCTCGCGCATGCGCCCGGTACTCGGCCAACCAGTTTCACCAATCAGGATTTCCTTGTTGGGGAACGCCACGCCCATCCGCTTGCGGATCGAGTCCACATGCATCACCGCATGGCGCGCGCGGACGGGAACGTCCTCCCAGTATGGCAGGATATGGATGGTGACGAAGTCGACCGCTTCATAAACATCGCGATTGCGCAGCCAGAATTCCCACACATCGGCATAGGTGACGCGCATCGGAGCGACCTGCGCCTTCACAGAACGGATCGTTGCCGCGAGATCGGCCGACGTCATCTCACCGCGCAACAGCACCTCGTTGCCGACAACGACCGACGTGATCACGTTCGGAAAGGTTTTGGCGAGTGCAATGCCGGTTTGAATCTGCTGACGCGTCTTGACGCGATCGCTCGACAGCCAGATGCCGAGAATGACCTTGAGACCCGCTTTCTCGGCAAGCTCCGGAATCAGTTCGAGTCCGCTGTCGACCGAATAGGTGCGAACGCAATTGGTGATCTGCGCCAGCTGGGCGAGATCCTGCTTGATCTGTTCGGGTGTGATCCGCACCCCGAGATCGAGCGGCGACTGTAGCCCGCGGAACGGCGCATAGGATACGCATTCGAGCTTCTGTGCCGGATCGATCGGCGCACGCACGAGCGCGACCGGCGTTGCAATCCACCACCAGACGGCGACGATGACGCTCAGGGAAACGGCGAGAAGGGCCAGCGGCGCGCGATAGGAAATCGGTTCCGTCCTCCGGGATTAACCGTCCGATACCCCGTCACCCTCGCCCTGCCAAGGGGTTCGCAGGCTGCGGTGCGGACGCTCAACAGGGGAACGATGCCGGGCGGCGGCCTGCCGGAACATCCGCCTGCTCCGGCGGGTAACCCATGCGACGATAAAGTTCCGGTCTTGCTGGACAAAATCGCAATTCTCCGCCATGGGATTCCGGAACGCGATTGTTCTGCACGCCGCCGTATTGGGGACCCATTTGGGCGGCAACAGGCAGTCGACGGCCGCCGGTTTGGATGGGTCAAACCGCGTCGGACCATCGGGGACTTCATGCGTCGTTTGCTGTTGAAAGTGCGAAACCAGCTGTTCCGGAGCATCGCCATGCCCGGGATGGTGTTCATGATCGGCGTTGGCGCCGCGCTCGCCCAGAGCGGCGACGTTCGGGCCCAGGATCAGGGACGGCAGTCGCCAAATGCCGCAGCCGCGGCCGAAGCCGCCCGGGACGGCCAGCGCCGGGCCGACGAGTTTGCCGAAGCCGCCCAGGTTCTCAACGGCCCCGCCGGCAATCCTGAATGCGTCTGGCTCGGCCGCCGCTTCGTCCGCCTGATGTGGCTGGACGACCTCGACACGGCCTTCCGCCACCTCGACCTTTACGACCGGTTCGGCTGCCCCGGCGGCCATGTCCAGGCGAGCTTCCGCTGCCTGACCAAGTTCGGCGGCGCGATCGACAGCAAGGTGCCGGAAAGCCTGACCCGGCAGGTGCACGCATGCTGGATTAATCCGAACGCCCAGCCCCAGCCGGCAGCGGCGGCTGCGCCCCCCGCTCCACAACCGGCAGCACCGGCAACGGCAGGCACCCCGCCTGCTACAGCTCCGACCGGCGGCGCGGCAAAATAGCCGGACATCGCTCGCGGCTGCTGCCGATGAACGGGCGATGAACAATCCGCCTTCGGAACGAAAACAAAAATTCCACGTTCCGCTTTCGCCGCGCCCTTAAATCGACATGGCGTTAGCTGATTGGCGTCATACGAGTTGTTAAAACACGTGGCATAGATAAACTTCGCATGCTGCCGGGACGAACCGAGGGGACAGGTTCGTGTCCTGCCATTCCGCCCCAGATGGTCTAGTTACGATGCGCGTCATCGTCGCAGTTTTGCTGTGTGTCGCTTCGGCGCACGCCGCACTTTGGGGACTTTTACAGGACAAGCAGCAAGCGCCGGACTTCCGCGGCATTCTGCCGAGCGTGTCGTACGCGCCGTTCGAAGGCACCGGGCATCCGGACGTCGACAACATTCCGACCATCGAAAAGATTCGCACCGACCTGAGAAAGCTGGCGCCGCTGACGCGCGCGATTCGTCTCTACTCGTCGACGGGCGGTGTCGAACTCGTGCCGCCGATCGCCGCCGAATTCGGATTGAAGGTCACGGTCGGCGCGTGGATCGACAAGAACACCGAACGCAACGAGCGTGAAATTCAGGCTGCGATCGATCTCGCCAAAAAGAATTCGAACGTCATCGGCCTCGTCGTCGGCAACGAAACCATCTACCGCGGCGAACTGAAGGTCGAGGAACTGGCCGAGCTGATCCGCCGCGTGAAGCGCCAGGTCACCGTGCCGGTGACGACCGGCGAGATCTGGAACATCTGGCGCGACAACCCTTCGCTCGCCTCGTCCGTCGATTTCATTGCCGCGCACGTGCTGCCGTACTGGGAAAACTTCAAGGACACCCAGGCCGTCGATCAGGCCGTCTACATTTACGGTCTGCTGCGCGAGAACTTCCCCGGCAAGCGCATCACCATCGCCGAATTCGGCTGGCCGAGTGCCGGCTATAACCTGCGCAACGCCGATCCCGGGCAGTTTCAGCAGGCAGTGGTTCTGCGCAATTTCGTCACCCGCGCCGAAGCCATCGGCATGGACTACAACATCGTCGAAGCGATCGATCAGCCCTGGAAATTTTTCGAAGGCAGCGTGGGTCCTTACTGGGGCATTCTTGATGCATCACGCGAACCGAAATTCGCCTGGTCCGGCCCGGTCGTGAACGAGAATTATTGGAAGCAGGCCGGCATCGCCGTGCTCGTCGGCATCCTGCTCTCGCTGCCGATCTTCCGCCTGTTCAACCCGACGATGATGCAGGCCACCGTGCTTTCAGCCGCCGCGAACATCGTCGGCGCGTGGGTCGCGACCATTTTCGCCTACTGGACCGCGCACTACTTCGTCTGGGGCTCGGCCTTCGCGCTGATCCTCGGCCTGATCCTGCTGGTGCCGCTGATCCTGATCGCCATGGCGCGCGTCGAGGAAATTTCGACGATTGCATTCGGCCGCACGCCGCGGCGCTTGATCGCGGCGGGCCTCCCCGCTCCGGCCGACGGCCAATTCCCGAAAGTGTCGATCCACATCCCGGCCTATTTCGAGCCGCCGGAGATGCTGAAGCAGACCCTCGATGCGGTCGCGCGTCTCGACTATCCGAACTTCGAGTGCGTGGTGATCATCAACAACACGCCCGATCCCACGTTCTGGGAGCCGATCCAGGACCACTGCCGCATGCTCGGCGAGCGATTCGTCTTCATCAACGCCGAGAAGGTGAAGGGCTTCAAAGCGGGAGCGCTGCGCATCGCCATGGAGCGCACCGCGCCCGACGCCGAAATCATCGGCGTCATCGACGCCGACTATGTGGTGACGCCCGACTGGCTGAAGGACCTCGTCCCGGCTTTCGCCGATCCGCGTGTCGGCCTCGTCCAGGCGCCGCAGGATCATCGCGACGAAAGCCGCTCGCTGATGCACTACGCCATGAACGGCGAGTACGCCGGTTTTTTCGACATCGGCATGGTCCAGCGCAACGAGTTCAACGCCATCATCGTCCATGGCACCATGTGCCTGATCCGCCGCTCGGCGATGGACATGGCGGGCGGCTGGGCCGGCGACACCATCTGCGAGGACACCGATCTCGGCCTCGCCATTCAGGAGCACGGCTGGCTCACCCATTACAGCAACAAGCGTTATGGATATGGCCTGTTGCCCGACACCTATGAGGCGTTCAAGAAACAGCGCCATCGCTGGGCCTATGGCGGCTTCCAGATCGTCAAGAAGCATTGGCGGCGCTTCCTGCCCGGCGCGAGCCGGCTCACCCCCGACCAGAAGCGCGAGTTCTCCATCGGCTGGCTGAACTGGCTCGGCGCTGAAAGCCTCGGCGTCGTGGTGGCGATCCTCAACCTGATCTGGGTGCCGATCGTGGCCTTCGCCGACATCGCCATCCCGGACAAGATTCTCACCGTTCCGATCATCGCGGCCTTCGTCGTCACGCTGATCCATTTCGTCGCGCTCTATCGCCTGCGTGTTTCGATCAAGCTCGGCCAGATGTTCGCGGCCATGTTCACCGCCATGTCCGTGCAGTGGACGGTGTCGCGGGCCGTCGCCGACGGCCTGATCAAGGATCACCTGCCGTTCGCCCGCACTTCCAAGGGCGGCCTGTCGCGGCTCTCGATCGAATTCCAGGCGTTCTGGGAAGCGGTCATCGGCGTGCTGCTGCTGATCGGCGCCGCCGTGCTGGTGGTGATGAACAATTTCAAGGAAATCCGCGAGATCTACATCTTCGCCGGCGTGCTGGTGCTGCAAAGCCTGCCGTTCCTCTCCGCCGTCGGCCTGGCGCTGCTGGAGAATTCGCGGATCAACGCCTTCGAATTCTGGAGCAATGCCCGCATCCGCTCGGCCGAGCTGATCGGCCTGCGGCCGATCTCGCTGCCAAACCCGACGGCCCGTCAGCCGGCCGCGATGGCGGCCGACATTCAGGCCGACCGCAGCTGATTGGCGCCGCCGTCCTCTCGTGCCGGACCTCAGCTCCGGCTTCGAACCGGCTGAAATCCCACTTGAATCGGGCGTTCCACAGCGCCGGTGGAAAGCCCGCCGCGCTATTGACCCGATGGTGTTCGGCCCCTACACAGCGGCCCAAGTGAGCGCGTAGCTCAGGCGGTAGAGCACGTGACTTTTAATCATGGGGTCGAGGGTTCGAGTCCCTCCGCGCTCACCATTCTGCTTTCGCCTATTTTCGACCGGATCGCCCCTTGTAACGCCCGCACGCGTTTCTCAAAATCTCGAGCGACTGGAGTCGGGGTGCCATGGCGCTGAATCCGAAAGAGCGTTTTGACAGTTTCATGCGCCTTGCTGACTTCAGGATGCAGCGCTGGAGCACGCGCCATCAGTTGAAATGGAAAACCACGCTCGGCGTCTGGGCGGTTCTTGGCGCATCCATCTACTCACTGAAAATCCGGCCCTCGGAAGGCGTGCTGATCGCCTCGCTCGCTGGCGTCGCACTCTTCCACTTCGCGTATGTGCTCCACTCCATCGTCAGCACTCACCACGACATGAGGATGGCGTTCTACTATTCCGAGCATGCGGAGAAATCGCTGTTCTCGCCGCCAGCCGATCCAAGAGCGAGACCTGAATATCGTCCGCTGGCGCGATCGGCTTACGCTCGTCTGGCTCCCGCCGCCTTCCTGGAAGTTATGCCGACTGTAGGCCTGGCTGTGCTGGCTTACGCCCTGATCGGCCGGATTGCTTGAAGGATCCAATAGCTCAACGGTTGGTAAGAAGAGCTCCACGATTCCGAGATTTTGGATGTTTGTGCAGGATCATTCGTCACGATTTGAAGCGCGTTCGATGCAACTGGAACCGTGCGGTTCCGTTCACAACAGCACACAAATCCCTGCAAATACGCGACAACTTGGCATAGGCGCTCTTCGCCGAATTTAAGATTCGATTCACGTGACGCCACCAATGTCATCGCTCCATTGGGATGGAGGCTGTCCGTGAAACGTCTTCATGAATTCTGGAACGACGAAAGCGGCGCGACCGCGATCGAGTATGCGTTGATCGCCGCCGGCATTGCGGTTGCGATCGTCGCCGGCGTCAATGCGCTCGGCACGCAGCTCAACACCAAGTTCAACACGATCAAGACCAAATTGAACTGATTGCGATGACGCCGCCTGAATCGGGCGAGCGCGTACCGGCGATCACAAAGCGTTCGCTGACAGACTCGACCGCAAGATTCGCAAAGTCGCTTCGATAGCCGACAAGACAGGGAGATCACCGCCGCATAAGGCTTGGCCCGACAACCAAGCTTCGGTCGTGTGGATGAAGGACTTGCTCAACACCTCCCAGCGTCATTCGGCTCTGATCCGGGTCACGCACTGGATCAATGCGGCAGCTTTCATCGCTCTGCTGATGAGCGGTATCGCCATCCTGCTTGCTTATCCCCGCCTGCACTGGGGCGAGACCGGATCCATTCACACGGAGGCGTGGCTGGATTTGCCGCTGCCGTTCGTGCTTGAGCTCGGCATTCGCGGGCCCGGACGATCGATCCATTTTTTCGCGGCCTGGGTCGTCCTCTTCAACGGCATCGTCTATCTGCTCTCCGGCCTGCTGACGCGGCATTTCACAAAGAACCTCGTTCCCGCGCTCAGCGAACTCAAACCCGCTTCGTTAGCCCGCGCCCTTGCCCATCCGCATCCATCGGCCGACACAGCGGAGCACTACAACCTGATCCAGCGGCTGGTTTATCTCGTCGTGATCTTCGGGCTGATCCCCTTCATGTTTCTGACGGGTCTTGCCATGTCGCCGTCGGTGACGTCGGTGGTGCCCTTCATCGTCGAGATGTTTGGCGGACATCAAAGCGCGCGCACCCTGCATTTCTTCGCAGCGAATGCGCTGCTCATCTTCTTTCTGGTGCACTTGACGATGGTCGTCCTCACCGGCTTCGGCCGGCAGGTGCGCGCCATGATCACGGGCTACCGCACATCTCAGGCAAGCAAATGATCAAGCTGACCCGCCGGCGTCTGTTGACGGCTACGCTCTCGACTGCGGCCAGCGTTGCCGGTGCTGCGGCGGCTGTACAATTCGCGAACAGCCGCGGCTTCATCGCGCCGAACTATGGCGGCATTCTCGGACCCGGCGAAGTTCTCACCTATGGCGCGCAGCGCGCGCTGATGTCGATCCGATCCTACGCCCGCGAATTCAGGCCCGACCAGATTTCGCCGATGGCGCGGGTCAATCACCCGCACCCTCGCTTCGATCCGTATCAGAGATTGGCACAGCGAAAGTTTGCGGACTGGCGTCTCTATGTCGACGGCATGGTGGCGCGGCCGAATGCTTACTCGCTCGCCGACCTGAAGGCGATGCCCGGTCAGACTCAGATCACGCAATTGATCTGCGAAGAAGGATGGTCGTTTATCGCCGCATGGACAGGCGTTCGCATGTCCGACATCCTGGCGCGGGTCGAACCGCATCCAGACGCGAAGTGGGTGGTTCTTCAGCCGTTCGATGAGTTCTGGGGCAGCATCGATATGACCGAGGCCCTGCATCCGCAGACCTTGCTGGCTTACGGCATGAACGGGTCAGACCTGCCGCTCGATCACGGCGCGCCGCTGCGTCTGCGCGTTCCGCGTCAGCTTGGCTACAAGAACCTGAAATACCTGGCGCGCATTTCGGTCACCGATCGGCTCGACAACATCGGCGACGGCAATGGTTCGGCGGCGCCGGACCTGGGATACTCCTGGTACGCCGGAATCTAGCCGTCAGGGCTTCGCGCCGGCCCGCGCGCCGGACTTGCCGAACTGCACATCCGCCAACAAGGCCAGCGCCGGCGAAACCGCGGCCGCCGACTGTTCAGCCGATAGATAGCGCATGGCCGACGACAGTGCGTTGCTGTAGCTCCCCGAGGTGCGTTCGGCGAGTTGACCGATAAAGCGGACGAGCTCGGCGTTCTCTACGGGGTCTGGCCGCTGGGCGACAGCGAAGCCGGTTGGCGAGGTTGCCGTGACAAAGCCCGGTCCTGGTGCCGTCAAAAAATGCGCCTGAATGAATTGCGCCGCCGCTTCCGCGCGCTGCAACCACTCGCGTTGCCCCGTTGCGTCATGCAGGGCCAGGAAGGCTTCCCCCATCGCCAGCGTATCGCCGAGATAGAACCCCGCTTCATTGCCGTCGCCGCGGGAAAATCCGCCACTCATCATCCCGCGATTGTCGATCATCCATCGCGCGGCGCGCTCCGCCTCGCGTAGCGCGCTGTCATCGGCTGCCGCTGCGTGGAACGCACACAGCGCCGCAATCATCCATCCATTCTCTCGCGGATAAAGGCTGCGATCGATTGCCGGTGTTGCGAATGCCTCCCGCCGCTTGCGATCCGTGGCAAAGTAAACGCCCTCGCCTCCAGCTACGCCCACTCCTGAGCTCTGACCGGTGTAGAAGGCGCCGTCGGCATCGGTCAGCACGCGCTGCACGTAGCCGCGGACGTTGCGCGCGGCCTCCAAATCCTCCGGCGCGCGCCACTGGCTGAAGCCCCGCGAGAACATGCGCAACGCCTGCGCCTGAACGCCGAGCGGTTTCTCGAAATGCGGATCGTTCCAGTTGTCGCCGCCCTCATCGAACCGGCCGCCGATCTGCAGGCGAACGTAACGAACGGCCTTGCTGTCACCGGGCCCGCGTTCAGGCACAAGCCGCGACTGAAACACACCACCCCAAACCGGATCGAGCAATTGACGCGTGGAATTCAGTGCGGCGCGTGTGCGCGCGGCCTGCGTCTTGTCGCCGGCCGCCGCAAGGGAAATGCCGAACTCGATCGCATCCTTGTCGAAGAGCTTTGTGCCGAAGGTCCAACCCTTGTCGGACGCGTCATGCCGGGCTTCGAAACGCGTTTGCAGTTCGCTCCGCACCGCGGACGTGAGACCGGGCCGATCCGGAAATGCAATTTTCTCCTCACGTGCGGCGGACGGTCCGGGCGACGGGTCGTCGACGACCGCCTCGAGTAACGACTTCAAAGCCCGAGGTCCGAGAAACCCCTGCTTCCGGACGATTTCTTCACCGCGAGAATTCAAAATGACCATGAACGGCAGCTCGAAGTCGCGATAGCGGCTGGCGACGTCGGGACGCGCGTTCTGATCGACCCTCACCCTGACATAGCTGTCGTCGATCAATTTGCTCACGCCCGGATCGGCGTAGGTCAGTTCGTCCATGGCCTGGCACCAATGGCACCAGGACGTGCTCAAACTCAGCAGAACGATCTTGTCCTCACGCTGCGCTTTGGCAAACGCGCTCTCAAGCGAGTCGCCGGGCTCGGCAAAGGCCGCATGAAAAGCCATTAGCGCGAAGCACAGCGAGAGAGCCGCCATCCTGAAATAACGACGGTTCTTGATCTGCATAAACGTCACCGGCTTCCCCATCGCACGCGTGGCTGCACCCGCGCCACTCTTACGCAACACCTCTCAAGCGCGCTTGCTGCAAAGGCGCGCGACTTTGCAGAAATGGCGGCGGCACGATCATTCGCGCTTTTGTGTGGTGCGCGGTTGGCGAGCAAATTCAAGGTATTTGGATACACGCGCGAGCGAAAAAGCCATGGCACACTGCTCCAGCATTGAGACTGGATTGGAGACGGCCTGGCCTTGAGTACACGACCCCTGACTGTCGCGGATGAAGGACGGTACGAGATCTATTGTCATCATTCCGCGCCGACGTTCTATCCGGAGGAAACGCACCGTACGGTTCAGATCTGCATTCCGTTCGAGCGCGCGCTCTACGGTCTGGTGCGGCAGTCCGAAACCGGAAAGAAGCTGGTCCACAATTTTGGTGCGCGGGACATCCTCGTGCTGCCGATCGGTCAGCCGCACAGTGTCGACTGGCGCCGACCGGCGGACATCGCTTCGCTGCACTTCGCGCCGGAGTTTATCGCCGAGGCCCTCGACATCGGCATCCTGCACATGCCGGATACGTTCTCGTTACGCGATCCCTTCATCACGGCGGCTGCCAACCAGTTTCGCCAGTGCCTGCGCGGCGGAAATCCGCCGACACCGGCTTTCGCGGAGGCCATCGCAACGCTGATCGCCTACCGCATCGGACTGAAGACCGGCGCGCAAACACTCCGCGCCACAACCCGTGGCGTTCAATCGTTCTCGGCAAGCGATCGAAAGAGGTTGGAAGCCTTCGTCGAAGGCAGTCTCGACCGGCCGCTCGGTATCTCCGACCTCGCGAAACTGATGAATTTGAGCCTGTGGCACTTCATGCGCCGGTTTCAGGCGAGCTATGGGACGTCCCCACATGCGTTCATTCTCGAACGCCGCCACATCCGCGCACAAAACCTGCTGGTGGAGTCGCGATACTCGGTGACTGAGATCGCAATCGAGATCGGGATGAGTCACAGCCATTTCAGCCGCAGCTTCCTGCAGCGCTTCGGCGTCTCTCCGCTGGAGTATCGGCGGCAGCGGCGGCTTTGAGATTTCAGGGACGCGGACGGACTAGTTGCGACGCCGCCAGGTCTGCGGCGGCCGGCTTGGCGCGCTCTTCCTGCTCCGCGGCGATGAGCTTGCGGATGCGCCGCGCGTCCTTGAAGGCGCGCTGGATGCCAAGGTCCTGCGATTCCTTGTCGAAGGTCATCAGCCGGCCGCAGCTCGTGCACTCCGGCTGAAAGCCCTCACGCACATAGGTGAGGCGCACGCGGAAGACGCCCTTGCAGCGCGTGCAGAGAACTTTGACCCGATCGTCCGTTGCCATGCCTGATGCTGTGCAGAGCGGTATTAAAAAACCCATAAAGACTGTCTGACAGCTTGACGCATGGGCTCGGCCTCATTTTCCGCAAGCCCTGTGGAAACCTTTCAGTCTTCACGCGTTTTCGCGTTGACCGCTTGCGCACGGGGCGCACAATCGCGGCCTTGGAGTGCGGAATGACAACGACAACAAACATGCCCGGCAACCGGGTTCGTCCTAACCTCGATCCTGTCAGCCCAGAGCGGGCCGAAATCCAGAAGCGGGTCGAGACGTTCAGACAACATCAGGCCAGACAGCAGGCGGAGCGCGAACAGCGCTGGGACCGCATCATGGCCAAAACGCGCGCCTCTCTGGCTGAGGATTGACCGGAGCGATTTGGCCGGCCGTCAGGGCCGGTGAGCGCCCGGCCGCAGCTTGCGGGCACGATATTGCTCGTAGGCGCGCTCCCGTTCGACCCGCAGCCGATAGGCTTTGCGTGATTCCGTCAGCGCCCGCTGGTAGCCGGGGCTGTTCATGAAGTCATTGCCGCCTCGCCGCGCGTCAGCAGGCGTCGCGGCTGGCAGCAGAATGAGTAGCGCCATCGCGCCAATCGAAAATCCTCGCATGACACGCTCGTCAGCTGGGTGCGTCGCCTTCCCGCGAGCATGCCACCGGCAAAGGCGCGCGTCGCCCCTATTTTGCGAGATGCCGCCGGACCGCGGCAATGGAATCGCCGACCTCGGCGACGGCGGCCAGCAATTGCTCGCGCGACACGCTGAGCCGCTGCGCCCACTGATCGACGGACGCGTCATTATCCGTTTTGATCGACTGCGCAGGCTGCACCTGCGACAAGACCGACGCCACTGTGACAAGCTGGATCATAGCTTTGAGGCTAGCAGCCTCGGCAACGCCTGCGTGGACTTGGCCGCGTCAACGCTAACGGGTGGTTGATGTAATCCGGCAAATCCCGCCTGCCGGGACAAACCGCACCATTCTGCACACACTTCAGCGTCTTACGGCGCTATCCTTGACCGAAACGACATGGCAAAGTGGCTCGACTACGCTGAAACAGACAGCGTCCGCGGGGACACGGGCGAGCGATGTATAACGGACTTTATTCGATCCACGTCGCGACCTTGGATGGGCACGGCGGCAAGGGCAGCGGCGTGATCGCTTTCCAGAACGGCCGCATCTACGGCGGCGACGCCTATCTGTACTACACCGGCAGCTACACCCTCACCGGCACGACCTTCAAGGGCGAGGTCGTGGTCAGTCAGCACACCCGTGCTCTCGACGCGCGGCCGCTGTTCGGCCGCAGCGGCGATCAGCCGGGCCAGGAAGTTGGTATCGGGGTATCCGGCAGCTTCACCGACGGCGGCGGCGAGATGAATGGCGCCGCGTTCCAGGGCAAGCAGAGCTTGCTGTTCAAGGCGACCCTGAAGCGGCTGATCTCGTTCGACTAGCTTGGCGCCAAAAATTACCAGCGCCACTGCCCTTCTGCGGTCCAGCGCGAGCGGTAGCCAAGCAGGCGGTCCAGCACGGTGACGATCTGATCGAATCCGTTGATGTAGTTGCAGACCTGGTCGCGCCGCCAGCCTTTCAGGTTACGCACCTCGCCGATGCCGACCTCGTTGGCGAATTGCAGAAGCTGTAGCGGCTTCTGTGGATCCTCGACCTCGTGCCGGTTGGCGATCAGTTCGCGCTCGAGCTTGTTGAAAATCACGCACGGCGTGCTGGCATAGGTGCGGCGTTCGCCATCGGCCAAAACGCGCGCATTCTCCGGCGCCGGTTCGATGCTGTAGAGAAACAACAGCGCCAAGGTCACGATGAAAGCCACGACCAGAACGATCGCTGCCGCGATCTGTTCGTTGGCCGTACCCATAAAGCCGCTCCTCAACGCCAGCCGTCCGGCTGTCGACGCGTGCCGCGGAATACTCATGCCCCTAGCCAAAATTCACAAAACAATCGAACTATCAGAACAGCTTATTGAAAACGCGATTCAACTCACCTGCAAGCGATAAACTTGGCCGAAACGGTCGCAGGCGGCGGGATGGTTATTTCCCGGCCGCCTTGCGCAGCGCCTCGTTGATGCGGTCCTGCCAGCCAGGCCCGCCCTCCTGAAAATATTCGAGCACGTCTTGATCGATCCGCAATGTCACCTGTTCCCGCACGCCGGGGATGGCTGCAGCCTGTTTGGGAAGCGGCGCGGCGGTCTTGGCCGTGGCCTTCTTGAAAGCGGCCTCGGCTTCGGTCCGTGCGTCGTTCAGCGTGCGCGGCCGGCGTGGCGGATCGTTGGCCATCGCGTCCTCCTCAGATGCCCTCGAACAGTGCCGTCGACAGATAGCGTTCGGAGAAGGACGGCACGATCGCGAGGATGGTCTTGCCGGCGTTCTCCGGCCGTTTGCCCAACGCCAGTGCGGCCGAGATCGCCGCGCCCGACGAAATACCGCCGGGGATGCCTTCGTTCCGCGCCATCGCCCGCGACATCTCGATCGCCGCCGGTCCGTTGACCTTGACGATCTCGTCGATCACCGCGCGGTCGAGAATATCGGGCACGAAGCCCGCGCCGATGCCCTGGATCTTGTGCGGCGTGTGCGTCCCGCCCGACAGCACCGGGCTTTCCTCCGGCTCGACCGCGACAATTCGCAGCGACGGCTTGCGCGGCTTCAGCACCTGCCCGACGCCGGTGATGGTGCCGCCCGTGCCGACGCCCGCCACGAAGATGTCGAGGTTGCCGCCGGTGTCGTTCCAGATTTCCTCGGCCGTGGTGCGGCGATGGATTTCCGGGTTGGCGAGGTTCTTGAACTGCTGCGGCATAATCGAATTCGGCGTCGTGCGCACCAGTTCCTCGGCCGTTGCAATCGCGCCCTTCATGCCCTGTGCGGCCGGGGTCAGCACAAGTTCCGCGCCGAGAAACGCCAGCATCTTGCGCCGCTCGATCGACATCGACTCCGGCATCACGAGCTTGAGACGGTAGCCGCGCGACGCCGCGGCGAATGCGAGGCCGATGCCGGTGTTGCCCGAGGTCGGCTCGATCAGAACGGTATCCTTGTTGATCAGACCCGCCTTCTCGCCGGCGACGATCATTGCCGAGCCGATGCGATCCTTCACGCTGGCCGACGGATTGAAGTATTCGAGCTTGGCAAGAATTGTCGCGTTCACGCCATGAAGTTGCGGCAACCGGCGCAGCCGCACCACCGGCGTATCGCCGATGGCATCCACAATACTGTCGTAAATGCGGCCACGGCCGGGCTTGTGTGTGCTGTTGGTGCTGGATGTGCCTTCCATCGCGTTTCTCCGGGCGCACGTTTTACTGCGGGATTGCTCAGACAATTCCTTAAAATGCCAATCGTTGCGCGTGCCAGTATCCTCGCCGTGAAGTCATTGCGTTGCAATATGGATTTCCAACAAAGGAACGCATTTGTGTTGCGACTTCGTCAAACAAATCAGCCATAGTGAATGCAGGAAACCAAGCGTTGAGAGGAGGACTTGATGTCAGCAGTTGCTGAAGTCTTGCCGTCCGATCTGCATCACTCCGCCCCGCGCGGAAGCGATCTGCCGGCTTGTGCTGTGTGCGCCGATACGATGATTGCAGCGGAAGCGTCCGCTTTTCTCATGGATGGCGTGATCAGCTATCTGTGGACGTGCGAGACGTGCGGCTACGGATTCGTGACCAAGCATGCGGTACGCCGCATGATCTGCAGTTAACTCTGCTGTTAGTGGAGTACGCCGGGACTGACCGGACATAGCGTCCGGTCTTTGAGGGGCGGCGGTTCACCGGCACCGCGCATCACGTAAAATCAGAAATCTGTTATTTCAGAAAAGCAGTTTTCGAGTCGCGATTGCAGTTCGTAAAACGCAATTCGTGAATCAGCGTGGCTGCGATCAACGCGGCGCGATGTCGCCGCGCGCCCACTCTGCTTTTGTCTTTTCGCGAAACGCTGCAAACCGGTTCTCGCGAATGGCCGCGCGGATATCCTGCATCAGCGACTGGTAATAGGCGATGTTGATTTCCGACAGCAGCATCGCGCCGAGTGTCTCGCTCGAGCGGACGAGGTGATGCAGATAGGCGCGCGAATAGGTGCGCGTCGATGGCCAGTCGCTCTCCTCATCCAAGGGTCGCGGATCGTCCGCATGGCGCGCGTTGCGCAGGTTGATCGGACCGCGCCGGGTGAACACATGACCGTGGCGGCCGTTGCGGGTCGGCAGCACGCAATCGAACATGTCGATGCCGCGTGCGATCGCTTCCAACATGTCGTCAGGTGTGCCGACGCCCATCAGGTAGCGCGGCCGCTCTTGCGGCAAGATCGGCGCGACCTCGTCGATCATCGCCAGCATCACCTCCTGCGGTTCGCCGACCGCCAGCCCGCCAACGGCATAGCCGTGGAAGCCGATGTCGATCAGCCCGCGAGCGCTGGCGTGGCGCAGCGGCGGCACGTCGCCGCCCTGCACGATGCCGAACAGCATGCGTCCGTCCGGGGCACTTTCGAACGCACGCTTGCAGCGCTCCGCCCAGCGCAGCGACAGCTGCATGGCGCGCTCGATATCGGCGCGCTCCGCCGGCAGCCGAATGCATTCGTCGAGCTGCATGGCGATGTCCGAGCCGAGCAGCCCCTGCACCTCAATCGCCCGCTCCGGCGACAGCTCGATGGTCAGCCCGTCGATGTGCGATTTGAAGGTGACCGCCTTCTCGTTGATCTTCCGCAGCTGCGCCAGCGACATCACCTGGAAGCCGCCCGAGTCGGTCAGCATCGGGCCGTTCCAGCCGGTGAACTTTTGCAGGCCGCCGAGTGCCGCGATACGTTCCGCCCCAGGCCGCAGCATCAGGTGGTAGGTGTTGCCGAGCACGATATCGGCGCCGGCATCCCTCACCTCGCGCCAGTGAATGCCCTTCATGGCGCCCAGCGTACCGACCGGCATGAACGCCGGTGTGCGCACGTCGCCGTGCGGCGTCCGCAGCACGCCGGTGCGCGCAGCGCCGTCCTGTGTCAGCAGCGTGAAATGGTTGGCGACGGTCATGGATTGGGTTTAGCCCGGAACAACAGCGATGCGTCGCCATAGGAATAGAACCGGTAGCCGGACGCAATGGCGTGGGCGTAGGCCCGCTTGATCGGCTCGATGCCGCTAAAGGCGGAGACCAGCATCACCAGCGTCGACTTCGGCAGGTGGAAGTTCGTCATCAGCACGTCGACGGCACGGAAACGGTATCCGGGCGTGATGAAGATCGCTGTCTCATCGCCGAACGCCCGGACAAGGCCCTCCTCGTCAGTCGCGCTCTCCAGCAGCCGCAGCGAGGTTGTCCCTACCGCTACGATGCGTCCGCCGGCCGCTTTCGCGGCATTTAGCGCGATCGCCGTCTCCGGCGTGACGATGCCGTATTCGGCGTGCATCACGTGGTCGGCCGTGTCGTCGGCCTTCACCGGCAGAAACGTCCCTGCGCCCACGTGCAGGGTCACCCGCTGCAAGCCGATGCCCTTGGCTTTCAGTCCGGCTTCAAGTTGTGGCGTAAAATGCAATCCGGCCGTGGGTGCGGCGACCGCGCCCTCGTTCGCCGCGAACATGGTCTGATAGTCGCTCATGTCCTGATCGTCGGGATCGCGCTTCGAGGCGATGTAGGGCGGCAATGGCGTCGCGCCCAAATCTGCAATCGCTTGGTCAAGCGCAGGACCATGGAAGACGAACGCGAACGTCACTTCGCCGTTATCGCCCTTGGCTTCGACGGTTGCATCGAGGTGGCCGAGAAAACAGACGCGGCCCTCGTTGCCAAAGCGGACGACATCGCCCGGGGCCAGCTTCTTGGCCGGTTTGACCAGCGCCTGCCAGCGCGCGCCGTCGAGACGCTTGATCAGCATCGCTTCGATATGCGGCTCGGTCGCTCGGTTGATGCGCCGGCCGGACAACTGCGCCGCGATCACCTTGGTGTCGTTGACCACCAGCACGTCGCCCGCGCGCAGGAAATCCGGCAGCTCGGACACCCTGTGATCCGCATATGAGCCGTTGGCATCGATCACGAGCATGCGCGCGGAATCGCGCGGGCTCACCGGGCGCAACGCAATGCGCTCGGGCGGCAGCTCGAAATCGAAGAGATCGGTCCGCATGATTTCTTTCGTCATTGCCGGACTTGGTCCGGCAATCCATCTCTCAAAAAGATAGATGCCCGGCGTAGGTGTTCTTTAGAACGCCGTTCTTCGAACGGCTACGCCCGGGCATGACAATCTCTGATGTTGTATCGAGTTATTACGCGTCGGCAGCCATGTGTGCCTTAACGATCTTGTCCGGGTTCTGCACCGGCTCGCCGCGCTTGATCTTGTCGACGTTATCCATGCCGTCGGTCACCTTGCCCCAGACCGTGTACTGGCCATCGAGGAAGCCTGCATCGTCGAAGCAGATGAAGAACTGGCTATCGCCGGAATCCGGGTTCGCCGCGCGCGCCATCGACGCGGTGCCGCGCACGTGCGGCTCCTTGTTGAACTCGGCCTTCAGCTTCTGGCCCGAGCCTCCGGTGCCGGTGCCGTGCGGGCAACCGGTCTGCGCCATGAAGCCGTCGATCACGCGATGGAACACGATGCCATCGTAAAAGCCCTCGCGCACCAGTTCCTTGATGCGGGCAACGTGGCCCGGCGCAAGATCCGGGCGCATCTCGATGGTGACGGGCCCCTGCGTGGTCTCGAGGATCAAAGTGTTTTCGGTTGCCATGGTGTCGTCCTTTCAGATTGATTTCGTGCGTCGATCGTCAAATCTCATGCGGATCGCGCGTCCTGCCACCGCGCCGCCCAGTCCCTCGGTAAATGGCATCGGCGAGCACCGTTGCAACGCTTCCATCGCTGCAATCCGGTAGCGTAGCCGATCGTTATCGTTGCCGTACTCGCTCTCGTAAACGATCTTCGGCTTGCCGAAGAGTTCCCCGGTTTTGGTGAAAGTCACGAGCACCGTGACCTGCAGGCCGGGATGACCGGACGGCAACCTCGGCGACTTGAAGCACCGGCCGAGCCGGTCGAAAAGCTCCTTGAGCGTGTCGATTTTATCTTCCGCAGCAGCGGGCGTAGCCGCTGCAAGCAGCGCGGCGAACAGGATCGATGGGATCGTTCGCCGCATCGCTTCACCTGCTTGATGTCACTTGATGTCGGAGGCGACCTGGACCTTGACCATCTTGTCGGGGTCAGCGACCGGTTCGCCGCGCTTGATCTTGTCGACCACGTCCATGCCCTGCACCACTTCGCCGACCACGGTGTACTTGCCGTTGAGGAACGAGCCCTCGGCGAACATGATGAAGAATTGCGAGTTGGCCGAATTCGGATCGCCCGCGCGCGCCATGCCGACGATGCCGCGCTTGAACGGCGTCTGGGTGAATTCGGCGGCAAGGTTCGGATACTTCGAACCGCCGGTGCCGTTGAAGTTCTTGCCGTCGCCGGTCTGCGCCATGAAGCCGTCGATGACGCGGTGGAACGGCACGTTGTTGTAGTAGCCGTCGCGCGCGAGCAGCTTGATGCGCTCGGCGTGCTGGGGCGCGAGGTCGTTGCGCAGCTTGATCACGACGCGGCCCTTGGTCGTGTCGATGACGATGGCGTTGGCCTTGTCGAGATTGGCAGGCAGCGGCGCCTGCGCGAAGGCAGGCACGGCAAAGAGAAGTGCGGCAACGGCAGCAAGAATGCGGATCATGATGGCTCCGGTCAGAGGCTTGCGCACGGCCGTGCGCATCAGCGATGGAAGTCGAACGCGTTACTTCAAGGCTTATTTGGCGAACTTGGTCTTCAGGCGCGCCGCAACGGCGGCAGGCACGAAGTTGGCGACGTTGCCGCCCATGCCGGCGATCTGCCGCACCAGTGTGGCGGTGATCGGGCGCACGGTCGGCGATGCCGGTAAGAAAACCGTGTGCACGTCAGGCGCCATGGTCTCATTCATGCCGGCGATCTGCATTTCGTAGTCGAGGTCGGTGCCATCGCGCAGGCCGCGGATCAGGATCGTCGCACCGACGCGTTGCGCGGCCGTGACGGTCAGATCGTCGAAGGTGATGCAGTCGAGCTCGCACTTCGCCTTTGTCGCGAGCGGTGCGAACACCTCGCGGACCATGTCGAGCCGCTCTTCGGTGCTGAACAGCGGCTTCTTTCCGGGATGGATTCCGATCGCGACCACGAGGCGATCGACAAGGCTGACGGACTGGCGGACCACATCGAGGTGGCCGTTGGTGACGGGGTCAAACGACCCGGCATAGAAGGCAATACGGGGCATCGCTTCGTCTACCTTGCCGGAACCGGAGCCGCAAGCACCGCAGATTGCCGCGACCGATCAGGCGGTTCCGCTTAAAGTCCTCGAATCGTTGAATTTAATTTGGACCGCCCGACCGAACCGGATCGCCCCTCACAGCGTCTACTGGGCATGCGGCTCAAGGGACGGAGCGGCGCCTGACCGGCCAATGTTTCGTCCCCACCCCCGCGACGAAACAAAACTGTCGGCCGACGAAACCATATTCCTGGCCGACGCAGACACGCTGAAACGTGACAGGCCTAGAACCTCTCACAACAGGGAACGACGAGCCGCAAGAAAACTTCAAGGCGGCTTGCAGGCTACCAGATACAGGGGACCACCATGATCAAGGCTCTTTCCGCAGTTGCAGTCGCTGCTTTCGTCGCCGCCGCGCTGACCTTGCTGCCCGGCTTTGCCCCGCAGGTTGAAGCGAGCGTGCCCGTCGCCATGACCAAGGCTGACCGCCTCGATATCCGCCCGATCGGCAAGGATTGCTCGCAGCAGGCCTGGCCGAACTTCGAAACCTCCTGCCTGCGCCAGTCCGGCAGCAAGGCTGCCGTGATGACCCAGGCCCGCGTCGTCACCGCCACCCGCTAATTCAGAACTCCGACGACCTCAAACTTCGAACCTCCAAGTTCAAAAAGCCGCCGGGATGCCCCCCAGCGGCTTTTTCTTTGGTCTGATCCCGTTATGCGGGCTAGTGCCCGTTCCCGTTGCCGTTCCCTTCGGCTTCCTCGGTGAGATGCTCGACCGAGACGACGTGCTCGTCGTCAGCGGTGTCGAACACGATCACGCCCTGGGTCGAGCGGCCGGCGATGCGGATGTCCTCGACCGGGCAGCGGATCAACTGACCGGCATCGGTCACCAGCATGATCTGGTCCGAGTTCTCGACCGGGAACGACGCCACCAGCTTGCCGTTGCGCTCGTTCACCGACATGGCGACGATGCCCTTACCGCCGCGCCCTGTGGTCCGGTACTCATAGGACAGCGTGCGCTTGCCGTAGCCGTTGACGGAAACGGTGAGCACCACCTGCTCCTGCGCCGACATCTCGACGTAGCGCTCCTGGGTCAGCTGGATCGCGCTCGAGGCCTCATCGCCCTCGGCCTCGACTGGGGCTTCCGCCTCGCCCTCGCCTGACACCGCACGGCGCATCTTCAGATAGGCCGCACGCTCGTCCGACGTGGTTTCGACATGGCGCAGGATCGACAGCGAAATCACCTTGTCGCCTTCGCCGAGCGCAATGCCGCGCACGCCCATCGAGGTGCGGCCGGTGAACACGCGCACGTCGGTCACCGGGAAGCGGATGCACTGGCCGCCGGCGGCGGTGAGCAGTACGTCGTCGCGTTCCGTGCAGATCTGCACGTCGACGATCGCCTCGCCCTCATCGAGCTTCATGGCGATGATGCCCGAGCGGCGCACGTCGACGAAGTCGGAGAGCTTGTTCCGGCGGACGTTACCGCCGGTGGTCGCGAACATGACGTCGAGCTCCGCCCACGTCTCCTCGTTCTCCGGCAGCGGCATGATGGTGGTGATGCGCTCACCCTGCTCCAGCGGCAGGATATTGATCATCGCCTTGCCGCGCGCGTTGGGAGCCGCCATCGGCAGCCGCCAGACCTTTTCCTTGTAGACCTGGCCGCGCGAGGAGAAGAACAGCACCGGCGTATGCGTCGAGGCGACGAACAGGCGGCTGACGAAATCCTCGTCGCGCGTCTGCATGCCGGAACGGCCCTTGCCGCCGCGGCGCTGCGCCCGATAGGCCGAGAGCGGCACGCGCTTGACATAACCGGCGTGCGACACGGTCACGACCATGTCCTCGCGCTGGATCAGATCCTCGTCCTCGACCTCACCTTCCTGCTCGACGATGACTGTGCGGCGCGGGGTCGCGAACTCGGATTTCACGTCGTTCAGTTCGGTCTTGACGATCGACTGCACGCGGGCACGCGAACGCAGGATGTCGAGATAGTCGGCGATCTCGGTGGCGAGCTTGTCGAGCTCTTCCGAGATTTCCTCGCGGCCCAACGCTGTGAGGCGCTGCAGGCGCAGGTCGAGGATGGCTTTCGCCTGCTCCATCGACAGGCGCGCGGTGCCGTCCGGCGACAGGCGATGGCGCGGATCGTCGATCAGCGTAATCATCGCCGCCACGTCCGCGGCCGGCCAATCGCGCGACATCAGGGTGTCGCGCGCCGTGTTCGGATCGGGCGACGTGCGGATGACGCGAATGATTTCGTCGATGTTGGCAACCGCGATCGCCAGACCCACCAAAATATGTGCGCGGTCGCGCGCCCTGTTCAGCAGGAACTTGGTGCGGCGGGTGACGACCTGCTCGCGGAAGGCAATGAAGACCGTCAGCAGGTCCTTCAGGTTCATCACCTGCGGACGGCCGCCGTCGAGCGCCACCATGTTGGCGCCGAAGCTCGATTGCAACGGCGTGAAACGATAGAGCTGGTTCAACACCACGTCGGCGACCGCATCGCGCTTCAGTTCGACGACGACGCGATAGCCCTCGCGATCGGACTCGTCGCGCAGGTCCGAGATGCCCTCGATCTTCTTGTCGCGCACGAGCTCAGCGATGCGCTCGACCATCGAGGCCTTGTTCACCTGATACGGGATTTCCGAGACGATGATCGCCTCGCGATCCTTGCGGATCGTCTCGATCTCGACCTTGCCGCGCATCACGATCGAGCCGCGGCCAAGATGATAGGCCGAGCGAATACCCTGGCGGCCCAGAATGATGCCGCCGGTCGGAAAGTCCGGACCGGGAACGATGTTGATCAGATCGTCGATGCTCAAGCCGGGATTGTCGATCAGTGCCACGCAGGCGTCGATGACTTCGCCCAGGTTGTGCGGCGGGATGTTGGTCGCCATGCCGACGGCGATGCCGCCGGCGCCGTTGACGAGCAGGTTCGGAAACTTCGCCGGCAGCACCGACGGTTCTTTTTCCGAGTTGTCGTAGTTCGGCTGCCAGTCGACCGTGTCCTTGTCGATGTCGTCGAGCAGCGACTGCGAAATCTTGGCGAGGCGCGATTCCGTGTAGCGCATCGCTGCCGGCTGGTCGCCGTCGACCGAGCCGAAATTGCCCTGCCCGTCGATCAGCGGCAGGCGCATCGAGAAGTCCTGCGCCATGCGCACCAGTGCGTCGTAGACCGACTGATCGCCGTGCGGATGGTATTTACCGATGACGTCGCCGACGGTGCGCGCCGACTTGCGGAACGGCTTGTTCCACTCGAAGCCGTTCTCATACATCGCGTAGAGAATGCGCCGATGCACCGGCTTCAAACCGTCGCGCGCGTCCGGCAGCGCGCGCGCCACGATCACGCTCATGGCGTAATCGAGATACGAGCGCTTCATCTCGTCGGTGATCGAAACGGGCCGGATATCCGAGGGTGCCTGCGGCCCCTCGGGGGTGTTGTCGTCGGTGTCGGACAAGGCTGATTCCAAGCTGGATTTAGCTGAGAATCATATAGCGCATCCGCTGTCACAAACCAAATAAAACGGCCATTTCCGAAGGCTTTTTCCCCTTGCGAAACCAATGGGTTGCAAAGGCGATTCAGCCGCCAAAGGCGACCGCGTGCATGAGGCGTCCCGGAATGAACGTGAAGAGCCCCGCAATCACCAATCCGCCGATGAAAATACCGATCATTGTCTTGGCGTGACCGCGTGCATTGTGCCGGCGCGCGAACATCAGCGCCATCGGCAGCATGAACAGCACCATGATCGACAACAGATGGATCGGCCCGAACGGCCCCGCCAGTCTGAAGCCCTTGCCGTGAATCCAGAACGAACTGATCGCAACGATCAGCATAAGTCCGACCCAGATCCAGCCGACGGTCCGGTGCGGCAGCGTCCCCTTCGGCGCGACGAACTGGGCGATGCCGAGCAGAAATGCCGCCATCGCGGCGAAGGCGTGAAGCTGAATCTGCAACGGAGCGTTCAGAAGCGGCGCAAGGCTCATCGCAATCCTCCCGGTCAACGGAATCGTTCGTTACGCTCGATGTAAATAGTATTCACTTCTATCTTTCCATTGTCAAGATTGATGCGGCGGCTGCGACAAAATGGAAAACGCCCCCGCCGGCAAGGACGAGAGCGTTTCGAAACGTGATCTGAGAAGCTTTGGCCGCCAGCCAGGCAGCGCTTGGACCCGCTCAGAACGGAATGTCGTCGTCCATGTCGCGACGTCCGCCACCTGCGCCTGCCGCCGCGACGCGCCGCTGGCCGCCTCCGCCGCCCATTGACGAGCCGCTCGAGCCGAAGTCGCCGCTCCCGCCGCCGTCATCGGCGAAGCTGCCGCCTCCGCCGCCGCGTCCATCCAGCATGGTCAGAACGGAATTGAAGCCCTGCAGAACGACCTCGGTCGAATACTTCTCGACGCCGCTCTGGTCGGTCCACTTGCGCGTCTGCAGTGCGCCTTCGATGTAAAGCTTCGAGCCCTTCTTGACGTACTGTTCGACGACCTTGCAGAGCCCCTCGTTGAACACCACCACGCGGTGCCACTCGGTCTTTTCCTTGCGCTCGCCGGTCGCCTTGTCGCGCCACGTCTCCGATGTCGCGATGCGCAGGTTGGCGATCGGGCGCCCATCCTGGGTGCGCCGGATTTCGGGATCGGCGCCGAGGTTGCCGATGAGAATGACCTTGTTCACGCTACCCGCCATTGCGGTCCTCCACTGATACTTTGATATCGCGTACTTGATTATCGAGGCACTCCGCCCCGATCAGACTCAACCGGGCGTTGCTTACTGCCCGCACTGTTTCGCGGCTGCTGCGGACCGTCCCGATCCGCGCGGCACTGTTTCGATACCGACCCTATACTCCGCGAACGCCCTCGCGGGCGGCTCGGGCCGGTTATCCACACGCGTTCTCAGACCACACTATGTTCCATTTTTGTTCCTGTGAAGGCATAAAATTATGGAACCCGCCCCGCTGGTGGAACAAACCTACCGGTTCCCGGTTTGATTGTGGCGGAGATGTGATCAGGACGTGATCGAATCGTGTGGCCCCGATCTTAGAAATGCTAAATACTTCCTTAACTTAGCAAGAGTCAGTTCGCGCAGGACTGTTGCATTTCGGAGACGGTATTTCGTGCGGGAATCGCTATATTGGACCCATCACGAAGGCGCTCCGGCGCCGGGGATATCCCTCGCGGCATGCCGATGCGGGACAAGAACAAGACCTTGGAGACTACTAAAATGAAGAAGATTTTGCTGGGTACCGTTGCGTTGATTGCGCTCGGCATGTCCTCGTCGGCGTTTGCTGCCGACCTTGGCGCTCGCGTCTACACGAAGGCTCCCCCGCCGCCGCCGGCTCCGATCTACAACTGGACCGGGTTCTACATCGGTGCGCACATCGGCGCCGCCTTTGGCAACGACAACACCATTTTCGGCAACAACGACGCCCGCTTCCTCGGCGGTGGTCAGATCGGTGCCGACTATCAGTTCGCTCCGAACTGGGTCGCTGGTATCGAAGGTCAGTACAGCGCCGTTGCCGGCAACAACAACGGCCTCTTCCGTGAGCGCGGCCTTGCCTCGGTCACCGGCCGTCTCGGCTACACCTGGGGTCCGGCTCTCCTCTACGTGAAGGGCGGCTACGCTTACCAGGATCGTTCGAACAACGCTCTCGGCGTGATCGGCACCGGCAACCGCGACGGTTACACCGTCGGCGCCGGCCTCGAGTACATGTTCGCTCCGAGCTGGTCGGCGAAGCTCGAGTACCAGTACTACGACTTCGGCCGCTACAACTTCGTCCGCGCTCTGCCGGCTCCGGCGATCGCTGGCAACTTCAACAACGACGAGCACTCCATCAAGCTGGGCGTGAACTATCGCTTCGGCTGGGGTGGCCCGGTTGTTGCCAAGTACTGATATCTAGCGATCATCTGATCGGGGAAAGGCCGGCGGTTTCGCCGGCCTTTTTCGTTGTGCGGTGCTGGTGGGCCCTGTTCCACAAACGAGTCGTTGATGAGTGCGGGCAAGCACTGGAAATCCTTGCTCGTTCTGCCTATGTTCCGGATACATCTCTCTCATAGCTGACGGCTGCTGACACTTCCTGGCGGGAGAGTACGGCTCCTCACAAAGCTTCGTGTCCGGAATACAGCATGGATGAAGTCATCAAGGCGAGCCGCAAGCAGAATGCGGCCACAGGATCGCGCAACATCGTCATCCGCGGTGCACGCGAACACAACCTGAAGAACGTCGATCTCGAAATCCCGCGCGACAAGCTCGTGGTGCTGACCGGCCTCTCCGGCTCCGGCAAATCCTCGCTCGCGTTCGACACCATCTACGCCGAAGGCCAGCGCCGTTACGTCGAGTCGCTCTCCGCCTACGCGCGGCAATTCCTCGAGATGATGCAGAAGCCGGACGTCGATCAGATCGACGGCCTGTCGCCCGCCATCTCGATCGAGCAGAAGACCACCTCAAAAAATCCGCGCTCGACCGTCGGCACAGTCACCGAGATCTACGACTACATGCGCCTGCTCTGGGCGCGCGTCGGCATTCCGTATTCGCCGGCGACCGGCTTGCCGATCGAAAGCCAGACCGTGTCGCAGATGGTCGACCGCGTGCTGGCGCTGCCGGAAGGCACGCGCCTCTATCTGCTGGCGCCGGTCGCGCAGGGCCGCAAAGGCGAATACAAAAAGGAATTCGCCGAGTTCCTGAAGAAGGGATTCCAGCGTGTGAAGGTCGACGGCGCCTTCCACGAGCTGTCCGACGCGCCCGTGCTCGACAAGAAATTCCCCCACGACATCGACGTCGTGGTCGACCGCATCGTCGTGCGTCCGGACATGGCGCAGCGCCTGGCGGAATCCTTCGAGACCGCGCTGAAGCTCGCCGAGGGTCTCGCCGTGATCGAGTACGCGGACGCGCCCGCAACCGCCGAAACACTGGCCAAGAGCGACAAGAAGGTCGCTAAAATCCATGACAAGAGCGGCCCGGAACGTATTCTGTTCTCAGAGAAATTCGCCTGTCCGGTGTCCGGATTCACGCTGCCGGAGATCGAGCCGCGGCTGTTCTCGTTCAACAACCCGTACGGTGCCTGCCCGGCGTGCGGCGGCCTCGGCGTCGAGCAGCACATCGATGCCGATCTCGTCGTTCCCGACAAGGAGCTGACGCTGCGCAAGGGCGCGATCGCGCCCTGGGCGAAGTCCTCGTCGCCCTATTACATCCAGACCCTTCAGGCGCTCGGCAAGCACTACAAGTTCGCGCTCGACACGCCCTGGAAGGATCTGCCGAAGAAGACGCAGGCCGCGATCCTGCACGGCTCCGGCGAGGACGAGATCAAGTTCTCATATGAAGATGGCGTGCGCTCCTACGACACCAAGAAGCCGTTCGAGGGCGTCGTCACCAACATCGAGCGCCGCTTCCGCGAGACCGAGAGCGAATGGGCGCGCGAGGAACTCGGCAAGTACTTCACCGACGTGCCGTGCGGCGGCTGCGCCGGGCATCGCCTGAAACCTGAGGCATTGTGCGTAAAAATCGGCGGCAAGCACATCGGCGAGATTTCCGATCTCTCAGTGCGCCGCGCCGGCGAATGGTTCGAGGAGCTGCCGAAGCACCTCACCAAGCAGCAGATGGAAATCGCCATCCGCGTGCTCAAGGAAATCCGCGACCGCCTGTCGTTCCTGCTCGACGTCGGCCTGAATTATCTCACCCTCGCCCGCGCCTCCGGCACGCTGTCCGGCGGCGAAAGCCAGCGCATCCGCCTTGCCTCACAGATCGGCTCCGGCCTCACCGGCGTGCTCTACGTGCTGGACGAGCCGTCGATCGGCCTGCACCAGCGCGACAACGCGCGCCTGCTCGACACGCTGCGGCGGCTGCGCGACCTCGGCAACACGGTGATCGTGGTCGAGCACGACGAGGACGCGGTGCGTGCCGCCGATTACGTGGTCGACATCGGCCCCGGCGCCGGCATGCATGGCGGCAATATCATCGCCCGCGGCACGCCCGACGACATCATGAACAATCCGAAGTCGCTCACCGGCAAATATCTCACCGGCGAGCTGTCGGTCGAGATTCCGGAGCGCCGCCCGCCGAACCATCGCCGCACCATCAAGGTCATCAACGCGCGCGGTAACAACCTCAAGAACGTCTCGGCGGAAATTCCGCTGGGTCTCTTCACCTGCGTCACCGGCGTCTCCGGCGGCGGCAAGTCGACGCTGCTGATCGACACGCTCTACAAGGCGATCGCCCGCAAGCTCAACAATGCGTCGGAAGGTCCCGCGCCGCACGACCGCATCGAGGGCCTCGAGCACATCGACAAGATCATCGACATCGACCAGTCGCCGATCGGCCGCACGCCGCGCTCGAACCCCGCGACCTACACCGGCGCGTTCACGCCGATCCGCGAATGGTTCGCCGGCCTGCCGGAAGCGAAGGCGCGCGGTTACGAGCCGGGCCGCTTCTCGTTCAACGTCAAGGGCGGCCGCTGCGAGGCCTGCCAGGGCGACGGCGTCATCANNGCACTTCCTGCCCGACGTCTACGTCACCTGCGACACCTGCAAGGGCAAGCGCTACAACCGCGAGACGCTGGAGGTGCTGTTCAAGGGCAAGTCGATCGCCGACGTGCTCGACATGACGGTGGAAGAAGCCGCCGAGTTCTTCAAAGCGGTGCCGCGCGTGCGCGACACGTTCGAGACCCTGCGCCGCGTCGGCCTCGACTATATCCATGTCGGCCAGCAGGCGACGACGCTCTCGGGCGGCGAGGCGCAGCGCGTCAAGCTCGCCAAGGAGCTATCGAAGCGCGCGACCGGCCGCACGCTCTACATTCTCGACGAGCCGACCACGGGTTTGCATTTCCACGACGTCGCCAAGCTGCTCGAGGTGCTGCACGAGCTGGTGGCGCAGGGCAATTCAGTGGTGGTGATCGAGCACAACCTCGAAGTTATCAAGACCGCCGACTGGGTGATCGACCTCGGCCCCGAGGGCGGCGACGGCGGCGGCGAGATCGTCGCCTGGGGTCCGCCGGAAGACATCGTCAAAGCGCCCCGCTCTCACACCGGCAAATTCCTGGCGCCGATCCTGAAGAAGGCCGGCGGCAAGCGGAAGAAGATCAGGACCGAAGCGGCGGAGTGAGTATCCGAAGCCAATGGCAAATACTTATCTCAATGTAAGGCATCGACCCAATAGAATCGGCTTTCTGGTGCGGTCCAACGACATGGCCGATCTCGAAGCAGCTGTCTCACAATGCTGCCTTCTATGGGGTGGACTTCGGAATCCCATCATACCAATCACGTCAGAAACCGACTCGGCAGCTGACGAGTTGATCCGGAATTTTCAAGTAGACGTTCTGCTCCCTGTAGCGGAAACCGATGAAATCGAAAAATTCATGGCTCGCTATGAGCTGATGAGACATCCGTTACTGAGTGCCCGAAATCTACTGGTTAAAGACTGGCGCACAGGTAAGCATCGAATAACATATCTCGATGTGTTGCATGCGATCGACAAATATTGGGCCCAAGAGTTCAAGCACGCAGTCGCAGACGCGCAAAGTCATTGTAGGTTGATAAGTTGGGATGAGAATGATCCTTTACGACATCTTTTTCATGTTAGCTTTGGCGCCTACCGGAATGATCTAAACCTCATATACGATTTTCGAGAAGCGTTCTCAAAAGGCCTACGCGCTTCAGAGATACATATCAAAGACGATGTTCCAACAAATCTGATTGGAACGGTAACACCCGCAATCCTTACGTCTGTAGAACTCACGCCTTATGGAGCCACGTCAAACTTATTGACGGGTGGCGTTTATCTTGGCGATTCAGACGACGTCGCAGATTTAACGACATTTTGGAACGTTCGCGCAGCTGGCACACCTATAGAGTTCGTATGCCTCAAGCATACGACCCGCTGCGAGGCATTTGTGAGAGCGCATCTAAAAAAGTTAGATGACACTCCACAAAGTCATCCGAATATCCCAGGGCATATCGGCTTTTTTACGCGAATCGAGCACTCTAAAGCAATCGCTGTGCTTCAAGGATTTCCGACCAAGAAGCGGCCTTTGCTGCATGTCTTGACTAATCTTGCAGCCAAGAATCCATATCAGTTTTCTTTTGAATCTGAGTTTACATCAGCGTTCGTAGAACACGACCCACAAGGCCCCCTTGTGACTCTACCTCTTCCGGAGCGGAAATTCTTAGCCAATTCGCAACGGCGCAACAACCATCAGATGATGGCGGTATCGATCGATGCGTCCAGCGATCTCGGCTACCCCGGTTTCACATTGTCCCCGCCATATCGACGAACGTTGAACGAGTTTTACAGTCGAGAGATCATGACTGATCCTTGGTCTATTCGTTCGGAAGAGCAAGGCATCGGTGTCTGCACAACCAGCTCAAATAAAACTTTGCACTTGCGTCCAATTAAGCATGCAGCGGTGATTGAGGCCGTGCTGGGATTGGCAAATCTGAATGTTGAACCAAGCCAGGCGGGACGACTTACAGATCGATTGCTCGATGCGCTTGGTGGCTACGAGGCTACTCGCGTTTTTAAGATTCGCGGCATCAGAGAATTAATTGGCAGCCTGAATTCGCAGAGCCAAGTTACACGGGGACAAGCGACAAATGCCATTTGGAATAATGGCCAATTCAAAGAGCATGAACGGCTATATATCGAGCCGAGGGATAAGCCGACGCTCGACGCAAACAGCGCATTCGACTTTCTTCTAAAAAAGAACTTCTTCCGAGCTGGATTGTGGCTCAAATGCGAACAATGTCGTTTGGAGAACTGGCTCACTCTCCGTGAAATTGATGATCGTTGGACATGCGAGTACTGCGGCTTTAGTAACATTACCAGTATGCACATCCGGGACAGGGGCGACTGGCACTTCCGGAAGAGCGGACTACTTGCAAAAGACAATAATCAGGAAGGAGCTATTCCGGTTGTCTTATCACTACTTGCGCTTGGTCGCGTGCTTGATGATACGGGCGTCCTGCGTAGTACATCTCTCAACGTTAAAGAATCGACCGGAGCCACTGATTGCGAGCTTGATTTTCTAGCGCTTCGCCACCGTGAGGGAGAAATCGAATGTGCACTCGGCGAAGCAAAAGCAGCCGGCGGAGAGATCAACGACGATGATGTGTCTCACTTGAAGGTAGTATCTGCCGCGCTCAAAAACGCTGGCATCGATACCCATCTTGTTTTCTCAAAAACAGCAGACGCCTTTACACCAAACGAACTTGACCGTTTTCGCGCGGCCCAAAAAGAAGGCCATAGCGTGATCATACTGACAAACCGCGAACTTGAACCATATAACCCTTACTATGAGAGTTCCGACGCTGAGAAGCTACCGGCAAAGTATGCCCAATCACTTGCAGAGATGTCTGCGAACTCAACATTTCGATACCTTAGTATTCCAGAACTGAACTCCCCCGCCTTCCCACACGACTAAGCTCCAGGCTCCCGGAGCATCGCGCGCATGAACAATCTCACCATCTTCGTGCTGATTGCCGTCGTGATGGCCGTGATCCACATCGTGGCGGCGGTCAGCCGCCCGCGGCCGGGCGTGATCGTCTCCGGCATCCTGTGGTGCGCCTACCTAGTCTACGAATACCTGATCGCGACCGAGGTGCTGTGCGACGCGAAGTGCAACATTCGCGTCGATCTCCTGTTCTTCATGCCGATCCTAGCGCTCGTCACTTACTGCGCCTGGCGGTCGTACAGCGGCCAGCCGGCGCCGTGGAAGCTCGTCGGCGGCGTGCTCGGCGCCATCGGTCTCGTCATCTTCGCATTGATCGCGGAGAGCTATGGTTACAGCGCCGTGTCGAACGTCGTGATCGTCGGCTGCATTGTCGCGTATGTGGTCTATCTGATCCGGTCGCGGCGGAAGGCGAAGTCCGATCCAATCGCACCGGCTTGAACTCGCCTTTGCTTGAACTCTTGCGCCCCTCGGTGCGACAAATGCTTCGACCTCGGAGCATCCGCATGCCAACCCGCCGGCACCTTCTGTCCCTCTCCATCGCAGCACTCTGCGGCGCGCTGACGCAGCCAGCTTTTGCGCAATCGGGCTACCAGGCTCCGCCCAAATCCGCGCACCCGCCGAAAGGCGGCAAGCCGCCTCCGCCCATCAACGCAGCCAACGATCCGCTCGCCATCACGAACGCGATCTACAAGCGCGTCAGCGCCGGCAAAGGCGACGAAGGCGGCCAGTTCGTCTGGCTCGAAAAGCGCGATCGCCCCCGTTTCCTCTCGAAGTCGTTCACCGCGCTCTGGAATCAGGCCGACGCCAAAACGCCGAAGGGCGATCAGGGCCCGCCCGGCTTCGATCCGATCACCAATTCGCAGGACCCGGTGGTGAAGTCGTTCAAGGCCGAGGTCGAGACGCAGGACGACACGACCGCGACCATTGCGATCACCATGGACCGCACCTTCTCCGGCCCGCCGCAGCCGACGACGACCGACGACACCGTCCGCTTCGATTTCGTTCGCGACGGCACGCAATGGAAAATCGATAACTTCCGCGGCGCCGTCGACGGCAAGTCGTGGTCGATCCGCCGTATCCTCGTCAACTCGATGAATTGAGCGGCTTCGTCAATCCGGGGCGTCAGCCACACCCTCCTTCGTCATTCCGGGGCGCGAGTGAAACGAGCGAACCCGGAATCCATACGCCTCAGCCGACATGTGGCGACGGGCGGACGTGGCTCTGCGACTCTCTCAGCAAATCCTAATCAACACAGGGGTTATGGATTCCGGGCTCGCGCCAAGTGGCGCGCCCCGGAATGACGAGCTTGCGGAGACCCCTACTTCCCCGCCAAATGCGCACGAACCCCACACGTCCATGTCTCGCTCGCAACACATGCGAAGCCAGGGTTCGAGCAGTCGAAGCTGTCCCTGCCAACGAAGCACGTCTGGCAGCCGTTGCTGAGCATGCCGCAGGACGGATTCTGAGCGACGATCGCGCGCCACCATTCCTTGCCGCGCTTGGCCGGCTTGAAGCCCGAACCGTCGACCTGCTTTGCCCACCACACGGAATCCACTGCTGTCACGTCGGCTGCCATCGCATCAGCCGCGACAGGCTCCGCCGCCGACCCTGTGCCCGCCGAAACGGACGTCAGCATCGCAACCGCAGCCAGCACACTGGTTAATCGCAACAGCATGGAATCATTCTCGCGGATGCAGATGTACCGGCCGTTAATGGCTTTCGCGTGGTGATGCGCGGCAACCATCCTTAATCGCAACCTTGCGTTAAACATCTTCGTCAACGCAGTTTCGTGACTTCGATTGACGGATTCCAAAGCGTGCCTAGAGTGATCGCCATGCAGGCGGCGCGATGGCGTGCCGCTTTTTCCAATTTGAGCGAGTGTGAATCATGTTCCGCGTTTCTGCCGCTGCCCTCGCCGCGCTCGTGATGACCGCGGCCGCTCCGTCCACCGCGTCCGCCGGCTGCTTCGGCATCCTCTGCCCGCCCGTCCAGACGTGCGGCAGCAGCTGCTATCAGCAGCAGTACGTCTATCAGCCGCAATACGTGCCGCCGCAGTACCAGGCGGTGCAGGAAACCGTGATGGTCGCGCCGCCGCGCACGGTCGCCCGCCACGTTCCGGCGCAGTATGAGACCGTGATGGTGCCGAAGACTGTGATGGTCGCGCCGCCGAGCGTCGAATACGATCGCATTCCAGCGCAGTATGGCGTGCGCGAGCGCGTGCAGATGGTCGCGCCGGCACAGACCTACTACCAGGCCGTCCCGGCCTACGGCTACGCGCAGTCGTATGGCTACTCGGGTTGCCGCAGCAACTGCGGCTGGTAACACTTTTTTCCGACCACTCCGTTTGACTTCAACGCCGCGTCATCGACGCGGCGTTTTTTTGTTGGGAGCCTTCCCCTTGTCATTCCGGGGCGCAGTGAAACGAGCGAACCCGGAATCCATGTCTCAACGAACTCTGAGTTTGTGGGGAGTTGGATTCCGGGTCCGCCCTCCGGGCGTCCCGGAATGACAGGAGAAAGAGGGGCGATCATGCATGTCAGCCGCGACCTTCGGAGGGATTGTATGCGCCTGCCGGCATGCTCAGATCAGCCGAAACGGAGACTCAACTGGCATGCCTGTGATCAACAACACTGCCCTCTCCCGCTTCGAACTCGAATCTGACGGCGCGATCGCGTTCGTGAATTATCGCATCAGCGGAGAGAACATCATCTTCACGCATACGGAAACGCCGCGCGCGCTGCGCGGCCGAGGCATTGCCACGCGCCTCGTCGAAGGCGCGATCGCATTGGCCAATGCGGACGGGCTGACGGTGATCCCGGGCTGCTCGTTCGTGGCCGATTACATGGCCAAACACCCGGCTTAAGCAGCAAGCGTGAGGCGGCGCGCGGCCGCCTCGTCGCATGTGTTAGCTCAGGTGATCTTGATCGACATGTCCGGCAGACCCTCGATCTTGCACAGGAGCACGTCGTTCTTCACCACCGGACCGACATTCTCGGGCGTGCCCGAGTAGATGATATCGCCGGCCTTCAGCTCGAACGCTTCCGACAGCTTCGAGATCTGCTCGGCGACGCTCCAGATCATCTTGTTGAGATCGGAGTTCTGCTTCACCGTACCGTTGACCGCGAGCGAGATCGCGCCCTTCTGGAAATGGCCGGTGCCGCTCGCCGGATGGATCGGCCCGATCACGGCCGAGCGATCGAAGCTCTTGCCGATTTCCCACGGCTTCTTCTCGTCGCCCATCGCGCGCTGCAGATCGCGCCGGGTCATGTCGAGCCCGACGGCATAGCCGTAGACGCAGTCGAGCGCTTTCTCGACCGGGATATTCATTCCGCCCGCGCGCAGTGCCGCGACCAGCTCCACCTCGTAGTGATAGTTCTTGGTCAGCGTCGGATACGGATGCTCGGCGACCTCACCGACCTTCACGTTCTGGATCGCATCGGTCGGCTTCTGGAAGAAGAACGGCGGCTCGCGGTTCGGATCGGAGCCCATCTCGCGCGCGTGCGCGGCGTAGTTGCGGCCGATGCAGTAGATGCGTCGCACCGGAAACACCTCCGGCACGCCAACGACCGGAATGCTGGTGATGCCGACCGGAAAAATCGGTTTGACCAGTTGCGCTTCCGCCGGTTCGCTCGCAAGCGCGGTGCCGGCGATGGCGGCTGCACTGCCCGCAAGCATTGTTCTGCGATCGATGGTGTCCATGGTCTGCTCCCTGATGCGTTCGTTCTTGATTGTTGCAGCGGCGAAGGCTCAAAAGACCTCGCCTGGTCAGGCATATTGTAGACCAGAACAACGCCGGCGCGGGCGGAAAAGTTTCCGGCCGCGCCGGTCGGTTGCTGTACTGCCGTTACATTACTTCGGGGCGTCTGCACCCTTGATCGCGGCAACGCCAGCCTTCGCAATCTGCTCGTCCTGCGCCGAGGTCACGCCGCTAACGCCGATGGCGCCAATGATTTGGCCGTTGGCAAAAATTGGCACGCCGCCCTGCAGCATGTTTTCGCCGAGCGTCACCAGTGCGGGACGGGTCTTGAGGGCTTCCTCGAACAGCGCCGAGTTACGGTTAAACAGCGCCGACGTGCGCGCCTTGCCCTGCGCGATATTGATGCTGCCTGCCTGCACGCCGTCCATACGCTCGAGCAGCACCAGTCTGCCAGCGTCGTCGGTGATGGCAATCACGACCTTCCAGTTGTTCTTGGTCGCTTCGTCGATGGCCGCTTTCATCGCGTTCTTGGCTTCGACGTTGGTGAGCATCTTCCGGTCAGCCAGGTCGGCATTCGCGGGCCCTGCAAGCGCGCCGATCGCGAGAGCAGCCGCGAGCGTCAGTCCGGATACTGTGAACTTCATGTGGATCTCCAAAGCGAGGATGGGTGGCGATGCGTAAGACAACATCGGCACCTGCAGCTGTGGGTGCGCAGGTACCGAGACGATGGTCAACGTGAGCAATGCGAGGTGCTCACGATGCACCGCGACCTCAAAGACCCCAATTTGACAGTGTTATTCCCAAGTGCGCTTGGCGCTGCAGACAAAAGCAGCGCCAACGGTACAGCAGTAATGCGACACGCTAGCTCCCACCGTCGAGCCGCCAAACGTTCACAACAAAAAAGGCCCGCTGACGCGGGCCTTTCCAATTCTGTCGTCGAGCAGTGATTAGTGCTTGAGATCTTCCGGCACCTTGCCGCCGTTCTCGGCGAGTTTCTTCATCACCTGCTTATGCAGCCAGATGTTCATCGGCGCGGTGTCATTCATGTCGCCGGTGTAACCGAGTTCTTTCGCAAGCTCCTTGCGCGCCGTGAGGCTGGAGTCGAGATCGAGCGCCTTCATTAGATCGACGATCGAGGTCTTCCAGTTCAGCTTTTCCTTCTTCGCGGCGACCGCGGCATCCAGGATCGGCGTCACGTCGATCGCCGGACCGGCCGCTGCACCGCCTCCTGCAGCTGCGCCACCCCCTGCACCGCCTGCGGGCGCCGCTTCAGCCTTGGTGCCAAAGATCGCGCTCATGATCTTGCCGAAAATGCTCATTCTCTTCTCCCACAAAATAAAAAGGTGACGCCGCTCCGCCCCAGCCGCAGGTAACATTAAACGGGCTGCTTCCCATTGCAATGCACATAGCGAATGCGACCCCGATGGCTTTCGCTTGACAGGGCAGCTCAACCTGACAGCCGGACGTGACAGATCGCTGACGCAAATGCCTTTGCATCGCCGAACATTGTGTAACGGCGACGCACAACATTCGTTCCGGATGGCAGACCTCCCCGAAGCGTGAGAGCGAATATTGCGATCTCGTGCTATGTTGGTTCAACAGGTCGCGGCAAGTCAGGCTCGTGCTTGTTTTCGTGTTCTCGGTTGGCATTGGCGCTCGGCTTGATGCGGTCGCCCCAAAAACAGGGAGAGCACGCTCATGGCCACATCTTACTCCAACAACGTCACTCAACTGACGCCCCGCGGCGCAAACGCGGCTGTGGGGCCGACAATCCGCAAGCTGACGTTGTCCGATCTCGGCGACGCGCTTCGTCAGGGCTGGGAAGACTTCAAGGCCGTGCCGAGCCACGCCTTGATGATTTGCCTAATCTATCCGGTTCTCGGCCTTGTGCTCGCCCGGATGACGCTCGGCTACTCGGTGCTGCCGCTGCTGTTTCCACTGGCCGCGGGCTTCGCCCTGCTCGGCCCCTTCGCCGCGATCGGTCTTTATGAATTGAGCCGCCGCCGTGAACTGGGAGAAGAGCCGACAGCGTCGCAGGCCCTCGGCGTGCTGCGCTCGCCCTCGTTCGGCGCGATGCTTGGCCTTGGCGTCATGCTGCTCACTCTGTTCGTGGTCTGGGTGGCGTCGGCGCAAGCGATCTACACGTCGATGTTCGGCTACGCGCCGGCAGCAAGCATTCCGGATTTCGCCGAGCGAATTCTGACATCGCGCGAAGGCCACATGCTGATCATTATCGGCTGCAGCGTCGGCTTCCTGTTCGCGCTCGTCGCGCTCTGCGTCAGTGTCGTCTCGTTCCCGCTGATGCTGGACCGGCATGCCGGCGTCGCCGATGCGATCCTGACGTCGTTACGGGTCGTGCTCGCCAACCCGGTGCCGATGGCGGCTTGGGGCCTGATCGTGGCGGTGCTGCTGGCGATCGGATCGCTGCCGTTCTTCATCGGGCTCGCAGTCGTGATCCCAGTCCTCGGCCATGCGACCTGGCATGTCTACCGCAAGGCTGTCGGCTGATCAGCCGCGGCCTTGACCCAACAACGGAGCCGCACTGCTCTTTTTCGCAGTGCGGCAAGTCTGCTATACCGCGCCGATGTTCGACGCGATGGTTTTTGCCGGGGGCGGTAACCGGTGTTACTGGCAAGGCGGTTTCTATGAGGCCGCCGCCGGGCGGCTCGGCTTGAAACCGCGGCTTGTGGTCGGCGCCAGTGCCGGCGCGTTCGCGGCCACCTACAGTCTGCTCGAGATCGGCCCGCACGTTCGCCAGAACGTGATCGGCGCCTGTGGTACGCACCTGAAGAACTTTGATTTGGCTGGCTGGCGGCGCGGTGGACCGTTTTGCCCGGTCGGGCCGATGTATCAGGAGCTGCTCGCCGCGACGATCGATGAGGCGGCGCTTGCGCGCATCAATGCGATGACCGATTTTCGCATCGCCTATTCTAGGCTGCCGAAACGGCTGTCACCGACATTCGGCGCCGCGCTCGGCATCGGCGCCTATCAGCTGGAGAAGCAGCTGTTTCATCCGGTGCATCCGCGCTTCGGTCGCGCGCTCGGCTTTCGCGGCGGCTTCGTTGCGGCCCGCGACTTGAAGGACCCGCAGCTGATGCGTGACGCGCTCATCGCCAGCGGCGGCGTGCCGCCGTTCATGCCGGTGACATTGGTCGACGGCCAGCCTGCCTTCGACGGCGGTCTCGTCGACAACGTTCCCGTCGAACCGCTGCTGCCGATCGAGGCGCAGGGCGGACGCACGCTGGTGCTGTTGACCCGCCTCTACAAAAATGTGCCCAAGGTCGCGAACCGCACTTACGTGCAGCCATCGCAGAAGATCAACGTCAAGCAGTTCGACATCACCAACCCGGACGGCATCCGGAACGCGTTCGAGCTCGGCTTGAAGGACGGCGACGCGTTCGCGAGTTCACTGGGGCGCTGAAAACAAAACGCGGCCCGGCNNCAGACGGCCGGGCCGCGTTTGGCGCGTTGATGATCAGTGCTTGTGGCCGGAGTGATCGTCGCCGCCGCCGGACGCCGCGACCGCGCCGACGGTGAAGACAACGTCGAGCTTGCCCGCCTTTTCGAATTGCAGCGTGGCTTTGATCGCATCGCCCTGCTTGAACGGCTGCTTGAGGTCCATGAACATCATGTGGAAGCCGCCCGGCTTCAGTTCGATCGTCTCGCCCGGCTTGATGGTGAGACCGTCGTTCAGCGGCCGCATGCGCATCACGCCCGAGACCATCGACATTTCGTGAATCTCCATGCGGCCCGCCGCGCTTGCCGTGGCGCTGACCAGTCGCTCCGGCGCCGAGCCGGAGTTGACGACCTTGAGATAACCGCCGGCGACCTTGGCGCCGCCAGGTGTTGCCCGGCTCCAAGGCGCCATGACCGTGATGTCACCGAGCTTGTAGATCTCCACACCCGTAGCTTGCGCCTGCGCATTCATGCGCCCATCGGCGATCCGCAACGCCGGCGCCGGCGATTTCAGATCGCGCGCACTCTGGCCGGCCGCAGGAACCTCGGTCCAGCGTGCCTCACCCTCGGTACAGATCTGAACTGTCGGGAAGTACACGCGCTGACCGGCCGCGAACGCATCTGTCACGAAGCTCGTGAACACGAACTCGTCGTAGAAGTCGTCGCCCAGTTCGCTTCCGGACCAGACGATCTCCTTGACACCCTCAGTCACAGGTTTGCCATGACTTTCGTAAGCTTTGGCGTAGGCGCCTTTCGTCATGGTCACGGTCCAGCCCGGCTTCGGCATCGGCTTCACACCGATCACGCCTTCGGGAATCTGAACGCTAACGGACTTGGTTGCCTTGCCGTCGCAGCCGTGCGGAACCCGTAGTACGCCCTTGTAGTAGCTGCCCGATGCGGTTTCGCCCGTTGCCAGGGTGACATGCGCCATTGATGGCGTGGTGGACAGAAGCAGAGCGGCAAGCGCCGCAGCGGAAAACGCCGCTTGACCGCGGCTGGTGATTGAAAACGTCATGTGATCCTCGTCGATGCAGAAGAAGCCGTCGCGTTGTTTGCCGTTCAGGCAGCAGACGGCGGTCCCCGCGCGGACCATGCAGTCGACAGATGTTCGCGTTTCGGATCCGATGCCCGATGGCTTTGCGAAACGATAATGAAGCCACGACGAGGCTCAGTCGCCGCTTCGCGAGCCGCCACCGCGGCGCCCGTTAGCGCCGCTAAGCAGCTTGCAAGGCAGTCGTGATGTGGCGGCGGCTCATCGCCGCCGGTCGTTTTCTGCGCGGTCGGGACAACACGGCAAAGCACCGTGAGCCCTTCCGGTCCTGTTTGAAGCAGGCGCGCCCAGGACGGCAGCACGGCCTGAAGCGCCAGCGCGTGCGCGAGCGCAAGACCGAGCAACGCCAATCGCCATCTTGAGGAACCGAGCATGGGCGTTTTCATGCCACAGCTTCCGTGATTGCGGTACTCACGATGTGAAAAGCAAAGAAAGAATATATATTCACTGTATAGGTATGCGATTTCTGAGTGTAATTTTTGCATCGCAGAGCGAACCAGAGAGGTCCTTGGACGTCCCCCCGACTGTCATGATCGCATACGGATTAAGATTGAAAGAAGCTATAAAAATACTAATATTCAACGTAATAAAGGCAGAATTTGATAAAATACACAAACCTCTCAGCCCAACCCGCTTCAATGCTCAAGGCGGTCAAATGTCGTTAACGCTTTATGACCGAAGGCATGCAGAAAAGGCCGAGCTGCATCGCAACATTATCTGTGCCGCAACGCAAACTGATCACCTATATTCATTTCAACGATTTGGTGACCCTCCAAGCACTGAATCGTAAATAAAGGAGCTACGCTATGTTGCTGTCGATCATTCGCTTCCTCCGCGAGTACCGCGACTACCATCGCAACGTCAGCGAACTGTCCCAGCTCAGCAATCGTGAATTGGCCGACATCGGCCTCGATCGATCGGACATTCGCCGAGTCGCGATGGGCGCTTTCAAGGACTGAAGCTTTCTGCCCCCTCTGACGAACGGATAACGCCCGCTGCAACGCGGGCGTTGTCGTTTCTGACAGGAACTTCGACATGGCGGGCTGCCAATACGCGGCCAAATCCGCTACCTGTCAGCCATGACCGAAACACCCAGCAATTCCAAGCGCGCAAGGCGCGGCCCTGTCCACGTGATCGGCGGCGGCCTCGCTGGCTCTGAGGCCGCCTGGCAGATCGCCAGCCGCGGCATCAATGTCGTCCTGCACGAGATGCGGCCGCACCGGATGACGGACGCCCACAAGACCGACGGGCTGGCGGAACTAGTCTGCTCCAACTCCTTCCGCTCCGACGATGCCTCCACCAATGCTGTCGGCCTCCTCCACGCCGAAATGCGGCGCCTGGACTCGCTGATCATGCGCTCCGCCGACGCCAACCAGGTGCCGGCCGGCGGTGCGCTGGCGGTCGACCGTGACGGCTTCTCTGCAGCGGTGGAGGCCGCCCTCCGGGCACACCCGCTGATCGAGATCAGTCGTGGCGAAGTCGCGGGACTACCACCCGAGGACTGGGACAACGTCATTGTGGCGACCGGACCTTTGACCTCGGCGCCGCTTGCCGATGCGATCAGGTCCCTGACCGACGAAAGCGCCCTGGCCTTTTTCGACGCCATTGCCCCGATCGTGCATCGCGATTCGATCGACATGTCGGTCGCCTGGTTCCAGTCGCGCTACGACAAGGTCGGCCCGGGCGGCACCGGCGCCGATTACATCAACTGCCCGCTCACGCGCGAACAGTACGAAACCTTCGTCGGCGAACTGATCGCAGGCCAAAAGACGGACTTCAAGGACTGGGAAGCCAGCACGCCCTACTTCGACGGCTGCTTGCCGATAGAGGTGATGGCCGAACGCGGGGCTGAAACACTGCGGCACGGGCCGATGAAGCCGTTCGGATTGACCAACCCGCACAATCCGACCGTCAAGGCTTACGCCGTCGTCCAGCTCCGCCAGGACAACAAGCTCGGCACGCTCTACAACATGGTCGGCTTCCAGACGAAGCTGAAGCACGGCGAGCAGACGCGCATCTTCCGGACCATTCCGGGGCTCACGGGCGCGGAGTTCGCGCGCCTCGGCGGCCTCCATCGCAACACGTTCCTGAACTCGCCGAAGCTGCTCGACCCGCAACTTCGGCTGAAAGCTGCGCCGCGTCTGCGGTTCGCCGGCCAGATGACCGGCTGCGAGGGCTATGTGGAGTCGGCGGCGATCGGCCTGCTCGCCGGCCTGTTTGCTGCGTCCGATGCAACCGGTCTCGTGATCGGGCCGCCGCCGCCGACCACGGCCTTCGGTTCGCTGCTCGGCCACATCACCGGCGGTCATATCGAGACGATCGACGCAGGTCCGCGCTCGTTCCAGCCGATGAACATCAACTTCGGACTGTTCCCGCCGTTGGCGTCCGCGCCGACCAAGAAACCCGACGGCTCGCGGCTGCGCGGCACCGAGAAAACAATAGCGCGCAAGATGGCGCTGAGCGAGCGCGCCTTAAGCGATCTCGATCGCTGGCTCGCAGCCATGCCGCAGATCGCGTCTGCGGCCTAGCGCTTAGCCCGCCACATCGTCCAGAGCGTGCGCAGACGTGAGCGCTCGGGCGGCCGGAAGGGATCTTGCGGCACCCCGGCCTCAAGCTGCCGGCGCAGCAGCGCGAGTTGCCGAAATGCCGGGCGTACACCAGGCGGAAGCGATGGCAGCTGCGCGGTCGCTGCGTCGTAGCGTGCTTGGACTACGCCATGCAGATGGCCGATCAGTTCGCGCAGCGCCGGCGTTGGCTGCCCTACCAAGACATCCTCGATTTGGACCTGAAACTGCGCAATGAGATCCGCCGGCAGATAAAGCTGCCGCCGCGACGCATGCAGCGGCAAGAGGTTGATCGCCCGCATGATGCCGAGGGCGATGCCCGCTTCACGCGCCGGCGCTTCCGCTCTCGCTGCATCTCCGCCGAGTACGCGCGCACTGAGCGCGAGCATCGTGCCGTCGGTCCGCGTCGCGTAGGCCTCCAGATGCTGCAGCGACGGGATCGGGTCGTCGTAAAGATCGAAGCGGCGCGCTTCGATCAAGCTGTCGAGCACATCGCGCGGCAGGCCGTAGGCCTCGACCGCATGCAGCAGTTCTGCGGCGATCGGATTGCCACCGACCTCGCCGTGCTCTTTGCCGGCGAGCGCATCGGCCCACCATTGCAGCCGGATTTCGCCTGGGAGCGACTGGCTGACCATGTCGCGGACACGCGAGACCTCGGCATTGAAGGCATAAAGCGCCAGCAGCGCGCGGCGATGTTCAGGGGCAACGAACAGCGTCAGCGCATATCGCTCGAAGTCGCGCTCGCGCACATCCTGCGCGCAGAACGCCGCATCGTCTTCGCCACTCATGGCACTGCGATCAGGGCGGCCGCGACCCGTCGGCGCTCGCTGATCATCACATTGAACACGCGGATGGCCGGCCCCGTCTGCATCGCGTCGATACCGATCGTCACGTTCCGGAAGATGTCACGCAGCCGCTCGGACGGCCGCCAGATTGCGGTCCCCGTCCCGATCAGCAGCGTATCGATGCCGCCGGCGCGCTCCAGAACTTTCGCGAGGCTGTACCGGTCGATCTGCTCCGGTGAGGTGACCTCCCACGCCCACATCGAATCCGGCAAACAGAGTAGCGAGCCCCGATGCGACATATCGGCAAAGCGGAAGCCGCCATTGCCGTAGGCGTCGATGGGCGCGGACCTCGGAAGATGCGGCGCGTCCGGAGAGCCCGGCATCGTCAGGGCTTGGCCGGTTTTTCCGGCGCGTCACGCGTCGTGCCAACGCCAAGGTAGATCAGGAGCGGCGCGGCGATGAAGATCGAGGTGTAGGTGCCGACCAGCACGACGCCGAACATCATGGTTGCCGAGAAGCTGTGGATCGCCTTGCCGCCGAACAGCAGCAGAGCAAACAACGCCAGCGTCACCGTCACGTGGGTGATGATGGAGCGCGACAGCGTCGAGTTGATCGACTGGTTCAGCAGCTCCGGCATCGGCATCTTCTTGTAGCGGCGCAGAAGCTCGCGAATACGGTCGTAGATGACGACCGTATCGTTCAGCGAATAGCCGAGAATGGTGAGCAGCGCCGCGATACTGGTCAGATCGAAGTCGATTTGGGCGATCGACATGAAACCGATGGTCAGCACGATATCGTGGATGTTCGCGATCATCGCGCCGAGCGCGAACTGCCATTCGAAGCGGAACCAGAGATAGATCAGAATGCCGACAATCGCGAGCATCAGGCCAAGCACACCGAAGGCCAGAAGTTCGCTCGACACGCGCGGGCCGACGACTTCAACGCGGCGATACTCAACTTCCGCGCCGAGCGTATTGCGGATCTTCTGTACGGCCTCCTGCTGAGCCGCGTCGCCGCCCGGTTGCTCGGCAATGCGGATCAGCACGTCCGACGGACCGCCGAACTGCTGAAGCTGCACGTCGCCGAGACCAAGGGTCCCGAGCTTGGTGCGCAGCGCGCCGATGTCGGCCGGACCGGACTTGGTTTGAATCTCAAGCAGCGTGCCGCCACGGAAGTCGATGCCGAAGTTCAGCCCGTGCGTGAAATACAGCGCGATGGCGAGAATGGAGGCGAGAGCCGAGATCGGGAAACTGATGCGGCGGAAGCGCATGAAGTCGAACGTCGTATCGTCGGGAACGATACGCATCGACGGCAGCCAGCCCATAATGCTAACGATCGTCAGAGCGACGATGAAAACCGCAAGCGCGATAACAATCCAGGTGGTCACGACTTAGGAAACTCCTTAGATCGGCACGACCTGGGGCCGCTTCCAGCGAACCCAGGTGGCCACGATCAGGCGCGTGACCGTGAATGCGGTGAAGACGGTGGTGATAATGCCGATACCGAGCGTCACGGCGAAGCCGCGCACCGGGCCGGTACCGATATAGAACAGCACGGCCGCCGCGATGAACGTGGTGATGTTGGAGTCCATGATCGTTGCGAGCGCGCGGGTGAACCCGGCATCGATCGCGTTGATCGGGCTGCGTCCGTGCCGCAGTTCCTCGCGAATACGTTCGTAGATCAGCACGTTCGAGTCGACCGCGATGCCGACGGTCAGCACGATGCCGGCGATGCCGGGCAAGGTGAGCGTTGCGTTGAGCAGCGACAGAATGCCGAAGATCATCGCCACGTTGATCGCAACTGCCACGTTGGCGAAGAAACCGAACAGGCGGTACGTCAGCAGCATGAAGACGACGACCAGCACCGAGCCGACGTAGGACGCGAGTTCGCCGGCCGCAATCGAGTCCTGACCGAGGCCGGGGCCAACGTTACGTTCTTCGATAATCGTCAGCGGCGCTGGCAGCGCGCCGGCACGCAACAGAATCGCAAGGTCATTGGCCTGCTGAACCGTGAAGTTGCCGGAGATCTGCCCTGAACCGCCAGTGATCGGCTCCTGAATGACTGGCGCCGAAATCACCTCGTTGTCGAGCACGATGGCGAACGGCTGCTTCACGTTCTCGGTGGTCGCGACCGCGAACTTGCGCGCGCCCGACGTGTTGAACTTGAAGCTGACGATTGGCTGACTGGTGCGCTGATCGAAACCTGGCTGCGCATCGGTCAAATCGCCGCCGGAGACAAGCACCTGCTTCTTGATCACATAGGGCTGCTTCGGTGACTCGAAGCTCTGCAAGATTTCTGAGTCAGGCGGGGCACGGCCTTGACTGACCTGATCGGGCGACACCGAGCTGTCGACCATGCGGAATTCCATCTTCGCGGTCTTGCCGATGATGCCCTTGAGCTGGGTCGGATCCTGCAGGCCAGGGACCTGCACGAGAATACGATCGAGGCCCTGACGCTGGATCAGCGGCTCGACCGTGCCGAGTTCGTTGACGCGGCGCTCGATGATCTGGATCGACTGTTCGACCGATTGGCGCACGCGCTCGTTGATCGCGGCCGGCGGCACCGTCAGGCGGATCAGTCCGCCGCCCGCATCGGTGATCTCCATGCTGCGCTGGCCGCTCGAACCGAGCAAGCCGCCGAGCGGCTGCGACAGCTCACGCAGCTTCGTCAGTGCTGCGGAGAGATCGGTGTCCTTGACGCGAACTTCGACGGTCTCACCCCTGACGGCGAGACCGCTGTAGCCGAGCCGCGCGTCACGCAACGTGCGGCGGACGTCGTCGCGCACCTGTTCGAGCTTGTCCTTCTTCACCGCGTTGGCGTCGACGGCGAGCAAGAGGTGCACGCCGCCCTGCAGGTCGAGGCCCAGCACGAGATGGCGCTGCGCCCACTTTGGCCAGGTCTTGACCGTCTTTTCCGGGAAGAAGTTCGGAACCGCGAACAGACACACGATCAGCGCGGTGAGAATGATCGCAAGCGCCTTCAATCGCGTGAAATACAACATCGGTCAGAACTCGTGCGGTGAATTAGGGCTGTGAAAACGAGCGGGGCTCAGCCTTCGTCTTTGGCGGGTTCACCCTTGCTGCGCACGCCGGAGATCAACTGACGCACCTGACGAACGCGAACGCCGTCGGCGATCTCGACCTCCACCTGCTCATCGTCGACCACCTTGGTCACCTTACCGACAAGGCCGCCGGAGGTCACGACCGTGTCGCCACGGCGCAGGTTCTTCACCAACTCGTTATGGTCTTTGATCTTCTTCTGCTGCGGCCGCAGGATCAGGAAGTACATGATCACGAAGATCAGCGCGAACGGCAACAACGACATCAGCATCGAGCTGGTATCGCCGGCGCCTGCGGCCTGTGCGTAGGCAGGTGAGATCAACATTCAAACCATCCTCGTTGAAGGGAATTTCCGGCCGCCAAGCGGATGCTAACGCATTGGCGTCAGGCGCATTTGGCCCGAATTCGCGCGGACTATAGCGGCCGCGGTCCCAATTGCAACGCTGCCCTGCCCGCTGTTTTTACTAGGATTTTGGCCTCACCGAGCCTTGACTTGTGCGCCCCGTCACCAGATTGATCGAATCCCGTTTCGGCAGACTGCCGAGCGGTATTTATCCCCGAAAACCGGGACTTCAGCTCCGGAATAGCCGAACCGAACGCCGCTGTAGACTAACGCGCATGTCAAAAAAGCCAACGAGAAACCGATCATCGACGCCTGCCCGTGCCAAGCAGCCGCCGCGCGCGACAAAACGTCATGCGGCCAAACCGCCGCTCGGCAACGACAAGCGGATCGTTGAAGCGCTGGAGGCGATCGCTGCTCACCTCGGCAAGCAGTCGGCGACACCGGATGCGGGAGCAATTCTGGCAAGTGCGGACGCGTTTGTCTGGCATCCGAACGGCCGTCTGGCGCCAGTGCCGCACGTCAACCGCGTCGAACTCACCCTCCTCAAGGGCATCGACCGGATGCGCGACATCCTGATCGAAAACACCGAACGCTTCGCCAAAGGCTTGCCAGCCAACAATGCGCTGCTCTGGGGTGCGCGGGGCATGGGCAAGTCGTCGCTGGTCAAAGCGGCGCATGCGAGTGTCAACGCCATGAGCGGCGTGCGCGGCCGCTTGAAGCTGATCGAAATTCACCGCGAGGACATCGAGAGCCTGCCGCTGCTGATGACGATCCTGCGCGACAGCGATTTTCAGTTCATCGTGTTCTGCGACGATCTGTCGTTCGATGGGAACGATGCGTCCTACAAGTCGCTGAAAGCCGTGCTCGAAGGCGGCATCGAGGGCCGTCCCGACAACGTCATCCTCTACGCCACGTCGAACCGGCGGCACCTGCTCTCGCGCGATATGATCGAGAACGAGCGCTCGACCGCAATCAATCCGGGCGAAGCGGTTGAGGAAAAGGTTTCCCTCTCGGATCGCTTTGGCCTGTGGCTCGGCTTCCATCGCTGCAGCCAGGACGAATATCTCGCGATGATCCGCGCATACGCCAAACACTTCGGCCTGCGCATGGACGACGCCGAAATTGAACGCGAAGCGTTGGAATGGTCGACGACGCGGGGATCGCGCTCCGGCCGTGTCGCTTGGCAGTTCATTCAGGAGATTGCCGGGCGGCTCGGCGTCAAACTGAGCGCCTGATGCGTAAACGGGCCCGTAAGGGGCCCGTTTCTCTTCACCCTTGAGAGTGTGATCTCAGGTGCCGTTGAGGAATTGCATCGGGTCGACGGGCGAAGACCCCTTGCGGATCTCGAAGTGAAGCTGCGGCGAACTCACTCCTCCCGTCTGACCCGACTTGGCAATGGTCTGGCCGCGCTTGATCGTATCCCCGCGCTTCACCATCAGCTCACTCGCATGGGCATATGCGGTGACGTAGCCGTTGGAGTGCCGCACCAGAACGAGATTGCCATAGTCCTTGAGCTCGTTACCCGAATAGGCGACGACGCCATCCTCGGCCGCCTTGATCGGCGTGCCTTCCGGAACGGCGACGTTGATGCCGTCATTCTGCTTGCCGTTCGTCTTCGCGCCGTAACCGGCGATGACACGGCCGCGCGCCGGCCAGCGGAAAGCCGGCAACGCGCTTGTCGTTTCGGTTGCCTTGGCGGGCGCCGACTCGGGGACTTCAGGGGTTGTGATCGCGAGCCGCGCCTTCTGCTGCGGTTCGGCGGGAGCCGCCGGCTTGGTCTGCGGCGCTTGCGCCACGACCTGATTGGCAGGCTTCTGCTCGGTGGCAGGCTGAGGCGCCGCAGCTGCAACAGCCGGCTTGCCGCCGGGGACAACCACCTTCGACCCGATCGCGAGCTGCGAGGTCGGCGTGAGGTTATTCGCCTTCGCGAGCTGCGAAAGCGGCACGTTGTAGCGGCGTGACAGGCTCATCAGCGTTTCGCCGCGATTGACGACGTGGCTGCTGGACGTGGTTGTCGCCGGAGCCGGGGCAACGGCGGCGGGCGCGGCCGGAGCCGCAGCAACCTGCGCGGTGGCGCGCGGAATGATCAGTTGCTGACCGGGCTGCAACGCACGCGGGCCGCGATAACCGTTGGCCTGCAGGATCGCAGCGCTCGACACATTGTAGCGCTTGGCCAGACCTTCCAGCGTATCGCTGGTGCCGACGATGATCGTCGTGCCGCTGACAGGTGCCGGTTTGGTCGCAGCGACGGAACGCGGCGCGACGCTGCTGGTCGTCTCGATCGGAGCCGCCGGCGGCGTATAGGACGACATGCCGCGTCCACCACCTGACACGCCCTGCTGCGGGTACGACGGATAGCTCTGCGGCGCCGAGACCGGCGGCGGCAGAGGTTGCGACGAAACCTGCGGACCGCGTTCAACCCGGCCGTAAGGCGCGGCTTGCGGCGCCTGCTGCTGCGGCACGGACGCGGTCGTCTCTGAGCGGAAGGGATTTGAAAAATTGCCTTGCGAGAAGCGCGACTGGGTATCCGCACTGCATCCAGCAAAGGCGACAGAAATCAGCGCCAATGCCGCAACTTGCGGCGCTCGGCGCGAGTAATGTAACTCGGCTACGCGGGACATGGTTACTCACACAAACGCAACTAAACGCAAATTTGAGTAAACACGCCGGCAGTAAACAACCCTTTAACTGCCGGAAAAGCCTTTCATAAATGCGACGACATGGCGGCGTCAGGTTTCCCGCGCGAGTCCCGGCAACGCCGGGACGAAACGCACCTCGACCAAGTCCTTGACCTCTCGTCCGCCTGCGGTGAGCCGCAATCGTTGCAGCATCTGGACCCCGTAGTGAGGGCCGACCGGGGCAACCAGCACACCATCGGGTGCCAGCCTATCCACCAGCGCATCCGGGATACGCTCAAGCGCTGCGGTCACCAGGACACGATCGAACTGGCCCAGTGGCAGACCAGCCGACAGCCCATCACCCAGTTGCACATCGACATTGGCGCAGCCAAGCCGCGCCAGACGTTCCCTCGCCGCTTCCGCCAGCGTGCGAAATCGTTCGACTGTCACAACATCGCGCACCAGCCGCGACAACACCGCAGCCTGGTAGCCCGATCCGGTGCCGATCTCGAGCACCCGATGCTCCGGCTTCAGCTGCAACTGCTCGGTCATGAACGCCACAACGAATGGCTGGCTGATCGTTTGGCCGCAAGCGATCGGCAGTGCGTTATCGCGGTAAGCCTGATGGCGATCGAACGGATCGACGAACTCCTCGCGCGACACCTCTTCCATCGCCCGAAGCACTGATTGATCGCTGATCCCACGCTGGCGCAGCGTGAGCTGGAATTTCATTTTCTCAGCCGCTTGGTCGGCTCTCGGCATCGATACTCTCTACAACTTCACGCGATTGGCGGCTGCTGATTCAGGCTCAAGGAGAGATATTGTCACGCATTGTCAATTGCCGAACTGATACCGGATCGCATGTGGGGTTCCACGCTGCACGGCACCAAGGGCGTAATTGGTTTTGCCCGGAACAAAGTTCTGTTCTAGGATTCGTATCTGCCGGATGACGGTTTGGGGCAAGGACGACCGGAATGACAACGGCCACTTCGCAGCAGCGCTCGGCCCTGGTGGTCGAGGACGAGGTCATGATCCGGATGATGGTGGTCGATATGCTGGAACAGCTCGGCTACCGCATCGCCGCCGAGGCCGGCGACATCGACGACGCAGTCCGGCTCGCCAAGTGCACCGACTTCGACTTCGCCATTCTCGACGTCAACGTCAATGGACGGCTGATCTCGCCGGTGGCGGAAGCGATCGAAGGCCTCAACCGGCCGTTCGTTTTCGCAACCGGTTATGGCGTGCAGGGATTGCCCGAGAAGTTCCGCGACCGTCCACTGCTGCAGAAGCCCTTCCAGATGGAAACGCTCTCCCGGGTTATCCAGGGCGCGCTCGGCGCGACCGCGGCCTGACGCGGCGGCTTATTTCAGAATATCGACAAGCTTTTCCGAGAACGCCTCGTCCGTGCGGTTGAGCCGCAGCGGCGTTACGGAAACATAGCGCGCGGCCAGCGCCGCAAGGTCGGTGCCCTCACCCGGCGGATCGACATTGGCGAGACGCTCAAAGCCGATCCAGAAATACGGATTGCCGCGACCGTCGTGACGCTTGTCTATCTTCAGGAAGCCCTGATTGCGCTTGCCCTGTCGCACGACGGAGATGCCCTTCACGTCGGCCGGCGCACATGCGGGGAAATTGACGTTGATGACGGTGTCGCGCGGGACGCCGGCCTTCATCACCTTACGAATGACTTCGGGTCCGAACTTGATCGCCGAATCCCAGTGCGGGTTGTGGCGCGTCTCCATGCTGAATTCCTGCGATAGCGCGAACGACGGAATGCCGAGGATCGTGCCTTCGAGCGCACCGGCAATCGTGCCAGAGTAGACGACGTCTTCCGCGACGTTGCGGCCCTTGTTGACACCGGAGAGGACGAGATCTGGACCCTTGTCGCCGAGGATGTGGCGCGATCCCATGATAACGCAGTCGGTCGGCGTGCCGCGCACCGCGAAGTGACGCGGACTGACTTCGCGCAGACGCAACGGATCGTTCAGCGACAGCGAGTGCGACACACCGGACTGATCGAGCTCGGGCGCGACGATCCACACATCGTCGGAAATCTGCTTGGCGATTTCCTCGACGATCTGCAGGCCGGGCGCGTGAATGCCGTCGTCGTTGGTGCAGAGAATGCGCATTTTTCTTATGCCTCGATTTTCTTCATGCCGCCCATGTAGGGCTGCAGCGCAGCCGGGACCGCGATCGATCCATCGGCTTCCTGATAATTTTCCATCACCGCGATCAGCGCACGGCCGACCGCCGTGCCCGAGCCGTTCAGCGTGTGCACGAAGCGGGGCTTGTTATCCGGGCCGCGATAACGCGCATCCATCCGGCGCGCCTGAAAGTCGCCGCACACCGAGCACGATGAAATCTCACGATAGGCACCGCCCTCGCCCTGACCCGGCATCCAGACCTCGATGTCGTAGGTCTTCTGCGAGGCGAAGCCCATGTCGCCGGTGCACAGCGTCATGACGCGATAGTGCAGATCGAGCCGCTTCAGCACTTCTTCGGCGCAGGAGAGCATGCGCTCGTGCTCGTCCTTGCTTGCCTCAGGTGTCGTAACCGAAACCAGCTCAACCTTGGTGAACTGATGCTGGCGGATCATGCCGCGTGTGTCCTTGCCGGCCGCGCCCGCTTCCGCGCGGAAGCACGGCGTCAGCGCTGTGAGACGCATCGGCAATTCTTTTTCGTCGAGGATGGATTCACGCACGAGATTGGTCAGCGGCACTTCGGCGGTGGGGATCAGTCCGAGCCGGAAGCCGTCACCGGTGACCCAGAACTGATCCTCTTCGAACTTCGGCAACTGCGTCGTGCCGAACATTGCCTCATCGCGCACCAGCAACGGCGGATTCACTTCCATGTAGCCGTGCTCGTTGGTGTGCAGATCGATCATGAACTGGCCGATGGCACGCTCAAGCCGCGCCAGGCCCTTCTTGAGCACGACAAAGCGCGCACCAGACAGCTTTGCGGCCGTCTCGAAGTCCATCTGCTTCAGCGCTTCGCCGAGATCGAAGTGCGGCTTCGGATTGAACGCATAGCTCTTCTTCGCGCCGAACTGATGGTGATGCACATTGCCGTGTTCGTCAGAACCGAACGGCACTTCATCGAGCGGCAGGTTCGGAATGCCGGCAAGAACCGTGCGCAGTTCATCCTCCGCGGCCTTCGCAGCCGCTTCAAGCTCGGGCAGCTTCACCTTAAGATCGGCGACCTCTGCCATCAGCGTTGCGGCGCGCGCCTCATCCTTGGTCTTCTTGGCCTCACCGATATCCTTCGACGCAGCGTTGCGGCGCGCCTGCGCCTGCTCGGCCGCAACAATCGCGGTCCGCCGCCGCTCGTCGATGGCGAGCAACGACGACGACATCGCCTCGAGCCCGCGCCGCTTCAAAGCGGCATCGAAAGCTTCGGGATTGTCTCGGATCGCGCGAATGTCGTGCATTGGCTTATTCCCATGAGCCGAGTCCTTCCCGGCGTCATTGCTGGCTGGTCTGTAAAAGACGTGGATGCCCGGCACAAGAGCGGGCAAGACGAATCAGAAAGCGTTGAATTGACTGTATTTCAGGACGCCGCCCGGCAGCGCCCTATTCCGCCGGATTGGTCGACGACGATTCCGGCGGCGTCGGCGACGCCCCAGTCATCTGGGTCGCGGACCGGTTCTTCTCGACGATCTTCACCGCCCAGATCGAACCTTCGTAGAGCAGCATCAGCGGCACCGCGAGCGAAATCTGGCTGATCACGTCCGGCGGCGTCAGCACGGCCGCGATCACGAAGGCGCCGACGATGAAATAGCGGCGCTTCTCGCGCAGCTGCGTCGAGGTGAGCACGCCGATGCGGCCGAGCAACGTCAGGATCACCGGCAGCTGGAATGCGATGCCGAACGCGAAGATCAGCGACATCATCAGCGACAGATATTCGCCGACCTTCGGCAGCAGCGCGATTTCCGCCTGTCCGGCGCCTGCGCCCTGCTCCATGCCGATCGAGAAGCGCACCAGCATCGGCATGACGATGAAGTAGACCAGCGCCGAGCCGAGCGCGAAGAAGAACGGCGTCGCGACGAGATACGGCAGGAAAGCCTGACGCTCGTTGCGATAGAGGCCCGGCGCCACGAACATGTAGATCTGCCCGGCGATCACTGGAAACGAGATGAAGGCCGCGCCGAACATCGCGAGCTTGAGCTGCGTGATGAAGTATTCGAGGAGCGCCGTGTAGATGAACTTCGAGTGCTCAGGCCCCGCGATCCACACGAACGGCCAGATCAGCGTGTTGTAAATCTGCTTGGCGAAGAAGAAACACAGGATGAAGGCGACGCCGAACGCGAGCAGCGCCTTGATCAGGCGCGAACGCAGTTCGATCAGATGCTCGATCAGCGGCGCCTTGGTGGCCTCGATATCCTCGATTGTCATGACGCCTTGGCCTCAGTTTTGGCCTCGGTCTTGACCTCCGGTGCGGGCATTGTCTCGGTTGCAGGCGTGGCAGACGTCGCTGCAGCCGGCCGCGCCTCGGGTGCAGGCGTCGCCGGCGGCGTCTCGGTGCGCGAGGTGTCGAGCTTGATCGCTTCCTCAACCTGCTGCTGTGCGTTGGTCAGCAGATTGCCGCCGGTAAAATCGTGCGCAGCGTTCTTGACGTCGTCGAAAGACTTCTTCACGTCGGCCATTTCGGCCTCGCGCATCGCTTCCTGGAATTGGCCCTGGAAATCGGCGGCCATCCGACGCGCCTTGCCGACCCACTGGCCAACCATGCGCAGCACGCCGGGCAATTCCTTCGGGCCAAGCACGATCAGCGCGACGACGCCGATCAGAACCAGTTCACTCCACCCGATATCGAACATGGAATTTTCCGCTCGAAGGCCGTCCGGCCTTCATCTCCTCAAGGCGCTAGTTTAGCCGACAACCGGCACGTCAATCGATCCGCGTGCCGGTTCAAACCGCGCCTTCGACGTCAGCCGACCTTGGTGGTGGCGTCGGTGCGCACCGGCTGGCTCGGCGCCGCATTGTCGATGGTCTTCATGGGCTCGGCCGGCTTTTCAGCCGTTTCGTCTTCCTTCATGCCCTTCTTGAAGGCCTTGATGCCCTGGGCCATGTCGCCCATCAGATCGGAAATCTTGCCGCGGCCGAACAGCAGCAGCACGACCACGATCACCAGCAGCCAGTGCCAGATACTCATTGAACCCATAGTTCAGCCCTCCAAAAAGCGGCGCGGCCGACGCTTTGAGCCAGCCCATATCTGCCCCGAAACTAGGCGCGGGAGGTGTCAAAAACAAGGACTTAGCCGCGCCTAACGCGCGGCCAAACGACTTGTTGCCGCTATCGTTACCGTGTGAACGGCTACTCTTTCGAGCCAGTTTCCGGCTCGACCGCGGGGGCCAGACCGAAATCCAGGTCACCCGGCTCCAGCGGATCCTCGTCCTCGCGCAGCGCCGGATCGTCGGAGGGAACCGGAATGCTGAAGCTCGAGGGCAGCCGCGGATCGAGCAGTCCTGTCCCCTTCAGTTCCTCGAGACCCGGAAGGTCGCCCAGCGCCTCGAGGCTGAACTGCGACAGGAAAGCTTCGGTGGTTCCGAAGGTCAACGGACGGCCCGGAGTCTTGCGGCGGCCGCGCGGCTTGATCCAGCCCGTCTCCAGCAGCACGTCGAGCGTGCCCTTGGAGGTGATGACGCCGCGGATTTCCTCGATCTCCGTACGCGTCACCGGCTGGTGGTAGGCGATGATCGCCAGCGTCTCGATCGCCGCACGCGACAGACGCCGCGTCTCGGTGCTCTCGCGCGTCATCAGCCACGACAGATCGTTGGCCGTGCGGAACGTCCACTTGTTGCCGATCTTGACGAGGTTGACGCCGCGCAGCGCGTACTCCGCCTGCAGCTGCGCCAGCGCTTCCTTCACATCGACGCCCTCGGGCATGCGCTTCGCAAGCGCCGCCTGATCCAGTGGCTCGCTCGAGGCGAACAGCAGCGCTTCCAGCAGCCGCAGCTCTTCCGGCCGTGCACCGGTTTGCTCGGAAGGCTCCGCGACTTCAACGACGCGTTTCTCGGCCAGACTTGCCATGGCTTCTTCTCCTTCCACTTGAACTCTAGTTCGCCGGCCCATCGGGCGCGGTCACAGCGTCGATCGCCAGCGGCGTCGTGCGCTTACGGAAATAAAGGGGTGCGAATGCTTCCTGCTGATGCAGATCGACGGTGCCTTCGCGCACCAGTTCGAGCGCAGCCGCAAAGCTCGATGCGAACACGGTCGCCTTCTGCGTCGGATCGACGACGTAGTTGATCAGGAACTCGTCGAGCCGGCTCCAGTCGTCGGCCATGCCAACCAGGCGCTCCAGCGACGCGCGGGCTTCGGAGAGCGACCACACGGTGCGCTTTGCCAGATGCACGGTCGCAAGCACACGCTGCTGGCGTTGCGCCGAATAGGCGGTCAGCAGATCGAACAGCGTCGCCGTCCATTTCGGATGCTTGATTTCGGCGATCGATTCCGGATTGCCGCGCGCGAAGATATCGCGGCCGAGCTGCGGGCGCGTCATCAGCCGGTTCGAGGCCTCGCGGATCGCTTCCAGCCGGCGCAGACGCGCGGCGAGCGCGGTTGCGAGGTCTTCCGCCGTCGGACCGTCAGCGGTCGCCGGTTCAGGTAGCAGCAGACGTGATTTCAGATACGCCAGCCACGCCGCCATCACGAGATAATCGGCGGCAAGCTCCAGCTTGACCTTGCGCGCTTCCTCGATGAACGCGAGGTACTGGTCGGCAAGCGCCAGGATCGAAATCTTCGACAGATCGACCTTCTGCTGCCGCGCCAGCGCGAGCAACAGGTCGAGCGGGCCCTCATAGCCCTCGACGTCGACGACCAGCGCCGGTTCGTCATCGGCGCGCTCCTCGGCGGGGCGGCCGGTCTCGAAAGAAAGAATTTCCGCGGTCATGCGATTGCAGTTCCCGTCTGTCCGATCAGTTCATCCAGTTCCGCACGCGCTGTCTCGCGATCGAACGGCTGCGGAGCCTTGCGCGAGGCGATCGCGCGATCGGCGCGCTTGAGCGCCTCGCCGGCAAGCACCGGCGTCTCGCGCGCCACCTGCTGCATTTCGTCGAGAACCCCGTTGCAGTGCAGAACCATGTCGCACCCTGCCGCCAGCAGCGCCCGGGTCCGATCTGCAATCGTCCCCTGCAGAGCATTCATCGACACGTCATCACTCATCAACAAACCTTGGAACCCGATACTGCCGCGAATCACCTGTCGGATGATTGTCGCAGAAGTGGTGGCCGGTTGGAGCGGGTCCAGCGCGCTAAACACAACATGCGCAGTCATCGCCATCGGTAAATCGGCGAGCGCCCGGAACGGGGCAAAGTCGGTTTTGACCAGTTCCGCCTCGGACGAGTCGACCACCGGCAGCTTGTGATGACTGTCGGCTGTGGCGCGGCCATGGCCAGGAATATGCTTCAAGATCGGCAGGATACCGCCGTCTTCAAGCCCCTCGGTCACGGCGCGGGCGATAGCCGCCACCTTCCCGGGCTCGGTTCCATAGGCCCGGTCGCCGATGACCGCATCGGCTCCGGCCACCGGAACGTCCGCCAGTGGCAGGCAATCGACGTCGATCCTGAGATCGGTCAGGTCGGCCGCGATCAGCCGGGAACTCAGTTTGGCAGCGCGAAGGCCTTTGGCGCGGTCGATGTCGTAAAGCGCTGAAAAGACCGCTCCACGCGGATAAGCCGGCCAGTGCGGCGGCTGCAGCCGGGCCACGCGCCCGCCTTCCTGATCGATCAGGACAGGCGCATTGGAGCGCTCGACCACCTCACGTAATTCCTTCACCAATGCAGCGACTTGCGCAGGAGTGTCGACATTCCGCTTGAACAGAATGAATCCCCAAGGCTGGGTTTCAGCCATGAAGGCACGCTCCTCGGCCGTGAGGCTGAGGCCGGAAAGGCCGGAGATGAAGGCGCGAGCGGTCATGGTGAGGCCGAGCTAGCCCGCACCGCACAGCAGGGTCAAGGAAACGGCCCGGATTTCCTTTGGACGGCGGCTATGGACTGAGCAAAAAAGCTCAGTTCCGCATGATGTTGCACTGGCCGCCGGCAGCTTTCAGGCTGTCACACAGCCGCGTCGCATCCTCAGACGAGCCGAACGGACCGACCATCGCGCGGTAGTAGACGCCCTTGTCGCCAAGATCGGCGCGGCGGATCGAGGCCTGCCGCGATGCCAGCACCGACGGATACTTGCCTTGGAGAGCGCGATAGGACGCCTGCGCGTCCGCCTCGCTCCGCTGCGAGGAAACCTGGACCACATAGGTGCCCGCGGCCCCGGGCGGGGTCGTCGAGACATTTCGTTGGGGCGCAGGCGCGGTCTGCTGCGGCGACGAGGGCGACAGCGACAACGGCGCGTTGGCCGAGGCGTTGGCATTGGCCGCAGGGGGTGGCGGCGGGGCTGTTGCCCGGGTTGTCTGTTTGGCAGGCGCCTGAGCCGGTGCAGCCTCCGGCTGATCGGGGCGAATGCTGAGCGTGCGAATCCTGCGCGGCTCTTCGCTTTGCCCTGCAGCGGCCGGAGCAGGCGGCGCAGTAGCCACGCGTGCGCCTGCAGCACCGGCGGGAGCGGCAGCTGCACCCCCCTGGTTGAGCGGAGGAAACACGACGCGCGGACCGCTGTTCTTGTTCACATCGAGCGGCTGTTCTTCGCGCGACACCACGCGCTCGGGGGCGGACCCGCCCTGCCCGATTCGGTCATAGATCAGCTTGGATCCATCAGCCGTCTGATTCGTCGGCGGCACGATCTTGGTTGGCCCGGTGTCGGCCTTGATAACCGGCGGTTCGCCGCCGCGCGACGAGCTGCCAAACGATCGATAGGCGTAGGCACCCGCAGTGCCGACGACGCCGAGAGCAATGACGACGGCAACCGTCAGCAAGCCACCGCGGCGCGGTTTCTCCTCCGGCTCGGCCTGCTCCTGAGCCTCGTAAGGATCGTCCTGATAGGCATACTGATCGTGAGCGAAATTCGGATCCTGCGCCTGCGCGAACTGTGGCTGCTGGGCATCGAAGCTCTGATGCTGATCGCCATAGAGAACGTCGTCGTAGCGCGACGGATCGGGCTGCTGCGTCTCGGCCGCCGGAGCGAACGGCGGCGATTGATGATAGCCGCGCTCGTCGGCGATTTCCTCATGCGCCTGCTGACTTGCCGCATTCTGGCGCATGCGCTGCATCCAGGACGGCGGGCCCGGCGGTTGTACTTCCGGCGCGTATTCCTGCTCGTCCGTATGCTGGCTGAAACTCGTGTCGCGCGACGGTGCCGGGCGCGCATCGCGGCCGAAATTGTTGAACGGATCGCTCTGGCCGATCAGGCGGGCCAATTCCGCCAACGGATCGCCTTCACCGGACGGCCTTTGCTGAGCCGGCTGATGGCCGTGGCCATCGTCGAGCGGGTGAGCCCTGGTTTGATATCGATCCGCCATCGTGACGCCGCGTCCCCTTCGGGAAAGCCGCTCTCCGCCTATTCTGGCGAAAGCCGCTGCCGCTTACCACTGCCACTTGTCCCCAGAGGCAGCGTTCCCCGCCTATCGCATTTCGACTGGCGCGCTGACGCCGAGAACGGCAAGGCCGGAAGCCAGAACCGAAACGACTCCCTGCACCAGGGCCAGTCTTGCAGTAGTAATTTCTGCATCATTATTGATAATGAAGCGTAAATGAGGCAAATCGCGCCCCCGCGTCCAGAGCGCGTGAAAGGCGCTTGCAAGATCATAGAGATAGAACGCGATTCGATGCGGCTCATGCGCCAAGGCCGCCTGCTCCACCACCCGCGGATAGAGCGCCAATTGCTTCATCAAATCGAGTTCGGACGGGTCCTCCAGACGCGCCAGATTGGCCTTGTCGAGGAAGGCTGAACGCTCCGCAAAATGTTGCGGCAATCCTGTGACAACCTCGAGCGCGTTGCGGAAGATCGAGTACCCGCGCGCGTGCCCGTACTGGACGTAGAACACCGGGTTGTCCTTCGACTGTTCCAGCACCTTGGCAAGGTCGAAGTCGAGCACCGCATCGTTCTTGCGGAACAGCATCATGAAGCGGACCGCGTCGGAGCCCACTTCGTCGACCACCTCGCGCAGGGTGACGAAATCGCCGGAGCGCTTCGACATGCGCACCAGTTCGCCGTTGCGCAGCAGGCGCACGAGCTGAACGATCTTCACGTCGAGCGTGGCCTTGTCGCCGGTGACCGCCTTGATGGCGGCCTGCACGCGCTTGATATAGCCGCCGTGATCGGCGCCCCACACGTCGACCATGTTGGCGAAGCCGCGGTCGACCTTGTTCTTGTGATAGGCGATGTCGGAGGCGAAGTAGGTGTACGAACCATCCGACTTCAGTAGCGGCCGGTCGACATCGTCGCCGAACGCCGTCGCGCGGAACAGCGTCTGCTCGCGGTCCTCATAGTCGTCGACCGGCGCGCCCTTCGGCGGCGGCAAGCGGCCTTCGTAGACATCGCCCTTGTCGCGCAGGAAATCGATGGTTTCCGCCACGCGGTTATTTCCAGTATCTACGAGCGAGCGCTCCGAGAAGAACACATCATGCGTGATGTTCAGCGCTTTCAGGTCCTCTTGAACTTCGGCCATCATCATCGCGATGGCCTTGGCGCGCACGATCGGCAGCCATCGCGTTTCGCTCATGGCCTTGAGCTTGTCGCCGTGTTCGGCCTTCAGCGCTTCGCCGACGGGCTTCAGATAGTCGCCGGGATAAAGACCTTCCGGAATGGCGCCGATGGTTTCGCCGAGCGCCTCGCGATAGCGCAGGAAGGCCGAGCGTGCGAGCACGTCGACCTGCGCGCCCGCGTCGTTGATGTAATACTCGCGCGTCACGTCGTAGCCGGCCGCCGCGAGCAGGCTCGCCAGCGCATCGCCAAACACCGCTCCACGGCAATGGCCGACATGCATCGGGCCCGTCGGATTGGCGGAGACGTATTCGACGTTGACCTTCTCGGCCTTGCCGATAGCACTGCGGCCGTAGCTTTCGCCCTCGCGCAGGATCGCATGCAGGGCATCCGACCATGCGTGCGGTTTCAGGCGAATGTTGATGAAGCCTGGCCCCGCGATCTCGACGGCGGCGACGAGATCGTCGGCACGCAGCTTCTCTGCAATCTGTTCGGCGAGATCGCGCGGCTTGGCCTTGGCATCTTTCGCCAGCACCATCGCCGCATTCGTCGCCATGTCACCGTGCGAGGCATCCTTCGGCGGCTCGACCACGACCCGCGACAGATCCAGACCTGCCGGCAGCAAGGCGCCGCAGACGCCGTGCACGCGGGCAAGCATGTCGGCAAAGAGGTTATGGGACGCGGGTGCATTGGACATGAACGTGGCCGGAAAGGGTGAGAGAACAGCCGCCGCCTAAAGCAAATTAGGGGTCGAGTCAAAGAGCCGCCCATGCTCCGCGAGCGCAAAGCGGTCGGTCATTCCGGCAATAAAATCGCCGATTTTCCGCTCGCTCGCCAGCGCCGGGCTGTTACCGGCCGGCGACCAGTCCGCGGGCATGTCCTCGGGCCGGCGGCGGTAGCGGTCGAACAAATCGCGGATGATGTTTTCCGCGTCCCCCATGATGCGCATGATCCGCTCGGCGCGGTACATCCGCTCCCGCAGGAACGCCTTGATGGCACGCTCATTCTCGACCATCGCCGGTGGAAACCCGACAACCGGCTCGCCAAGCAACCGGACATCATCGACCGAAGCCGGTTTCCCCAGACCGATCCGGCGCTCCGTCTCCGCGACGACGCCGTTGATGAAGAAGGCGATGATATCCCGGATCAGCTCGGCGCCCCGCCGGGCATCGTCAAGGCCGGGAAACTTGCGATCGATCTCGACAATCATTTCGTTCAACGCGGGGATCGCCTCCAGCTCATCGATACGAAACAGCCCTGCCCGCAAGCCGTCATCGATATCGTGCGCGTCATACGCGATGTCGTCGGCAACGGCGGCGACCTGCGCTTCGACCGAGGCAAAGCTCCACAGTTCGAGATCGTGCTTGCGCACATATTCGGCGAGCGCAATCGGCACACCGGTTTCGCAATAGCGACCGATGGCATTGCCCACCTTGTCGGTCAGCGGCCCGTTATGCTTGACGATGCCCTCAAGCGCTTCCCAAGTGAGATTGAGCCCATCGAATGCCGGATAGCGGCGTTCCAGCTTGGTCACCACCCGCAACGTCTGCGCATTGTGGTCGAAACCGCCATACCCCCGAAGACATGCGTCGAGCGCCCGTTCGCCGGCATGGCCGAAGGGAGGATGGCCAAGGTCGTGAGCGAGCGCCAGCGTTTCGGTCAAATCCTCGTCGAGGCCGAGCTGGCGCGCGAGCGCGCGCGCGATTTGCGCGACTTCGAGCGAGTGGGTCAGCCGGGTGCGGTAGTGGTCGCCTTCGTGAAAAACGAACACCTGGGTCTTGTGCTTGAGACGGCGGAAGGCGGTCGAATGGATGACGCGGTCGCAATCCCGGCGAAAATCGCTGCGGGTCTTGCTAGGAGCCTCCGAATGGGCCCGGCCACGGCTTTTCTCCGGATCGCAGGCATAAACCATACGCGGGATAGCCATTCCGACCGGCACTTTAGGTCCCTTTTGGCATTTGATTCTTGAGGTGGGCGCACTTAACTATGGAGCGAGACGAGATTCAAACCTGAAGACAGATCGCCCATGACTGAAGCCATGACCGACAACGTCACCATCAGCGAGCGTGCCGCCCGCAGGATCGGCCAGATCCTGAAATCGGAAGGCCAGGGCGCGATGCTGCGCATCAGCGTCGAAGGCGGCGGCTGTTCGGGATTTCAGTACAAGTTCGACGTCGAGCGCACCCGCGCCGATGACGACCTCGTGATCGCCAGAGACGATGCGGTGGTGCTGGTCGATCCCGCCTCGGTGCCGTTCCTCGCAGGCTCCGAAGTCGACTTCGTCGACGACCTGATCGGCGCCTCGTTCCGGGTCAACAATCCGAACGCGACCGCCTCCTGCGGCTGCGGTACCAGCTTCTCGATCTAAGTTTTCCAGACGTCACACATGGAAAGCCGGGCCTGAGCCCGGCTTTTTTGTTTTACTGGGCGTCCGTTTTATTCTGCGGCCGCAGCGCGCGGGCGATCCTCGATATCGTGCTCGAGGTTCGGCTCGAGACGGCGCTTCAGGCGGCGATCGATGCGGTCGAGATAGATGTAGACGACCGGCGTGATGTAGAGCGTCAGCAACTGCGACACCAAGAGACCGCCAACGACCGACACGCCGAGCGGCTGGCGCAATTCCGCACCCGCCCCCGCGCCCAACGCGATCGGCAAGGTGCCGAAGATCGCCGCGAACGTCGTCATCATGATCGGACGGAATCGCATCAAGGCGGCTTCGCGGATCGCGTGCTCGGCGCTCAAGCCCACATGCCGGCGCTCAATGGCGAAGTCGACCATCATGATCGCGTTCTTCTTGACGATGCCGACCAGCATGACGATGCCGATCATGGCGATGACCGACATGTCCATCTTGAACAGGATCAAGGTCAGGATCGCGCCGATGCCCGCCGACGGCAGGCCGGAGATGATCGTGATCGGATGGATGAAGCTCTCGTAGAGAATACCGAGAATGACGAAGGCCGCGAACACGGCGGCGAGGATCAGGACGAACTGCCCGCGCAGCGAATCCTGGAACACCTGCGCGGTACCCGAGAAGCCCGTGAACACCGTGGCAGGCAGGTTCGATTGCCGCTCGATTCGCGTGATGTTGTCGACCGCGTAACCGAGTGAGACACCCGGCGCGAGGTTGAAGGAGATCGTCACCGCCGGCTGTTGGCCCTGGTGATTGATTTGCAGCGGACCGATCGTCGGCACCATCTTCGCCACGGCTTCGAGCGGAATGGTCACGTTGTTCTGCGTCTTGACATAGAGCTTCGACAGATCAGACGGGTCCGCCTTGAACTGCGGCTGCACCTCAAGAATGATCTGATAGTCGTTCGATGGCTGATAGATGGTGCCGACCTGCCGCGCACCGTAGGCGTTGAACAACTGATTGCGGATCTGGTCGGCGGTGACGCCGTAGACGGCCGCCTTCTCGCGGTCGATCTCGACCGTGAGCTGGGGATTCTTGAGGTAAAGGTCGGTGGTTACGTCGAGAATGCCTTCGACCTTGCCGATCTTTTCCTGAAGTTCGGGCGCAACACGATAGAGCGCCTCCGTGTCGCCGCTCTGGAGCACGTACTGATACTGGCTCTTCGACGGCCGCCCGCCGATGTTGAGATTCTGGATGCTCTGGAGGAACGCGGTGATGCCAGGCACCTGCGTCGCTTTCTGACGCAAGCGCGCTATAACAATCGGCGCGGCCTCGCGCTGGTTGCGCGGCTTCAAACCGATAAACAAGCGCCCGTTGTTATTGGTCGCGATGATACCCGTGACGCCGACGGTCGAATTGACGAATTCGACCGCGGGATCCGCCTGCAGAATCGCCGACAGTGCGCGATGGCGCACCGTCATCGCCTCGAACGAGGTATCGGTGGCGGATTCGGTGGTGCCAACAAGGAAGCCGGTGTCTTCCTGCGGGAAGAATCCCTTCGGCACGATCATGTACAGCCACACCGTGGCGCCCAGCGTCGACAGGGTGACGAGCAGCATCACGCCCTTCCACGCCAGCACCTTGTCGAGCGACCACTCGTAGGCGCGCAGCCAGCCCGCGAACATGGCTTCGAACGCGCGGAAAACGATGTTCGGCTTGTGGTGCGGATCGTGCGTCTTCAGCACGCGTGCGCAGAGCATCGGCGTCAGCGTCAGCGACACGAAGCCGGAGACGACGATCGCCACCGAGATCGTCACCGCAAACTCGCGGAAGACGCGGCCGACGATGCCGCCCATCAGCAGCACCGGGATGAACACGGCGATCAGCGAGAACGTGATCGAAATGATGGTGAAGCCGATTTCGCGCGCGCCCTTGAGCGCGGCTTCGTAAGGCTTCATCCCCTGCTCGATATGCCGGACGATGTTCTCCAGCATGACGATGGCGTCGTCGACGACGAAGCCGACCGACAGCGTGAGCGCCAGCAGCGTCATGTTGTTGATCGAGTAGTCGAGCGCGTACATGACCGCGCAGGTGCCCAGGATCGAGATCGGCACGGCCAGCGCCGGAATAAACGTCGCCGACGCCGAGCGCAGGAACAGGAAGATCACGACGATGACGAGGCCGATCGCGATCAAGAGCGTCTCCTCGACGTCGGCAACGGCCTGACGCACCGACACCGAGCGATCGAGGGTGACGTCCATCCGGACCGATTCCGGAATCTGCGCGCGCAGCGACGGCAGCTTGGCGCGCACCGCATCGACCACCGCCACCGTGTTGGCGTCCGGCTGCTTCTGGATGCCGATGACGATCGAACGTTCGCCGTTGTACCAGGTCGCGACCTTGTCGTTCTCGACACTGTCGTAAATCTTGGCGACCTCGTTGAGCTTGACCGGCGAACCATTGCGCCAGGCCACCACGATCTGGTTGTAGTCGATAGCCTTGTCGAGCTGACCGGACGCCTGAATCGCGGTGTCCTGCCGCGGCCCGTTGAGGGTACCGACCGGCGTCGACGAGTTGGCGCGCGACACGGCGGCACGGATGTCTTCCAGCGACAGACCGCGCGCCGCGGCGGCTTCCGGATCCGCCTGCACGCGGATCGCGAATTTCTGCGGCCCGTAAAGCTGGATCTGCGCGACACCGGGAATCTGCGACAGCGACTGGCCAAGCACGATGTCGGCATAGTCGTTGACCGTGGAGAGCGGCAGCGTCGACGACGTCAGCGAGACGAACAGGATCGCGAACTCCGCCGGATTGACCTTGCGGAAGCTCGGCGGCGTCGTCATTTCGATCGGCAAACGGCGCTGCGCGATCGTCAGTGCGGTCTGCACGTCGAGCGCTGCGGCGTCGATGTTGCGGTTGAGATCGAACTGGATGGTGATCGCGGTGGTGCCCTGCGCCGACGTCGATGACATCGACGAGATGCCGGCAATGGTCGAGAGCTGACGCTCGATCGGACCCGCGACGGAGGCCGCCATCGTCTCGGCGCTCGCGCCGGGCAATGTCGCGGTGACGGCGATGGTGGGGAAGTCGACTTTCGGCAGCGCCGACACCGGCAGCAGGCGAAAGCCGAAGATGCCGAACGCGATGATCGACGCTGTCATCAGCGTCGTCATCACCGGGCGGCGGATGCAGAGTTCCGAGAGATTCATCGTTCAGCCCCGCCCCTGATCGTTTTAGACGCCCGCCTTGCGCGGCCGAACCTCGACCCTGCTGCCGTTCGACAGCAGCAACTGGCCGTCGATGACGACCTCTTCCGTACCCTCGAGGCCGCTGGTGATGATCGACACGCCTTGCGTCGTGCGGCCGACCTCGACCTTCTGAACGTTGGCCGTGCCGTTCTTCACGACGAATACGAAATTGCCGGCCTGGCTGCGCTGGACCGCGACCGACGGAACGATGACCGCCTCTTCCGTCCGCACCGTCAGCTTGGCGGTGACGAGCGTGCCCGGCCACAAGGTCTCGACCTTGTTGTCCATGATGCCGCGCACGGTGACCATACCGGTCGTCGCATCGACGGCGTTCTCGACCATCGCGACCTTGCCGTCCTCGGACTTGTTGCTGCCGGGGATCGTCGCCTTGACCATCGAGACGCCGTCCTTGATGCCGTCGCGCAACTCGCCGAGCACGCGCTGCGGCACGGCGAAGGCGACATAGACCGGCGCCATTTGGTTGAGGGTTGCCATCGGCGTGAGATCCGCCGGGCGCACGAAGTTGCCGATCTTGACGTTGGCGGCGCTGATGCGTCCGGCGAACGGCGCGCGGATCACAGTGTAGCTCTTCTGCACGCGCAGGTTTTCCAGCGCGGATTCACCGGCCTTGATCGTGCCCGCAAGGATGTCGGACTGCGTCTTGGCGTTGTCGACGTTGACCTGGGTGGTCGCGCCTTTCGCGATCAGTTCGCTGAAGCGCTTGAGGTCGCGTTCGGCGCCGGCAAGCTGGGCCTGATCGCGTGCGAGCTGGCCTTCGGCCTGCGCGATCTGCGCATCGATCTGGCGCGAGTCGAGCGTGAACAGGATGTCGCCTTCGTTGACCTTGGCGCCGTCTTCGAAATGAACGTTGGTGATCGTGGTCTCGACGCGCGACTTGATCGCGACGCTGGCGATCGGCGTCACCGTGCCGATCGAATCGACCTCCAGCGGCACCGTCTTGCGCTCGGCCTTCGCGGTTTCGATGGAAATCACCCGCACACGCTGTTGCGGCGCCTGCGCGTTGGCACCCGTCCCCATCCACGTTGATCGGGTCGCAAAGGCGGCTGCGGCAATGCCCCCTACGAGCACGAGTGCCACCAGCCAGGTACGTCGTTTCATTATCGTTCCGCGCCGTTCGCGCGCCTTTAAAATTGCAAGGGCGGATTGTACCGTTAACCCCTTGAAACCAGCTTTATTTCGTTGGTGTATCGAGTCTTGACGGTTTATCACAGGCCTCACGCGCGGGGTATGGTCCGCGCATGAATTATAGCTAATGTTCGCCCCCGCATGATCCGCATCGCAACATGGAACGTGAACTCGATCCGGCAACGGCTCGAGCACCTGCTGAAATGGCTGAAAGACGCCTCGCCGGACGTCGTTTGCCTGCAGGAGATCAAGTGCGTCGACGAGGCGTTCCCGCGCGAGCCGATCGAAGCGATGGGCTACACCGTGGTCACCCACGGGCAGAAGACCTTCAACGGTGTCGCCCTACTCTCGCGTCTGCCGTTCGACGAAACCAAGCCGCGGCTCGCCGGCGACGACGAGGATGTGCAGGCGCGCTTCTTTGAAGGCGTGGTGCCGCTGAAGCGCGGCGTGTTGCGCATCGGCTGCCTCTATCTGCCCAACGGCAACCCGCCCGACACCGAGAAATATCCCTACAAACTCAAGTGGATGTCGCGCCTCACGGCCTACGCGAAGGAGCGGCTTGCGAACGAGGAGACGTTCGTTCTGGCCGGCGACTTCAACGTCATTCCGGATGCGCGGGACGTTTACGATGCGCGCGCCTGGATGGGTGACGCGCTGTTCCTGCCGCAAACGCGGGAGCGCTTCCAGGCGCTTCTCAATCTCGGCATGACCGACGCCGTGCGCGCGACAACCGATGCGGCCGGTCAGTACACGTTCTGGGATTACCAGGCCGGCGGCTGGGCCAAGAACAACGGTATCCGGATCGATCACCTGCTGCTCTCACCGCAGGCGAGCGACCGCCTGGCGAACGCAGGCATCGACAAGCATCTGCGCGGCTGGGAGAAAGCCTCCGACCACGTTCCGGTGTGGGTTGATCTCGATCTGGAAGCGGCCTGACGACAAGCCGCGATTTGATCAGTCGCGCTGACCGCGGACCCAACGCTCAAGCAGCTGCAACGCCATGGCGCGGTCGTTCTCCGACGCCTTTTTCATCGCGTTGGCGTAGCTCTCGCGAATCCAGGCGTCACCCTGACCGGCGCTGTCACGCGCAAGCGTCAGGAACATCAGCCCCTTCGCGGCTTGCCGCGGCAACTGATCGCCGTTGAACATCATCTGCCCGAGCAGTGCCTGCGCCTGATAGTGATTCTTCTGCACGGCGAGGCTGAGCCAGCGCAGACCCGACTTCGCCTCGCGCGGCGAACCGGTCGAGCCGTCGAGATAGAGGCGCGCGAGATTGTACTGCGCGTCCGCATTGCCGAAGTACGACGCCGCGTAGTGGAACATCTCGCGCGCGCGATCCGGATCGGCCTTCACCTTCGAGTTCGGAATGCCGTCGAGATAGTAGCGGCCGAGCGCAACGAACGCGCGGGCGACGATGCTCGCCTGGGGCGCTGACGGACTATCTTCAGCATGAGCGCTGGCGATGCGGCTGAAATATTCGAACGCGCGCAAATCGTCCTGCGCGACACCGTCGCCGACGGCATACATCTGACCGAGCTTCCACTGCGCGACCGGATGACCGCCTTCGGCCGCATACTGCAGCGCCGACAGCGACGTCGACGGATTGAGCGAGGTCGGCGCAACGGCCGACGGCGCGACCTTCTTCAGAGCGGGCGCAGCCATCGATCCAGCGATCGGAGCCGCCATGGCCGGCGCGAGCGCGGCGGGCGGCGACACCAGCGGGATCGCTGCATCGGGACCCGAGACCGGATTGCCTTCAAACGCGTTCGCCGCGTTCGCCGCAAAAGCGGCGCCCGCAACAAACGCGATGACAACAAACCGGTCAGAGATCCGCATAGGCTTTTGTCTCACCTGCGCCGCCCGGATGGGTCACAGCGCCGTACAGTGCAGGTCCAACCTGCTGGGCATATTTCCAGATCGCGCCCGAGCCGTAGTTGTGCTCGCGCGGTTTCCAGTTCTTCTTGCGTTCAGCGAGTTCGGCATCGGACAGACGAACGTTGATGATGCCTTCGTCCGCATCGAGATCGATGATGTCGCCGTCCTTGATCAGACCGATCGGACCGCCGACCGCGGCTTCAGGACCGACATGGCCAATGCAGAAACCGCGCGTCGCGCCGGAGAAGCGGCCATCGGTGATGAGCGCAACCTTGCCGCCCATGCCCTGCCCGGTCAGCGCAGCCGTCGTCTGCAGCATCTCGCGCATGCCCGGACCGCCCTTCGGCCCTTCGTAGCGAATGACGATGACGTCGCCTTCCTTGTAGGTCTTGTTCTTCACAGCCGCGAACGCGTCTTCTTCGCAATCGAAGCAACGCGCCGGACCGGAGAACTTCAAATTCGACATACCGGCGACTTTCACGATCGCACCGTCCGGCGCGAGATTACCCTTGAGACCAACAACGCCGCCCGTAACGGTGATCGGCTTGTCCGCAGGACGAACCACATCCTGGTTAGGATTCCATTTCACCGACTTCAGATTCTCGGCAATCGTACGGCCAGTGACGGTGATGCAATCGCCATGGAGGTAGCCGTTGTCGAGCAATGTCTTCATCAGAATTGGAATGCCGCCAACCTCGAACATGTCTTTGGCGACATAACGGCCACCGGGCTTCAAATCCGCGACATACGGTGTCTTTTTGAAGATTTCCGCCACATCGAACAAAGTGAATTCAATGCCGCATTCGTGGGCGATCGCAGGCAGATGCAGTGCGGCGTTGGTGGAGCCGCCGGAGGCCGCCACGACCGCAGCCGCATTTTCCAAGGCCTTACGGGTCACGATGTCGCGCGGACGGATGTTGAGCTGAATCAGCTCCATCACCTTTTCGCCCGCGGTCATGCAAAATGAATCGCGAATCTCGTATGGTGCCGGCGCGCCGGCCGAATACGGCAGCGCGAGACCGATCGCTTCAGAGACGGTCGCCATGGTGTTGGCGGTGAACTGGGCGCCGCAGGCGCCGGCCGACGGACAGGCAACGCGCTCGATTTCGTCGAGGTCCTCGTCCGACATTTCGCCGATCGAGTGTTTGCCGACCGCCTCGAACATGTCCTGAACCGTGACCTGCTGGCCACGGAAATTGCCCGGCAGAATCGAGCCGCCGTAGATGAAGACCGACGGCACATTCAGACGGACCATCGCCATCATCATGCCCGGCAGGGACTTGTCGCAGCCGGCGAGCCCGACCAGCGCATCGTAAGCGTGGCCGCGCATGGTCAATTCGACCGTATCGGCAATGGCTTCACGCGACGGGAGCGATGAACGCATGCCGTCGTGGCCCATGGCGATGCCGTCGGTGACCGTAATGGTGCAGAACTCGCGCGGGGTGCCGCCGGCCGACGCGACGCCCTTCTTTACCGCCTGCGCCTGGCGCATCAGAGCGATATTGCAGGGGGCGGCCTCGTTCCAGCACGATGCCACGCCGACGAACGGCTGATGAATCTGCTGGGTCGTGAGACCCATGGCATAAAGGTAAGACCGGTGCGGAGCCCGTTCCGGGCCCTCCGTCACGTGGCGGCTCGGCAAACGCGATTTTATGTTTGTTTTGGCGTCCATTGGTACCGTTACCCCGCAGCCACTTTAGAAACCCCGGAAAATCGGGATGATTTTCCAAAACCTTCAATGCGGCCGGGCGATTAGCCTCTGAAGGTATGATTTCACGAAGCCGTGTGGCTAAATCGCGGCGCACGCAAGGGTCCGCTGGGGCGGTGGTTAAATGTTCGGGAACTGTGGCGGGCGCGCAACATCCGTTGCCGTCAGGCAACCCGCCCGGCTTACCGCTGCAGAGCGATCAGCTTCGCGAGCGGATCATCCGCCAGGCAAACAGCAGGATGATCGCGCCGATAGTCGCCGAGATCAGTGTCTGCCAGAAGCCGAAGACCGTGATCTGGCCGACTTCTGCGAGCTTTGCGCCAACGAACGCGCCGGCGATACCGACCAGAACGTTGGTGAAGATGCCATGGTCGGATGCGGTGACCCGCTCCGCGATCCAGCCGGCGATCGCACCGATCACCAGCATCGTGAAGAAACCGACACCCGGCTGACTGAAAAATGCCTGTGCGTCGCCCATGCTCACCCCCAACCAAGAACAGGCGCCCACGCCTGCCCCATTACCTTACCGCCCGGCGGTGACGGATTGAAGGGTGATCCACCGGCAAACATCAGGTCATGAATGGAATTTCTACAAGCAACGTGTAGCCGTTGATCATCAGCAACATGCCGACGAGGCCGAGCCCGCCGCCGAGAAACGCGAGCCACGGCAGCGTCGCGACGATCGAGACCGAGATCAGAACGATCGCGATCTGCAGCAGCGCTTCGGCATAGTCGAAATATGGGTCCTGCTTTAGCGCGTGGTCGCGTTTGACCTCGAATTCCTTGGCGCGCACCAGAAGCTCCTTCTTGCCTTCGCGCGTCTCCGGTTCGGATTCGTAACGCGCGGCGGTCTTTCGGTACGTATCCGCCTTCGCCTTCAGCGCGGCCTTGGCTTGATCGTCGAGATTGGAGTCTTTCAGGAACGCCAGCTCGAAGGTATCGGCCGCGAGATTGAACTCGGTCTGACGAATGTTCTTCGCCTGGAAGAAGGCGTAGATGTTGGCGGCATAGATGTTGTTGTTCGTCGCCTCCTTCGCGGCATTGGCGCCGCCGAGGCCGGTAATCGCCAGCAACATAGCAAGCACGGCAATCAGGATCGCCGCGCGCTGCTTGAAGCGATCGCTTGCCTTGTCCTGATCGATCATTTCGGCTGCGTCTTCCGCTTTCATCGGTCTCTCCTCTTTCGGAGCCGAACCGATAACAAGAGGAATGCGACGGTTGCGCGACTGACGCCGCGGTTGCGGCGTTTTTCCTCAGGCGTTCCGCCGCAGGCTTACATGTTCAGTACACGGCCGTAGGCGTCCAGCACCGCTTCCTTCATCGTCTCCGAAATCGTCGGATGCGGGAAGATCGTATGCATCAGCTCTTCCTCGGTGGTCTCGAGGTTCATCGCGACCACGAAGCCCTGGATCAGCTCGGTGACTTCCGCGCCGACGAGATGCGCGCCGAGCAACTGGCCGGTCTTCTTGTCGAACACGACCTTGACCATGCCCTGATCCTCGCCGAGCGCAATCGCCTTGCCGTTGCCGACAAACGGGAAGCGGCCGACGCGAATGTCTTTGCCCGCCTCTTTCGCTTTCGCTTCGGTCATGCCGACCGATGCAATCTGCGGATGACAGTACGTACAGCCTGGGATCAGGTTCTTGTCCATGGCATGCGGATGCAGACCCTTGATCGCCTCGACGCAGATCACACCTTCGTGCTCGGCCTTGTGCGCCAGCATCGGCGGACCGGCAACATCGCCGATGGCGTAGATGCCGGGCACGTTGGTCTTGCCGTAACCATCGATGACGATGCAGCCGCGATCGGTCTTCACGCCGAGCTTCTCCAGCCCGAAGCCCTCGATGTTGCCGACGACGCCGACCGCCGAGATGACGCGATCGAACTCGACCGTTTGCGGCGCTTTGCCGTCGTCGATGGTCGCAACGACACTGTCGGCTTTCCTGTCGAGCTTGGTCACCTTGGTGTTGCTGAGAATCTTGATGCCCTGCTTCTCGAACGCCTTGCGCGCGAAGGCTGCGATCTCGGCATCCTCGACGGGAAGAATTTGCGGCAGCACTTCGACGACTGTCACCTCCGCACCCATGGTGCGATAGAACGAAGCGAACTCGATGCCGATGGCGCCGGAGCCGACGACGAGCAGCGACTTCGGCATCTTGTCCGGGTTCATCGCCTCGAAGTAGGTCCAGACCAGCTTCTTGTCGGGTTCGAGGCCCGGCAGCGCGCGCGGGCGCGCCCCGGTGGCGATGATAATGTGCTTGGCCTGATAGCTGCCCGGCCCGAGCGAGCCCTTCGGCGCTTCGACGTTCGAGGCTTTCACCGTGATCTTGCCGGGCGCGTCGATTGTCGCCTCACCCCAGATCACCGGCACCTTGTTCTTCTTCATCAGAAAGCCGACGCCGTTGTTCATGCGGCCGGCGACACCACGCGAGCGCTTCACGACCGCTGCCGGATCGAACTGCACGTTGTCGGCCGAGAGGCCGTAATCCTTGGCGTGCTTCATGTAGTGGTAGATTTCCGCCGAGCGCAGCAGCGCCTTGGTCGGGATGCAGCCCCAGTTCGAGCAGATGCCGCCGAGAAACGAGCGCTCAACGATCGCCGTCTTGAAGCCGAGTTGGGCTGCGCGGATGGCGGTGACGTAGCCGCCCGGTCCCGAGCCGATGACGATGATGTCGAAGAACGTATCAGACATGTGTTTTCTCGAGTACGGGCGGGTTCGCAAAACGCTTCAGCACAGCCCAGGGCACAACAAGCGTCAAGACAATCGGGATGGCGATCTGCAGAAGCTCCTGCACATCGCGGCCGCGGATTTCATGCCATTCACGGACGGAGATGTCCGAGTATTTGAGGGAGGCAAACAGGATCAGGAACGGCACCAGCGGGATCAGCATGGCAACGAGCAACGCAGTGCCGGTGTTCTTCCACAGCGCCGCAATGGCGAACGCAATCAGCGCGACGCCGCTGAAGACCGGAGTGTAGATAAAACCAATGATCCGCGTCATCGAACAGGAGAGCTGCTCACCGCCGCACGGATGGACGAGGCCAGCCACCTTGGCGAAGACGAAAGCCGCCGCAAGACCGAACGCGCATGCCAGCACGACGATCAGCAACCGGCGCTTCCATCCTGTCAGAGCCATGGCTGATCCGACCGCCATCATTCCTTGATGTAGGCCTGCATGGTGTCCCATGCGACCGTCTGCAGGTGGGTCGCGGTCGCCTCATCGAGGCCCATGCGATAGGCATTGCCGACCGGCGATTTGCCATAGACCGATGCGTAAACCGTGCTCGCGGCGAGATAGGTGCCTGCGGGACTCGGATGCCGCTTGTCGGCGACGTAGAGATTGAGTTCGGGCCGCGCCTTGATCGAGCGCTCGAACGCGAGCGCGACCGGGATCACCAGCGCATCGTTGGCGTTGCCGGCCGCAGTGTAGGCTTCCGCGAGCTGCGCCGTCATCTCCGGCTTGTCGGCGTAGGCCCACGACATGAACAGCACCGGCATGCCGCCGTTCTTGCGGATGGAGGCCGCCTGCTTCGCCACCTGCTCGGCGAAGATCGCGCCCATCTGCGGATGGATCGGGCACTGGCTGCAATCCATCGTGATGACGGCGTCGAACTTCTTCTCGCGCTTGGTCTGCACCACGTTGTTGTTGGCATCGAAGGTGTAGGACGCCATGCCGTCGTTGTAGTAGGCGTCGATGTTGTGCCAGTTCATGCCGGAGCCGCTGATGGTCACGGACGTGGCGAGATGGCTGGCGGCGTTCTGCGGATCGGCGCCGCGGATCATTCCCAACACATGGCTGTGCAGGCTGTTGTTGAAATAGAAGAAGCTGTTGCCGACGTAGAGGATCGTCTTCGGCTGCTCTTTGAGCGCGGCGATCTTCGGCTTCTGCTGGGCCTGGGCTGCGCCGGCTAGCGCAACTGCCGCCACCGCCGCCAGCACCAGCGACTTCACAACCATCCGCATGCACGCCTCCCTGTTCTTGTTATGCCGGCGCGTGCGTCAGACGACCATCATCACCGGATTTTCAATCAGCTTCTTGAACGCCGTGATCAGCTCCGCGCCGAGCGCACCGTCGATGGCGCGATGATCGCATGATAGCGTCACGCTCATCATGGTGGCGGCGACGATCTGGCCGTTGCGGACGATCGCGCGTTCCTCGCCGGTGCCGACCGCAAGGATCGACGACTGCGGCGGGTTGATCACCGCGGTGAAGTCCTTGATGCCGTACATGCCGAGGTTGGACACCGAGGACGTGCCGCCCTGGTACTCGTTCGGCTTCAACTTCTTGCCCTTGGCGCGGGCCGCCAGGTCCTTCATCTCGTTCGAGATGGCCGAGAGCGTCTTCAGCTCGGCCTGACGAATGATCGGCGTGATCAAGCCGAACGGCAGCGCGACCGCGACGCCGATGTCCGAATGCTTGTGACGGAGCATCGCGGCTTCGGTCCACGAGACGTTGGCTTCGGGAATCTTCTGCAACGCGATCGCCATCGCCTTGATGACGAAGTCGTTCACCGACAGCTTGTAGAGCGGCTTGCCGTCGGCGCCCTTAGCCGCAGCGGCGTTGATTTCCTCGCGCGCGGCCGACAGCTTGCCGAGGTCGCAATCGACCGTGAGGTAGAAGGTCGGCATCGAATTCGTCGCCGCTGTGAGCCGCTGCGCGATCGTGCGCCGCATCGAGTCGTGCGGCACGCTCTCGTATTTGCCCTCCTCGTACAGTGCGAGGATCTGCTGATCCGACATCGCGGGCGCTGCACCAGGGGCCGCCGCAGGTGCACTGCCAGCAGCAGGAGCCTTCAGGCCCTTGCCGGACTTCGCCCCTTCGACGTCGCGCGCGACCACGCGGCCGTGCGGACCCGAGCCGGTGACGCGGCCGATGTCGATGCCGGCTTCCTTTGCCATGCGGCGCGCCAGCGGCGACGAGAACACGCGGCCAGAGGTCGAGCCGTTCGCCTTCGCTGCCGGAGCAGCGGCGGGTGCCAGCGCTGCGGGAGCCGCCGCAGGCTTTGCGGCAGGCGCATCGGCCTTGGCCGGCGCAGGAGCGGCAGCCGCTTGCGGCTTCGCTTCGGCTTTCGGCGCGGACGGTGCAGCGCCGCCAGCAGCGGCCTTCACGTCCTCGCCGTCACCGGCGAGCACGGCGATGACATCGTTGACCGCGACGTCGGCGGTGCCTTCCGGCACCAGAATCTTCGCCAGCACGCCTTCGTCGACGGCTTCAACTTCCATCGTCGCCTTGTCGGTTTCGATCTCGGCGATCACATCGCCGGACTTGACCTTGTCGCCCTCTTTCTTGAGCCACTTGGCGAGGTTGCCCTTCTCCATCGTTGGCGACAAAGCGGGCATTAAAATGTTGATCGGCATCGGTCTGGCCCCGCTTTAGCGATAGCAAACGGCTTTCGCCGCGGCGACGACTTCGGCGACGCTCGGCAGCGCCAGCTTTTCGAGATTGGCCGCATACGGCATCGGCACGTCCTTGCCGGATACGCGCGCGACCGGCGCGTCGAGATAGTCGAAGGCGTGCTCCATGATGCGCGATGCGATTTCGGCGCCGACGCCCGACTGCTGCCAGCCTTCCTCGACCGCCACCGCACGCCCGGTCTTCTTCACCGACGCGATGATCGTCTCGGTATCCATCGGGCGGATGGTGCGCAGGTCGATGACTTCCGCGTCGATGCCTTCCTTCGCGAGCTCTTCGGCCGCCTTCAGCGAATAAGTCATGCCGATCGACCACGAGATGATCGTCACGTCCTTACCGGGCCGCGCGATCTTGGCCTTGCCGATCGGCACGATGTAATCGTCGAGCTTCGGCACCGGGCCGCTCTGACCGTAGAGGATTTCGTTCTCGAGGAAGATGATCGGGTTCGGATCGCGGATCGCGGCCTTCAAGAGACCCTTGGCGTCGGCCGGCGAATACGGCGACACGACCTTGAGGCCCGGAATCTGGGAGTACCAGGCCGCGTAGTCCTGGCTGTGCTGAGCGGCCACGCGCGCGGCCGCGCCGTTCGGGCCGCGGAACACGATCGAGCAGCCCATCTGGCCGCCGGACATGTAGAGTGTCTTCGCCGCCGAGTTGATGATCTGGTCGATCGCCTGCATGGCGAAGTTGAAGGTCATGAACTCGACGATGGGCTTCAGCCCCGTGAAGGCCGCGCCGACGCCGACGCCGGCAAAGCCATGCTCGGTGATCGGCGTATCGATCACGCGCCGCGCACCGAATTCCTGCAGCAGGCCCTGCGTGATCTTGTAGGCGCCCTGATACTCTGCGACCTCTTCACCCATGATGAAGACGTCGCCGTCGCGGCGCATTTCTTCCGCCATGGCATCGCGCAGTGCTTCACGCATGGTCATGGTGACCATCTCGGTGCCGGCCGGAACGTCGGGCTCAGGTTCAATGGGAGCCGCGTGGCTCACATGCACCGGCGGCGCACTGATCGCAGGCTTGCCCTCGCCGACCGGCGACTTCGATTCCGCAACCTCGTGCTGAACGCTCGGCGATGGAGCGGCAGCCGCCGGCGCCTTGGCGAGATCGGACGCGCTTTCGCCGTCACCAAGGATCATCGCGATCGGCGTATTGACGGCAACGTCGGCGGTGCCTTCCGGCACGAGGATCTTGCCGAGCGTGCCTTCATCGGTTGCCTCGACTTCCATCGTGGCTTTGTCGGTCTCGATCTCGGCGATCACATCGCCGGATTTGATCTTCTCGCCTTCCTTTTTCAGCCACTTGGCGAGGTTGCCCTTCTCCATCGTCGGCGACAGCGCGGGCATCAGAATTTGAATCGGCATGATAGCTCCTGAACGCTCGCGCTTTTAACGGTAGATGTCGGTGTAAAGTTCGGACACATCCGGCTCCGGATCGCTTTGCGCGAAATCCGCGGATGCGTTGACGATCTCGCGCACGTCGGCGTCGATCGCCTTCAGATCCTGCTCGCTGACCTTCATCTCAAGCAGACGGTTACGCACTTGCTCGATCGGGTCCTGATCGTGACGGACCTTCTCGACCTCCTCGCGCGTGCGGTACTTCGCGGGGTCTGACATTGAGTGGCCGCGATAGCGATACGTCTGCATTTCGAGGATGTACGGGCCATTGCCCTCGCGGCACCACTTCACCGCCTTGTCGGCGGCGGCCTTGACCGCGCGCACGTCCATGCCGTCGACCTGCTCGCCCGGAATGTTGAATGAGACGCCGCGCTTGGAGAAATCCTGCTGGGCGGATGAGCGATGCACGGCCGTGCCCATGGCGTAGCGGTTGTTCTCGATGACGTAGATGACCGGCAGCTTCCAGAGCTCCGCCATGTTGAAGCTCTCGTAGACCTGGCCCTGGTTGGCGGCGCCGTCACCAAAGTAAGCAACACTGACGTTGTCGTTGCCGCGATACTTGTTGGCAAAGGCCAGTCCGGTGCCGAGCGACACCTGCGCGCCGACGATGCCGTGGCCGCCGTAGAAGTGCTTCTCCGCACTGAACATGTGCATGGAGCCGCCCTTGCCCTTGGAGTAACCGCCGCGGCGCCCGGTCAATTCCGCCATCACGCCATTCGCGGTCATGCCGGCGGCCAGCATGTGGCCGTGGTCGCGGTAGCCGGTGATGAGCTGATCGCCCTGCTTCAACGCCATCTGCATACCGATGACGACGGCTTCCTGGCCAATGTAGAGGTGGCAGAAGCCGCCGATGGCGCCCATGCCGTAGAGCTGACCGGCCTTTTCCTCGAAGCGGCGGATCAGCAGCATCTCACGCAGTGCGTGAAGCTCTTGCTCCTTGGTGAACTTGGGGGGCGAAGGATGGTGCTGCCCGTTTCCGTCTTGTTTGGCGGTGGCGTTCTTTGCGGGGGCCGTCGTCTTCGCTGAGCTCATGGCGCATCCGGATCGGGAGGGACTTAAGCCTCTCTACCGCAACTCAAATGGCCGATAAAGCGCCGCGCTTTGCCACATGCTGGAATACATTCGCCGCAGTGCAGCGATGTTGGAATTTATGAAACGGCCGCGAAGGAATTTTGAAATTAGCGCGAACGGAAACTGCGAAGACCGTCGTCACTGCGCGTTGATGGGGCGAACCACATCGCGCGGATGCGCAAAGTTGAGCTGGTAGCGCGCGCGCTCGTCCAGCATGTCCGGATCGATTCCACCGGAGCGCAGCAGCGACACACGCTGCTCGCCGACGGCCCGCTCCTGCTTCAGCCGGGCGAGTTCGGACGTCAGCGCGATGATCTCCTGATCGAGCTCGAGCCGTGCATTGAGCCCATAGCGGCCGGTATACGCATTGACGCCAAAATAGGCGATCATACCGGCGGCGATCGCGTAGAGCGCGATACCGGTCAGAATACCTTTGAGACGGGTGCGTGAGACCATGGCCCCACGATGGGCCAGCGCGGTTAATCGGGACTTAACACCGGACTGTGCGGCGCTCACGAAAGCGGCATGGGCCTATTTGGCGTGGACGGCGACCCAGGCCGCGAACGCATCCAGATACTTGGCCAGGAATTCCTTCACGGAATCCTTGGTCATTGTGCCCGCGGCGTCGAAGGCGTCGCCAAGCTGGCCGACGTACATTTCCGGCTGCTGCAGGATCGGACCGCTGATGCCAGGCAGAATCTGCTGCAGATGCTTCACCGCCGAGACGCCGCCATGGGCGCCCGGCGATGTGCCGATGATACCGACCGGCTTGCCGTTGAACGAGCTCTGGCCGTAGGGGCGCGAGGCGATATCGATCGCGTTCTTCAGCACGCCCGGGACGGAGCGGTTGTACTCCGGCGTGATGAAAAGCACGGCATTGGACGCCTTCAGCTTGTCGCGGAACGCAATCCAGTCCGCCGGCGGACTGGCTTCGAGGTCCTGGCTGAAAAACGAGAGGCCGCCGAGCGTCGTGACGTCGAGCGCCAATGAGGCCGGCGCGATCGCCTTCAGGGTATTGGCGACTTTGAGGGAAAACGCGTCCTTGCGGAGGCTGCCGACAATGACGACGACGCGGGCGGGATTGGCCATGGATGATCCTTTGACGTTCAGGTCACAAACAACGACGACCACATAGGCGACCGGAAGGAGGATGCAAGTGCATCCTTCCAGCGTTTAGCAACATTTTGGACGGCGGCCGCACGAGGCGGCCCGCACCCATGTCAGCGAAAAGCCTTCAACGCCGCCTTGCCGCCGTAGCGCGCCTGCGGTCCCAGCTCCTGCTCGATCCGGAGCAGCTGGTTGTATTTGGCGGTGCGATCCGAACGCGCCAGCGAGCCGGTCTTGATCTGTCCGCAGTTGGTCGCGACAGCGAGGTCGGCAATCGTCGAGTCCTCGGTCTCGCCCGAGCGATGCGACATCACCGCC
>LWDM01000044.1:21076-21507 GCA_002083525.1 Proteobacteria bacterium SG_bin9 | reverse complement strand
GATCTGGTTGACCTTGATCAGGATCGAGTTGCCGAGCCCCTTCTTGATGCCATCGGACAGCCGCTTCACGTTGGTCACGAACAGGTCGTCGCCAACGAGCTGGCACTTGCTGCCGACGAGATCGGTGACCTGCTTCCAGCCATCGAAATCATCCTCCGACATGCCGTCCTCGATCGAGACGATCGGATAGCGGGCGACGAGGTCGGCGAGATACTTCGCCTGCTCCGAAATCGAGCGGGTCTTGCCCTCGCCTTCGTACTCGTACTTGCCGTTCTTGAAGAACTCGGTCGAGGCGCAGTCCAGCGCCAGCACCATATCCTCGCCCGGCTTGTAGCCGGCGGCCTCGATCGACTTCATCACGAAGCCGAGCGCATCTTCGGCCGACTTGAGGTTCGGAGCGAAGCCGCCCTCGTCGCCGACGTTGGTGTTGT
>LWDM01000044.1:13859-20952 GCA_002083525.1 Proteobacteria bacterium SG_bin9 | reverse complement strand
ATGCGCGCCGCCATTGATGATGTTCATCATCGGCACCGGCAGCAGCCGCGCCGAGGTGCCGCCGACGTAGCGATAGAGCGGCTGGCCGCTCGCCTGCGCCGCCGCCTTTGCGACCGCCAGCGAGACGCCGAGAATGGCGTTGGCGCCGAGGCGGCTCTTGTTCTCCGTACCGTCGAGCGCAATCAGCGCCTCGTCAATCTGAACCTGTGCGGTCGCATCCAGTCCACCGATGGCATCGAAGATTTCACCGTTGACCGCAGCGACCGCCTTCAGGACACCCTTGCCGACATAGCGCTTCTTGTCGCCGTCGCGCAGTTCGACGGCCTCATGCGCGCCGGTCGATGCGCCCGACGGAACCGCAGCACGTCCAAGCGAGCCATCCTCCAGCACGACATCGACTTCCACGGTCGGATTGCCGCGGCTGTCCAGAACTTCGCGCCCAATGATGTCGACGATGGCTGTCATAACGGTCAGGTCCTTTCGCTATTTGCGGGCCGTATACACGGGGCGCAGGCAAATGTGAACGCCCGCATCATGATCATTCCTGATGGGCGGGAAAGCCACGGTCATGCGGGCTCCCGCAATGGGTTGACGGGATGCCCGGCTGCGCTCATTGCTGCGTCAGCAACAGGACATCCAGAAACATCCATGGCGAAGACGAAGAAGTCATTGCAGCTCGGCAAGGCCACCGTGTGGCCGAAGACGCCGGACGAGGCGCAGCTCGACGCGGTGCCCAATCCGCAAGCGGGCGAGAACTATCTCGTCCGCTTCACCGCGCCGGAATTCACCGCGCTCTGTCCCGTCACCGGCCAGCCGGATTTCGCGCACCTCGTTATTGACTACGTGCCGAACAAGTCGCTGATCGAATCGAAATCGCTGAAACTCTATCTCGCGAGCTTCCGCAATCACGGCGGTTTTCACGAAGACTGCACGATCGCGATCGGCAAGCGCATCGTGCGCGAGATCAAGCCAAAGTTCTTCCGTATCGGCGGCTATTGGTATCCGCGCGGCGGCATGCCGATCGACGTGTTCTGGCAGACGGGCACGCTGCCGAAGGGACTGTGGCTGCCGGATCAGGGCGTGCCGCCCTATCGCGGGCGCGGTTAAACTCACCCGCTTAGATATCCGCCATATCCTCGGGACCGGTCGGCTGCTGGTGCAGCAGCCGCGCGCAGACGAAGCCGAGCGTAATCACGATCGTGGCGCTGATCAGCATCGTCGCCGTCTTGCCGAAATGCGCGAGCCCGAAACCGTAGATCACCGGCCCTGCCGCCTGTCCCATGAAAAAGAAAAAGGAATGGATCGCCAGCGCCGATGCGCGCGCTTCCGGCGCGAGGTCGCTCGAGAAAATCTGCAGCGATCCGTGCAGCGAATAGAAGCCCCAGCCCATCAGAAAGAAGCTCACGAGCTGCCAGGGCCATGGTGCGCCGAACGCCACGAACGCGAGCTGCGTGCCGGCGAGCAGCCCGCCGCCGATCATCATGCCGTTGACGCCGAGCCGCGGCAGCAGCCGCGAGACAGTCAGCGTGTAGCAAAGCCCGCCGACGGCGAAGCCAGCGATGACGACGCCTGCGATCGAGAGGCGCGGTTCGCCGAGATCGGCGAGAAACGCCGCGACGAACGGAAACAGACCGAGGATGCACAGCCCCTCGATGAACACCGCGGTGAAACACACGCGCGCGTTCGGATTGGCGAGAATGGTCTGGTAGCCCTGCTTGAGCTGCGACAGCGGCACCCGCTGCACGGTTCCGGAGAGCACGCCGCGAAAGCCGTAGGCGACCGCGAACGAGGCGATCATCACCAGGGCGCCGAGCAAGAGCAGGACGCCGCGCCAGCCGACGAAGTCGCCGATGATGCCGGAGAATGTCGCGCCGAGCAGATTGCCGATCATCGCGCCGCCAAGCACGCGGCCCATGGCGATCTGGCGCTGATGCGTCGGCACGAGATCGCTGGTCAGCCCCATGGCGATCGGGAAGACGCCGCCCGCGCCAACGCCGGCGAGAATACGGGTCGCGAACAGCATCGAGTACGATGTCGCGAACGCGCCGGCGGCGTTGGCGACCGCCAGCACGATCAGGCAGACGACGACGAGCCGCGCCTTGCCGAAGAGGTCGGCCAGCGCGCCGAGAAACGGCTGCACCAGCGCGAAGGTGAGCGCGTTCGCCGCCGACAGTCCGGCCGCGATTGCGATGCTCACGGACAGATCGTTGCCGATCTGCGGCAACACCGGTTCGACCGCGCGCGCCGACAGGGCTGCAGCGAAGGTCGACATGGCGATGATGGTGAGAAGCGGCGGCATTGCTCGGCAGGACGGACTCTGATCGACCACCGATGTCATTGCGGACGCAGCGGCGCAATCCGCACCTGCCGCAATGCTGGATTGCTTGGCTGCCGCGCTTTAGCTCTTGGCCAGCGCGTCGAACGCCATCAAGCGCTTCACCAGCCCCTCGAACTCCTTCAGCGGCACCATGTTAGGGCCGTCGGACGGCGCGTTGTCCGGATCGGGGTGGGTTTCGATAAACACACCGGCGACACCGACTGAAACAGCGGCGCGCGCCAGCACCGGCACGAACTCGCGCTCGCCTCCGGAGGACGTGCCCTTCCCGCCCGGCTGCTGCACCGAATGGGTGGCGTCGAAGATCACCGGCGCGCCGGTGGTGCGCGCAAGGATCGGCAGCGCACGCATGTCGGAGACGAGCGTGTTGTAACCGAACGAGGCGCCGCGCTCGGTGACGAGCACATTGGCGTTGCCGCCGCTGGTAATCTTGCCGACCACATTGGCCATGTCCCACGGCGCGAGGAACTGGCCTTTCTTGACGTTGACGACCTTGCCCGTTTTTGCGGCCGCGACCAGCAGATCGGTCTGCCGGCACAGAAACGCCGGGATCTGCAACACATCGACCGCCTGGGCGGCTTCGGCACATTGCGCGATTTCGTGCACGTCGGTGAGCACGGGCAGTCCGAGCGAGGACTTGATCTCCGCGAAGATCGGCAGCGATTGTTCGAGACCGAGCCCGCGTGCGCTCGAAACGCTGGTGCGGTTCGCCTTGTCGAACGACGTCTTGTAGACGAGGCCGATCTTGAGGCGACCGGCGATTTCTTTCAGCGCCGATGCGGTCTCGAGCGCATGCGCACGGCTCTCGAGCTGGCACGGCCCGGCGATCACGGCGAGCGGCAGCGTGTTGCCGAAGCTGACGGAACCGGCCTTGACGGTCGATGCAGCAGAGAGAGGCAAGCGAAATCCTTCCGGAACGTCCGAGTTACTCAAAGCGCGCCGACCATGCCGGGCCATCCGCGCCGGATCAACCCTTAGAGCGGCTCAAATATCAGCGCCGCGCCATGCGCGGCCTGCGGCGGAACAACGATCCGCCCCTCGTGGCGATGGGCCTCGATGTCGCTTGCCGCAAGCGCGGCTTCCACCTGATCGAGGCCGATGGCCCCAAAACAGATCGCGGCGAGCGATAGGCCCGGGCCATGAACGGCGGGCATTACGCCGTATCGTTCGCGGAAGGCATGCGGCGTCATCACGTCGAGATCGCCGCGCGGCGTGGCCAACGCAAGGCCGGATGCATGCGGCTTTGCCTCCACGCCCGCATAAGCGGACAGAAATGCGCGATGCTCGTCCGGATGATCGGCGACGAAGACGACGCCGGCGATCTTTCGTGCGCCGTTGTCGTGCTGCTGCAGCGATGCATTCCAGAAATTTTCCGGGAAGTGATGCTGGCAGACGGCGAAGCCGCACGCGGGCGACTGCGGATCGCCGGCATAGGCCAACGAGAACGCGAGCTTCACAGTCGTGCCGTCGGCGCGCTTGCCCTCGCGGGCGAAGTCGAACACCTCATAGTCGCTGATGCCGGCGTTCCGGAACGCCTGCATATCCGCTTTGGCGTCGCGGCTGTTCATCAGCAGCATCGACAGCCCGTCGCCCTTCTCGGCGAAGTCGCGGTTGTAGGCACCGAATGAAAACGATCCCGGCCGCTCCGCCGGAATCTTCTCCGGCTCGCCGATGCCGAGCAGCTCGATGTACACGCCATCGCACTGGATGATGTGGTTGTGCGTGCCCCACGGATGCTTGTTGCGGTTCGACACGATGAAGCCGGCACGGCGATAGAACGCCTCGCCCGCGTCGAGATCCGCCACCATGTGGACAATGTGATCGAGGCCGTTCGGCATCGTTACTTCACAGCCGAAAAAGCGGTCGGCTGCAGGAACTGGCTGACGATGTTGGAGATGATCGGACCGTCTTCCTCGCTTTTCGCGCGCGCGGCCATCCAGTCCGGATCGGTCATGAACGCTGCCCACTTCTTCTCGCGCTCGGCCATGGATTCCCATGCGAGGAAGTACGTCAGTTCCTGGTTGGACAAACCAATGATGGTGGTGAAGAATCCGGCCTGCCGGATGCCGTGCTTCTCCCACAACTTCAGCGTCGTGTTCTCGAAGCGCTTCAGCAGTGCCGGCAAGCGGTTCGGAACACAGTGATAGACGCGCATTTCATAGATCATCGGCGTTTCTCCGTTTCTTGAGTTTCTGGTGACAGACCCGTTACGTTATTTCGCCGGGAGCAGTGCGTAGTGATCGCTCAGCGCGTCGAAGTAAGCAGGTATCTGGCGCTGACCTGCGCTCGTGGCAAGAGCGGACACATTTTTGCGCAGCTCCTTAGCCAATTCGATCAGATTTTGCCCGGGCCTGCCGACGATCTTGACGAACTCCCGCGTGAACAGGGAGTTGGGGTCAGTGTCGTTACCCGCTAGGGACTCGAAGGCGGTCTGCCCGATGCTGGTCGAGAAAATCACGAAGACATTTTCCGTGGCGCCTGTGGCAAGGCCGGATGTGAGCCGGGATCGCGGCGACGTGCGGAAGGGATTATCGCGGCAACCGTCAACAACCAGCACGAGCCGCGCGGGCGAGGCCTGCATGACGCTCGCGATCACCTCATCGAAGGCGAGACTGGCATCGGCCACGGCATCGACATCCATCGCTCCCGACGCATCGACCGGGACCAGATATTCTGCACCGCCCGCAGCGAACGCCTGCCCGGCGTAGAACACGAAAGCGGTATCGCCGCTGTAAAGCGTCTCGGCAAAGGCCTTCACCGCGGCGAACGTCCCTTCGCGCGAGAGATTCGTCGCCACCGTCACATCAAAGCCGATCCTGGTCATGGCTTCGCCGACGGCGCGCGCGTCGTTGATCGCGCGTTGCTGTTTCGGAAGGTTCTTGTAGTCGTCGTTGCCGATCACCAGCGCCCGCCGGTTGTTGTGATTGGGCGGCGGCACTTTCTCAATTTTTGCCTGCGCATCACCAAAAGCGAAAAAAGTCGCAATCAAAATCAGAAGCAAACGGGGTATCGGCATGGGCTCCCCTCGCAGGCTCAAATTGGATTCAAAAGCGGATGGCGAACCGCCCGATTACAGACGAGTTGAGCCTGCGAGACAAGGACATGAATAACGTCAGAATACCACTCCAACGCGGCCCGCCAGACGTTAGACCAGCCGGCTGCGCTCGACCGCCGCCTCGATGAAGGAGGCAAACAGCGGATGCGGCTCGAACGGCCGCGATTTCAGCTCGGGGTGATACTGCACGCCGATGAACCAGGGATGGTCCTCGTATTCGACGATCTCGGGCAGCACGCCGTCCGGCGAGAGGCCCGAAAAGCGCAGGCCGTGCTGTTCGAGGCGATCCTTGTAGGCGGTGTTGACCTCGTAGCGGTGACGATGCCGCTCTGAGATCTCCAGCGCATCGCCGTAGATTTTCGAGACGCGGCTGCCGCGCTTCAGCGCCGCCGGATACGCGCCGAGCCGCATGGTGCCGCCGAGGTCGCCGGCCCTCGATCGCTTCTCCAGTTCATTGCCGCGCAGCCATTCGGTCATCAGACCGACCAGCGGTTCGTCGGTCGGGCCGAACTCGGTCGAGTTGGCGTTCTCGATGCCGACCAGATTACGCGCGGCCTCGATCACTGCCATCTGCATGCCGAAACAGATGCCGAAATACGGCACGTCGCGCTCGCGCGCGAACTGCGCCGCGCGAATCTTGCCCTCGGCGCCGCGCTGGCCGAACCCGCCTGGCACCAGAATGCCGTTCACATGCTCGAGGAACGGCGTCGGGTCCTCGCGCTCGAACACCTCGCTCTCGATCCAGTCGAGGTTGACCTTGACCTTGTTGGCGATGCCGCCGTGCGCCAGCGCCTCAATGAGCGATTTGTAGGCATCCTTCATGCCGGTGTACTTGCCGACAACGGCAATGGTCACCGCACCTTCGGGCGTGCGCACGCGCTCGTTGATGCGATTCCAGCTTTGCAGCGCCGGCGGCTTCTCGTTCGGAATGCCGAACGCGGCGAGCACCTCATCGTCGAGACCGGCGGCGTGATAGGCCTCAGGAACAGCGTAGATGTTGTCGACGTCCCTCGCCTCGATCACGGCGCTTTCGCGCACGTTGCAGAACAGGCCGAGCTTGCGGCGCTCTTCCTTCGGGATTTCGCGATCGGTGCGGCACAGCAGGATGTCCGGCTGGATACCGATCGAGCGCAGTTCTTTCACGGAATGCTGCGTCGGCTTGGTCTTCAGTTCTCCGGCGCTCGGGATGTACGGCAAGAGCGTCAGATGGATGTAGATCACGTCGCCGCGCGGCAGGTCGTTTTTCACCTGGCGGATGGCCTCGAAGAACGGCAGGCCTTCGATGTCGCCGACAGTGCCACCCACTTCGCACAGCACGAAGTCGTACTCATCGTTGCCGTTACGGATGAAGTCCTTGATGGCGTTGGTGACGTGCGGAATGACCTGAATGGTCGCGCCGAGATAGTCGCCGCGCCGTTCCTTGGTCAGGATGTCCTGATAGATGCGCCCGGTCGTGATGTTGTCCTGCTTGGTCGCAGGCCGTCCGGTGAAGCGCTCGTAGTGGCCGAGATCGAGATCGGTCTCGGCGCCGTCGTCGGTCACGAAAACTTCGCCGTGCTGGTACGGCGACATCGTTCCGGGATCGAGGTTGAGGTAGGGATCGAGCTTGCGAAGGCGGACTTTGTAGCCTCGTGCCTGCAGCAGGGCTCCGAGAGCCGCCGATGCCAGACCTTTGCCGAGCGAGGAAACCACGCCGCCGGTGA
>LWDM01000044.1:0-13843 GCA_002083525.1 Proteobacteria bacterium SG_bin9 | reverse complement strand
CCATGGGGCCCAACCTCTAACGCACGGATCACGATTCGCCAAAACGAATCGGACCCCAATCCAACGAAAAACGAATGCTGTGGGTGACTGCGAAAATCGCGTCGCGCCAGCGCGTTAAATGCGATCGTTGATGCTCTGCGCAAGTTCCACTGGCGCAGAGCTGCGATGCATCACCGAAGATGCATCACTGCGAACGCGGCGCCTGCGGACCTGACGGCGCTGCGGGCGGTGCCGGCGGAGCGTCCTGCTTCTTCAGCGAATCCAGCAGGCCACCACCGCTTCCGCCGCCGAGCGGCGCCGACGGCGAGTTGGTCGGATTGATGATCGAACTCGGCTTGCGATCGAAACCGGCGAGCCACGACAGCACGAGGCTGGTGAGAAAGAAGCCGATCGCCAGGAACGCCGTGGTGCGGGTCAGCAGGTTCGCCGTGCCGCGGTTGGTCATGAAGCCGCCACCGCCGCCGATGCCGAGACCGCCGCCCTCCGAGCGCTGCAGGAGCACCGCGCCGATCAGCGCCGTGACGATCATGAGGTGGACGACGATAAGGACGGTCTGCATCTGGGGTCCGAGTTCGTTACTTCCATCGCGAGCAGGATGCGCCGCAGGGCGGCCCTCACCAATTTCGCGTGGGTTGTGAAGATGGGCGTCTCTACACGATTGGTCCGGAAATGTAACCCCCGGGCACGGCCCGAAACGTCACAGTTCCGAGGGAATTAGGAAGCGCCGGCCGCGATCGCAAGGAAGTCCACAGCCTTCAGGCTGGCGCCGCCGACCAGCGCCCCGTTGACGTTCGCCAGCTTCAGGATCTCGGCCGCATTCGACGGCTTCACAGAGCCTCCGTAGAGGATCTTAATCTGGGGTCCAAACTGCTTCATATTTTGGATGAGATATGAACGAATAAATTGATGAATCTCTTCAATTTCCGGATTTGTCGGAGTGCGACCGGTGCCGATCGCCCAGACCGGCTCATAGGCAACGACGAGATTGCTGTCGGTTCCACCGATGGGAACCGATCCGGCCAACTGCCGGCCGACCACTTCGGTCGCTTTTCCCGCATCCCGTTCGCCTTGGGTCTCGCCGACACAAACGATGGCCACGAGCCCCGCCCGCCAGGCCGCCTCGGCCTTTGAGCGCACCGCTGCATCGGTTTCGCCGTGATCGGTGCGCCGCTCGGAATGGCCGACAATCACCGCGACCGCACCGGCGTCCTTCAGCATCTCCGCCGACACATCGCCAGTATGGGCGCCGGATGCTGATGCGTGGCAATCCTGTCCGCCGATCCCCACCGGCGTACCTGCCGCCTTTGTCACCGCCGCCGCGACCAGCGTCGCCGGCGGGCAGATCAAGAGGTCCACCTGGGCGGCCTTCCCGGCACCCGCGATCACTCCCTCAAGCTCGGCGAGCGATGCCCGCGTCCCGTTCATCTTCCAGTTGCCGGCGATCAGGGGGCGGAGTTTGTCGGCCATTCGGCGGTCCTGCAGTTGCTATGACCGGCCTGCGCTAGCAGAGGCATACGGGCCGCGCCAGTTACCGGCCCGGGCGCTCCACAACGGGACAGCAAACCGCTTCAATCCGCCGCTGCCCGCCGCGGCTGTGCCCGAGGTTGCAGCACTGGCTAAACCCTTTTATAGACGCCATAATTGACCGCTGCGCCGCCTCCGATCGCGTCTCGCGAAAAGTTCCGGCCACTCACCCGAACGAATGTTGGATTGATATGCTCCGGGGAATTCGCCGCGCCTCTTCGAACCGCGTGGGCAAGCTCATCATGGGAACCGTGATGGCTGTCCTGATCGTCAGCTTCGGCGTCTGGGGCATTGCCGACATCTTCAAGGGCTTCGGCCAGTCGACGCTCGCCAAGATCGGCCGCACCGAAATCACCATCGAGCAATTCCGCACGCTCTACACCGAGAAGCTGCAGCAGATCGGCCGCCAGTTCGGCCGTCCCCTCACCCTCGATCAGGCCCGCACCTTCGGCCTCGACCGCCAGGTGCTGCAGCAGGTGATTTCGGAAGCGGCGCTCGATGAAGGCGCGCGCCGCATGGGGCTCAGCCAGTCGGATGCGGAAGTCGTGAAGGCGATCCAGAACGATCCGAACTTCCGCGGCGTGTCGGGCAACTTCGATCCCAACCGCTTCGCCGCGATCATCCGCCAGTTCGGCTTCACCGAGCAGCGCTACATCGCCGAACAGCGCCGCGTCACGCTCCGCCGCGAAATCGCCGGCACCCTCACCGCAGGTCTCGAACCGAGCAAGACCCTGCTCGATGCCGTCAGCCGCTTCCAGAACGAACAGCGCTCGATCGAGTTCGTGCGGCTCGGCCCGGCGCAGGCCGGCACCATCGAAACGCCGTCGCAGGACACGCTGACCAAGTATTTCGACGAGCGGAAGACGCTGTTCCGCGCGCCCGAGTATCGCAAGATCGCAGTGGTCGCGATGACGCCGGACGCAATCGCCAAGTGGACCACCATCTCGGACGACGACGGCCGCAAGCGTTACGAGGAAGGCAAGGACAAGCTGGCGCAGCCGGAGAAGCGGCAGATCTCGCAGATCGTGTTCCCGAACGCCGACGAGGCCAAGGCGGCACGCGAGAAAATCGCCGGCGGCCTGACGTTCGAAGACCTCGCCAAGGAGCGCAAGCTCAGCGCCACTGACATCGATCTCGGCATCGTCGCGAAATCGGCGGTGATCGACACCGCAGTTGCCAACGCCGCCTTTGCGCTGGCCGCCAACGAGGTCAGCCAGCCGGTGCAGAGCGGCTTCGGCTTCGCGCTGGTGAAAGTCGGCAAGATCGAGCCCGGCTCGACGCTGGCCTATGAGACGGTTGCGGACAACATCAAGAAGGAGATCGCGCTCGAGCGGGCGCGGCAGGAAGTGCAGGAGCTGCACAACAAGATGGAAGACGAGCGCGGCGGCGGCTCCAACATTGCCGATGCCGCGCAGAAGCTCGGCCTGACGGCGGTGACGTTCGATGTCGACCGCTCCGGCCGCGGACTGGACGGCAGGCCGGTGAACACAGGCCTGCCGCAGAACGTCGACGTGATTTCCGGCGCGTTCGCCAGCAACGTCGGCGTCGAGAACGATCCGCTGCAAGTCAACGGCGGCTACATCTGGTTCGAGGTGCTCGGCGTGACCCCGTCGCGCGAGCGCAACCTCGATGAGGTGAAGGATCAGGTCGAAGCCCGCTGGCGCGACGACCAGATCGCGACGCGCCTGCGCGCCAAGGCGACCGAGATGATCGACAAGCTCGACAAGGGCGGCGCCAAGCTCGCCGACGAGGCCGCAAGCCTCGGCCTCAAGGTAGAGAGCGAAGCCGGCTTCAAGCGCGACACGAGCCCCGCCGGAATCCCGCCGACCCTCGTCCAGGCGGCCTTCGGCGCGGCCAAGGGCACGAGCGGCCAGACCCCGGGCGCAAACACCTCGGAGTGGATCGTCTACAGCCTCACCGACGTCACAGTGCCGGCGGTCGACCTCACCACCGCCGAGGCCAAGCGGCTGAAGGATGCGCTCCAGCGCGGAATCTCGGACGAGTATGTGAGCCAGTACATCTCGCGGCTCGAGTCCGAGATCGGCGTTAGCATCAACCAGGCCGCGGTCGCCCAGGTGACCGGCGCCAACAACGCAAACTGACCGCCTTCCCCGGGGCGCCGCCGCCCCGCTCCTCCCGCATTCCACCGCGGCGCAATCCGCGGTAAGAGCACACGGTCACATTTGCGTGGATTAAGCGTTCGCAGGACGGCATGGACGATTTCAGGGCCATCATCGGAAAGGTCGCCACCGGCGCGACGCTCTCGCGCGACGAAGCGGCCTCCGCCTTCGACCGGATGATGTCGGGCGAGGCGACGCCCTCGCAGATGGGCGGGCTTCTGATGGCGCTGCGTGTGCGCGGCGAGACGGTCGACGAGATCACCGGCGCCGTCACCGTGATGCGCGCCAAGATGCTGCGGGTGAAGGCCCCGGCGGATGCGGTCGACGTGGTCGGCACCGGCGGGGACGGGTCGGGCTCGGTCAATGTCTCGACCTGCGCGTCGTTTATCGTGGCCGGTGCCGGCGTGCCCGTCGCCAAACANNGGCAACCGCGCGCTGTCCTCGAAATCCGGCGCGGCCGACGTGCTGACGTCGCTCGGCGTCAAGATCGACATCACCCCGGAACAGGTCGGCCACTGCGTGAGCGAAGCCGGCATCGGCTTCATGTTCGCGCCGACGCATCATCCGGCGATGAAGAACGTCGGCCCGACCCGTGTCGAACTCGCCACCCGCACGATCTTCAACCTGCTCGGACCGCTGTCGAACCCGGCCGGTGTCAAGCGGCAGATGGTCGGCGTGTTCTCCAAGCAATGGGTGCAGCCGCTCGCGGAGGTGCTGAAGAATCTCGGCGCCGAAGCGGCCTGGGTCGTGCACGGCTCCGACGGACTCGACGAGATCACCCTCACCGGCCCGACGTTTGTGGCATCGCTCGACAAGGGCAAGATCACGACGTTCGAAGTGAAACCGGATGACGTCGGACTTCCGCGCGTCAATGGCGACGCGCTCAAGGGCGGCGACGGCGACGCCAATGCCAGGGCGCTGCGCAGTGTGCTCGACGGCAAGCCCGGCGCCTATCGCGATGTGGCGATCCTCAACGCCGCCGCAGCCCTCGTGGTCGCGGGCCGCGCCATGGATCTGAAGGACGGCGTCGCCATGAGCGCGAAGTCGCTCGACAGCGGCGCGGCGGCGGACAGACTGGCGCAGCTCGTTCGCGTATCAAATGCTTGAGGAGGACGAACGCTTGTCCGACATCCTGCAAAAGATCGAGGCCTATAAGCGCGAGGAGATCGCAGCCGCCAAGCGCGCGCGGCCGCTGAGCGAGGTTGAGGCCGCGGCGAAGACCGCCAGCCCGCCGCGCGGGTTTCTGACATCCATCCGCGAGCGTCTCGCGCGCGGCGAATACGCATTGATTGCCGAGATCAAGAAGGCCTCGCCCTCGAAGGGCCTGATCCGCGCCGACTTCGACCCGCCGGCGCTTGCCAAGGCCTACGAGGCCGGTGGCGCGGCGTGTCTTTCCGTACTGACCGATACGCCCTCGTTCCAGGGTCACATGGACTTCATGGTGGCAGCACGCGCGGCAACAGCCCTCCCGGTGCTGCGCAAGGATTTCATGTTCGAACCGTATCAGGTGTTCGAAGCGCGGGCGCATGGCGCCGACTGCATCCTGATCATCATGGCCTCGCTCACCGACGAAGCCGCGCGCGAGATCGAGGACACTGCCATCGCGCTCGGCATGGATGTGCTGCTCGAAGTGCACGACCACGCCGAACTCGAGCGTGCGCTGAAGCTGAAATCGCCGATGGTCGGCGTCAACAACCGCAACCTGCGCACCTTCGAGACCACGCTTGCCACCAGCGAAGCGCTGGCGCCGCTGATTCCGAAGGATCGCGTGATGGTCGGCGAAAGCGGCATCTTCACACCGGACGACCTCACCCGCCTTGCGAAGGTCGGCATGTCGACGTTCCTCGTCGGCGAGAGCCTGATGCGCCAGGCCGACGTCACGGCCGCGACGCGCACGTTGCTGGCGCGCGACATGCGCAAGAGCGCATAGGACCCGCCGTCAATGGCCCGCAAGTCTGCCCCACGCACAACGGATCTCACCCACATCGACAGCAAGGGCGAGGCGCGCATGGTGGACGTGTCGGACAAAGCCGATACCGAACGCGTGGCGATTGCCGAAGGCGTTGTGCTGCTGAGCAAGGCCACGCTCGAGCTGATCGCCAAGGGCAACGCCAAAAAGGGCGACGTGCTGGCGACAGCGCGCATCGCCGGCATCATGGCCGCCAAGCGCACCTCCGAACTCATTCCGCTCTGCCATCCGCTGGCGCTGTCGAAGGTCACGGTCGATATCGAGCCGGACAAGAAGCTGCCGGNNCTGCCGCGTGCGCGCCACCGTGAAGGTGAAGGGCCCGACCGGCGTCGAGATGGAAGCGCTTACCGCCGTTTCGGTCGCCTGTCTGACCATCTATGACATGGTGAAAGCGGTGGAGCGTTCGGCGCGCATCGACGCGATCCGGCTGATCGAGAAGAAGGGCGGCAAGTCCGGCCATTTTCGCGCGAAGTAAGCTGCCGCTTACGCCGCCAGCAGTTTGCGCACGCGTTTGCGCAGCACGGGCACGACCTCCGCATCGAACCATGGATTGGCCGCGAACCAGCGCACATTGCGCGGGCTGGGATGCGGCAACGGCAATATTCCCCTCGCCTCGTAGTCGCGCCACGCACGCACCGTTTCGGTCAATGATGCCTGCCGGTCCCGTCGCAGATGCCACTCCTGCGCATACTGGCCCAAGACCAGAGTCATCTGGACATTCGGCAACTTGTCGAGAAGCTTGTTGCGCCACTTCAGTGCACATTCAGGCCGAGGCGGAGCGTCGCCGCCGCTTCCCGTACCGGGAAAGCAAAATCCCATCGGCACGAGCGCGAACAGTTTCGGATCGTAGAACTGTTCGCGCGTAACGCCGAGCCACTGTCGCAAGCGATCGCCGCTCGGATCGTTGAAGGGAATGCCGGTCTCATGCACCTTGCGGCCCGGAGCCTGCCNNCGCGATCAGAATTCGGGCCGATGCCGCGGCCTGTACAACCGGCCGCGGTCCGAGCGGCAACATGGTCTTGCAGTCTTCGCACTTGCGGATGTCCGCCAACAGTCGTGACAATCCTGTCATCGTCGTCATCCGCGCCAGTGCTGCAACCTAACTGCGTGCAACCGACATCGCCGGCGTCTCCGGACGATGCAGACTGCAGACCAGCAGCACGGTTGCACCGTTGAGCCAGTAGTACCAGGCGTCGATGCCCTTGAAGCCCAGCACCAGCGGCGCAAGCACGAACACGACGCCCACCGCCATGTCGACTGCCAGATGAAAGCCGTACGGCAGGAGGCGGATAATGCCGAGCTTATGGTTGGTGAAGATCGTCAGCACCAGCGCCGCGACGCCGGTTGCGACGGCAAGCCACTTCGCCAGCGGATTGGATGCGCCGAGTCCGAGCAGGAACGGCAGCGCCATCAGGCTGAATGCGACGGGGTAGTCCAGGTACGCATGCATGGTCTTGGTCACAAATCGCGGATCCATTTCATCGCTCCGTTCGGTCGGCGCCACATCGGTGAGTGGCGCGCATTGACAACGGCGCAGAGATGATCGCGTCAGGACAATCGATCAAGCGACGGCGCTAAATCCGGGAGGATGTGCATCAACATCGGGACGATCTGCACAATTAGGGGTTAATGCTGGACGCGGCAGGCCGTCGGCTGGGTGCCGAACCGATGTGTAAACGCGCGGGTGAACGCAGCCGCCGAGCGATATCCGACACGCCCCGCGATTTCCTTGATGCTCGCATCGCTCTCGACGAGATGAGCCAGCGCCTTCTGCAGCCGCCATTCGGCGACGTAAGCCATCGGCGGCTGACCGATCAGTTCGGCAAAGCGCTCGGCGAAACGGCTGCGCGACATGCCCGCGGACTCGGCAAGCGTTTCGACGGTGAGTGTCTCGCTCGGCGCGCTATGCACGCGCATCAGCGCCCGGCCGATATGTTCGTCGGTCATGGCCGCCAGGATCTGCCGAAGATCGGAGGACTGATCGACGCTGGCGCGGACAATTTCGATAAAGATCATCTCGGACAGGCGCGCGATCGACGCCGCCGACCCGAGCGCATTGCTCATCGCACAGCGCGCAACGACACGCAGCGCCTCATCGAGCAAGGGATGTCTCGCCCGATCGGCCGGCCTTACCACGATGAGATCCGGCAGAGCCCGCAGCAAGACGTGATCCGCGCCATGCCGGAATGTCAGATGGCCGCACACGAGTTGCGTCGAGGCGGCCGGATCGCGATGTCCCACAACGAACGCTCCGGTGCCGTTGAATCCGGCGTCCCTGACGATCTGCTCAAGCGGCGCCGGCCGCCGGCCGCTGCGATCGGCGAGCATATGTTCGCGGCCACCCGGAATGACGACGAGGTCGCCTGGGCCGGCGTCGACATGCCGGCCTGACGTCAAGCTGATATGGCAGCGGCCCTGAACGACCAGATGAAAACGCGCCGCTTGCGCATAGACGGGAACGGTGATCGCCCATGGCGGCGTGAAATCGGTCCGGAAATAGAACGTGCCTTTCAGTCGTATCGTATCGAAGATGTCGCTGAGGACGTCCATATTGCGTTTTGCCCCGGTTTCCCGGACGAATAGCATCATTACGACCCAATGTTGGGGTAATAGGGTAATCCCACCGAACAACACCTCGGGAGCGCCGCGCCTCGTGACAAGTGACGTCGCGAGATGGCATGAGCCTCATCGACATGCAGGAGATTGATCCGTGGCGCTCATGCCCGTCGACGATGCGCTGAACGCGATCCTGAAGGATGCCGCACCTCTCGGCGAAGAGATGGTCGCGCTTGACGATGCGTTGCATCGCGTCCTCGCGCAGGATATCGCCGCGCGCCGCACGCAGCCGCCCGAGGCGATGTCGGCGATGGACGGCTACGCGGTACGCGCGAGCGACGCCACGCTTGGCGCACGCCTGACGGTCATCGGCGAGGTCGCGGCCGGGCGCCCATTCGATCGCGCCATCGGCGCCGGCGAAGCCGCGCGGATTTTCACCGGCGGCGTCGTGCCGCAAGGCGCAGATGCCATCGTGATCCAGGAAGACACCGCGCGCGACGGCGATGTGGTGATCGTCAACGAAGCCGCAAAGGCCAATCGGCATATTCGTGGCGCAGGCATCGACTTCCGCGAAGGCGATGTGTTGCTGAAACACGGCCGCCTGGTGATCGACCGCGACCTGTCGCTCGCGGCCAGCATGAACCACGCGCAGCTACCGGTTCGCAAACGGCCGAAGGTTGCGCTGCTCGCGACCGGCGACGAACTGGTGATGCCGGGCTCCTCGCCCGGCCCCGGCCAGATCGTCTATTCCAACGGCTACGGCCTGCGCGCGCTGGCCCGCAACGAAGGCGCGCAGACCATCGATCTTGGCATCGCCGCGGACACGATGGATGCGACGACGGCAGCGATCCGCCGCGCGCGCGAGCTCGGCGTCGACATTCTGATCACGACCGGCGGCGCGTCGGTCGGCGATCACGACGTGGTAAAGCGCTCGCTGGAAGCGGAAGGCACGGCGATTTCTTTCTGGAAAATCGCATTGCGTCCCGGCAAGCTGATGATGCACGGCCGCCTCGGCGCGATGCGCGTGATCGGCCTGCCCGGCAATCCGGTGTCGTCCTACGTCTGCGCATTCCTGTTCATGGTGCCGTTGCTGCGCGCGCTGCTCGGCCGCAGCGACGTCCGTCACATCGGCGAGCACGCGGTGCTTGGCCGCGATCTCGCGGCCAACGACGAACGCGAGGAGTACATGCGGGCGCATCTCAGCACAGGCGAGAACGGCGCAATCGTCGCGACGCCGGTGACGCAGCAGGACAGCTCGCTCTCGGCGCATCTGTCCGCGGCGAATGGGCTTGTGATCCGCCCGCCGCACGCGCCGCCGGCCGGCAAAGGATCCGCCTGCGTTATCCTTAAGCTTCCAGTTTGACGAAACCTCGCCTTGTTGACGTGAAATTAAGGGGTTGCGGAACACATATGGAACATATAGTGTCCGTTCATGATTTGTTTCGAGTGACTCGCGCCTCGAAATGACCCCCTCCGGCGACGCCCAGCTGCGGCCGTCCGACACGGAGGGATGAGCGGCGCGGCACGTGGCCTTGAATAGGCTGTTTGGGGGACGACCGAGATGCTGACACGCAAACAGTTCGAGCTTCTGCGTTTTATCAATGATCGCCTGAAGGAAGCGGGCGTACCGCCCTCCTTCGACGAGATGAAGGACGCGCTCGATCTGCGATCCAAGTCCGGCATCCACCGGCTGATTACGGCACTGGAAGAGCGTGGCTTTATCCGCCGCCTGCCGAATCGGGCGCGCGCCATCGAAGTCATCAAGCTGCCCGATCTCGCAGCCGCCGCTGGCGGCGGCGGCGGACGCCGCGGCTTCACCCCGAGCGTCATCGAGGGCAACCTCGGCAAGATCCGCACCGCGTCCGAGGACGAAGGCGGTCGCCCCGTCTCGATCCCGGTCATGGGCCGCATCGCGGCCGGTACGCCGATCGAGGCGCTGCAGACCCGCAGCCATACCATCAGCATGCCGCCGGAAATGCTCGGCTCGGGCGAGCACTACGCGCTCGAAGTGCGTGGCGATTCAATGATGGAGGCCGGTATTCTCGACGGCGACATCGCCTTGATCCAGAAGACCGAGGGTGCCGATACCGGCGACATCGTCGTAGCGCTGATCGATGAGGAAGAAGCGACGTTGAAGCGCTTCCGCCGCCGCGGCGCGTCGATTGCGCTCGAACCCGCGAACGCCGCGTATGAGGTGCGCATCCTGCCGCCGAACCGTGTGCGCATTCAGGGCAAGCTGGTCAGCATCTTCCGCCGCTACTGAGCCCTGCTCGCGCGTTACGCGCATCAGTCGTCGGGCTGGATATCCGTCTCAGACGGCGTGGCATCGATTGCCGGCCGGCGCCGCTGCGGCGACGCGGGGATTGCGTTTTCAGACGCGGCTGGCGTTCCAGGATCGGCCGTTCGCGGATCAGCTGTTCGTGGATCAGCTGTTCGTGGATACACTGTTCTAGGGTACCACGGCCGCTCCAGCGATTGGGGCCGCACGGCGACGATGCTGAACCCCTCGCCCTGCCGCTGCAGCGATAGCGTCCCCTCGCTCCTGAGCCGCCCCCGGTCGATCACAAACGACGCACAGTCGCGCGGAGCCGGATGCGCCGTCACCACCAGCACCGTTCGTTCGCAATCGTCAGGAAGCGCCTCCGGCCGCAGCGCGAGACCCACCAGCGCCCCGCCCGGCATCGGCACGACGCAGCCTGCGTCGTCGCATGAGACGCCGTCGGCGAGGGTTTTGTCGGCTGCGGTGCGGGCATCCGCATCTGCGGCCAGCCACTCGCGGACCTGAAAGGCGTTCTTCTCGGCGCGCATGAAGCGTAAACGGCCGTCGGCCCCGCGCACCGCGACGCTTTCGCCATCGCCGGCGATCAGGATATCCGGTTTCTCCGCCGTGGCGGCCAGAATAGCGGCGAGCGCAAGCGCTGCCGCGCCGATGAAGCGCAATGGCGTGCGCAGCAGGCTGATCAGCAGGATGCCAAGCGTTGCGAACAGCAACGGCGCGGCGCCGAAGGCGATGACGCGGCCAACCGCACCGGGCAACGCCGCGACCCATTGCGACACGGCGATCATCCAGCCAATGCCGACCTCCATGATGCGCCAGAACACACCGTCGAGGCCGAACGGAATGGCCACAAGCCCGAGCAAACCCGCAGGCATGACGATGCCCGACACCACCGGCATCGCCGCAAGGTTGGCGAGTACGCCGTAAGGCGTGATGCGGTGGAAGTGAAAGGCCGCAAACGGCAAGGTCGCCAGCCCAGCGATGATCGACGCGAGTGCCAGCGCGGCGATCTCCCGCCCGCCCCAGAGTGCCGCGTGTGCGACCGAGGAGTTGTCCGGCGTCGCCAGCAGAATCGGCATGCCGCGCTCGACCAGCGCGACGAGGCCAAGCGTTGCCGCGAACGACATCTGGAAGCTTGGATGCACCACCGATTCCGGTGCAAGCGCCAGCACCACCAGTGCTGCGATCGCCAGGGTGCGGAACGTGATCGCGCGGCGGTCCACCATGATCGCCACCAGCACCACGGCCGTCATCAGAAACGAGCGCTGGGTCGCAACTTCGGCGCCGGACAGCAGCAGGTAGAACAGCGCCGCAACCAGCGCGGCCAGCGCCGCCCACTTCTTGATCGGAAACGCAGGCGTCAGCGAGGGTATCAGCGCCAGCAGCGCCCTCACCGCGAAGAACACGACGCCGGCGACGACCGCCATGTGATAGCCGGAGATCGACAGCACATGGCCGAGCCCCGAGATAAACATCGCATCGTTGACGGGAGAGGAGATCGCGTCACGCTTGCCGGTGAGGAGCGCGGTGGCGATGGCGCGATGATCGCCGCTGAGCACCGATTTGATGCGCGCGTCGATGCCGTCGCGCAGGCCTTGCATGAAGGCCGCGTAGCTCAACCAGATGCCGACGCTGGCCGGCGGCTGTAGCGACCTGACGGCACCGGTGACAAATCCCGACGCGCCGACACCCTGAAAATACAGATCGCGCGCAAAGTCGTAACCGCCCGGCCGCAACGGCGCGAGCGGTGGCTGCAGGCGCGCCTTCAATTCGACGAACTGGCCGACCGCCGGCGCGGTGCCTTTCTTCACCGAAAGCCGTACCCTTTCGAGCTTGTCGGGATTGCGCTCGTGCGTCATCTCAACGACACGCAAGATGAAACGGTCGGTGCGCTCGCGCTCCTCGCGGGTTTCGACAAAGCCTTTCAGCGACACGCCGAACAGCGGCCGCGTCAGCACTGTGTGACCGACACGCACGGTCTTCCACGTCGCCATAGCAAAACCCACGGCAAACACCGCGAGCAACAGTAGCAGTGGAAACATGTTCCGCCGCCGCGCCAGAAAGGCGACGATGGCCAGCAACGCCGCGAGCGGCGCGACCACGGCGAAGACCGGTTCGCGCGACACGCCGAAGTAGAGTGCGATCCCGGCGCCGAATGCGATCGCAGCCCATGGCAAAAGCTGGGCCTGCGAGGCTTCGGCAACCGCAAACGTCCGCAGCTGTTCGAGAACACCGCGAACCCCACCGACGAACTGCCGTGCGCCATCGTCGGGCCGCTCGGCAGCGCGCGGTCCCCACGTTTGTACCTTGGCTCGGCTGTTGCCCCGCTCCGCCACTGCACGTCATCCGTCGACTCCGATCAGTCGATACGGAAACTGGCGATGGCGAAATACTCAGTTCTTGCCAGCGGCCGGGTAGATCAGGCTTTCACTTCCTTGGCGAAGGTATCCCGCAACCCAATGGTGCGGTTGAACACCGGCTTGTCCGGCGTCGAGTCCGGATCGCGGGTGAAATAGCCCTGCCGCTCGAACTGCATGGCATCGGGCGAATTGGCCGCTGCGATGGCGGGCTCGATCCGCGCGTCGGTCAGAACTTCCAGCGATTCCGGATTGATCTCGGCGGCGAAGTTCGCCGCATCCGGATTGGGCTTCAGGAATAGCGGATTGTAGACGCGGATTTCCGCCGGGATCGAATGCGAGGCGGAGAGCCAGTGCATGGTCGCCTTCACCTTGCGGCCGTCCGGGGCGTTGCCGCCCTTGGTCGCCGGATCGTAGGTGCAGCGAAGTTCGACAACGTTGCCAGCCGCATCCTTCACGACGTTCGTGCACTTGATGAAATAGGCGTAGCGCAACCGCACCTCGGTGCCGGGCGACAGGCGGAAGAACTTCTTCGGCGGATTCTCCATGAAGTCGTCCTGCTCGATGTAGAGCTCGCGCGAGAACGTGATCTTGCGCGTGCCAGACGCCGGGTCGTCGGGGTGATTGATGGCTTCCAGTTCCTCGGTCTGCCCTTCCGGATAGTTTTCGATCACGACCTTCAAAGGCCGCAGCACCGCGAGCCGCCGCTGCGCGGTTTTGTTCAGCACCTCGCGGATCGAGAATTCGAGCATATTGACGTCGACGATGCTGTTGGCCTTCGCCACGCCGATACGCTTGACGAAATCGCGGATCGCGGCCGGCGGCACGCCACGGCGGCGCAGGCCCGCGATGCTCGGCATGCGCGGATCGTCCCAGCCGGACACATGGCCGCCGCGCACGAGCTCGGTGAGCACGCGCTTCGACAGCAATGTGTAGGTCAAGTTGAGGCGCGCGAACTCATACTGGCGCGGCTTGGAGGGCACCGGCAGCTTCGACAGCAGCCATTCGTACAGCGGCCGGTGATCCTCGAACTCGAGCG
>LWDM01000043.1 GCA_002083525.1 Proteobacteria bacterium SG_bin9 | reverse complement strand
TTCGGCTTCGCCGTCGACTGGATGCGCAAGGATCTGTCGATCTGTCTCGCCGAGGCCCGCCGCAACAAGGCGCACCTGCCGGTCACCGCACTGGTCGATCAGTTCTACTCGGAAGTGCAGAAGATGGGCGGCGGCCGCTGGGATACGTCGAGCCTGTTCGCACGGCTGGAGAAGTAAGCGAACAATCGTTTACGCGACGGCGGCCTGCGCCGCCGTCGCACGCTGCGGCCGCGCTCCGGCTTGAATCAACTCCTCCGACAGATAATCGGCAAGCTCGGTCACCACGCGCGGCGGATTGCGCCGGCCGTAAGCGTAGGCAAGTTCAATCGCAGGCAATTGCGGCAACCGCAACCCATGTCCGACGATACGCATGGGCGGTGTCACCAGCCCGCGCGCGAGCACCGTGATGCCCATGCCGTCGATGATCGCTGAGCGCATGCACTCGAAGCTCGGACTGACGAAACTCAGCTGCCATTGACGCTTGTCGTCGTCGAGCGAGCGAAGCGCAAACTTGCGATAGGCACAGCCTTCGGGAAACAGGATCAGCGGAATCGGCATATCGCGATCGGCCACGAATTTCGGACCGCTCACCCACACGAGCTGCTCGCGAAGCACAACCTCGCCGTGGCGCGCACCGGTCTCCTGCTTGAAGAACGCCAGGTCGAACTCGCCGCGCTTGCTGCGTTTGAGCAAACTCTCCGACTGGTTGGACTCGACCTCGAGCCCGACCATCGGGTGCAGCGCCTTGAATCCCGCAAGCCAACTTGTGAAGTTGCGGCCAAAGAAATCGAGCGGTACGCCGAGATGGACCATCCCGCTCAGTGCTTCGTCGCAGAGCGACGAATACGCCTCGTCGTTCAGCTGCAGGATCCGCCGCGCATACTGAACGAGTTTACCGCCTTCAGCCGTCAGTTCGAGCACACGGCCTTTACGCCGCAGCAGCAGCGGCTTTCCGGCCTGAAGCTCCAGCTTGCTGATCTGCTGGCTGACCGTCGATTGCGACCGCCCGACATCCTCGGCCGCGCGCGAGAAACTCATCGAGTCCGCGACCAGCAGAAACGTGCGCAGGCAGTCGATGTCGAAATTGGTCGCGGCGCGGGTTCGGGTCAGCATTCGATTTTCCGATAATGAACATCGCTTTAATTAGCTTTGCACTTTATTGGCAGCCGGTAAAGTCACGGCTTGAAAACCGCAACGGCCGGCAAGAGCCCGCGGATCAACAACAGATTTTCCGGGAGGATGCCGTGACGGGACACGATCATCTGACCGAGGCTTCACAGGCCGCGGTCCGAACGCTGATTGCCGAAAAAATCAGATTCCTCGTGCCGATGACGGTGATCTTCATGGTCGGTTACATCGGGCTGACCGCGCTGGCCGCGTTCGCTAAACCGGTGATGGCACTGAAGGTGATCGGATCGGTCAACCTCGGCTTCACGCTGATCGCGGCCAACTACGCGCTCGCCTGGGTCCTGGCGATCGTTTACACGCGCGTCGCCAACGCGACGTTCGATCCGCTGGCGAAAAAAGCCGCCGCGAGCCTGAAGCAGCAGGAGGCCGCGTGATGATCACGTTCGTCATCTTCATCGCGATCCTGATCACCACGCTTGGCATCACCTACTGGGCCGCCAAGCGCACGTCGACCGCAAGCGAATTCTACGCCGCCGACAGCCAGCTCACAGCGCCCCAGAACGGATTTGCCCTCGCCGGCGACTGGTGCAGCGCCGCGGCGTTCCTCGGTTTCACTGGATTGACGGCCCTGTTCGGAATGGACGGGGCGTTCTACGCGCTCGGACCGCTGACAGCGTTCTGCACCGTGCTGTTCCTGATCGCCGAGCCGTTGCGCAACACCGGCAAATATACACTCGGCGACGTGATCCGCACCCGGATGCAGACCCGCACATCGCTGCTCGCCGCAATCGCCGGAACCATCGTTGTCAACTTCGCCTATCTGATGCCGCAGATGGCGGGCGCCGGCGTGCTGGTGAGATTGCTGACCGGGGTCCCCTACGAGTGGGCGGTAATCTTTGTCGGCTCCGCCATGATCGTCTACGTCGCATTCGGCGGCATGCTTGCGACCACCTGGGTGCAGATCGTGAAAGCTGTGCTGATGCTGGCCGCGGGCGCGATTATTCTGATGCTGGTGCTGGCAATGGTGCAGTTCAATCCTTTGACTTTGTTCGCCGACGCCGAGAAGCGCTACGGCGCGCAGTACCTGCTGCCGGGCAACTATCTGAAGAATCCGTTTGACCAGATTTCGCTCGGACTGGGCTATGTGCTCGGACTGGCAGGATTGCCTCACGTGATGACACGGTTCTACACCGTGCCGGATGCGGCGACGGCGCGCCGTTCGGTGGTGTGGGTCATGTTCCTGGCCGGCGCATTTTTCTTCGCGACCACCCTGTTCGGGCTGGCCGCTGCCAACTTCGTCGGACAGGACGCCATCCGCGCCGCGGATCGCGGTGGCAACCTGACGCTTCCACTGCTTGCGCAGTTTCTCGGCGGCGGCAAAGGCTCATTCGGCGGCGATCTGATGCTCGGCTTCGTCGCAGCCGTCGCAGTCGCGACAATTCTTGCCGTCGTCTCCGGACTGACGCTGTCGACGTCGAGCGCGATCGCGCACGATTTCTACACCAACTGGCTCAATCACGGCAAAGTCGAAGGCGGCAAGGAAGTCAGGATTGCCCGCATCGCGACGATCGTGATCGGCGTGCTCTCAATCCTGCTCGGCATTCTCGCCCAGGGCGTCAACGTCGCGGTGCTGGTCATTCTCGCAATCTGCGTCGCAGCCAGCGCCAATTTTCCGGTTCTGGTGCTGTCGCTGTTCTGGCGGCGCTTCAACACCGGCGGCGTGGTCGGCGGCATGACGGTCGGCCTTGTCTCCTCGGTCGTTCTGGCGATGATCGGGCCTGCGATGCAGGGCGCCAACGCGATCTGGCCGCTGGTCAATCCGACCATCGTATCGATGCCGCTCGGCTTTCTCGGCGCCATCATCGGCACACTGATATCCGGCCGCGACGCCGCCAATGAAAGCCGCTTCGAGGCCTTCTCGCTGCAACTCCACACCGGGGTGAAAACGAAATAGCATCGCCACGAAAAAACATCGGACTCATCACAAGAAACGGACCTTGCACGTGACTATCAAAGCTGTCGTCTTCGACGCCTACGGAACGCTTTACGACATCCAGTCGGTCGCCGCGATCACCGAGCGCGCCTATCCGGGTTATGGAGAGGCCATCACCCAGATCTGGCGCATGAAGCAACTCGAATACACGTGGCTGCGCTCGCTGATGGATCGATACGAAAGCTTCGAGACCATTACGCAGGATTCGCTCGCCTATACGCTCGACAATCTCGGCCTGACCTACAACAGCGCGGTCTTCGCCGAAATCATGGACAAATACCGCCATCTCGATCTCTATCCGGATGCGCTATCGACACTGAAGGGTCTGAAGGGTTGCAAGCTCGCGATCCTGTCGAACGGCAGCTCCGACATGCTGAACGCGCTGGTCAAGAACACCGGACTTGAGCCGATTCTCGACGCCACGATCAGCATCGAAAGCCGCGGCATCTTCAAACCTTCACCGAAGGCCTACACTCTGATCGACGAGGTGCTTGGCGTCCCCCAGACGGAAACGCTGTTCGTGTCGTCGAACGGTTTCGACGTATCAGGCGCGAAAGCATTCGGACTGAATGTCGCGTGGATCGAACGCATCACCGCGCAAAGGCTCGCATCCGAATTCGAGGCCAACGGCAAGGTTGCACCCTTGTCGATGTTCAAGGCGATGCGGATGCGCAACGAGCACATGGGGTTCGATCCGGACCACCGGATCGCATCGCTGTCCGAGCTTCCAACGCTCGTGGCAAGGGCGGGCTAGCGCGCCACGACAAAGCACGGCACAGTGCAGGCGCACCAATCAACAAGAGCCGAGGAAAGCCATGCCGATTTCCGCCGCGCCGTTTGCCGAGACAAAATTCGCCACGGTGAAGGGCAAGCGGATGGCCTACATCGACGAAGGTCAGGGCGAGACAATCGTCTTTCAGCACGGCAATCCGACATCGTCGTATCTCTGGCGCAACATCATGCCGTACTGCAAAGGCCTCGGGCGGCTGATCGCCTGCGACCTGATCGGCATGGGTTCATCCGACAAGCTCGAGAACTCCGGCCCCACCCGCTACACCTATGCAGAACAGCGCGAGTATCTGTTCGCGCTATGGGATCAACTCGATCTCGGCAAGAACGTCATCTTCGTCATCCACGACTGGGGCTCAGCGCTCGGCTTCGACTGGGCGAACCGGCATCGCGACCGCGTGCAAGGCATCGCCTACATGGAAGGCATCGTGACGCCGGTGACTTGGGCGGACTGGCCGGACAATGCCAAACGGGCGTTTCAGGGTTTCCGCTCGGAAGCCGGCGAAGAGATGATCCTGCAGAAGAATATCTTCGTCGAGCGCGTGCTGCCGGGATCGGTGATGCGCAAGATGAGCGACGAGGAGATGGCGGTTTACCTGAAGCCGTTCATGCAGCCGGGCGAGGATCGCCGTCCCACGCTGACATGGCCGCGGCAAATCCCGATCGAGGGACAGCCAGCCGATGTGGTGAGGGTGGTGGAGGACTACAGCGCCTGGCTGGCAGAGAGGGACGTGCCCAAACTCTTCATCAATGCCGAGCCGGGCTCGATCCTGGTTGGCCGTCAGCGCGAGGTGTGCCGCGCCTGGCCGAACCAGCGCGAGACCACCGTCAAGGGCATCCACTTCATCCAGGAAGACTCGCGGACGAGATCGGCGCTGCGGTGGCCGGTTTCGTCCGCGAACTGCGCGGATAGCGCTTATTGACGCGTGATCTCTTCGGAAAACCGGTGTCCACTTTTCCGGATCGCGCCTAAGCCGCCCGCACGTCGCGTTCGAATTTCGCAAACAGCGCTGCCAGCTCCTGCGCCGGCAGAGCGGGACTGAACAGGAAGCCCTGGACCTGATCGCAGCCCTCTGCACGCAGACGGTCGAGTTGATCGGAGGTCTCGACGCCCTCCGCCGTGGTCGTGATGTTGAGGCTGCGGCCGAGGCCGGAGATCGCCCGCACGATCGCGGCGCAGTCGGGCCGGCTCGCCAGATCGCGCACGAACGAGCGATCGATCTTGATCTTGTCGAAGGGGAAGCTGCGCAGGTAGCTCAGCGACGAGTAGCCGGTGCCGAAGTCATCCATCGAGATGCGCACGCCGAGCGCGCGCAAGGCATGCAGCGTCGCGAGATTGGCTTCGCTGTCGGCGAGGAAAAGCGACTCGGTGATCTCGAGTTCGAGCCGGTGCGCGGCAAGACCCGAATGAGCCAGCGCGGTCATCACCGTCTGCACCAGGTTGCGGTTGCGGAACTGCACCGGCGAGAGATTGACGGCGATCTTGGTTTCCGCCGGCCAGCGTGTGGCCTCCTCGCAGGCTTGCCGCAGCACCCACTCGCCGATCGGGCCGATCAGGCCGATGTCCTCGGCCACCGGAATGAATTCGGCCGGCGAGATCATCCCCTTCTCAGGATGTTTCCAGCGCAGTAGCGCCTCGAAGCCGGCAATCCGGTAGGCGGCGACGTCGACCAACGGCTGGTAGTGGATCTGGAATTCGCCCTGCGCGAGCGCGCGCCGCAGGTCGGTTTCGAGAATGCGGCGCTTCTGCGCCTGCCGGTCCATGTCTTTCTCGAAGAAGCAGTGCGCGCCGCGGCCCTCTTCCTTGGCGCGGTAGAGCGCCATGTCGGCGTTACGCAGGAGTTCGTCACTGGTCGCGCCGTCGCCCGGGGCAATGGCTATACCAACGCTGGCGCCGATGACGATTTCGATGCCGTCGATGTCGTAGGGCTCGCTCAAGGCACGGATCAATCGCGTTGCCAGCGCGCCAGCGGCTGCTGCAGCGGCGTCGGCTTCCAGTACGATCGCGAACTCGTCGCCGCCAAGGCGCGCGACGAGGTTGTTGACGCCGGCCACATCGCGCAGCCGTGCCGCGACCAGCTTGAGCAGCCGGTCGCCGACCGGATGACCGAACGAGTCGTTGACGTTCTTGAACAGATCGAGATCGGCGCAGAGCACCGCAACCTCACGTCCGTCTGCCGGCGCCCGCTCCAGCGCGGCCTTGAGCCGATCGAGATAGAGCACGCGGTTCGGCAAACCCGTCAGCGCATCGTGATGCGCAAGGTATGCGACGCGCGCCTCCGCCTTGCGGCGCTCCGTGATGTCGACGGCGGCGACGAGAAACGCGTCGCGCCCCTCGAAATTCATGCGGCGGCCGAAGGTCAGCACCTCGATCTCGGTGCCGTCCGCCTTCAGATGCCGCCAGTTGCTGGAGTGATAGGCATCGCCGAGGTTGCCCAGCGCCTCGCTGTGCACCTCCCATTCGTCGCGCGGCCAGATATCGCGCAGCTTCTTGCTGAGGAAGCTGGCGCGGTCGTAGCCATAGTGCTCGACCGCCGCGTCGTTGACGGCGATGAATTCAGTGGTCGCGATGTCGAACAGCCACATCGGCATCGGATTGCCGCTGAACAGCAGCTGCGAGGAGCGTTCGCGCCGCTTGAGTTCGGTCACATCGGTCAAGGTCAGCGAAATCAGGTCGCCGAACACCGCCGCGCTCAAACGCAGGCACCGGTCGCCGCACATGACTTCAAACGCCTGGCTGACACCCATGGTCACGACATCGATCAGCCGCGCGAGCACCGACGGATCGCCAAGCTGATGGCCGCTGCTGCCGATCCGGCTCCACTGCAGATCTTCCGGCGAGATCGCCAGAAGGTCGGACGCGCCGCGATTGAGATAGACGACCTGAAAATCGAACGGTTGCCCGCGCTCGTCGCGCACTGCCGCAAGCGACAGGATACCTTCGGCGCTGGCGCCAACGATGGTGTCGAGCAGATTGAAACGCGTGCCGCGCTCGTTGACGTAGATCGCGACGTAGGTGCCGCCGCCGCGCGAGCGCATCGGCATCGCCAGAATATCATAGACCCGCATCATGCCGTCGCGCGCGCAGTGCGCCGCGCCGAGGTAGGGCTTGCGGTTCTTGAGTGCGGACGCTGCAGTCTCGGTAAACGAGAGTGCACAATCCGGCACCAGTCCGGCGACGGGCACATCATAAGCCTCGGCACCGAGCCACTGTTGCACGTAGCGGCCTGCACGAATGACATGGAGACACGCGTCGTCGGCTTTCAACAGCGCAATATGATCGGACAGCCGGCCGAGACTGCCGAGCATAATCTCTTCGTACGACGGAAGACTGCGATCAGGACGCGTGGCCGCCTGCCATTTGCGCTGAAGCACTGCCAAATCGTTGAGCAGCGTCGCTGCTGTCTTTTGTTTTGTTGCGATCGCACCCATCGATCACTCCCTCCGCTTCCCGCGGGCGATCTGATGCTCTGCCGATTAATGCAGCGTAAAGTTGCAGCAGGCTTCGCACGAAGATGCGGAGGTAAAACAGCGCTATCTGAAATGAGGGTTAGTGCGAATTAGAGACTATGACAGTTTTGTTATTTCGCGGTGACGACAATCTCGCCGTCGACGCCGTTGACGACATTGAAGCCGCGCTCGAACGTCTTGCCTTCGTTGCGCGCGATCGCGCGATACTCGCCTTCCGACAACACAACGCGCGGAAACGCGCCGGTCGATTCCTTGATGACGTCGCCGGCCGGCGTGATCACCGACCACGCGGTGTTGGCGAGCGCCTCGCCGCCGCGATCGCTGACAAGTTTCAGCGTGATGACGGCCGCGCGATGCGTCACCGTCACGTCGGTGAGCTTGCCGGCGCCGACGCGGATATCCGAGCGCACCACCGAGTTGGCGTCGCCGTAGTTCGAGATGATGTAATAGGTGCCCTCCGGCAGAAGCACGACGTCGGCGGCCGGAATGTTCGACGCCACCGGCGCGCGCTCGCCGACTTCGAACTGGCTGCCCTTGAACACGCTGAACGTGATCTGGCCTTGCGGGATGCGCGAGGTGCCGACGCGGCCTTCGATGCGCAGACCGCCGGCGGGAAGCTCGAAGGATTCGCGGATCGTCTCCTGCTTCAGCGTCACCGGACGCACGGCGCTGACGAGACCGAGCGCGGCATGAACCACGTAGCCGCCCGGCGGCAGCACGATGTTCGGCGTCGGTGAGCGCTCCTCGCGCACCAGCTTGAACTGCCCCGTCGTCGGATCGGGCCGATCCGTATAGATGCGCCAGATCAATCCATTGGTGATCACCGGCAAGTCCTTGCCGAACTTCGCAGTCAGCGCGAGCACGCCCTGGTTGGGAGCCAGCGCCGGCGCGAGAGGCGCAGGTGCAGCCGGTGCCTGAACGAGCGGTGGCGGCAAACCCTGGGTCGGGAGAGTTGGCGGCCCCGAACCGGGCCCGGACGGCGGCGCGAGGCTGATGGCTCCGCCGGGCGTTTCAGGTACAGCCGCCGGCGGCACGGGCGCCGGACGGTCGGAGAAGAACTGGGCGGTTGCGGGATGCGGCATAGCGACCATAGCCGCGAGCAAACATGCCCCGGCCATCGCCCGCCAATTCTCAGAGAAGAGTCGCCCCACCACTGTCATCGCCGGGTTTTTCACCGAAAACGCGGCAAATTCAAGCCTGACCACCCTCCTGTCGCCGGACGGTCATGGTTGGCCGATAGCTCCGTTGTCAGAATAAGGGCACGATTCCCGCTCATTAGCTTGAACATAACGGTATAACTGACCTCCGGAACCCATCCGGCCGTCTGGAACTTACCGCAGTCGGAAGCTTGGAGAACGGGCGTTGCTGGAAGGACTGATCAGGTTTGGGCAGGGCAACGTGCCGGACAGCGATGAGACCTCCAACAGACCCCGGCGGCCGACCATCGGCCTGGCGCTCGGCGGCGGTGCCGCGCGCGGCTTCGCTCACATCGGCATCATCCGCACCCTGCTCGCCAACGGTATCGTCCCCGACATCGTCGTCGGCACCTCGATCGGAGCGGTGGTTGGCGCGTCCTATGCCGGCGGGCATCTCGATACGATGGAAGCCTGGGCGAAGAGCCTGCAGCCGCGCAACATCCTGAGCTACCTCGATATCCGCCTCAACGGTTCGGGTCTCATCGGCGGCGGCAAGCTGGCGAGCCAGCTCGAGGCGTCGTTCGGCAAGATGCTGATCGAGGAATTGCCGATCAAGTTCGCGGCCATCTCGACCGAGGTGAAGACTGGCCATGAAATCTGGCTGACCCACGGCCGTCTCGTCGATGCGCTGCGCGCGTCCTTTGCACTGCCCGGCATCTTCGAGCCGATGCTGATTGCGGATCGCTGGCTCGTCGACGGCGCGCTGGTCAATCCGGTGCCGGTCTCTGCGGCCCGCGCGCTCGGCGCCGAGATCGTCATTGCCGCCAACGTATCGACCGATGTCGCCGGACACGGCGCGACCATCGCCGCGCACGGCACGATGCCGGATGTGCCGCAGGCCGCGATCAGTGTCGCGGAGCCGCGGCGCGGCTTCCGTTTCTTCTCGGCGGAGAAAACGGTGAAGCGCGAGTTCTTCGGCTCGGGCGGCCGTCCCGGCATTTCGACCGTGATGGTCGACGCCTTCAACATCATGCAGGACCGCATCACCCGCGCGCGGCTCGCCGGCGATCCGCCGGACGTCCTGATCTCGCCGCGGGTCGGCAAGATCGGCTGGTTCGACTTTCATCGCGCCGAGGAAACCATGGCACATGGCGCGCGCGCGGCCGAGCGCGCCATCGAGTCGATCCAGGAGGCGATTCAGATCGTCGCGCCGGTGGCGAGCGATACGCCCGGCACCGGCCAGAGCTCGACGCCATGAACGAAATCAGAGACGGGATCAGGCCGTCTTGATGTAGTCGCGCAGCGCTTCCTGCTCGTTCTCGTATTCCTGCACGCGCTGTTTGACGATGTCGCCGATCGAGATGAGACCGATCACGATATCGTTCTCGACCACCGGCAGATGGCGGAATTTTCCGGCGGTCATCTTTTCCATGATCGCGCTCACCGTGTCGGCGCTCCTGCAGGTGATGACCTTGCGCGTCATCACCGCGCTCACCGGCTCATCGAGCACGGCCGCGCCGCGCTCATGCAGCACGCGCACGATGTCGCGCTCGGAGAGAATACCGTCCATGTGCCGGTCGGTCATCACCAGCACCGCGCCGATCCTGCGCTCCGCCAGAAGCTTCACCGCCGTCGACAGCTTGTCATCCGGTTTGACCGCGATGACCTGGCTGCCTTTCGAACCGAGAATTGCCTTCACCGTCATTGTCGCCCTCCCAGCAACCGGCCGCAGTGCGGACGGAAGTTCATGAGATATCGGTCACTGCACGTGAAAAAGATGCTGCATCCGAAAAGATGCCAAACGAAAACGGCCGAAAACCGGTTTGGTTGCGCACTTTAGTTGCGCACATCTATTGCGCACTTGGGCTGCCGGTCTGCATTGAAACCGGCCTTGCGCGATCCGCCCGACCTGCCTCCATCAATGCTGTTGCACTGCGAGGCAAGCGCTCGCGTGTGCGTCAGCAATGATGATGGAACAATTCGCCAGTGCCCGCAAGCACGAGAACTAGCCGCGATCGGACGCATCAGCCGGTGCGCGCATCGGCTCGCCGTTGTCGCGCGCGACCGGATCGAACAGCGAGAACAGCAGAAGTCCGGCCGCGAAGCCGCCAATATGTGCCTGCCAGGCAATGCTCTGCGGCGCGCCGATCGCGATCGAGCCCATGCCGAAGATGATGTTGATGCCGAACCACACGGCGAGGAAGCCGAGCACGCGCGGATTTTGCAGCGACCGCCACAGCGGCAGCGCTGGCACCTGCGCGGCGGTGTCCGCGTCCGCATCGCGGCGGCGGAACGACAGGAAGCTGCCGCGTGCGAATGCGAAGCGGATGGCGGCGGCCATCGCGCCCGAGACCGCAGCCGAGGCACCGATCATCGGCGCGACTTCGCCTTCATGCGTCAGCAAATGAGCGGCGGCGCCCGCGACCGCGGTCACTGCCATGAACAGAAAGAAGCGCAGCGGACCGAAGCGGCGCGCAACCGCGCTGCCAAACGGCAGGAACCAGAGGATGTTGAAACCGATGTGGCTCAGATCGGCGTGCAGCAAGGCATAGGTGACGAAGTTCCAGATGCTCGCGCCGATGC
>LWDM01000042.1 GCA_002083525.1 Proteobacteria bacterium SG_bin9 | reverse complement strand
CCGCGCCCGCGATCTCGTGCGGCTCGCCGATGCGACGCAGCGGCGTGTTGGCGGTGCGGCGCTTCAGTCGCTCCTCGTCCTCCCACAGCGCCTTGGCGAAATCGGTCTTCACCAGACCCGGCGCGATGCAGTTAACGCGGATTTTCTTCGGACCCCACTCGCCGGCGAGGCTGCGGGCGAGCGCGAAGTCCGCCGCCTTCGAGATGCCGTAGGCGCCGATGACGGTCGAACCGCGCAAGCCGCCGATCGACGAGATGATGACGACCGAGCCCTGCCCGCGCTCGACCATGTGCGGGATCGCGCGCGCGGAGAGCCAGATGTTGCTCTTCACGTTCGAGCCCATGATCTTGTCGAAGGCTTCGTCGGTAATGTCGAGCAGCGGGCCGTAGTACGGATTCACCGCCGCGTTGCAGACGAGAACGTCGAGGCCGCCGTAATGCTTCACGGTCTTGTCGACCAGCGCGGTGACCTCTTCATGCCGCGCAATGTTGCAGGGAATGACGATGGCGTCGCCGCCGGCCTTGACGATGCCGTTCGCGACCTCCTCGCAGGCATCCGCCTTGCGGCTGGAGATGACCACCTTGGCACCCATCTGCGCGAGCAGCTCGGCGGACGCGCGGCCGATGCCGCGGCTGGAGCCGGTGATGATCGCGACCTTGCCGGTCAGGTCCCACGGTGATTTGGCCATGGCGACACTCCCTCTGATTTTTGTGATGTTGGTTGGTTTGCGAAGCCGACCGGCCCGCAACGAAAAAGGGGAAGCCGGTTGGCTTCCCCTGATGATGCTTACTGTTCGTTGATGAACCCGCCGGCATCCGCGACGCGGCGCAGATGGAAATCGGCATCGCCGAACAGGCTCTCGATCATGGTCAGCCGCTTGAAGTAGTGGCCGATCTTGAACTCCATGGTCATGCCGACGCCGCCGTGCAGCTGAATCGACTGCTGGCCGACGTAGCGCGCCGAGCGGCCGATCTGCACCTTGGCAGCCGCCACCGACTTGGCGCGTTCCTTGGCGTCGTCGCTGCTACCGGCCATGGTCGCGAGATACGACATGCTGCGCGCCTGCTCGAGCGCGACGAACATGTCCGCGCCGCGATGCTGCAGCGACTGGAACGTGCCGATGGCGACGCCGAACTGCTTGCGCTCCTTGATGTACTGCATCGTGGTCTTGAGCGACTCTTCCATCGCCCCGACCGCTTCGGCGCAGAGCGCGATGCGGGCATCGTCGACCACACGCTCGATCAGCGGCAGCGCGTTGTCCGGGTTGCCAATGGCAGCATCCGCACCGACCTCGACGTTGTTGAACGTGATGTCCGCAGCGCGCAGCGAGTCCTGGGTCGGATAACCCTTGACGGTGACGCCCTTGGCGTTCGCCGGCACAAGGAACACGCCGATCCCCGTTTTGTCGCGCTGACCGCCCTTGGTGCGGGCAGTGACGACGAGCGTATCCGCCGTGTCGCCGTGCAGGACGACGAACTTCTCGCCGTCGATGACCCAGCCGTCACCCTTCTTCTTCGCCGTGGTTGCGACGTCGGCGAGGTCGTAGCGCGAGTTCTTCTCTAGCTGCGCGAAGGCAAGCGTCTTCGAGCCGTCGATGATGCCCGGCAGATGCGCCTGCTTCTGCGCGGCCGAGCCGCCGTGACGCAGGAAGCCGCCGCCAAGAATGACGGTCGCGAGATACGGCTCGAGCACGAGCGAACGGCCCATCGCTTCCATGACGATCATGGTCTCGACCGGACCGGAACCGAAGCCGCCGTCTTCCTCGCTGAACGGAAGGCCGAGCAGACCCTGCTCCGCGAACTTGTTCCACTGCGCCTTGCTGTAGCCGCCCTTCTCCGCCGCATATTTCTTGCGCGCCTCGAAGTCGTAGGAGTCCGCGAGCAAGCCGTCGACGCTTTCCTTGAGAAGCCGCTGCTCCTCAGACAAATCAAAATCCATTCTTGTTACCTTTGCGCTGAAACGCTCTCTTTGCCATTCCGGGATGCGCGTTCTTGCGCGCAGACCCGGAATCCATTTTTCAAAACCACTCTGACTCGCGGAGGCATGGATTCCGGGTTCACTCGCTTCGCTCGTGCCCCGGAATGACGAAGAGGATTACTCCTCGCCCCTCACCCCGACCCCCTCCCCGCAAGAGCGGGGCGAGGGAGAAACGATCAAAGTCCCAGCACCGCCTTGGCGATGATGTTGCGCTGGATTTCGTTCGAACCGCCGTAGATCGAAACCTTACGGTAGTTGAAGTAGCCCGGCGCGATCGGCGAGGCCCAATCATCCGGCTCGTTGCGGCCTTCGTGACCGGTCGCATACGGCATCGCGAACGGACCCGTCACTTCGAGCAGAAGCTCGGTGATGGTCTGCTGGATGTCCGAGCCCTTGATCTTGAGGATCGAGGACGCAGGGTCCGGCTTGCCCTTGCCGTTCTTGCTCTCGTTGGCGACGACGCGCATCTGCGTGAGTTCGAGCGCTTTCAGCTCGATCTCGGTCGCGGTCAGCTTGTCGAGGAAGCGCTGGTCCTTGATGATCGGCTGATCACCAGCCAGCACGCTCGAGGCGAGCTGCTTGATGCGGCGGATGCGCTCCTTCGACATGCCGACGCGGGCGATGTTGGTGCGCTCATTGCCGAGCAGGAACTTGGCGTAGTCCCAGCCCTTGTTCTCCTGGCCGATGAGATTCTCGACCGGCACCTCGACGTCATCGAAAAACACTTCGTTGACTTCGACGCCGCCGTCGATGGTCTGGATCGGACGCACGGTGACGCCCTTCGACTTCATGTCGAAGACGATGAAGGAAATGCCTTCCTGCTTCTTCGCTTCCGGATTGGTGCGGCAGAGGCAGAAGATCATGTCGGCGTGCTGGGCGAGCGTCGTCCAGGTCTTCTGGCCGTTGATGATGTACTTGTCGCCCTGGCGCTTCGCCGTGGTCTTCAGCGAGGCGAGGTCCGAACCCGAACCCGGCTCCGAGAAGCCCTGACACCACCAGTCGTCGAGGTTGGCGATGCGCGGCAGATACTGCTTCTTCTGCGTCTCGTTGCCGAAGGTGTAGATCACCGGGCCCACCATGCTGACGCCGAAGGCGAGCGGCGACGGCGCCGGACACGACTGCAGCTCTTCGAGGAAGATGTACTGCTGCACGGGCGTCCAGCCGGTGCCGCCATATTCCTTCGGCCAGTGCGCAACCGCCCAGCCCTTCTTGTTCAGAATGCGCGTCCAGTCGACGAGCTCCTGCTTGGAGGTGTGGTGACCTTCCTGCAGCTTGCGCCGGGTCTCCGGCGGCACGTTATCGTGGAAGAAGGCACGCACTTCGTCGCGGAACGCCAACTCTTCCTTGGTGAAGCTGAGATCCATGAGGATTCTCCTTATCGTTAGTCATTGCGAGGAGCGTTAGCGACGAAGCAATCCAGTCCTTGCTGTATCTCTGGATTGCTTCGCTACGCTCGCAATGACGGGTTAAGTCCCGTTACTGCACGATCTCGAACAGGCCGGCGGCGCCCATGCCACCGCCCACGCACATGGTGACGACGCCGTACTTGGCCTTGCGGCGGCGGCCTTCGATCAGCAGGTGGCCGGTGAGACGTGCACCGGTCATGCCGTACGGATGGCCGACGGCGATCGAGCCGCCGTTGACGTTGAGCTTCTCCGGATCGATGCCGAGCTTGTCGCGGCAATAGATCACCTGCACCGCGAACGCTTCGTTCAGCTCCCAGAGATCGATGTCGTCGATCTTGAGGCCGTGACGCTTGAGCAGACGCGGGATCGCGAACACCGGGCCGATGCCCATCTCGTCCGGCTCGCAGCCGGCCGACACGAAGCCGCGGAAGATGCCGAGCGGCTTGAGGCCGCGCTTGGCGGCTTCCTTGTCGCTCATGATCACGGTGGCCGAGGCGCCGTCCGAGAGCTGGCTGGCGTTACCAGCGGTGATGGTGAAGCCATCGCCGCGCACGGCCTTGAGGCCGGCGAGACCTTCAGCGGTCGTTTCCGGACGCGGACCTTCGTCCTGCGACAGGGTGATGTCCTTCATGGTGACCGCGCCGGTCGCCTTGTCGGTAACGGCCATCTGCGTCGTGATCGGCGCGAGCTCGTCCTTGAACTTTCCGCCCTGCTGAGCCGAAGCCGTACGGCGCTGGCTCTCCAGCGAGTATTCGTCCTGCACCTCGCGCGAGACGTTGTAGCGCTTGGCGACCGTCTCGGCGGTGTCGAGCATCGGCATGTAGACGTCGCCCTTGATCTTGAGCAGCGCCGGATCCTGGGTGTGGAACTTGTTGGCGTGATCGTTCTGCACGAGGCTGATCGACTCGCCGCCGCCGCCGACCGCGACTTCGACGCCGTCGAAGATCACCGAGCGAGCGGCAAGCGCAATCGCCTGCAGGCCCGAGGCGCATTGACGGTCGATGGTGGTACCGGCGACCTGCACCGGCAAGCCGGCGCGGAGCAGCGCCTTGCGGGCGATGTTGCCGCCGGTCGCGCCCTGCTGCATCGCTGCACCCATCACCACGTCTTCGATTTCCTTCGGATCGACACCTGCACGCTTCACCGCGTGCTCGATCGCATGACCGAGCAAGGTCGCGCCTTCGGTGGCATTGAGTGCGCCGCGATAGGCCTTGCCGATCGGGGTGCGGGCAGTCGAGACGATGACGGCTTCAGTCATGAGGGTTCACCTTGTTGCTGAGAGTTGTTTTTGGGTGGTCTGTTGAAGATTACGCAGTTCGTGACGCGAAAGCTTGCCGACGGTGGTGCGCGGTAGCTCCGCCATGAATTCGACGGCAGCGGGCAGTTCGTGTTTGCCGATCTTGCCGGTAAGGAACGCGCGCAGATCGTCGATGGTGAACGGCTGCGCGTCCTTCTTCAGCGTGACGAAGGCTTTCGCCGCCTCGCCGCGATATTGATCCGGCACGCCGATGACGATGACTTCCTGCACGGCGGGATGTTCGTAGATCGCCTGCTCGATCATCTGCGGATAGACGTTGAAGCCGCCGGAGATGATCATGTCCTTCTTGCGGTCGACCAGAAAGATATAGCCGTCCGCGTCCATGTAACCGATGTCGCCGGTGAGGAAGCGATCACCGACATAGAATTCGGTGCTTTCCTTCTCGCGATTCCAGTAGCCCTTGGTGACGTTCGGGCCGCGGACGCGGATTTCGCCGGTCTCGCCGGTGCCCAACACCTTCTTCGGATCGTCGAGCGCGACGATATCGATCTCGATGCCGGGCAGCATCACGCCGATAGAGCCGGGCTTGTCCGGACCGTCTTTCGGATGCGCGGTGCCGGGCGAACAAGTCTCGGTCATGCCCCAGCCGCTGCGCAGCTTGTTGCCGGTCTTTTCCTCGAAGATGCGGGCGACTTCGACCGGCAGCGGCGCGCCGCCGGAGCCGCACGATGCGAGCGACGAGAAATCGCGCTTGTCGAGATCGGGTAGATTCGCGATCGCGATCCACATGGTCGGCACGCCGGGGAAGCTCGTCGCACGCTTGACCTCGATGTCGCGCATCACCGATTCAAGATCGAAACGCTGATGCAGCGAGATCGTGTTGCCGAAGCGGACATTGCCGAGCAGCACCACGGTCAGCGCGAAAATATGGAACAGCGGCAGCACGCAGATGACACGCTCGATGGCGCCGTTGCGATCGGCGCGCGACTTCGTGGTCCAGACCTCATAGATGCCGGTCGCAGCCGTCAGATTCCTGTGCGTGAGCATCGCGCCTTTTGGCAGGCCCGTGGTGCCGCCGGTGTATTGCAGGAGCGCGATGTCGTCCGGATCGATCGACGGCCACTGCGCGGGCAGCGTCACGTCCTTGGTGAACTGGCGGAAGGTGACGACCTTGTCGCTGGCCGGATACGGCGCGACCGGGAAGCCAGAGGCGCCCCACTGATCGTCCTCGCAGACGACGAGGCGATCGAGCAGCCCCTTCTCCAGGAACTTCAGTGCGGTCGGCAACAGCAGCGCGCTGTTGGTGGTGACGAGAATGCGCGCACCGGAGTCGGTGAGCTTGTGTGTCAGCGCACGCTCACCGTCGAGCGGCGACATGTGCACCACGCGGGCACCGGCCTTCAGCGCGCCGAAGAAGTTGATCGGGTGATCCGGCGTGTTGCCGAGGAACAGCGCGACCGACGTGCCCCTGCCGCAACCGGCGCGAAGAAACGCGGCGGCCGCCGTGTCCACCTTCGCGCCGAGATCCGCGTAAGTGATCGGCCGGTCGCGAAACTCGATGGCGGTGCGCGCACCGAAGTCCGCGACCGATCTGGCGAGGAAACCTGGAATGGTGCCCGACGGGATCGGGAGATCCCAGCGGACACCTTCCGGATAATACTGTTCGCCCGGATGCGCCATCGCGCGAGTCCTTAAGCTGTCTGCCTCAGGCTGCCTTGCTTTCGGTCTTGCCGAACGATGCGAAGGTCTTGCCTTCGGCGGCAAGCTTCTTGAGCAGCGGCGCCGGTTCGAGCGACGGATCGTTGACGGCCTTGGCGTAATACGACAGGCGATCGGCGATGTGCTTGAGACCGACCAGATCGGCGTAGAACATCGGGCCGCCGCGGTAGACCGGGAAGCCGTAGCCGTAGAGCCAGACCACGTCGATGTCGCTCGGGCGCGCCGCGATACCCTCTTCGAGAATGCGCGCACCCTCGTTGATCATCGGGTAGATCATGCGCTCGTGGATTTCATCGTCGCTGATCTCGCGGCGCTTGAGGCCGAGCCGCGCGCAGGTGTCGATGATGAGCTTCTCGACATCCGGATCCGGCAGCGGCGAGCGCGAGCCGCCCTCGTACTTGTAGTAGCCCTTGCCGGTCTTCTGGCCGAAGCGTCCGGCTTCGCAGAGTGCGTCGGCGATTTCCGACTTGATGCCGCGGTCCTTGCGCGAGCGCCAGCCGATATCGAGGCCGGCGAGATCGCCCATGGCGAACGGCCCCATCGGGATGCCGAATTTGGTGACGACGGCATCGACCTGCTGCGGCAACGCGCCTTCGAACAACAGCTTTTCCGACTGCTTCGAACGGGCGGCGAGCATGCGGTTGCCGACGAAGCCGTCGCAAACGCCGACCACGGCCGGCACCTTGGCGATCTTCTTCGAGATGTTCACCGCGGTGGTGAGCGCGTCCGGCGCGGTCTTCTCGGCGCGGACGATCTCGCACAGCTTCATGACGTTGGCCGGCGAGAAGAAGTGCATGCCGAGCACGTCCTGCGGGCGCTTGGTCACCGATCCGATCTCGTTGATGTTGAGATAGGAGGTGTTGCTGGCGAGGATCGCGCCGGGCTTGGCGTACTTGTCGAGCGCGGTGAAGACTTCCTTCTTCACCGCCATGGTCTCGAACACCGCCTCGATGATGAGGTCAGCATCCTTGACGTTTTCCAGACCGACCTTGCCGGTGAGCAGAGCCATGCGCTTTTCGACGGCATCCGCCGGCATGCCGCCACGCGCGGCGGTCGCCTCGTAGTTCTTGCGGATGATGCCGAGGCCGCGCTTCAGCGGTTCCTCACCGGTTTCGATGATCGTCACCGGAATACCGGCATTGACGAACGACATGGCAATGCCGCCGCCCATGGTGCCCGCGCCGAGCACGGCCACCTGATTGACCGGGCGCGCCTTGGTGCCTTCCGGCACGCCGGAAATCTTCGCGGCCTCGCGCTCCGCGAAAAACGCATAGCGCTGGGCCTTCGACTGATCGCCGGCGACGAGACGCAGGAACGTCTCGCGTTCCTTCTTCAATGCCTCATCGAACGGCACGTCGAGGGTCCAGCTCACCGCTTCGGCACAGGCGAGCGGCGCATCCATGCCGCGGTTGCGCTTGTTGGCGGCGGCAGCGGCATCGGTGAAAATCTTGCGATCGGCGCGCGCCGCCGCGAGCTTGCTGTCATCGTCGCGCAGCTTGCGCAGCGGACGCTTCTCGGCAATCGCCTTGCGGATGAACGCCTCGGCGCCGGCATCCGGGCCTTCGACGATTTCCTCGATCAGGCCGTTCTTCAGGGCTTCGGCGGCGCCGATCGGATCGCCGGTGACGACCATCTTTACGCCGAGTTCGGGACCCACCGCGCGCGGCAGACGCTGCGTGCCGCCGGCGCCCGGCAAGAGGCCGAGCTTCACTTCGGGCAGGCCCATGCGGGCCTCTTTGTTTGCAACGCGGAAATGGCATCCCAGCGCGAGCTCAAGACCGCCGCCCAGCGCCGTGCCGTGAATCGAGGCGACGACCGGCTTCGGGCAATTTTCAATCAGCGCGATGACTTCGCTCAGGCCAGGAGACTGCGGCGGCTTGCCGAACTCGGTGATGTCGGCGCCCGCGACAAACGTGCGGCCTTCGCATGCGAGCACGACGCCCTGCACGCCGGCATCGGCCGAGACGTCCTTGATCGCGGCGGCAATGCCCTGACGGACCGCCGCACTCAGTGCGTTCACTGGCGGATTGTTGACTTTGATGATGGCGATGGCGTCATGACGTTCGACTTTGACCACTTCGCTCACGCAACTCTCCCTTGATCTTTTTTGCCCCCGATACAGGGGATTTCCTCAGTTTCGCAGTGCGAAATTTAATTCCACAACTTGACAGCGATGGGTTATTTTGAACAGCGTCCCTTGTCAACGCGTCATCCAGTTGAATTGAGTCAATGAAGCGCCCCGGAAAACCACCGGCGACCGATCGCAATTTCGTCGTCGCGCTCTCGCGCGGTCTCGATGTGTTGCGCGCATTTCATCCCAATGACGGGCTTCTGGGCAATCAGGAGATTGCGGCCCGTACGAAGTTGCCGAAGCCAACCATTTCGCGGCTGACCTACACGCTGACGAAGTTGGGATACCTTATACCCGTTCCGAGGTTTGAGAAGTACGCACTGGCGCCCTCCGCAATGTCACTGGGTTATGCTGCGCTTGCGAACCTTGGCATACGGCATATCTCGCAATCCTATCGCGACCAGGTGATGCGGGAAACCGACGGTGCAGTTGCGGTCGGCGCGCGCGATCGTCTCGGCATGATCTATGTCGGACAGAGCCGCAGCGCGCGCACAGTCGGTGTGCAACTCGACGTCGGCTCGCGCATTCCGATCGCCACCACGGCCATGGGCCGTGCCTATTTCTGGGCGCTCAGCGACCCCGAACGCGCGGACCTGACGCGCGACATGCGCGAGCACTACGGCACACGCTGGGCGAAAATCCGTGACGGCCTCGACCGTTCCGGCGAATTCGCCGCGAAGCACGGTTTCACGATCTCCGCCGGCGAATGGCAGGACGACGTGCATGCGGTCGGTGTCGCGTTAAGGATGAGCGACGGAACGGGAACCTATGCCTTTAATTGCGGCGCTCCTGCTTTCCGTTTCACGGAAGATCGGCTTATCAACGATATTGGACCTCGTCTTTTGGCGATGCTAAGGGACATCGAAAATGCATTAAACGTCGGCCCGCAGTCCGGCGAATTCAACGAACAAACAAGAAGAGCTAAATCAGGAGGGAAAGTTGCACGCGTGTTTCAGGGGACCAGATAGCGCACGGCGAACGCCGGCCGCAGCATCGGTAATCGCGGTTTAACGCCATGCAGGCGCAAACCGCTCAGGGGAATGCTCCCCTGCTCGCCGTCAACGACGTGAGCGTCGTTTTCGGCGGCATCGTCGCCTTGAACGGCGTCTCATTCAACATGCACAAGGGGCAGATCCTTGGCCTGATCGGACCGAACGGCGCGGGCAAGACCACGCTGTTCAATTGCCTCAGCCGGCTCTATCAGCCGAGCAAGGGCGACATCCTGATGGAAGGCCAGTCGATCCTGACGCGCCCGGTGCATCGCATCGCCGAGATCGGCATCGGCCGCACATTCCAGAACGTCTCGCTGTTTCAGAACATGTCGGTGCTCGACAACGTGCGCATCGGCATGCATTCGCACACGAACACCGACGTGGTGAGCGACTCGCTGCAGCTTCCCTGGGTCCGCAAGACCGAAGCGCACATCAACGCGCGCGTCGGCGAGATCATCGACTATCTCGAACTCGGCAACGTCGCGAACCGCGTCGTCGCCGGTCTGCCGTTCGGCACGATGAAGCGCGTCGAACTCGCGCGCGCGCTCGCCGCCGAACCGAAGATCCTGTTGCTCGACGAGCCCGCGGGCGGCCTCAACCATGAAGAGGTCTACGTCCTCGGCGACCTCATCAAGGCGATCCGCAAGGACCGCAACATCACGGTTCTTCTGGTCGAGCATCACATGGGTCTTGTCATGTCGATCGCCGACCACGTCGTCGCGCTCAACTTCGGCCGCAAGCTTGCAGAAGGAACCCCGGCGCAGGTCCAGCAGGACCCGGATGTGATCAAGGCTTATCTCGGGAGCAAGGAATCATGAGCACGATGCTCTCGATCAAGGACCTGCGCGCCTACTACGGACAGGTCCAGGCCCTGCACGGCCTCTCCCTGTCGATCAATGAAGGCGCCGTCACGACACTGCTCGGCGCCAACGGCGCCGGCAAGACCACCACCATCCGCGCCGTCTGCAACATGGTGCGTTCGACCGGCTCCATCGAGTTCGAAGGCAAGTCGCTGACCGGCAAGACGACCGAAAGCATCGTCCAGTACGGCATCGCGCATGTGCCGCAGGGCCGCGGTACCTTCACGACGCTCTCGGTCGAGGAGAACCTTCAGCTCGGCGCCATCACGCGCAAGGACATGAAGGCGATCGCCTCCGACATCGAGAAGATGTACGCCTACTTCCCGGTGCTGAAGCAGCGCTACCAGCAGCAGGCCGGCACGCTCTCCGGCGGCGAGCAGCAGATGCTCGCGGTCGCGCGCGCGCTGATGCTGCGGCCGCGGCTGATGCTGCTCGACGAGCCGTCGTTCGGTCTTGCGCCGCTGGTGGTGCGCGACCTGTTCGGCATCCTCAAGAAGATCAACACCGAGGACAAGGTGACGATCCTGGTGGTCGAGCAGAACGCGCAGCTCGCGCTCGAACTCGCCGAAACCGCGTTCGTGATCGAAACCGGACGCATCGTCATGTCGGGCAACGCGAAAGAGATCGCGGCCAACGAAGACATCCGCAAATCCTATCTGGGTTATTGAGGAACAACGGCTATGGAACTGTTTGTGAACCAAGTCCTGGCCGGCATCTCGACCGGCGCGATCTATGCCTGCATGGCGCTCGCCGTCGTGATGATCTACCAGGCCATCGACCATCTGAACTTCGCTCAGGGCGAAATGGCGATGTTCTCGACCTTCATCGCCTTCCAGCTGATGCAGTGGGGCATCCCCTACTGGTGGACGTTCCCGCTGACACTGATGATTTCGTTCGCCGGCGGTATCGCCATCGAACGCGCACTGTTCAAGCCGCTCGGCAACGCACCGGTGCTGGTGCATGTCGCGGGCTTCATTGCACTGTTTGCGATCCTCAACAGCGTCGCGGGCCTGACCTGGGACTGGACCATCAAGCAGTTCCCGACCCCGTTCGGCAACGCACCGTTCCTCGGCAGCCAGCTGATCTCGACGCATCAGGCCGGCATGATCGGCATCACCTTCCTGCTGCTGGTGCTGCTCTTCATCTTCTTCCGCTTCACCCGCGTCGGTCTTGCGATGCGCGCCGCCGCCGCTCTGCCGGAATCGGCCAAGCTCGTCGGCATCAATGTGAGCTGGATGATCGCGCTCGGCTGGGGCATGGCGTCGGGCATCGGCGCCATCGCCGGCATCCTGATCGCACCGGTCGTCTTCCTCGAACCGAACATGATGGGCGGCGTCCTTGTGTACGGCTTCGCCTCGGCGGTGCTCGGCGGGCTGACCAGCCCGTTCGGCGCCGTGATGGGCGGGTTCCTGGTCGGCGTCTTCGAGAACCTCGTTGGAACCTACATCCCCGGCGTCGGCAATGAGCTCAAGCTGCCCATCGCGCTCGCGCTGATCGTGACGGTGCTCGTCCTGAAACCCGGCGGTCTGTTCGGCCGCGTCGCACAGCAGCGAGTCTGATCCATGTCCACAGCTCATCAAACCGCAACCGAAGCTCCGGCCAAGCAGGCCGCGGCTCCGTCGATGACCGTGGCGCGGGTCGCCTCGCTGATCGCGCTGGCGCTCCTGCTGTTCACGCCGCTGTTCCTAAAGAACTTCTACATCTTCCAGATGACGCAATGGCTGATCTACGCCATCGCGGTGCTGGCGCTGAACATCCTGACCGGCGGCAGCGGCCAGTTCTCGCTCGGCCAAAGCGCGTTCTACGCGGTCGGCGCCTACACGGCGGCGGTCATGATGGAGCACATGGGCGTCAGCTACGTGTTCACCCTGCCGGTGGCCGGCGTGATCTGCTTCATCTTCGGCTTCCTGTTCGGCCTGCCGGCGCTCCGGCTCTCCGGCATCTACCTCGCGCTCGCGACCTTTGCGCTGGCGGTGGCGATGCCGCAGCTTCTGAAGCTGCACTTCTTCGAGCACTGGACCGGCGGCGTGCAGGGCCTGGTCATCATCAAGCCGGACCCGCCCGAGTTCCTGAAAACGCTCGGCGTGAAGATGTCGCAGGACATGTGGCTCTACTACTTCACGCTGGCGGTATCGCTCGGAATCTACATCGCTTCGACCAACCTGCTCGCCTCCCGTTCGGGCCGCGCGATGATGGCGATCCGCGACAATCAGATCGCGGCGAACGCCATGGGCATCAACGTGTCGCTCTACAAGACACTGGCCTTCGGCATCTCGGCGGGCATCACCGGCGTCGCCGGTGCGCTCGGCGCCATCGCCGTCGCCTTCGTGGCGCCGGACAGCTACACGATCAACCTCGCGATCGCGCTGTTCCTCGGCATGGTGATCGGCGGCGTCGGCTGGCTCCCGGGCTCGCTCGCCGGCGCAGCCTTCATCGTGTTCGTTCCGAACATCGCCGAGAGCATCTCGAAGGGTCTGTCGGGCGCCGTGTTCGGCGTGATTTTGATCATCATCATTTTCCTCGTCCCGCACGGGGCAAGGCAAGTCGCGTACATGGCGCAACACCTGATCGGCAAGCTGATCGGGAAATCAGCCTGATCTGATCGATCAGGAAACAACAAGGAGAAGAAATGCTTTCGTTCTCAAAAACACGAATCGCTGCTCTTTCAACGGCGGTCATCGCTTTTGCAATGACGGGCGGCAGCGCCCTTGCGCAGAAGAAATACGACACCGGTGCAACGGACACCGAGATCAAGATCGGCAACATCATGCCTTACAGCGGACCGGCGTCCGCCTACGGCGTCATCGGCAAGGTGCAGGAAGCCTATTTCAACAAGATCAACGCCGAAGGCGGCATCAACGGCCGCAAGATCAAGTTCGTCTCGTATGACGACGGCTACTCGCCGCCGAAGGCTGTCGAGCAGGCCCGCAAGCTCGTCGAGAGCGACGAAGTGCTCTTCGTGTTCAACTCGCTCGGCACGCCGTCCAATTCGGCGATCCAGAAGTACATGAACTCCAAGAAGGTCCCGCAGCTGTTCGTCGCCACCGGCGCCACCAAGTGGAACGAGCCGAAGGACTTCCCGTGGACGATGGGCTGGCAGCCGAACTATCAGAGCGAAGGCCGCATCTACGCCAAGTATCTGATGAAGGAGAAGCCGAACGCCAAGGTCGCGATCCTCTATCAGAACGACGACTACGGCAAAGACCTGCTGAAGGGCGTCAAGGACGGCTTCGGCGCCAAGGGCGCGTCGATGATCGTCGCCGAAGCAAGCTACGAAGTGTCCGAGCCGACCATCGACTCGCACATCGTCAAGCTGAAGGCCTCGGGCGCCGACACCTTCATCAGCATCACCACGCCGAAGTTCGGCGCGCAGTCGATCAAGAAGGTCGCCGAGCTCGGCTGGAAGCCGCTGTTCATCCTGAACAACGTCGCCGCCTCGATCGGCTCGGTGATGAAGCCGGCCGGCTTCGAGAACGGCCAGGACATCGTCTCGGCCAACTACGCCAAGGATGCCGTCGATCCGCAGTGGAAGGACGACCCGGGCATGAAGAACTTCGATGCGTTCCTGCAGAAGTACATTCCGGAAGCGAACCGCACCGACGGTTCGGTGATGTTCGGCTACAACACGGCACAGACCATGGTGCACGTTTTGAAGGCAGCCGATGACAACCTCACCCGCGAGAACATCATGAAGCAGGCGGCGAGCCTCAATGGCATCCAGCTCGAGGGCTTGCTCCCGGGCGTGCTGCTGAAGACCAGCGCGACCGACTTCGCACCGATCGAGCAGCTCCAGTTGATGCGCTTCAAAGGCGAGAAGTGGGATCTGTTCGGCGAGGTGATCTCGGGCGAGATCGGCGGCTAACGCCGAATTAGTACCGCACAGCGGAACGAAAGGCCCCCGCGACAATGTCGCGGGGGCCTTTTTCTTGAAGGATATCTTCAAAGAGTATCTA
>LWDM01000041.1 GCA_002083525.1 Proteobacteria bacterium SG_bin9 | reverse complement strand
CCCCGCGTATCGTGACGATCGCGAACGCCCCTCAATGTGGGACGGGACGGAAACATCATAACTCAGGTTTGGAAGGCGGGGATAGCTGAATAGGAATTAATTCAAGCATCAGCGATGGCGCTGCTTCGGCGCCTAAACGAGACCGAGGATTATCGGCAGAAGGAAATAGGCCGCGAGGCCGAGGATGCCACCCAAGATGAGCTTCAAAGCACGACCGCTGATTTTGCCATCTAGCCAAGTGGCGAACGTCAGCCCAGCCGCTTTGAGCCTGTCCTCCAATAGCTCCTTGAAGAGCCCAATCAGCAATTGTCCGAACAAGCTTGCCATAACCGTTCGTCGCGCAAACGGTGTTCGGGTTCATCGGCTAAATCGTTCGGCGCAACCTCGCGACTTAAGCAGCCGCTTCGTATAGGCTACCCTCAACCAGAACCAATCTGGAGCGGAGGATCGCCATGGACGCCGTGACGCCTAAGGGTGAACAGACTGCGGATGCGCATTCCCACCTCGTTCGTCCCGCGACGATGGAATGGCAGAAGACGCGCTTCCCCGGTTGCGAAGCCAAGACGCTGCTGTTCGATCGCAAAACGGGGCTGATGACCGCGCTGATGAAGTTCGCGCCGGGCGCGGTGTTGCCCGACCACGAGCACGTCAACATCGAGCAGACCTACGTGCTCGAAGGTTCGCTCGTCGACAAGGAAGGCGCGGCGCAGGGCATCGAATGCAAGGCCGGCGAATTCATCTGGCGCGAGCAGGGCAGCCGCCATGTCGCGTGGTGTCCGAACGGCGGGCTAATGCTCGCGATCTTCCAGGTACCCAACAAGTTCTTCGAGGCCGACGGCCGCGTGATCGACGCCGCCGGCGAGGACTGGGATGCCGCGTGGGGTCACACCCGCAAGGGGTGACCTGCATTACCCGTTCGACGCTTGAGTCTTCCGCTCCTTCTCGCACGAGCGGAAGGTTGCGAAGATCATATATTCCTTGCCCTTGTTTTCGCCTTGCGAGCACACGCGCGCCTTCTCGCCGCTCGCCGTGTTGCTGATCTCCTTCAGGTCGCACTTGTACTTCGCCGACTTGAATTCGTCGAACAGCTTGCCGTCGATCTTCACGCACTTCGCGCGATCGGGATTCGAGCGCCAGTTGAAGCCGTACTTGCCTTGCAGGATGCCGATGTCTTGCGCGCTCGCGGGCGCCGAGAGGGCGAGGAGGATAAATGCGGCGAGGGCAAGCGAGCTTTTCAGCATCTTGAGGTTCCGTGCGCGAGGAGGGGTTTTGATGTTTGACGCGCAAGGGAGGGGAAAGGTTCAGTTCTGTTTCGTCATTCCGGGGCGTGCGAAGCACGAACCCGGAATCCATCCAACCAGGTATGCTGAGCGTGCGGTGAGATGGATTCCGGGTTCGCTCGCCATGCTCGCGCCCCGGAATGACGGCGGAGAGTGACGCGCGCAATATGGCTCACCTAAACCCCGCAATCTCCGTGTCGCTCATCTTCGCCAGCACCGCTTTGGCGTGGTCGTAGCCGGATTTGACGATGTGGTCGTAGCGCCGCCATTCGAGCAGGCCGACATCGGGAATGCGCGGCTGGAACAGGAGATCGACAAGGCGGCACATCGCCTCCTGCTTGGCGACCGAGGAGATGAAGGTCGAGTTCACCATCNNTCTCGGGGATCGTCGGCAGCGGATAGCGGCGCTTGGCGCGCGGGCGCAGGCGGTCGCGCAGCAGCGCCCAGGTGCCGGGCGCGCGCGAGATATCGAAGTGCAGCTTCTGCTCGATGGCGAGATCGACGCCGATGATTTTTCCCGCGCCCATGCGGATCATCACGTCCACCGGGAAATTGTTGAAGGTGCCGCCGTCGAACAGGATGTGGCCGTTGATGAAGGCGGGCGGCAGCGCGCCGGGAATGGCGTAGCTGGCGATGACGTTGCGCGCGAGATCGCCGCGCGTCAGCACCGCCTCGGTCGCGGTCGAAAAATTCGAGGCGATCACGAACAGCGTCTTCCAGGTGTCTTCCATGTTGATGCGCTTGCCCGCCGCATCGCGGATCGCCTGCGACAGCGACTCGCGCGTGCGCTTGCCCTTTACCAGCGAGATGATCGGAAACCAGTTGTAGTCGCCGGTGATGTTGCCGCGCGGATGCATCAGGAAGGCCTTGCGCGTGGCGATGTCGAACGCCTCCGCCGACTGGTCGAAGGCGACGCACATGCTCATCAAGGCGCCGATGGAGGTGCCGCCGACGAAATCGACATCGATGCCGGCTTCCTCCAGCGCGCGGTAGACGCCGACATGGGCGAAGCCGCGCGCGCCGCCACCGGCGAGCACGAAGCCGACGCCGCGGCCGGAGACGATGCGCGCGAACCGCGCGATGTCGCGCGGCGCGTCCTGACGGATATGGACATGCCGCGACACCTTCGGCCGCGCATCGAGCCAGGCGCCGGTGCCGGCCGGGCTCTTCAGATTCGCCGGATGCAGCAGCACCAGTGTCTGCCGTGCAATCGACACTGGGTCGTCGCCCGCGAGCAGGGCGCTTTCGATGGACGAGAGATGCGGCGCGCCGGTGGCTCCGGCGAGCAGCACGATCTCGTCGGCATATTGCAGGCAGAAGCGCGTCCACGGGCCGTCGTCCGGATCGGCGACGAGATAGACCGCGCCGCTGCGCGCCTCGATGTGATCGACATAACCCGCGACCTCGCCATAGCGCTGCCACACCGGCTTCGACGCATTGGTGCCGAAGCGGTCGGCGATGTCGGCGGGGGTGAGCATGGCCACGCGCGCGCCCGCGCCTTGCGCCTCGCGTACGCGGCCGGCGAAACGCACCGCATCGATGCCGGGCGTGACCGGCAGGAAGCAGACGTTGACCGGCACCACCGGCGTCTGCCGTTCGCGCTCGGAGCGGCGGAAGCGTTCGATGACGATGCGCGTCATCGAGATGCCGATTTGCGGCGCTTTCATCAGCGCGCGGTCGAGGGTGGCGCGCGTGACCTTTACCACCGAGCTGTCGCGCAGCGCCGTGATGGTCGCGGAGCGCGGTTCGCCGGTGAAGACGGCGAGTTCGCCGATGGTTTCGCCGCGGCCGATCTCGCCGAGGATGCGGGTGCGGCCCTTGGCGTCATCAGCGGTGGCGCGCAGCCGGCCGGAGAGCACGAAGTAGACGTCGTCGGAGTGCTCACCTTGCCGGAAGAGGATGCCGCCCGAGGGCAGATCGAGGAATTCGGCGTCGGCCTGGATGGTGGCGAGGATGTCGCTCTGATCCGACGCCACATGCATGCGCAGAATCCGGCGCAGCAGATCCAGCCGTTGCGGTGTGGGGGCGCCCGGTTGCAGCATGGGGGTTCCATGCCACGCCGGCGATGCGCTCGCAATTGTGTCGCAACGCACCTGCGAAAGGAATGCGTCGCGGCGTGCGCGTCGCGCCTATCTGGCGCTGCCGTCGCAGCTCGAGTCGGAATCGACGCACTGCTTGGCGCGATCGCCGGCGGTCGACCGGCATCGCTCCAGCGCCTCGCCCTTGGCCTCGGTCAGGGTCGGGCGGATCGCGTAGCCGTATCCCGGTGTGCCGGCTTTCGGGTCCAGCGATATTGCGATGCATTGATTTTCGAACGTGGTGATGATGCGGCAGCGGTCGCGGGTCGTTTGCGGTGCTCCCTTGAAATCGAGGCATTTCTGTTTCGCCACGCTCTCCGCCCGCTCCTTGTTGACGGAGCCGGTGGCCCAGCCGATCGCGACCCCGTCCTTGGCGACGTTGGTGGTCTGGCCGACGGCAATGGCGCCGGCTGCATCAGCCTGCGGAGCTGGAACAAACGCGGTGAGAGCCAGCAGTGCAATCGTCCTGATCGAAAATGATGTCATGAAAACCGATCCTCCAAACGGCTGCACGTTAGCGGGCTTGCGCGGATCGCGGAAGAGCGTTGGAGGGATCGTTCAAAGAGATGCGGCCTTCGGCAGGGGAGCTACCGAAGGCCGCGTCGTACACATCACTGCGCCTAGGTTCGCAGCAATGCGTGGGAGCTGGTCTTACTTTCGCATGATCTGATCCGAAAACCGGTGCCCACTTTTCGGGATCATGCGATGTTGCGCATGGGAGTGCGCGCGGGAGATCAGAACGGCAAGAGCACGTCGAGCACCTGCTGGCCGTAGCGCGGCTGCTGCACGTCGGTGATCTGGCCNNTCTGGCCGCGGCCGCCATAGGCGATGCGGGCCTGCGCGATCTTGCTGCTATCGATGGTGTTGTCGCTCTGGATGTCCTCGGGGCGGACGATACCGGCAACGATCAGTTCGCGGACTTCGAAGTTGACGCGGATCTCCTGCTTGCCTTCGACGACGAGATTGCCGTTCGGGAGAAGTTGCGTGACCACTGCTGCAACGGAGGTCTGCAGGTTTTCCTGGCGCTGCACCGAACCTTTGCCGTCGGTCGAGGCGGTGGAGTCGGTCGTCAGCAGGCGGCCGGGGAAGACCTGCGCGGCGCTGCCGGTCAGAAGCTTGCTGCCGGCGAAGTCGGTGACGCCGGAGTCTTCCTTGCTGGAGCGGCTGCGGCTCGTCTGGTTGGCGATGTTGGCCTTGTCTGTGAAGTTCACCGTGATGGTGAGAATGTCGCCGACCTGCCGCGCGCGCTGATCCTTGAAGAAAGCGCGCGAGCCGTTCCGCCACAGCGAATTCGGATTGTACGACGCGGGCTGCGGCGTCGGCATCGGCATCTGCACCGGCTTGTAGCCGGGTTGCGATGTCGGGTTCTCGATCGCCGAGAGCGCCGGTTTCTCGCCGATCTGTGTCAGCCGATCGATGGAGGAGCAACCGCAGACGAGGCATCCGAGCGCCAGCATGGTGCCGGTGCGGATGGGACGCGAGAGATGATGACGAGGGGACATGAACTTACTCGACTTTCGATGCTGCGGAGGAACCAGTGGTGACGGAGCCGATGGTCTCAGTGGGTGCGGCGTCGGTTTGCGGCGCGGCGGCGACGAGGCGCGGCGAGGGCGCGGCGATCATGACCTGCCCCGGGCCGACGACGGTGCCCTGCACGGTGCGCTTCGACTGCAGGTTGGTGACGGTGACGACGTCGCCCTCGGTGCCGCCGTCGACGGCCTTGCCGCGGACGGTGAGGTAGATGCCGGGGGCGTTGTAGATCAGCGTCACGCTCTGGTCGCGCGTCACAAGATCGGGCTTGGCGAGATCGGCGCCGCGGATCGGCTGGCCGGCGCGGATCGGCTTGCGCGCCTGCATGCCAATCGAGCGATCGCGCAGCGCGAGGTCGGTGCCGGCCTCGGACTTCGGCCGCCGCTCGGTGACGATGTCGGAGGCTTTCAGGACTTCGCCGCGATCGATGTTGCGCGTGACGAGCGCCGTCTGCACGGTCTCGATGGCGGTGCCGGTGAAGCGCAGCTTGGCGGGCAGCGCACCGGTCTTGTTGCCGATCTCGAAGGTGACGTCGAAGCGGGTGGTGCGCGGATCGTAGCGCACGGCGATCGCCTGCGGCTCACCGGTGCTGGTGGCGTCGAGCTGCATGCTGCGCACGTCGCGGTCGAAGGTGAGCTGGATGTCGGTGGCGTCGCCAAGGCCGTTGCGGCGCTCGAGCGTGTCGAGGACGGCGCGCTCAATATCCTTGATGCCGATGATGCGCGAGGCGCGCGTGACGCTGACTTCGCGGATATCGCGGGTGTCGACGCCGATGACGCGATGGCTGCGCAAGGTCGCGATCACCTGGTCGGCGGGCAGCACGCCGGTGGTGCCGAGATCCGGCGCGCGATAGATCGCGATCTGCGCAGCGGGGCCGGCATTCTCGATCATATCGCCGATGCGGACGATGTCGCCGGTCACGGTGACATTCGCGCGCAGGGTCGGCACCGCGATGGTGTCCTCCACGTCCTGCGCGAACGCGGCCGCGGTGACGGCGAGGATGGCGATGGGGACGATCAGAAGCCGTTTCATCTGTATCATCCTCAGCGGAACATGTTGGTGGTGGACTGCAACATCTGATCGGTCGCGCTGATGACCTTGGCGTTCATCTCGTAGGCGCGCTGCGCGGCGATCAGGTCGGAGATTTCCGAGACGACTTCCACGTTCGCCTGTTCAAGGTTCCCCTGCAGCAGATCGCCATAGCCGGGTGCGCCCGGCACGCTGTTCTGCGGCGCGCCGGAGGCCGGCGTTTCCAGATAGAGGTTGTCGCCGATGGCCGAGAGACCGGCCTTGTTGATGAAGATCGTGGTTTCGATCTGGCCGAGAACGGTCGGCGTCGTCGTCCCGGCCGGCGTGACGCTGACCTGGCCCTGTGCGTTGATGGTGAGGCCGGTGGAATTTTGCGGCACGGTAATGCCGGGCTGCACGAGATAACCTTGCGCGGTGACGAGGCGGCCCTGGTTGTCGAGCTCGAACGAACCGTCGCGGGTATAGGCAGTGCGGCCGTCCGGCAGATTGACGCGGAAGAAGCCTTCGCCGCGAACCGCGACGTCGAGTTCCTTCGTGGTCGGCAGCAACGTGCCCTGGCTCATGACGCGCGGCGTGCCGACGGTCTTGACGCCGGAGCCGATTTCGATGCCGACCGGCAGCACGGTGCCCTGATCCGACGACTGCGTGCCGACGCGGCGGACGTTTTCGTAGAGCAGGTCCTGGAATTCCGCGCGCTGCTTCTTGTAGCCGGTGGTGCGCAGGTTGGCGATGTTGTTCGAGATGACCTGAACGTTGAGTTCCTGGGCCAGCATTCCGGTCGCGGCGGTGTGAAGGGCGCGCATGGGATGTCTCCTTAGGCCGGCACGTCAGCAAGCCGCTCGATGGCGGACTTGCGCAGGTCGCCCTGCTGTTGAACGATGGCATTGATTTGTTGGTACTGACGTGTTGCCTCGATCAGCTTGCTCATCTCGGCGACGGCATTGACGTTCGACTTCTCGATGAAGCCCTGGCGCACCTGCGCCTGCGGATCGTTGGCCGGAGCGACGCCGGCCGGCGCGGCGAACAGGGTGTTGCCGTCCTTGGTCAGGCGCTGCGGCTGGTCGAAGCGGACGAGGCGCAGCTTGCCACGCACGGATTCGGTGGCGGTGACGAGACCTTCGCGAACCGTCACGCTGCCGTCCGGCGCGATGGCAATATCCTGGTCGCCGGACTGAATGGTGATCGGGCCGTTGGCGCCAAGCACCGGGAAACCGGTGTTGGTGACGAGCTGGCCCTGATTGTTGATCTGCAGCGCACCGTTGCGGGTGTAGCGCTCGCCGTTCGGCGTCTGCACCACGAGGAAGTTGTCGCGGGAGAGTGCAACGTCGAGCGGGTTTTTGGTCGGCTCGACTGGGCCTTGCGCGAAATCGTGGACGGTGCCGCGGTCATGCACGAAGCTGACCCGGCGATCCTGCGTCGGGAAGCTCTCGTCGCGGGCGCGCGAGGTCAGGAATTCTTCGAACAGCTGCCGGTCGGCCTTGAAGCCGGTCGTGTTGATGTTCGCGATGTTGTTCGCGATGACATCCACGTTCCGCTCAAGCACCACCTGGCGCGATAATCCGATGAGGAGTGCATTCTCCATCGGCGGTTCTCCCCTGAAGACCTACCGCAGCCTCTCCCAAAGCTGCGAAGGTCGGTCTGAACCGCTCAAGCTCTCCCAAGCTCGCGGTTCGTGAGGAGACTTTGCGAAGATCGTGCCACTCGCAATTATCAAGCAAAATCAGATTCTTGAATCGAAAGCGGTGCGTCGTGTGCCCGGCAGATAAGGTCTTGTTGACCATATTGCCCCGGCAATTTTTTCCCAGTTGAAAGGCAAAAGAAAGAAACCGTTAACCATTGCGCCGCTAGCGTCCAACTACACAGGGCGCCCATGTGCGCCGGCGGCATTTCGTATCGCGTTTCAAGCCTCTCGGCAGCCAGAAGGGCCACTCCTGCAAAGCGGGCGGGCGAGCAATGGCTGAAGGCGATCCACAAGTCGAAGAGGGCGGAGCCGAGGGCGAAGAGGCCCCCGTTCCGAAGAACCGCTTCAAGATCATCCTCATTGCGGTCGCCGGTTTGCTCGTCGTCTCCGGCGCCGGCGGCTATTTTTTCTTCTTCAAGGGCCACAAGGACGAGAAGATGGCGGAAGCGCCGCCGCCGAAGCCGCCCGTTTTCATGGATGTGCCTGAGCTCCTGGTGAACCTGTCGAGCCAGCCGGGTGAGCGCGTCCAGTATCTCAAGATGAAGATCGTGCTCGAGGTGAAGGAGCAGCCGGTGGTCGCGCTGATCACACCGTCGATGCCGCGGCTCACCGACATCTTCCAGACCTATCTGCGCGAATTGCGCGCCTCCGATCTGCAGGGCTCGGCCGGCATCTTCCGCTTGAAGGAAGAGCTGACGCGCCGTGTCAACGTGGCGATCGCGCCGACCCAGGTGAACGCTGTGCTGTTCAAGGAAATCGTCGTCCAGTGACGACACGGACGTGAGCGGACGGATTTAGACAATGGCGCCCGGCGATCCAGTCGACCAAGATGCAATTGCCGCCCAATGGGAGGCCTCGCTCGATTCCGAAGATCCGGTCGCCGCCGCTGAAGAAGCCGCCGCGAACGAAATGACGGAGGCGATGGCGGAACAATGGGCCGCCATGGTCGACGACAGCCGCGGCATGGCGGCATCCAGCGGCGAGCGCGTGCTCTCGCAGGAAGAAATCGACAACCTGCTCGGCTTCAGCGTCGGCGAGGTCTCGCTCGACGATCACTCCGGCATCCGCGCCATCATCGACTCCGGCATGGTCTCCTATGAGCGCCTGCCGATGCTGGAAATTGTCTTCGACCGGCTGGTCCGGCTGATGACGACAAGCCTGCGCAACTTCACCTCCGACAACGTCGAAGTCTCGCTCGACCGCATCACGTCGGTGCGCTTCGGCGATTACATGAATTCGATTCCGCTCCCCGCAGTGCTCTGCGTGTTCAAGGCGGAGGAGTGGGACAACTTCGGTCTCGCCACCGTCGACTCGAGCCTCATTTACTCGATGATCGACGTGCTGCTCGGCGGCCGCCGCGGCCAGGCGGCGCTGCGCATCGAAGGCCGTCCCTACACCACGATCGAAACCAATCTCGTCAAGCGCCTGATCGAAGTCGTGCTTGCCGACGCCGAGCAGGCGTTCCGCCCGCTGTCGCCGGTCAAACTGAATATCGACCGCCTCGAAACCAACCCGCGCTTCGCCGCCATCAGCCGTCCCGCCAACGCCGCCATTCTGGTGCGGCTGCGGATCGACATGGAAGACCGCGGCGGCAACGTCGAATTGCTTCTTCCGTATGCGACCATCGAACCGATCCGCGGCGTGCTGCTGCAGATGTTCATGGGCGAAAAGTTCGGCCGTGACTCGACCTGGGAACTGCATCTCGCCAGCGAAATCGGCCAAGCCTCTATGGCCGTCGATGCGGTGCTGTACGAAGCCGATCTGCCGCTGAAGCAGCTCATGGAATTGAAGGTCGGCGACACGCTGCCGCTCGAGCTGCGGCCCGATGCGATGGTCTCGGTCCGCTGCGGCAACGTCACGCTGACCGAGGGCCGCATGGGCCGCGTCGGCGACCGCGTCGCCATCCGCGTCACCAAACCGCTGCGCAAGCCGAACACCACGCTTGCGATGTTCGAAAAGGCCGATGAGCACAACAAGATGATGGAGGCACAGTGACCCATATCACCGGACTGATGATCGAAGCCCTGGTGGCGATCCTGCTCGTATTGACGATCGCCTACTGCATCATGCTCAACACCCGGCTGAAGCGGCTGAAGGCGGATGAGTCGTCGCTGAAGGCGACGATCGCCGAACTGATCACCGCAACCGAGATCGCCGAGCGCGCGATCGGCGGCTTGAAGCACACGGTGCGCGACTGCAACGAAAACCTCGGCGCCAAGATCGCGCTCGCCAACGATTACTCGGACAAGCTGACGCAGCAGATTCAGCTCGGCGAGGACATCATGCGCCGCGTCTCCAAGATCGCGATGGCAGCGCGCGTCAATCAGGCACGCGAAACGCAAGCTCCGGCGGCGGCACCCGCTGCGCCGGCCAATCCGAAGGCCCTCGTCGCGGCCGCGCAAGCGTTCTCCGAACGGCGAAGGGCAGGTAGCGTCGCTGCATGAAGCCGTTCCGTAACATCCGTATCATTCCCATCGTCCTGCTCGCCGTCGGCGCGCTCGGTGTGCTGAAGATCGCAGGGCTGCTGCTGGAGGGCGGTTACGTGTTCTCCAGCCAGCCGCAGCCGGCGAAGATGTCGTGGGCGCAGGAGAACCTCGGGTTTCCGGGCGGCACCAAGTACGACCCGAACGACATCACCGGCGCCACACCGGCGCCGACACCAAAGAAAGAAGAGCCGAAGAAGGAAGAGCCGCCGAAGCCGCCGTCGGGCGAGGTGATCAACCTCGAGCAGAACAAGGGCGTTTCCGCATCCGAGCGCGCGTTGCTCGAACGCCTGCAGGCGCGGCGTCAGGAGCTGGAGACGCGGGCGCGTGAGGTCGATATTCGCGAGAGCCTCTTGAAGTCCGCCGAGAAGCGGATCGAGGGCAAGGTCGAGGAGCTGAAGGGCGTCGAAAACCGCATCAGCGCCGCGCAGGAGCAGAAGGCGGCCGCCGAAAGCGTCAAGTTCAAGAGCATCGTCACCATGTACGAGGGCATGAAGCCAAAGGATGCGGCGAAGATCTTCGACCGGCTGGACATGGCGGTGCTGATCGAGGTCGCCTCGCAGATCGCGCCGCGGAAGATGTCCGATATTCTCGGCCTGATGACCCCGGAGGCCGCCGAGCGGCTGACGGTGGAATTGGCCCGCCGCGCCAGCGGTACCGAACGCTCGCTCTCGGCCGCCGAACTGCCGAAGATCGAAGGCCGGCCGCAGCCGCAAAACCGCAACTGAAGCGGTCTGGTTAACGCCTCC
>LWDM01000040.1:19467-19874 GCA_002083525.1 Proteobacteria bacterium SG_bin9 | reverse complement strand
GACCCGGCGCTGCTGCGTCCGGGCCGCTTCGACCGTCAGGTCGTGGTGCCGAACCCGGATGTCGTCGGCCGCGAGCAGATTCTGAAGGTTCACGTCCGCAAGGTGCCGCTGGCGCCGGATATCAATCTCAAGACCATCGCGCGCGGTACGCCGGGGTTCTCCGGCGCCGACCTGATGAACCTCGTCAACGAAGCCGCTTTGATGGCCGCGCGCCGCAACAAGCGCATGGTCACGCAGATCGAGTTCGAGGACGCGAAGGACAAGGTGATGATGGGCGCCGAGCGCAAGTCGCTCGTGATGACCGAAGAAGAGAAGATGCTGACGGCCTACCACGAGAGCGGTCACGCGGTCGTCGGCCTCAACGTCGTCGCCACCGATCCGATCCACAAGGCGACGATCATTCCGCG
>LWDM01000040.1:236-19452 GCA_002083525.1 Proteobacteria bacterium SG_bin9 | reverse complement strand
CTCGGCATGGTCATGCAGCTGCCCGAGCGCGACAAGCTGTCGATGTCGCTCGAGCAGATGACCTCGCGTCTCGCCATCATGATGGGCGGCCGCGTCGCGGAAGAGCTGATCTTCGGCAAGGAGAAGGTGACCTCGGGTGCTGCGTCCGACATCGAGCAGGCCACGCGCCTCGCCCGCATGATGGTCACGCGCTGGGGCCTCTCCGAGGAACTCGGCACGGTTGCCTACGGCGAGAACCAGGACGAAGTCTTCCTCGGCATGTCGGTGGCGCGCACGCAGAACGTGTCGGAATCGACCGCGCAGAAGATCGACAACGAAATCCGCCGTCTGGTGGAAGAGGGCTATCAGGAAGCGACCAAGATCCTGACCGAGAAGCGTGCCGACCTCGAAGCGCTGGCCAAGGGCCTGCTCGAGTTCGAGACGCTGACCGGCGACGAGATCAAGGACCTGCTCAACGGCAAGAAGCCGAACCGCGAGTCGGTGCTCGAGCCGACCGGTCCGCGCGCCTCCGCCGTGCCGCCCGCCGGCAAGCCGCGCCCGCGTCCGGATGCCGGCATGGAGCCGCAGCCGCAGTCGTGATGACCGTGGCACTGCTGTGAACAATACGACGGGCGCTTCGGCGCCCGTTTTGCTGACGGGAGATCGCGATGCAGGTGATGGAATGCAAAGCGCCCGCTGGCAGTCTCCTGGGCGATACGACAATCAGCCAGGCTTATTTTCATGACTCCTACAGCGCGCCGCTGAGCCGCGATCAGGATGTCGCCTCGCTGTTCTTCGCGATCTTCGGACACCGTCCGCGCTGGATGACCTGGACGCTGTTGATCCGCAACAAGCTCGCAGCCATGGCCGGGCTGGAGGCGGCGACGACGGACGAGTTCCTGTCGGCGCGGCAGAAGGATCGCTACGCGGTCGGCGACAAGATCGGCATCTGGCCGATCTACGCCCTGAGCGATACCGAAGTGGTGGCAGGGCGCGACAACACCCACCTCGATTTCCGCGTGTCGATCCTCAAGGCATCGAACGGAGACGGCCAGCGGGTGGTCGTGACCACGGTCTGCAAGGTCCATAACCTCGCCGGCCGGGTCTATCTCTTCTTCATCGTGCCGTTCCACAGGCTCGGCGTGCGGCAGCTGCTGACGAATGCTGTCAGGGCGGGGCGGATATAACGGCATTGTCGTAACCGCCGGTGGGCTCAGCCGATGCCACTGCAAAACCGCGTCGATCCGTTCGGGGAATTGCTGGCCGCGCCGGCGCGCGGGCTGCTGTTCGGCAACCGCGGCGGCAAGTTCCATCGCGACGACCAGACGCTCGGCAAGCGCCGCTACGCCTCGCGGCAGTGGATTTGCTGTGTGCTGTCGTTCAAGGGCCGCCAGCGCAACGTGTGGGGACGCTACTACACCGAGCTGTTCTTCCTCGACGAAGTCACCGCGTTGGCCGCCGGCCATCGTCCCTGCTTCGAGTGCCGCCGCGCCGAGGCGGTCGCGTTTGCCGAACGGTTTCGCCGCGGCGGCGCGCGTCCGAGTGCGCCCGAGATGGACGATGTGCTGCACGCCGAGCGTTTCGACCGGCGGTCGAGGGCGAAGCGGATTCATCCGATGGTGCTCGATCAGGTGCCTGATGGCGCATTCATCACGCTTTCGGGCACGGATGCGTTTGCCGTGAAGGGCGATGCGCTGCTGCCGTGGTCGCCGTCCGGATATGGCGCACGCCGCCCGCGTCAGCGTGGCACAACTGTCAGCGTGCTGACGCCGCCGACGATGGTGAAGGTGTTGAGCCGCGGCTACACGCCGCTCTGGCACCCGAGTTCGCTGGAGGAGAGTTAGATTTTCTCGTCATTGCCGGACTTGATCCGGCAATCCATCTTGAAAATGGAAGATGGATGCCCGGGTCAAGCCCGGGCATGACGATCAGAAGCTGATGAAGCGCCACACGCATAGTCGTTATGCGCGCACCCTTCGCCGGATTGACCCGGCGGGTTATTGACCGCATGCCTTCGACAAAACGTAATCTACGAAAATGACCGACGTCGCTTCTTCTCCCGCCACACCGGCAGCACACTGGACCCGCGAGGGATTGCTTCAGGGCGCGCGCTCGGTGTTTCCGGTGCTGCCGGGGACGCTCGCGTTCGGCGCGCTGTGCGCGCAGAAGAAGTTCACGCTGCTCGAAGTGCAGGGATTTATGGGCTTCGTCTACGGCGGCATGTCGCAGTTCGTCGCCGTGCAGGCCTGGCCGGAGACGCTGACGACGACATCGATCGCAACGCTCGCGTTGCTGACGCTGACTGTGAACATCCGTTTCTTCCTGATGAGCGCGACGTTCCGCTCGTGGTTCGAGACGCTGCCGGCGTGGCAGGCGTATCCGCCGCTCCTCTTGATCACCGACGCCGGCTGGTTGCTGTCGCTGCGCTATCGCGAGCGTGGCGGTTCCGATGCATCGTATTTCCTCGGCGGCGGGCTGATGCTGTACGCGATGTGGTTCGTCGCGGCGCTGCCGGGATTTCTGCTCGCCGAGCAACTCGCCAACCCGAAAATATACGGCCTCGACCTCGTGTTCCCGGCGTTCTTCGCAGCGATGCTGGTTCCAGCGTGGAAGGGCATGACCACCGCGGCGCCGTGGGCGGTGGCAGGCATCGTCGCGCTGACGGTGCAGCACTTCGTCGGCGGCTGGTGGTTCATCATCGCCGGCTCCATTGCCGGTGCCGTCAGTGCCGGACTGCTAGGTGGCGCAAATGACTGAGCAGATGTTGGCGCTCGGCCGCACCGAGGTCTGGATTGCGATCGCGGTGATGACCGCGGTGACCGTCTTCTCGCGCCTCGGCGGTTACTGGCTGATGGCTTACGTGCCGGTGACGCCGCGGGTACGACGCATGCTCGATGCGTTGCCCGGCGCGATCATCATCTCGGCGATTGCGCCCGTCGTGCTCAACGGCGGGCCGGTGGTGATCCTCGCGATCGCAGCGGCGATCGGCGTGACGCTGATCAAGCGCAACGACTTCATCGCGGTGATGACCGGCATGGGCGTCGCCGCGCTCGCGCGTCTCGCCGGAATCAGCGGTTAAGCGCAGCTGCCGGTACGCCGGTAACCTCTTATGCTGCAGTGCGAATTTTCGCCGAATACAACCAAACCGCTTGTCAGCCCTCTGAATTCGTGTTCAGTTTTTTGAGGGGAGTGAAGAGCGCTCAATGGTTTACCGGCGGACTCATCAAGTCGTGCGCCGTTTGGCGGCACGCCGAAGCACCATCCTTTCCGCCGCGCGCGATGCGGCCGCCGAGGGCGGCATGGCGGCGGTTCAGATCGCGCCGGTCGCCAGCCGGGCGAATGTCGCAGCGGGGACGGTCTACCGCTACTTCCCCTCAAAGGCCGATCTGATCTCCGAATTGATTGCGGACGTAGCGCGCGACGAACTGGCGTCGATCCGCCGCGCGGCCGATGCCGCGCCGGGTCCGATGTCGGCGCTCGCCGCCGCGATCACCACTGTCGCCGTTCACGTGCTGACCCACCGCAGACTTGCCTGGGGTATTCTCGCCGAGCCGGTCGACGTTGACGTGTCGCAGCAGCGCATCGCCAGCCGCCGCGACATCGCCGCCGAAATCCAGCTCCGCATCGAGGCCGCCGTGCGCGCCAATCATTTGCCGGCGCAGGATACGGGATTGGCCGCAACCGCGGTGATCGGCGCATTGCACGAGGCGCTGGTCGGCCCGCTGGCGCCGGAAGGCCTCGACGATGCGGCGAAGATGCGCGATGCGGTGCAGACGGTCTCGTTGCTGGCGCTGCGCGCGGTCGGCGTGATGGACGCGCGTGCGCGCGGTCTCGTCGTGCAGGCGAGCTTGATCCCGGCCAAGGCGGCTGCGGTCGGCGGCTGAAGTCTGCTGCCGGAGCGGCTAGACTGACATACCTCTCATCAACCTTTCGTCGGGAGGTTTCCATGACGACGACATCGCTCGATCCGCTGATCCTGGATTTCCTCGAATGGATCGCGCGCGAACCCCGGTCGCACGCCGACGTGATGGAAACCTGGCGTACCTCGTGCCCGCGGCTCACCGTCTGGGAGGATGCGACAGAGCGCGGCTTCGTGATGCGGCGCGCCGTCCCCGGCGAACCGCTGCGGGTCGATCTCACGCCGGAAGGCCGGGCGTTTCTCGAGACGCGTCACTGATGCGGGCTTTTCCCGCGATGTGGCAACATCGCGTGATTGCGATGCTCCGCATCTACACAAAGCGCGGCAAGCGTGCTTGAAGCAGTCTGAGGGCGCTGTCGCGCCGCCGGAGCCTCGCCGATGTCGATCAAGATGCCGTTGCCGGATCAGGCCGTGCTCGACCGCCGCACGGCGATTGTCGCAGCGCTGCGCGCGATCGTGCCGGGCGAGGGCGTGATCGACTCGGCCGCCGAAATGCTGCCGTACGAGTCCGACGGGCTCACTGCCTATCGCCAGCCGCCGATGGTCGTGGTGCTGCCGGACACGACCGAGCAGGTCAGCCAAGTTCTCCGCTACTGCCACGAGAACAACATCAAGGTGGTGCCGCGCGGGGCGGGGACGTCGCTCTCCGGCGGCGCGCTGCCGCTGGCCGACGGCGTCCTCCTTGGCATGGGCAAGTTCAAGCGCATCCGCGACATCGATTTCAACAACCGCACGGTGATCACCGAGCCGGGCGTCACCAACCTCGCCATCAGCCAGGCGGTGGCGCATGAGGGCTTCTATTACGCGCCCGATCCGTCCTCGCAGATCGCCTGCACCATCGGCGGCAACATCGGCGAGAACTCCGGCGGCGTGCACTGTCTGAAATACGGCATGACCACCAACAACGTGCTCGGCTGCGAGATCGTGCTGATGAACGGCGAGATCCTGCGCATCGGCAGCAAGGCGCCGGAGCAGGCGGGTTACGACCTGATGGGCATCATCACCGGCTCCGAGGGCCTGCTCGGCGTCGTCACCGAAGTCACCGTGCGGATTCTGAAAAAACCGGAGACGGCGCGGGCGCTGATGATCGGCTTCCCGGTGGTCGAATCCTCCGGCGAGTGCGTCGCCAAGGTGATCGGCTCGGGCATCATCCCCGGTGGCATGGAGATCATGGACAAGCCGGCGATCCACGCGGCCGAAGCCTTCGTCCATGCCGGCTATCCGCTCGACGTCGAGGCGCTGCTGATCGTCGAACTCGATGGGCCGAAGGTTGAGGTCGACGAGCTGATCGACCGCGTCGAGGCGATCGCGAAGGAATGCGGCTCGACGACGTGCCAGATCTCCAACTCCGAGCAGGAGCGGTTGTTGTTCTGGTCCGGCCGCAAGGCGGCGTTCCCGGCGGTTGGCCGCATTTCACCGGACTACCTCTGCATGGACGGCACCATCCCGCGCGGAAAGCTGCCGCAGGCGCTGGCCCGCATCCGCGAGCTGTCGGAGAAGTACGGCCTCGGCGTCGCTAACGTGTTCCACGCCGGCGACGGCAACCTGCATCCCTTGATCCTTTACGATGCGAACAAACCGGGCGAGATGGACAAGGCGGAAGCCTTCGGGGCGGACATTCTGCGCGCCTGCGTCGAATTCGGCGGCGTATTGACGGGCGAGCATGGTGTCGGCGTCGAGAAGCGCGACCTGATGCCGGACATGTTCAGCGACATCGATCTGGCGCAGCAGATGCGTTTGAAGTGCGCGTTCGATCCGCAGGGCCTGCTCAATCCGGGCAAGGTCTTCCCGGTGCTGCACCGCTGCGCTGAACTAGGCCGCGTGCACGTTCATGGCGGCAAGCTCGCCTTCCCCGACCTGCCGCGGTTCTGATCGGGGCTATTGACGTGGACACGCTGAAAATCCGTGATGCCGGGGACGTCGAGCAGGCTGTGCGCGCCGCCATTGCCGCCGAACAGCCGCTCGAGATCGTCGGCCATGGCTCGAAGCGCGCCGTCGGCCTGCCAATGGCGACGAACGCCGTTCTCGATCTGTCGGCGCTGAACCGCGTCGTCGGTTACGAACCGCATGAACTGATCCTGACGGTCGAGGCGGGCGCGCCGATGGCGGATCTGCTTTCGCTCATCGATTCCAAGAACCAGGAATTCGCCTTCGAGCCGATGGACACGTCGGTGCTACTCGGCACCCCGCCGCAGTCGGCGACCATCGGCGGTACCATCGCGGCCGGTCTTGCGGGCCCGCGCCGGATCAAGTCGGGCGGCGCGCGCGATCATCTGCTGGGTCTGACGGCGGTGTCGGGCTTCGGCGAAACCTTCAAGGCCGGCGGCAAGGTGGTGAAGAACGTCACCGGCTACGACCTCTGCAAGCTGATCGCCGGCTCCTGGGGCACGCTTGCGGTGATGACCGAGGTCACGCTGAAGGTGATGCCGAAGGCCGAGCGCGAGGTGACCCTTGTGTTGCATGGCCTCGACGATGTGGCGGCGACGAAGGCGATGAATATCGCGCTGGGATCGCCCTACGACATTTCAGGCGTGTCGCACCTGCCGCAGTCGGCGTTCCGCGCGGCGCCGGGGCCCTTGGCGGCGCTCGGCGCGAAAGGCGCGGTGACGCTGATCCGGCTTGAGGGTATCGGCGCATCGGTGCCGCATCGCGCCAATTCGCTGACCGAAACGCTGGCGTCCTTTGGCAAGCCCGACCGGATCGAGGACGCGGCGTCGCAAGCGGTGTGGGCTGCGATCCGTGACGTCGCGCCGTTTGCCGCTTCCGGTCCGCTCGGCGCGTGGCCGGTCTGGCGGATCGTCTGCCCGCCCGCATCCGGCGGCGGGTTCGGTCAGGCGCTCGCGCGGGAAACCGGCGGCGACGTGATCTATGACTGGGGCGGCGGGTTGATCTGGGCGGCGCTGCCGCCGTCGGCGGATGCGGGCGCGGGCCAGCTGCGATCGAAGCTCAAGGCGATCGACGGCCATGCCACGTTGATCCGCGGATCGGATGCGGTGCGCGGGGCGATCGATGTGTTCCATCCGCACGATGCCGGCGTTGCGGCGCTGAACAAGCGCGTCAAGGCGAGCTTCGATCCGCGCGATGTGTTCAACCGGGGCCGGATGGTTCGCACAGGTAAAGCATGAAGACCGAATTCACCCTCGCGCAACTTGCCGATCCGGATATCGCCGAGGCCGACAAGATCCTGCGCGCCTGCGTGCATTGCGGCTTCTGCACCGCCACATGTCCAACCTACGTGCTGCTCGGCGACGAACTCGATAGCCCGCGCGGCCGCATCTATCTGATCAAGGAGATGCTGGAGAAGGACAAGAAACCGACCGCGGATGTGGTCAAGCACATCGACCGCTGCCTCTCGTGCCTGTCCTGCATGTCGACCTGTCCCTCGGGCGTCCACTACATGCACCTGATCGATCAGGGGCGGGCGCGGGTCGAACGCGACTATGCACGGCCGCTGACGGAGCGCGCGCTGCGCGGCGTTCTTGCGTTCGTGCTGCCGCGGCCGTCGCTGTTCCGGATCAGCATGGTGATGGCGCGGATCGCGCGCCCCTTTGCGGCATTGCTGCCATCGTCGCCGGCCGGGGGCTCGCCCGGTTTATTGAGCCGGATCAAGGCGATGTTTGCGCTCGCGCCAGGCCGTCTGCCGTCGGCGGGGCCCGCGGGCGGGACCACGTTTCCTGCGGAAGGCAGCAAGCGCGGCCGCGTCGTTCTGCTGCAAGGCTGCGCCCAAAAGGTGCTGTCGCCCGGCATCAATCAGGCGGCGATCCGCCTCCTCAATCGTCACGGCATCGAGGTCACGCTTGCGGCCGGTGAGGAGTGCTGCGGCTCGCTGACGCATCACATGGGCCACGAGCACACGGCGCTCAACCGGGCCCGCGCCCTTGTCGATGTCTGGACCCGCGAGATCGCGCGCGGCGATCTGGATGCGATCCTCGTCACCGCATCGGGCTGCGGCACCACCATCAAGGACTACGGTTACATGCTGCGTGAGGACCGCGCCTACGCGGCGAAGGCAGCGAAGGTGTCGGCGCTCGCGAAGGACATCACCGAGTACGTCGATGGTCTCGGTCTGTCGTTCCCGGCAGCGCGCAGCGATCTCGTCGTCGCGTATCACTCGTCGTGTTCGTTGCAGCACGGGCAGAAAATTACACAGCTTCCGAAAGAACTACTTTCCAAGAGCGGTTTCGTAGTGAAAGATGTGCCTGAGAGTCATCTGTGTTGCGGCTCGGCAGGAACTTACAACATCCTGCAGCCAGACATTGCGAGGAGATTGCGCGACAGAAAGATCGCCAATATCGCAACCGTGAAGCCGGACATGATCGCGGCCGGCAATATCGGATGCTTGGTACAGATTGCCGGTGGAACATCAGTCCCTGTGGTGCACACAATCGAGTTGCTCGACTGGGCGACCGGCGGACCCCGACCCCTCTCGAGCTCGCAGGCCTCTCACTTGCCCGCTTCGAAACAGGTGTCGAACCGGACGTCGGTCCAAGTGTAAGCGCGGAGCGGAATTCGCCGACCGGGGAGTCCGTGTGTGTCTTGTCGATACACAACGGATCGGGACGGGACTGAAGTTCGGGGCCAGCGTTTTTTGAGAAGCGATCCATCTCGATTTTTGGGGCAAGCAGGAGGATCACGACAATGGCGAAGAAAGCGAAGAAGGCTAAGAAGGCGAAGAAGGCCAAAAAGGCCGTAGCCAAGAAGTCGGCTAAGAAGGCCGCGAAGAAATCCAAGAAGTCTGCGAAGAAATCCGCGAAGAAGTCCGCCAAGAAAGCTGCGAAGAAGGCCGCGCCGAAAAAGGCCGCGAAGAAGAAAGCCGCGAAGAAAAAGGCGGCTCCGAAGCCTGCACCGGCTCCCGCAGCGGAAACGCCCGCGGCGAGCGTGCCCAGCTGGTCTGCCCCGAGCTCCGGCGGCATCGACGGCAGCGGCTAGTCTCACCAGCTATTCAGCTCTCCCGTTCCAGGCCGCGGCAGCATCTGCCGCGGCCTTTCTGCTGCGCCTCAAGGCCTTGAAGCGACTCGGATTTGTCGCGATTCGTGGGTCGAACTTCGAGACTCAGATATCCGCAATTGTACGGATGGGTTTCGGGAACTTTGGGCCCAAAATTGTTGTGTGAATGCAACACTCTGCCACAACATCGCGGCGAAACGGGCGATATGGGCCGAAACGCCTAAAAAGGCGGCAATTGCCCGCGCTTTTTGCTTCCCGTTTGTGACGGTAATCCTCAGATTGTGACCACGTTACGGGGTTTTCGAGAACTTTCGATTTCTGGTCCTTCGCGGCTTCAACAAATCGGACGTGCTCTCTTTCAACGGTGATGGGGATCGTCATGAAGAAAATTTACGCAATCGCAGCGGTGCTGGCTCTGGGGGCAGGCTCCGCTCAGGCAGCCGACCTGAAGGCAAAGGTTTACACCAAGGCGCCGCCGCCGCCGGTCGTGGTCTCTCCGTGGGACTTCGCGTTCGGTGCAGCAATCTCGAGCGACTATCGCTTCCGCGGCATCACGCAGTCGAACCGCAATGCGTCGGTGTTCGCCTACTTCGAGCCGCGCTACAACATCAACGAGAACCTGCAGCTGTACGCCGGTGTCGCCGGCAACAGCATCTCGTTCACCAACCGTGCCGCGGCTGAAATCGACGTCTACGGCGGTATCCGCCCGACCTTCGGCGCGTTCGCCTTCGACTTCGGTGTGTTCGGCTACCTGTATCCGGGTGGGCGCTGCTTCGAAAGCGGCGCGATCGCCGGTGTCGGCATTGGCCTCCCGGGCGTTTGCGGCATCCAGAACGCCGGCACCAACTTCGCTGCTCCGGCTCTGAACCCGCTCAAGAAGGACGTCAGCTTCTTCGAGGTCTACGGTAAGGTCACCTGGACCATCAACGACTCGTGAGCAGTCGGCGCTCAGGGCTACTACACCCCGTCGTTCCTGAACTCGGGTGCTGACGGCACCTACGTTGCAGGTACCGTGAAGTACACCGTTCCGAGCGCGCTGTTCGGCACGACCGGTATCGGCGCCTACATCTCGGGTGAAGGCGGCTACCAGTTCCTCGGCACCACCGACGCCTTCTATCGCGTGACCCCGGCTCCGGTCGGCATCAACTACAAGGATTACGCGACCTGGAACGTCGGCATCGGCTTCACCTACAAGGTGTTCACGCTGGACCTGCGTTACTCGGACACCAACCTGAACAAGGGTGATTGTAACGCCTTCACCAGCGACTTCTCGGCTGGCCAGCCGGGCAACGTCACGGCGATCAATCCGGGCGGCTTCGGCTCCAAGTGGTGCGGTTCGGCCTTCATCGCCAAGTTCTCGGCTGACCTGACGGCGGCTGCGAACCTGAAGTAAGCGATCGGGCGAAGACCCACAGCACATCGAAAAGGGCGGCAGATCATCTGCCGCCCTTTTTCTTTTGCGTTCGTTCTGCCATGGCTGCGTCATGACCGATCAAACTCCCGCCTCGCGAACCTCGGGCTGGCTGCGTCTCGTCGTGGCTGGTGTGATCGCCGGCCTGGGATCGGCGCTCGCGATCGGCGGCATGGAGTGGCTGTCGGTGGCGGCCGACTATCCGCTCATCATCATTCCGTTCGCGACCTCGATCGTGCTGGTGATCGCGCTGCCCGATGCCGAGCCGGCCCAGCCGCGGGCGCTGATCGGCGGGCATCTGGTCTCGACCATCGCAGGCCTTGTGGTGGTGATGCTGACTGGGCCGAGCGCGTGGGCGGCGGCGGCTGCGGTCGGGCTTGCGGTGTTCGCCATGGTGATCACCGACACCATGCATCCGCCGGCGGGGATCAATCCGCTGCTGGTCGTGCTGAACAACCTGTCCTGGCCATTCCTGATCGCGCCGGTGCTGGCGGGCGCACTGCTGCTCGCCTTGTTCGCCTTCATCTGGCACCGCCTGTCGGGCCGCCCGGATTGGCCGGCCCGCTGGCTATAGGCCGTTACGCCTTCGCCGGGGCGTCCTGAATCTTGAAGCCGCCTTCCGCCGGCGTGAGCGCCACCTTGCGCGTGTGGAACGCGTCCAGTGTGCTGCGATGACCGATCGAGACCACCGTCGTTTGCGGCAGGCGGTCGGCGATGAGTTTGTAGGCGTTGGCTTCGGCGGGCTCATCGAGCGAGGCCGTCGCTTCGTCAAGGAACAGGAACTGCGGCTTGTGCAGCAACGCCCGCACGAGGCCGAGCCGCTGCTGTTCGCCGAGCGAAAGCGTCGCGTTCCAGTGGCCGCTATCGTCGAGCCGGGCCGCGAGTTGCGGCAGCCCCACGGCAACCAGCGCATCGCGAATGGCGTCGTCGGCGAACGCGTCGCTTGTCGCCGGGTAGGCGATGGCCGTGCGCAGCGTTCCGACCGGGAAGTACGGCCGCTGCGGCAGCATCATCATCGAGGCATTGGCGGGCACGCCGATGGTGCCCTTGCCGAACGGCCAGATGCCGGCGATCGCGCGGAAGAGGGTCGACTTGCCCGAGCCGGAGGGGCCCGTCAGCAGCACGTGGTCGCCGGCATTGATCTTGAAGCCGGAGGCATTCACAAGCGGCTGCCCGTGCGGCAGCGTCACGCGCAGATCGTCGATGGCGACGGCACTGCCGGCCGGCGCGACCGCGATCATATCCTTGTTGGCGGCCAGCGCCTTGGCGGCTGCGATCGACTGCTCGAAGCCGTCGAGGCGGTTCACCACCGCCTGCCATTCGGCGAGCGAGCGGTAGCTGTTGATGAAGAACGAGAGCGCATTCTGCACGCTGGAGAACGCGGAGGCCGTTTGCATCATGCCGCCGAGCTGCATCTTGTTTGCGAAGTAGGCGGGCGCCACCAGAACGTACGGGAAGATGACGCTGGCCTGTCCGTAGCTCGCCGTGAACGCCGTCACCTTCTTGGTGCGGCTCATGATGTGGTACCAGTTGTCGATGACGGCGCCGAAACGCGCGAGCAGGCGTGTGCGTTCGGCTTTCTCGCCGTCGAGCAGCGCGATCTGTTCGGAGTTTTCGCGCACGCGGACAAGGTTGAAACGGAAGTCGGCCTCGTACTGCTGCTGGCGGAAGTCGATGCCGACCAGCGGCCGGCCGATCCAGTGTGTCAGCAGCGTGCCGAGAATGGCGTAAACCAGCGCGGCCCACACCAGATAGCCGGGGAAGCCGTACTCGACGCCCTTGATGGTCAGCGGCGAGGCAGCCGAGAGACCCCACAGGATCACCACGAACGAGGCGAGCGTCACCACTGAATTCAACAGCCCGATGCCAAGCACGAGCGTGCGTTCGACGAACAGCTTGACGTCGTCGGTGATGCGCTGGTCGGGGTTGTCGGCGGCTTCGCCCTGCAACTGCATGCGGTAGTGGTTGGCGTTCTGCAGCCACTCGCCGACGTAGCACTCCGTCAGCCATTTGCGCCAGCGGATCTGCAGCCACTGATTGAGGTACAGCTGATAGACGGCAATGGTGATGAAGATCGTGACGATGATGCTGAAGTAGATCAGCTCCGAGGTGAAGCTGTCCCAATTGCGATCCTGCAACGAATTGTAGAAACGGTTGCGCCACTGGTTGAGCAGCACGTCGATCGCAACGGTCGCGAGCTCGATCGCGACGACCGACCCGAGCAGCGCCAGCCCCGCCCATTTGTCCTCGGAGCGGAAGTACGGCGCGGCAATGCGCCAAACGGTTGCGAGCTTGAAGCCGTTGTTGCTGTTCACGAGGCTGTCTCCATGGCGAGGACATCGGCCCTCGGGCAATCATTCGATGCGGGTCAAGCGGGTTAAAACCCGCAGAGACGTTGAGGGCGGAAGGGCAAAAGCCCCCGAAGCAGGTGCGGGCATAGCATATGGATTGTGGCGCGGGGGCGGATCACGGTTCATTTCGCGGGATTTTGAGCCGAATTGCGCACAAACACGGCGGTCCGGATCGGCCATTTGTTAGACCGAATGTCATTTCCCGTAACGGAATCGTGGTTTAGAAGGTGCGGGATTCGGTATCAGAGGAACGGCGTGATGAAAAAGACGGCTCTTGTCCTGTGCATGATTGCAGCATCCGTTACGGCGGCGGCTGCGAACGACGGCGAGTTTCCGTTCGGCACAGAGATGACGCTCGATGCGCGGCCGATGCCGGGCTCCAAGCGCATCCCGAATCTCGAAATCGGCGACAAGGGCGAGGTCGTCCTCGAACTCTGGTGCAAGGGCGGCAAGGGCCAGTTCTCGGTCGCCAACGACACGGTCATCTTCGTGCCGGGTGCGATGGAAGATCGCCAATGCGCGCCCGAGCGTGCGGCTGCGGACGATGCATTCCTCGCGACGCTGGCCGACGCGTCGGGCTGGCGCCGTCAGGGCAACATCGTGCAGTTCATGGGTCCGAAGGTCCTGCGCTTCCGCATCAACACGAACTAGCTGCCGCGCCAGGCGGCTGCGTAATACGACGTGTCGTAATAGCTCCGGTAGCGTGTCACGCGGCCGTCCATCACGGTGAAGTGGTGGATGACGTCGAGACCGACGTGCCGGCCGCTGCGGCGGAACGTGAACTCCTCGCGTGCCAGCACGGCGACGTCGCTGCCCTCGGCGAAAAACCGGCGCAGCTCGAATTTCTGAAAATCCTGCTCCGCCGTCACGGCCTCGAAGAATTTCGCCACGTCGCTGCGGCCGCGCCGTGCGACATGCGTCGGGACGTCGGTGTCGGATTTGTCGCCGCCCCAATCCACGTCGTCGGACAATCTGTCGAGCACGCCGGAAACGTTGCCCTGGCCGAATGCTGCGAAAAGTTCTTGTACGACTTCGATCGGTTTCGATGACATCGGTAATACTCCACCGTAGTTCTGAATATACTCCAAATCGGAGTATTGGCGCGTAACTCCGGTCTGGAGTATTGTCAAACATGCCGAAGCCGTTGACGCTGACATCTCACGCAATCTTGTCGTTGATCGCGATCAAGCCGTTCACGACCTATGCGCTGGCGCGGGAGATGGAACGCAGCGTCGGTTTCATTTGTCCACGCGCGCCCAGCCAGATTTATGAAGAGCCGAAGCGGCTTGTGCGTCTCGGTTTGGCGACGTCCCGGCGCGAGCGTACAGGTCAGCGTTTCCGCACAGTTTATCGGATTACCGCGAAGGGGCGCGAAGCGTTGCGGGATTGGCATAACTCGCCGTCCATCGCCGAACCGTCGCTTGAGTCCGAAGCGTTGTTGCGAATTTTTTTCAGCGACCACAGCACGCCAGAACGAATGCGTGCGGCGATCGACTCGCTGCTCGCCTATGCCGATCGGATCGATGAGACCGGAGCCGATGTCGGTAACCTGTTCTTCAACGATCCACAACGCTTCGGCGATCGCGGACCATTCGCGGCCCTGATCCATTCGTTTCTGATTCAATACGCCCGGTTCCTGCGGGATTGGTCAGAAACGGCGAAGCGCGAGGTCGGCCGCTGGCGCGATGTCGCGCCCGCGGGCAAGAAAGCGTGGATGGAGCGAACGATCGCCCGTCCACGAGCTGCCCAGACGGGCAAGCGCACTGAACGGACAGGGCGGTCATCGAACCAGCGTGCCAGCCGCTGATGGGCGCTACTTCGCTTCGCCAAGGATCATATCGGCGCACGCGCCGCCGGCGCTGATCGCGCCGGTATAGCCGCCGACACCGCCATAGCTCGACGACAGGAAAAGCCGGGGGATTGCCGTGCGCGGCGTTGGCAGGCTCATGCCAGGCGCGGGCTGCAGCGGGGCATAGCCGTACACGACGCCGGTCGGCGCGTTGAGATATTGCCGCACGGACAATGCCGTGTTGAAGGAGGACGCGACGACGGCATCGGCGAGGCCGGGATAGATCGTGTCGAGATAGCGCACGATCGCATCCTGCCAGCGCGCGCGTTTCTCGCGGTAGGTGTCCATGTCGTCCGAATTCCAGTTCGACAGGCGGTCGGGTCCGATCACCGACAGCACGAACGGCGGCGCCGGAATCGCGGCGTCGATCGCGGCATAGTCGGCCAGCGAGAGCGGCGGCATGCGCTCGCCCGGCTCCTGCGCCATCAGCGCGGTGCCTTCGGCATATTGATCGAGCCGCGTCATCCAGGGCGGCAGCAACTGAGTCGAATAGCTGGAGACGCCGAACGTGCGCGGCGGCTTTGACAGCCCGAGCGTGAGCGCGAATAGCGAGATCGAAGGCTGCCGTCCCGCGCCATGCTGGCGAAGCTTCGCGGCATCGGCGAGAGAGAGAAGTTCAGCCATGGCTTCGAGGCTGGCGCCGCCGATCACATGCCGCGTCTCCACCGTCTGCGGATCGCCGCCGTCCTTCGCGGCATGGGTGATGCGTGCGTCATCCGCAGTCATCTCGATCCGCGTGGCGATGCGCCGGACGAGCACCTGGCCGCCGGCCGCGCGGGCGGCCCGCGCCAGCGCGCTCGACAGCCGCTGCGATCCGCCCTGAATGAAGCGTGCGCCGTTGCTCAGCAATGCGCCCTGCATGGCCGAGAACAGCGGCCACCACAACGTCGCCGGATCGTCGTGGCTGTACCAGAGGTTGGCTGCGATCGCGCACTTCAGCGCTTCATTGTCGCCGAAGGCTTTGGTGAGGCGGCTGACGAGTGTGGCGTTGCCCGATGCGCTGACGGGGCCGGCGGCCATTGCCGACATCTCGTCGAGAACTGCCGCGATGCCGTTGCCGGCGTCCGGAAAGCGGGCGGTGAGCGACGCTTTGGCGCCGTCGAGGTTGTCCGGCAGCGTCAGCGGCGTCGCGAGCGGCCCGCCACGCACTTCGTACAGCGTTCCGGCCGGCGCCCATGTGACGGCGTCGAGCACGCCGGCGCGCTTGAGCACGTTATGCTTGGGATCGCGCGGGTCTCGCGGATTGCTGGTTTCGTGCAGCGAGCCCTCGACGAACAGATCGCCGACCTTGTAGCTCGACGCCGCGCCGCCGACAGAGTTGCTGCGCTCGATCACAAGCACCTTGCGTCCGGCGCGCGCGAGAATAGCCGCCGCCGTCAGCCCGCCGAGGCCGGCGCCGATGATCACCGCGTCATGCGTCATACGATGCTTTGCCTGCGAGGCGCGTCAGCTGGGTGCTATTTGAACTTCGACGTTTCTTCATCCCACTTCTGCGCCTTGAAGTATTTCGCAAGCTCGTCGATCGCGCCGCCGTCGTCGACCGTCTGATCTTCGGCATCGTCTTCCGCGGTTTCCGTCAGCAGAAGGCGCGCGCCGGTTTGCTCGTCAACGGTCTCGCCGGTGGGATAGCCGATCCACAGCAGGATCGCGTCGCTGATGCCCGGCTTGTCGAACGCCGCCATGGCGGTCACCTCCAGCGTTTCGCTGAGGCCGAGAGAAGCCAGCGCCGCGCTCGGACGCTTGAGCTTGATCGTGTATTTGCCGCTGATCTCATCGCGCTCGGAGATGGCACTGTCGGCATTGAAAGCTTTCTTCAGCGTGTCGGTCAGCGCCGTACCGATCTTGCCGCTGTCGATCTTGCCTTCGGAACTCCAGTCCTTGGCCGGGAAGCGGATCGCGCGAGCGAGTTCGAGGTCGCCATAGCTCCAGCCGATCGCGGTAACGCCGGCGCGGCCCTTGAGCTGGTTGATCGTCGCGCTTGCGGTCTCCGGATTGACGCTCATGCGGATGGTTTGCGTACCGGCGCGCAGGTTCTCGCAGGAGGCGATCAGGCTCGTCTTCGACACATAGACGTTGGTGCCGCGCAAGCTCTTGACGAAGTCGGTCACCGCGTCGAGTTTCACGCGCGCGGCAATCGATTCCGGCGAGACCTCGACGAACGCAGCCGGCGCGGGGCTGATGTCGTCGTCCTTGCTCTTGGAGTCCTCGAAATCCTTCTCGCTCGTGTCCGACGTCTCTTTCGAGTTCACCGTCAGCGTGCGGTTGCCGATCTTGATCGAGCCGGTGATGTTGAAACCGGCGTTGGCGCCGGGTGCGCGCGTTTGGGTCAGCGCGATGTCGACCGGCGACTTGTCAAGTTGAGTTGCCGTCGCCGCCGTCATGCTGTTGCCGCTGACCTTGAGATCGGTGGTGAAGCGATCGCGCCGGTCGGAGCCTTTCGGCGAGGGGTAGCAGATATCGAGCACGGCCGAGGTAATCGCTGCGCCGTTGCGCACCTGCTTCAGGATCACGTCGGCCTGGCCGTCCAGGAATTCGTCGAAGTAGGTGAAGTAGCGTGTCTCCGGTCCGCTCGGGGCGGCAGCTTTCTTCGCCTGTGCGAAGGCGGTGCCGGTGGCGGCGACCAGTGCCAGGAGAGGAAGCCAGAGCGGAGCGTGCATCAGAGGGTCCAGCAGGAGGGCCGCAAACGGGGTCTGTTTGCCACAAATGCCGGATTCGGGATACCGCGCGTTCCGCATGGCACGGCACGTTTTTGATTTACCGCGTTCCTTATGAAGAACCGGCCCGCTCACACGCCCAGCAAAAAGGCCGCCCGGAGGCGGCCTTTCGCGATTGTGAAGGTGTGACGTAAGGACCTAAAAGCCGGCCCCTTAGAAGCCCATGCCGCCCATTCCACCCATGCCGCCGCCGGCGGGCATCGCCGGAGCAGCGTCCTTCGGTGCTTCCGCAACCATCGCCTCGGTGGTGATGAGGAGGCCGGCGACCGAAGCCGCGTCCTGCAAGGCGGTGCGCACGACCTTCGCCGGATCAATGATGCCCTTCTGCACCATGTCGACGTAGTCCTCGTTCTGGGCGTCGAAGCCGAAGGTCTCGGTCTTGTTGTCGAGCACCTTGCCGACCACGATCGAGCCTTCGACGCCGGCGTTCTCGGCGATCTGACGGATCGGAGCTTCCAGCGCCTTCAGTACGATGTTGATGCCGGCCTGAACGTCCGAGTTGTCGTTCTGGATGCGGCCAACCGCCTTCTTGGCACGCAGCAGCGCAGTGCCGCCACCCGGGACGATGCCTTCCTGTACGGCCGCGCGGGTCGCGTTCAGCGCGTCCTCGACGCGATCCTTCTTTTCCTTGACTTCGATCTCGGTCGCACCGCCGACGCGGATCACCGCGACGCCGCCTGCGAGCTTGGCGAGACGCTCCTGCAGCTTCTCGCGATCGTAGTCCGAGGTGGTCTCCTCGACCTGCGCTTTGATCTGGTTCACGCGCGCCTCGATGTCGGCCTTCTTGCCGGCGCCGTTGACGATCGTGGTGTTCTCCTTGTCGATGACGACCTTCTTGGCGCGGCCGAGCATCTTCACGGTGACGTTCTCGAGCTTCATGCCGAGATCGTCGGAGATCAACTGACCGCCGGTCAGGATCGCGATGTCTTCGAGCATCGCCTTGCGACGATCGCCGAAGCCCGGCGCTTTCACGGCAACGACCTGGAGAGTGCCGCGAAGTTTGTTCACGACTAGAGTCGCGAGCGCTTCGCCTTCGATGTCTTCAGCGATGATGCAAAGCGGACGACCTTGCTTCGCAACGCCCTCGAGAACGCCAATCATGTCGCGCATATTCGAAATCTTCTTGTCGTAGATCATGATCAAGCAGTTCTCATGAACCGCTTCCATGCGCTCAGCATTTGTGACGAAGTAGGGAGAGAGGTAACCGCGGTCGAACTGCATGCCTTCGACGACTTCGAGTTCAGTGAGTGCGGTTTTGCTTTCTTCAACAGTGATCACACCTTCGCGGCCGACTTTCGACATCGCTTCAGCAAGCATCTTGCCGATTTCGGGATCGTTGTTCGCCGAGATGGTTCCGACTTGCGCGATTTCGTTGTCGCTCTTGATCGGTTTGCCGAGGCGCTTGAGTTCGCCGCGGATAATTTCGACGGCTTTGTCGATGCCGCGCTTGACCTGCATCGGGTTGTGACCGGCGGTCACGATCTTCGCGCCTTCGCGGAAGATGGCTTGCGCGAGCACTGTCGCAGTGGTCGTACCGTCACCGGCGTCGTCGTTCGTCTTCGAAGCGACTTCTTTCACCATCTGCGCGCCCATATTCTCGAACTTGTTCTCAAGTTCGATCTCTTTCGCGACAGTCACGCCGTCTTTTGTGACAAGCGGAGCGCCGAACGACTTTTCGATTACGACGTTGCGGCCCTTCGGACCGAGAGTGACTTTCACTGCGTTGGCGAGAACATTCACGCCACGGAGGATCGAGGAACGAGCCTCTTCACTANNTTCACTAAAACGAAGTTCTTTAGACATTTTTAAACTCCTTAAATCTATAAAATCAAAATTAGATTAGTCTTCAATTCAGTTGAAAACGCCGAGGACGTCTTCTTCGCGGATCATGAGGTATTCTTTGCCGTCGAGTTTCAGCTCGGTGCCGGAATACTTGCTGAACAGAACTTTGTCGCCGGTGCGAACTTCGAGCGGCAAAGTCTTGCCGTCTTCAGTCACGCGACCTTTGCCGGTGGCCACGACTTCGCCGCGCTGAGGCTTCTCTTT
>LWDM01000040.1:0-199 GCA_002083525.1 Proteobacteria bacterium SG_bin9 | reverse complement strand
CAGCCGTTTTTTCTTCTTCCGCCATTCTGCGGACCAGAATGCGGTCATGAAGCGGGCGAACGTTCAGATTCGAGCTTGCCATACAGAAAACCTCCCTAAAAAGCTCTGGGGACCCTTTCAGGTCCTAAATAAAAAAATATTGAATTTCGATGTCTGAACCCTGGGGAATACGAAGGATTCAGAAACGCGAAAACAGGTC
>LWDM01000039.1:2171-44775 GCA_002083525.1 Proteobacteria bacterium SG_bin9 | reverse complement strand
GGATCACCGGGTCAAGCCCGGTGATGACGACTGAGAATGACGCAGGGGTCTCGCTTCTCATTACAGCTTCCGATTAGCAGACATGCATGATCGCCCCTGTTCTTTGCGGCGCGGGGGCGCCGGAGTCTTGTTTCCATCTCTCGCCCTTTGATGAGGGCGCGCGGAACGCCGGACGCGCGACGCGTCCGCAGCCTCGTGCGCAATGAAAACAAGCACACGAGCATAGTCACCACGGTCACGCCGGTTTCGCCCGGCGTTCCGCACGCAGTGGTGTTAACGGCCTATTCCGCGAGAAACCCCCGGCGGGCGAACCTGAGTAATCCGCCGCTGCGAAGCCGGGCGGCGGCTTCGGGGTAACGCGACTTCAGCCCGTCCGCTTGCGCACCGCACGTCTGACGGCGCACACACGTCCACCGCATCCCGCCCCGCGTATCGTGACGATCGCGAACGCCCCTCATCGTGGAGCGAGACATCAAAGAATATATTCCTATTTGAGAAAAAGTCAAGTGCGAGCCGTCAGGGCGCCGTCTGTCTCGTAACCGTTTGATGCTGGCTTTAGGTTCTGCCGCGGCCGAACGGCAGTACGTGCAGGCCGAGCCGCGTCTTGGCGACGTAGACCAGCAGGACGGTGAGGAACACCAGCGACGCGGAGAGCGCCGCGGCCGCGCCGTATCCGCCGTAAGCCGGGATGAGATAGAGACACAGCACGATGTTGACCAGGAACGCCATGGCGTACGCCACGGCGCAGGCCTGCTGGTGGCCGAGCATGTTGAGGAGCCGTTCGACCGGGCCGACAGCCGCGCGGACGACGAGACCGACGGCCATCACGAACATCATTCCGTAACCCTCGACGAACTGGGGGCCGAACAGCCAGAGCATCGGCTTGCCGAACGCCAGAAGCAGGATGGTCGCGGCGAGCGACGGCCAGAACGTCACCTTGATCGAATAGGCGACGTATTCCTCAAGCCGCTTCTTGTCGCCGGTGGCGTGGAATTCGCTGAAGCGGTGCGCGGTGGATGCGCCGATCGCGTAGTGGATGAATGACACCAGCACCAGCGTCTTGGCGACGGCAAAGTAGATGCCGACTTCGTCAGATGGGCGGAACTGCTGCAGCATCAGCAAGTCGGTGTAGCTCAGCAGCAGGAAGGTGCCTTCGGTGACGACGATCGGCAGCGAGGTTGAGAACCAGTACTTGCCTTCATAGCGGCGCGCACCGTCCGGTACCACGGACGCAAGGCGGCGGTTCAGCGGGATCAACTGGCCGAACATCGCGATCCACACCGCGAACGCGCTTGCGATCATCGCCGCAGTTGCGTCCAGCTTGAAGCCGATGACAAGCACTGCACCGGTCAGCGCGATCAGGAGGCCCTGCCGGATGATGAAGGTCGGCATCAGCCCGAGCTTCATCCAGTCGTAAGCGCGCGCCATCGCGTCCTGGATGTTGGCGACGATGAAGGCCGGCAAGGTGAAGCAGGCGAGATAGAACGGCAGCACCATCGCTTGCGGAATGTACGGCGTCAGCAAGTAAATGCCGGCTGCGATGATCGCACAGATGATGCAGCAGCCGACGAACGCCATCCAGCGCGCGCCGGCGATGAAGCCGCGCAAACCGTCGAGGTCATTGCGGGCGCGGTATTCCGGAATCATCTTCTGTGCGGCGGGCGACATGCCGAAATCGAGCAGCGAACCCAGCATCAGCACCCAGGTCCAGACGTAGACGTAGACGCCATAATCGGAGGCGCCCATCCAGCGCGCGAGCACGATCTGCGAGAGATAAGCGAGACCGGCACTGATGACGCGGATGATGAAGATCGTGGTGGCGGCGCGATTGGTCACCGACGCTTCGCTGGTGCCGTGGGTGAAGTCGCGCACGCGCGCCGTCACCTTCTGCATGAGCGTCATGGTTGTTCCGGATTCCACCGCGGACACGTTCGATTCCTGCTTCGCCAGACAAGACGACGTGACTTAGCAAGATTTCGTTAACATTCGGTTGGACGAACGCCGATCCCGGCGTGCCGAAATACCGATGGACGCCAATGGTTTACCGGATTGCTCTAGTCGGCATCGGCCTTGAATCGGGCCAGTCCCTTCATCACGAATGGCGCAATCAGAGCGATGGCCGCAACGGTGAGCAGGAATAGCGATGTCCAACTCTGCACCAGCACCAGCGGATCGCCGAGGCTGATGGAAAGCGCACGGCGCAATTGCGCCTCCGCGATCGGCCCGAGGATCAAACCGATGACTACCGGCGCGATCGGGAAATCGAACCGCCGCATCAGGAAGCCCATGATGCCGAACGCCGTCAGCATCGACAGTTCGACGACCGACGGTTTCGCCGCGATCGTGCCCATGGTCGCGAACACGAGAATGCCGGCATAGAGCCAGGGCTGCGGAATCGCGAGCAGCCGCACCCAAAGTCCGACCAGCGGCAGGTTCAGAACCAGCAGCATGACGTTGGCGATGAAGAGACTGGCGATCAGGCCCCAGACGAGCTCGGGCCGCTCCGCGAACAGCAGCGGTCCGGGATTGAGGCCGTATTGCTGGAAGCCTGCGAGCATCATTGCTGCGGTTGCGGATGTCGGAAGTCCGAGCGTCAGCAACGGCACCAGCGTGCCGGCGGCGGACGCGTTGTTCGCGGCCTCCGGTCCGGCGACGCCTTCGATCGCGCCCTTGCCGAATTCTTCCGGATGCGATGTCAGCCGCTTCTCGGTCGAGTAGGAAAGGAACGTCGGAATTTCGGCTCCGCCCGCGGGCAATGCGCCGATGGGAAAGCCGAACATGGTGCCGCGTAGCCACGGCTTCCACGAGCGCTTCCAGTCGTCGCGCGTCATCCACAGCGATCCGCGCACGGGCTCGAGCGATTCCGCGTTGTGATGGCGGCGCGAGGCGACGTAGAGCGCTTCGCCGATCGCGAACAGTCCGACGGCAAGCGTCGTCACTTCAACACCGTCCAGCAGTTCGGGAATGCCGAAAGCCAGCCGCGGCTGGCCGGTGAGCTTGTCGATTCCGATCAGCCCGAGCGTCAGACCGATGAAGAGACTGGTCAGGCCGCGAATGGGTGAATCGCCGAACGTCGCTGAGACCGTTACGAACGCCACGCACATCAGCGCGAAGTAATCCTCCGGACCGAACTTCACCGCGAAGTCGACGAGCCACGGCGCGAGGAAGGCGAGTCCGAGGGTCGCGAGCGTGCCGGCGACGAACGAGCCGATGGCGGCGGTCGCGAGCGCCGGTCCGCCGCGGCCGGCCTTGGCCATCTTGTTGCCTTCGAGCGCGGTGGCCATCGAAGCGCTTTCGCCGGGCGTGTTGATCAGGATCGCGGTGGTCGAGCCGCCATACATGCCGCCGTAATAGATGCCGGCGAACATGATCAGCGAACCGCCGGGATCGAGCTTGTAGGTGACCGGCAGAAGCAACGCGACGGTGAGGGCGGGGCCGATCCCCGGCAACACGCCGACGGCTGTGCCCAGCAGGACGCCGATCAGCGCGAACAGCAGGTTCATCGGCTGCATAGCGACCGCGAGACCGTTGGCGAGCGCTGCGAACGTATCCATCAGAACAGCCTTTCCAGCGGGCCGGCAGGGAGGCTCAGCGTCAGCAGCTTGTCGAAGGCGAGATAGATCAGCGTCGTCAGCACCAGCGCGATGATCAGGTCGGTGACGACCGCGCGGCGGCCGAAGGCAGTCGACGTCGCCACGAACAGCACTGTGGCAGCCGGAATGAAGCCGCCTCCAACGCCGATAATGGCAATCAGCGCCGCCATGCCGCCGAGGATCAGCCACACCGCGACCGGGTCCGCGCTCTCGCGCGGCGGCAGGTTGCCGCGTATAGCGTCGATGAGGTTGGCGATGGCGAGAATACCGAGGCCAATCGCAATAACGACCGGCGTCGCTTCCGGGCCCATGCCGTAAGTGACGACCGCATTGATCTTGCTCGCGTCCCAAACGAGGACCACAGCGAGCAATGCGAGCAGCCCCGCGATGACGAGCCCTGCGCGATCCGGCGGGGCGCGGTCTTGCGGCGCGTCGCTCATGACTTCACGAGGCCGATCGACTTCAGCACGGCGCCGACGCGTTCGTTCTCGCTCTTGAGGAATTTGTCGAAGTCATCGCCGCCGAGATAAGCGTTATCCCAGCCCTTCTGCTTCAGGATGTCCTGCCAGGCCTGTGACTTCACCATCTTCTCGACGGTCGCAACGAGCGCCTTGCGCTGATCGTCGGTGATGCCGGGCGGTGCGACGACCGAGCGCCAGTTGGCGAGCACGAGATCGATACCCTGTTCCTTGAAGGTCGGAATATCGACACCCGGAATGCGCTGCGCCGAGCTGACGCCGATGGCGCGCAGCCGGCCGGATTTGATCTGGCCGTCGTATTCGCCGAGCCCCGAGATGCCTGCGGTCACCTTGGCGCCCAGGATCGCGGCAAGCGACTCGCCGCCGCCCGAGAACGGGATGTAGTTGACCTTGCTCGCGTCGGCACCGACGGCACCGGCGAACAGCCCGGCCATGATGTGATCGGCGCCGCCCGCCGATCCGCCGGCAAAGCGCACCTTGGCGATATCGGACTTCACCGCCTCGGCGAGATCTTTCGCATCCTTGATCGGCGAGTTCGCCGGCACGACGATGACCTGCACCTCTTCGGTCAGACGCGCGATCGGTGTGGTCTGTGCGAGCGTCACCGGCGACTTGTTCATGATCAGCGCGCCGACCATGACGAAGCCGTTGACCATCATCTGGTTGGCGTCGCCTTTTGCGCCGTTGACGAACTGGGCGATGCCGACGCTGCCGCCGGCGCCCGCGACGTTGGTCACTTGTACGCTGCGCGCGATGCCCGAGGCGGTCAGCGCCTGCTGCATGGCGCGGGCGGTCTGATCCCAACCGCCGCCGGGGGCAGCCGGGGCCATCAGCTTCAGTTCAAGCTGCTGAGCGGAGGCCGGTGCGATTGCGAGGACAAAGGCAGTGAGCGCGCCGAACAGCGGCGGTGACAGACGGATCATGGCGTCCTCCGGCAGATGGTTTTTATTTGTCGCTTCTCTTGGGCATGACCTGATCCGAAAACCGGTCTCCACTTTTCGGGGTCATGCCGGATCCGCGACAATTTGACCCATCTCAGCCGGAAAAGCCGCCGTTGTCCAGAAAAGCTTGCTCGTCGGCCGTGGTCTCGCGGCCGAGAATTCTGTTGCGGTGAGGAAAGCGGCCAAAGCGGCGGACGATGTCGGCGTGATCCTCTGCGAATCCGAGATTGAAGGTATTGCCGACCGCCTTGAACAGCTCGACGCAGCGCTCCTGATGTTTGAGTTCTTCGGAGTGCATGAACGGCATGTAGACGAACTGCTGCAGCGCGTTGTCGACCCGCTGATCAACGCCCTTGCTTACGGCCCGCTGTGCGATCTGCAGTGCAAGGCCGTCGGTCGCGTAGGTGCGCGGGTCGTTGCGGAACATGTTGCGGGGAAACTGGTCGAGCACAATGATCAGCGCCAGCGCGCCGTCATCCGTTACTTCCCACGATGACAGCTCGCCGCGCGAGGCTGCTTCCCACGTCGGCTTGAAACGCGTGACGATTTCGCGGTCGAAGTCCGCATTCTTCTCCCACCAGCGTTTTTCACCGGCGTCGCGCCAGAAGCTGATGATGTCGTCAGGTGTGGCGATTGCGCTCATCGTTGCGTTCCATTTCCTATGAGACGCGCCTTGATAATGAAAATGCCCCCGGGTGGAAGCCCGGGGGCATGAATTATTCGTGACGCTATTGCTCTGACTCGGATGGATCAGGCGGCCGCGGCCTTGTTCTGACCTTCGTCGCGCAGCTCGCGCCGCAGGATCTTGCCGACCGGCGTCTTCGGCAGCTCGGTGCGGAACTCGACGATCTTCGGCACCTTGTAGCCGGTGAGCTCCGTGGCGCAGAACTTGAGCACGTCTTGTGCGGTCAGGTTCGGGTCCTTCTTGACGACGAAGGCCTTCACCGCTTCGCCGGACTTCGCATCGGGAACGCCGATCACTGCGCATTCGAGCACGCCCGGATGGCTGGCGATCACTTCCTCGACCTCGTTCGGGAACACGTTGAAGCCCGAGACGAGCACCATGTCCTTCTTGCGGTCGACGATCTTGGTGTAACCGTCCGGCGCCATGATGCCGATGTCGCCGGTGCGGAAGTAGCCGTCGGGCGTCATCACCTTCGCGGTTTCTTCCGGACGGTTCCAGTAACCGGCCATTACCTGCGGACCCTTGGCGCAGATCTCGCCGGGCTCGCCGAGCGGCACTTCCTTGCCGTCGTCGTCGCGGATCGAGATGTAGGTGCTCGGCACTGGAATGCCGATCGAGCCGCTGAACTTGTCGGTGTCGGCCGGGTTGCAGGTCAGCGTCGGCGACGTTTCGGAAAGGCCGTAGCCTTCCGACAGCGCGGTGCCGGTGACCTGAAGCCACCGGTCGGCGACCGGCTTCTGCACCGCCATGCCGCCGCCGAAGCAGCTCTTCAGCTTGGAGAAGTCGAGCGTCTTGAACTCCGGATGGTTGAGCAGGCCGTTGTAGAGCGTGTTCACCGCCGGGAAGCTGTTGACCTGATACTTCTTCAACTCCTTGACGAACCCATCCATGTCGCGCGGATTGGGGATCAGCAGGTTGGCGCCGCCGGCGCGCACCGCGAGCAGGAAGCACGCCGTCAGAGCGAAGATGTGATAGAGCGGCAGCGCGCAGACGATCAGCAGCTGATCGACGATCGGCGGCTTGCCGAGCGCCGGCTGCAGCCACGCATCGTTCTGCAGAACGTTCGACAGAATGTTGCGGTGGAGCAGGGTCGCGCCCTTCGACACGCCGGTGGTGCCGCCGGTGTATTGCAGGAACGCCACGTCCTCGCGGCTGATCTGCGGCTTGGTGAACTTGAGACCCTTGCCCTTGGCGAGCGCATCGTTGAAGGCGACGGCGCTCGGGATCGAGAACGCCGGCACCATCTTCTTCACGCGGCGAACCACGAAGTTGACGATCATGCCCTTGAAGCCGAGCAGGTCGCCCATGCTGCCCATGATCACATGCTTGACGTTGGTCTTGGAGATCACCTTCTCGAGCGTCGAGGCGAAGTTCTCGAGGATGATGATCGCTTCGGCGCCGGAGTCCTTGAGCTGATGCTCGAGTTCGCGCGGTGTGTAGAGCGGGTTGACGTTCACCACCGCATAGCCGGCGCGCAGGATGGCGGATGTCGCCACCGGATGCTGCAGCACGTTCGGCATCATGATCGCGACGCGCGAGCCCTTCGCCATACCGGTGCTCTGGAGATAAGCGCCAAGCGCGGTCGACATGGCATCGAGCTCACCATAGGTGATCGCCTTGTCCATGCAGTAGAACGCCTTGCGGTCGCGGAATTTGGCGAAGCTCTCTTCGAGCAGTTCGACCAGCGACGAATATTGATTGGTATCGATGTCGGCAGGCACGCCAGCCGGATACTGCTTGAGCCAGATACGCTCCATGATCATTCCCTCTCTTTAAACTCGCGCCCGTCTTGGTGCGGGTATGCGGATGGCCGATTATCGGAGGAGTTGCCGAACGTGGCAAGCTACGGGCGGCGAAGCGCCGCGTGCTTTCAAGCTCTTATAATGAATCGCGGGGGCGGGCTCTGGCATGCAAGAGCGCTGCGCAAATCGCATGACGTCTTACCGCACAGCACAAACGACAGATTCCATGCAGAATCTGCCGTTTGTGCTGCTCGATGCGACGTCGCGACGGCGTGAGATCAGGTGCGCGGTGCCGACGAAGGCTTGGCGTCGCTGCTCGTTGCGGGCTTCGGCTTGGGCTTGGCGGGAGTGGCTGTCGCCGCTGCCGGCTTCGCGGCGGGCTTCGGCTTGTTGCTGGCCGCTGCCGGCTTCGGCTTATCTGCGGGCTTCGCGGCGGCGACCGGTTTCGCGCCGGCGTCCGGTCTCGCCGCGACGGCCACAGCCGGTTTCGGCTTGCCGCCCTTCTTCTTCCGCGCCTTCGGCGTTTGCCGCAGTTCTTCTGCGGCGACGGCTGCGACCAGCGCGGCGCCGGTCTTTTTGGGGCCGGTATAGACGACGATGGCCTGCACTGGACCCGGCGGCTGCAGAAGCTGCGACGGCTTCACTGCGGCCGGACCTGCCGCGAACATCGAGATCAGATTGTCATTGTTGCCGCTGTTGGCCGCCGCAACCGCATTGTCGTCATCGGACTCAGGGCCCGGACGCTTGCGTTTCGGCCCGCACATGTCGTCGCGCAGGTTCGGAGGTGCGGCGTCGATCGGCGCGAGCGCTTCGACATTGCCGAGCGAGGGCTTCAGCCACGACAGGCCGTTGCCGCCAAAGCCGCGCTCGAGAATCTGCGCGGCCTTCACGGCGCGGATCGGGCCCGACTGTGCGCCGAGCACGACCGCGATCAGCCGTTTGCCGTCGCGCGTGGCCGACGCCACGAGATTGAAGCCGGACGCACAGATGAAACCGGTCTTCATGCCGTCGGCGCCGGGATAGCGGCCGATCAGGCTGTTGTAGTTGCGCATGACGCGGCGGCCGAACTTGATGGCCGGCGCGTTAAAGAAGCGGTCATATTCCGGAATGTCGCGAATGATCGCGCGCGCCAGGATCGCAAGATCGCGTGCGGATGTCACCTGACCGTCGGCCGGCAGGCCGTTCGGGTTGACGTAGTTGGTCTGCGTCATGCCGAGCCGCTGCGCGTTGCGGTTCATTTCCGCGGAGAAGTTGTCGATCGAGCCGCTGACACCCTCGGCCAGCACGGCAGCCATGTCGTTCGCCGACTTCACCATCATCATCAGAAGCGCGTTCTCGACGGTGACGAGCGTCCCCGCCTTGAAGCCCATCTTCGATGGCGCCTGCGCGGCCGCCGTCGGTGAAACCGTGAACACGCTGTCGAGCGACAGCCGGTTATCCTTGACCGCGCGCAGCGTCACATACGCGGTCATTAGTTTGGTGACCGAAGCCTGATACCAGGGATAGGTCGCATTCTCGGCGTACAGCACCTTGCCGCTGTCGGCCTCCACCACCAGCATTGCCTCGGCGCTGGCCGGACCAATGCGTCCAATGGTCAGAAAGCCCAGCGCGATTGCAAAAGCGATGCGTTTCAGCGGCAACGGCCGATGGCCAGGAAAAGAAAATTGCACGATCCGGTTCCGGTCTTGTCTGGGACATGCCGCGCGAACCGAGAGGCCCGCACCGGCAGCGAAGATCGCGACAGTCTCTAAGGGCCGCCCGATCGCGAACAGGTGGCGACAAACTATACTGGCCTGCCACCTCGGAACAGCGGTTTCTCTGAGCATTTGCCTGCCCGGTGGACAGCTTTTCTGCTGTGGCGTTTGCTCTGGAAAACCGCTGGAAGTGGCCGTTATTCGGCGATGAAAGGGGCCAAATTTCGGCGATTCGGGGAGCGGGAGATCGCGGGTTACGAGGCCGCCTGAGGCGGCGTGATGCTGGCGCGCGCGTTCTCCTGGATCATGAATTGGGCCCGCGCCAGGTTGGCGAAATGACCGCCCTGCGCCACGAGTTCATCGAAGGTTCCGCTTTCGATGACCTTGCCGTTCTCGAACACCAGAATGCGAGTGGCATTGCGAATGGTGGAGAGACGGTGCGCGATCACGAAGGTCGTGCGCCCGCGCATCACCTCGTCGAGCGCTGCGTTGACCTTGGCCTCGGTGACGGCGTCGAGCGCGCTCGTCGCCTCGTCGAGGATCAGGATCGGCGGATTCTTCAGCAGCGCCCGCGCGATCGACAGGCGCTGGCGTTCGCCGCCCGAGAGCATGCGCCCGCGTTCGCCGGCGTTGGTGTCGAACTTGTTGTCGCTGCGCTCGATGAATTCGATCGCCTGAGCCCGGCGCGCAGCCTCGCGCAGCTCGGCATCGGTGGCGTCCGGTTTGCCCACGCGCAGGTTTTCCGCGAGCGAGCGGTTGAACAGCAGCGCCTCCTGAAACACCACGCCGATATTCCGGCGCAATGCCGTCAGCGAGATACCGCGCACATCCATGCCATCGATCCTGATGAAACCGGACTGCGGATCGAACGCACGGTGCAGCAGCGCGATTGCCGTCGACTTGCCGGCGCCGGTGGCGCCGACGAGGGCGATGGTCTGGCCGGGCAGGGCGGTAAACGAGAGATCCTCGACCGCGGGCCGCTTGCCGTCATAGGAGAATGAGACGTCGTTGAACTCGACGAGGCCCTGCAGACGGCCGGGATCGATCGCGTCGGGCCGGTCGCGCACGGCAGGGATGGCATCGAGTACGTCGAAGAATTCGCGCAGCCGCGGCGCTTCCATGAACACGCTGTTGACGAAGCTGACCACCTGTTCGAGCCGCTGGATCAGCATGGTCGCGAACGAAACGAACATCACGATTTCGCCGACGCTCACCTTGCCTTCCGCGTTGAGATAGATGCCGACGGTGAAGATCGCGAGCACGGTGATGGTGGTTGAGGCCTTGGTCATCACCGTGACCAGGGCCCACCACGACAGCACCGGCATCTGTGCCGACAGCAACCGCCCCGCGACGTCACGCAGACCCTGGACCTCGGCATCAATGCGCACGAAGCTCTGCACCAGCGCCACATTGCCGAGCGCGTCCGAGGCGCGCGATGCGAGATCGCTATAGTGCTCTTCGACCTCGTTCTGCAGGCCGTAGGTCTTGCGCACCACCAGCGTGGTCATCAGCGTGAACACCACGCAGAGCACGAACAGCAGGATCGCGAGCCGCCAGTTGATGTAGAGCGCCAGCGGTAGCAGCACGACCAGCGACACGATCGAGGCGAAGTGCTCGCGGAAAAAGCCGAGCCAGATGCGCCACAGCGCGTCCGTTCCCTGCAGCATCACCTTCATCAGCCGGCCGGAATGCACGCCGGTGTGGAAGGTCAGCGGCAGTTGCATGATGTGTTCGAAGTAGCCGGTCAGCACCGCCTGGCGTTGGCGATGGGCAAGGCGATCCGCATGCAGGGCAACGAAGGCGTTGCAGGCGATGGTGAACAGCCCGAAGCCGACCCACATCCAGAGCAATGGCCATGGTGTCGATGGCAAGAATCCGGACGCCGTAGTCGGCGTGTTCTTCGACAGCACGTCGATGATGCGGCCAAACAGGATCGGTTCGGCGAACTGCGCTGTGGCCAGAACAAGATTGGCGAATGCCAGCAGCCAGCCGAGCCGCGCTTCCTTGCCGAGCAGTTCGAGAACACGGGCGTAGAGACGGATCAATTGCATGCAGATACTCGGCGGACCACTCGGCGGGACGCATCCGGCGCTTGCCGGCCGGTCGGGCGGATTTAATCAGGGAATGCGCCCGGAATACAGCGGCTTGTCGCGGACGGTCTAGTCGAGCTTGCGGGCGGCGGGTGGCGGCAAGAACGACGGATCGAACAGATCGGCGGCGGTGAGTGTCTTTTTGAACTTGTAGTCCTCGCCCAGTTGCGCCAGTGCCCGCGCGAAACGTTTGGCGTCGATGCTGCCGAAGCCGTCACGCTTGACGTCGCGCGTCACGAGGTTGTCGCGCAGCACGAGCCGCAGCCGCTCGAATTCGAGCTCGCGATTGCCGCTGTCGATCTGTGTCAGCACGTCATTGATGGCGCGCTCGGGGTCTTCAGCCGTCAGCTTCAACCCGGCGATGACGGCGCGAATGAAGCCGCGCACGGCGTCAGGCTGGGCGGCCGCGAATTTCGGATTGACGATCAGCGCCGCGCCATAGGCCTCGCTGCCGTAGTCGGACAGGCGAAACACGGCGAGGTCGCTGTCCGGAATGCCGCGGTCGCGCATGTTGAGCGGCGCGAGATAGGAGAAGCCGGTCACGGCGTCGACCTGTCCGGCCGACAGCATCGGTTCGCGCACGGCAAGGCCGATCTTCTCGACCTTCACTTTCTCCGGTTTGATGCCGTTCAGTTTCGCGACCGCCGGCCAGAACGGGATCGATAAGTCGCCGTCCGGGACACCGAGGATTCGGCCTTGCACGTCGGCAAGCGCGTTCACGCCGCGGCTCTTGCGGGCAATGACCGCGTAGGGCGCGTGATTGAACAGGACAAACACGGCCTTCAGCGGCGCGCCGTTGTCGGCGTCGCGAAAACGCGCGAGCGCGTTGATGTCGGCGATCGCCATGTCCGTATCGCCGGCCGCGACGCGTGAGATCGCGTCTCTGGTGCTCCTGGCGACCTCGGTCGTGACCGAGAGGCCTTCGCCGCTGAAGAAGCCTTTGCCTGCGGCGAGCAGGAAGGGGGTCGCCGTCGCATCGATCGGCCGGTCATAGGTCAGGCGGAGCGTCGTTGCCGCGCGGCACGCCTCGGTGCCGAGGCCGGCAACGAAGATCAGAAGAGCAGTAACGGCAGCGAATATACGCATAGCGGCATGCCAAACGAGTTTGCCGCAGTTGGACGCGCGGCTGTGTTGGTTTGATGACGCGATCCACAGGCGGCCGCGACGGCTGTCTGAAGATGAACGGATATAAATCCAAATGCCACGATTCCGCCACCGGTCATTCAGTTGCGGTTGGGTTAGGGGAACTTACATCTACCCCGATGGTTATCCCTGCGATCAGCCGCATCCGGCCAGAGGGGCGCCAGAGGGAGTTGAACATGTTTATTCGCAATGGATTGCTTTCCACATCCGGCCGCGCGGTTGCGCTGGCGACGGTTGCGGCGTTCGCGCTGACGGCGTTCGAAGTGCCGAAGGTGCAGGCCGCCGAAATCCGCACCGCGCCTGTCGCAAAGGTCGCCGATGCGCAAAGCGACATCACCGACTTCAGTTCGCAGCGCCGCCGCTATTATCGCGGTGGCGGAGCAGCCGCCGGCCTCGCGGCTTTCGGTCTGGTCGCCGGTACGATCGCCGCGGCTGCCGCTGCGAACCGTTATCGGGATGACGGCTACTACTACGGCGGTGGCCCGGTTTACTACGGCGGCCCGGCCTATTATGACGCTCCGGCCTATTACGGCCCGGGTTACGGCTACTATGGTGGCGGCTATTCGAACAGCCGCGCCTATCGCTACGAGTACGGCGGCAACTGATCGCCGATTGCTTGAATAAAGGAAGCCGCTGGGCTCTGCGCCCGGCGGCTTTCTTGCCGTGAGTGAGACGCGCGCCGCGTTAAGATAACGAGACTTTTGTGACAGTTAGGTTGCTTTTCGGGGCGCGCGTTAACGCTCGAAAGACGAGAGTACGCTATTTTCAGCAATTATGAGTGATTCGCTCGAACGGCTTTATCGCGCCATTTTGGCCGCCAAAGATCTTGATCCCGCAATTTCCCGAACCGCGCGGCTGATGCAGCATGGGCCATCGAAGATGGCCAAGAAGCTCGCCGAGGAAGCCATCGAAGTCGTCATCGATGCCGTCAACGGCAAGCGCGACGCGGTGATCTCCGAAAGCGCCGATCTTCTCTACAACCTGTCTGTGTTGTGGGCCTCCGCCGGCGTCCGCCCGGAAGACATCTGGGCCGAGATGGCGCGCCGTGAGCGTCTGCTTGGCATTGCCGAGAAGATGCCAAAAAGCCGGTCCAAGGTGCCGGCCAAGGCCACGGCTCCGATGGCAGAGACGCCCCGTCCGCTCGGGCGGCGGCCAACTGTCGCACTCAAGGGCCGGCGGCTCTCGAAGCACCACTAATTTTCCCGCAATCCAACGGCGTCCCGCCATGGACAAATCCGGCGGGGGATGGTTGATCGCGCCATGCTGAGACGAATGTACGACTGGTGCATTGCCGCCACCGATAAGCCCTACGCGTTGTGGATTTTGGGCCTCGTGTCCTTCGCGGAAAGCTCGTTCTTCCCCATTCCACCGGACGTGATGCTGATACCGATGTCGCTGGCGCGTCCGCACCGGGCGTGGTTCTACGCAACGGTCTGCACGATCACGTCGGTTGCCGGTGGTGTCGCGGGCTATCTGATCGGCGCGCTGCTGTATGACAGCGTCGGACAGTGGGTGATCAATCTTTACGGTGGTGGTGACAAAGTCGACGCTTTCCGCGCGCTTTACGCGGAATACGGAGCGTGGATCATCATTGGTAAGGGATTGACGCCGATCCCCTACAAGCTGGTGACGATCGTGTCGGGCTTCGCCGGTTACAATGTCTGGCTGTTCATCCTATGCTCCATTATTGCGCGTGGTGGCCGGTTCTTCATTGTTGCAATCGTGTTGAACTTCTATGGCGACCGCATCCGCGCCGAACTCGAGAAGCGTCTCGGCTTCTGGGTGATCCTCAGTGCGGTCGTTCTCGTGCTCGGCTTCTTTATCGTCGGGTGGCTCTTCTGAGACCTGTCATCGCCGGGTTTTGATCTTCCCCGCTGCCGCCATTCGCGATACTTTACAGGCATGCCCGATCGGCCGACGTTCATCGCTGTCGCAGCCGCCTCGCGCCCTACATCTTCGGCGCGGCTGAGCGTCCTTGTGTTTGCCTGGATCATGGCGAGCGTTGGTGGTGCGCTGAGCCAAACACCGCCAGCATCGCCGTCACCACCTGCATCGCCGCCGCCTGCCGCGTTGGCCCCTGCACAGCCCGACGCGCCGCCACCCCCGCAAACCGTCCCCCCGCCGCCGAGCAATCCCGGGCTGATCGATGAGATCGGGCGGGTGTTGCGCGACTCGACCAGCATCTTCACGCTGCCGTCGCCGAAAGACACGATCGACGATCTCAACGCACGGGCAAAGGGCGCGACCGACAGTCTCGGACGTCTGGCACGGCCGACATCGGTCGCGACAGGACGCGTCGTCTGCAAGGTCGCAGCGAACGGTGCACCCGATTGCAAGGCGGCCGCAGACAAGCTCTGCCAGAGCAAGGGTTTCACCAGCGGCAACAGCATCGAATCCGACGCGGCCGAAAGCTGTCCCGCTCGCGTGCTGATGTCGGGGCGGCCGCCCGAGCCCGGCGAATGCCGGACCGACAATTACGTCACGCGCGCACTCTGCCAGTGATCTGAACGCCGAACGCCCTGCGCAAGTTCACTGCCGGTATCCAATTGACTTTTCACCCGGCTGTCACGCTATAGCAGTCGCTTCGCGCATCCTCGGCGCCGATGGAATGACGGTTACAAGATAAAGGAAATCCGCGTATGTCCATGCCAGCCTTGTTCAAGGACCGTCTTTCGATCCCGGTGATCGGCGCGCCGTTGTTCATCATCTCGGTGCCCGACCTCGTGATCGCGCAGTGCAAGGCCGGCGTGGTCGGATCGTTTCCCGCATTGAATGCCCGTCCGCCGGCGCTGCTCGATGAATGGATCGCCCGGATCAAGGAAGAGCTTGCCGCGCACGATAAGGCTCATCCGAACCAGCTGTCGGCGCCGTTCGCCGTCAATCAGATCGTGCATCGTTCCAACAATCGCCTCGAACAGGACATGGCGGTTTGTGAGAAGCACAAGGTGCCGATGGTCATCACATCGCTCGGTGCGCGCGAGGATTTGAATCAGGCCGTGCATGGCTGGGGTGGCATCACCTTCCATGACGTTATCAATCAGCGGTTCGCGCACAAGGCGATCGAGAAGGGCGCCGACGGTCTCATTCTTGTTTCGGCAGGTGCCGGCGGCCATGCCGGCGAGCTGTCGCCGTTCGCGTTCCTTGCCGAGACGCGCAAGTGGTTCAACGGCCCGATCGCGCTGTCCGGATCGATCGGCACCGGCCGCGCCATCCGCGCCGCACGCGTGCTCGGCGCCGACTTTGCCTACATCGGCTCGGCGTTCATCGCGACCAAGGAAGCCAACGCGGTCGAGCGTTACAAGGAGATGATCACGACGTCTGCGTCCGAGGACATCGTCTATTCCAATCTCTTCACCGGCGTGCATGGCAATTACCTGAAGCCGTCAATCGCGGCTGCCGGCATGGACCCGGAGAATCTGCCGGAGTCCGATCCGACGAAGATGAACTTCGGCACCGATGCGAGCGGTGAGCGTCAGCGGCCAAAGGCGTGGAAGGAAATCTGGGGCAGCGGACAAGGCATCGGCAGCATCGACAAGATTCTGCCCGCCGCCGAACTGATCGCGCGCTTCAAGAAGGAATACGCCGAGGCAGTCGATCCGGCGCTGTGATGACGGCGGTCTACCGCGTTCACGGCGATCGCGCCGAAACCTCCGCTCATGCAGCCGGGCCGTGGAGCCCGGACATGCAGCACGGTTCGCCGCCGTCCGCACTGGTGACTTGGGCCGCCGAGCGGATGCCGACGGCGCAGCCGATGCAGGTCGCGCGCGTCACCGTCGATCTGATGCGGCCGGTGCCGCTCGTGCCGCTCACCATCGAAACCGAAACGCTGCGCGAAGGCCGCAAGATTCAGCTTTGCGGTATCCGCCTGAAGGCCGGTGGCGTCGAGGTCGTTCGCGCAACCGTGCTCAAGGTACGCGCCGCCGATGCCGATCTGCCGGCAGGCCTGGGCGACGCTCCGCTCGATGTGCCGGGTCCGGAGGCCGGTCATCGCGAGGATACGAGCGGACTGATCAATCCGTTCATCCAGACCATGAGTATCAGCGCCGTGCGTGGACGGCTGATGGTGCACGGCCCTGGCGCGATCTGGTATCGCGCCGATCGGCCGATCATCGAAGGCGAGCCGATTTCTCAGGCCATGCGCGCGATGATCGCGTCCGACTTCTCGAACGCGACATCCTCGATGCTCGACTGGCGCAAGTGGACCTTCCTCAACGCCGATCTCAGCGTCAGCTTCGCGCGCCAGCCGGTCGGCGACTGGATACTTCTCAACGGCGAAACGCTGATCGGTCCGGACGGCCGCGGGATCGCGACTGCGCGTCTTGCTGATGAGAAAGGCTACTTCGGCCGTTCGGTGCAGACGCTGGTGATCGAGAAACGCTAGCGCGGCTGGCTCGCTGGCGCCCCTGGGCTCGCTGCCGCACCGAGCGTGGTGCGGTTCTGCGCACCCCAGCGATGCCGGTTGGTGAGGAACGATATCCAGCCCCATGTCGCACCGGCCTGTCGCAGCAGCTGGAAGCTGAATGGCTCCAGGACCGAGGCGATGATCACGTGGCCGTAACGAGAGGAGCGCCGGTCACCGGTGACGCGGCGATAGACGTAGACCATCCAGAGATTGAACAGCAGATCGAATGCGATCTTCGCGGCGATGATCGTGAGCGCAGTGAGCACGATGCTGACCTTGCCTGCGATCAGAAAGGCGACCAGCAGCAGAAACGCAGAGAAGCCGTAGATCGGCTGCAGCGTGTCGAACGCCTTGATCGGCATCATCATCGCACCGAGGCTGCCGAATTTGCGCTGTCCCGCGATATCCCGATTCCAGAGCTGAACCTGCAGGTAACCGGCGAACCAGCGCCGACGCTGCATCAGAAACGCGCCGAATGCGCCGGGCGCATGCGTGGCGGCCCGCGCGCCCGGGATCATCTGCAATCGCCAGCCAAAGCCGTGCTCGATGGAATAGCGATGGAGGCGGTGAGTCAGTTCGTAGTCTTCGACCACGGAATCGGTATCGAAGCCGCCGACGCGCACCAGCGCCTCGCGCCGGAACGCGGAAAATGCGCCCGAGATCAGCACGAGGCACTCGGCGCGCATCCAGGCAAAGCGTGCGACCATGCTGCGGATGTACTCGTAGGTCTGGAACCATTGCAGCACGCGGCCGAGCGGGCCGGGATCGCAGACTGGCGCCAGCAATCCGCCGCCCGCGACGAGCGACGGGTCGGCAGCGAATGCATTGCGGATTGCGGCGATCGCGTCGCCTGCGAGCGCCGTGTCCGCATCAATGGCAACGACGATGTCGGTGTCGAGTTCGACAATGGCGGCGTTGAGCGCTTCCGCCTTGCCGGACCGCGGCAGGCGCATCACCCGCAGCAGCGGAAATGTTTCACTCGGTGCGCTGATCTCGCCCTGCGGGGCGATCTGCAAGCGGAAGCGTTCGGCAAGAACGCGCGCTGTTTCATCGGTCGAGCCGTCGTCGACGACGAGGATGAGGTCGGGCAGATCGGTTTGCCGGCACAGCGCGGCGAGTGTCTCCGGCAAAACGGTGGCTTCGTTGTAGGCCGCGATCACAACCCCGAGCGATGGGCGCGTGGCCGGACTGATCGATGCCTCGATGGCGCTGATGTGCGCCTGCGCCGATGCCGCCTGCGATTGCCACGACGCCGCGACGGCAGGCCAGGTCAGCCGCGCGATCAGGAGCAGCAAGGCCGTGTCATAGGCGATGTAGAACAGTCCGACCGACCAGGCGAAGATGGTGTCGCTGGTGATTGCACGGCTCAGCAGCGCAAACCACAAGCCGAACACGGTGAGGTAGATCGCGATGCTGACAAGCGGCATCGCGCGCGGCGACAGGCGCGAGGAGGCGGTCGAGAATGCAGCAGCGAGCGATGGTGGCATAGGATTCTCGTCCGGATGCACAATCCGGCACGACGTGAGCTACGACGATGTCTTTGACATGTTTCATGGCCTTGCTTCACAACACAAAATTGTCATCGCGAGCCTCGCGCAAAGCTGGAATAAAGTGCGGGCCACGGCCTTATCCGGTCAGCACGGAACGGGACCATGACAACGCTCGGCAACAATCTGAAGCAACAGCGCCTGCGCTACACACGCGTCGCGATGATTCTGCATTGGACGGTCGCCGTGATGATCGGGCTCAACATCGTGCTGATCTGGATCGTCAATCTGATCCCCGAGGGCTTCGTGCGGCCGGCGATCGACACGCACAAGTCGCTCGGCATCACTGTGCTTGGACTTGTCCTGCTGCATTTGCTGTGGCGGGCCGCCAATGCGCCGCCGGAATTGCCGCGGAAGTACGCATCGTGGGAGCGCCGTCTGGCCAAGGCGGCGCACATCACAATGTACTGTCTGATCCTGCTATTGCCGCTGTCCGGCTGGCTGCATGATTCATCGTGGAAGGCGGCGGCGCAGGTGCCGATGAAATTGTTTTACTTGTTCGAGTGGCCGCGTGTCGGCTTCGTGATGTCGCTTGATCCGGAAACCAAGGAAGCTTTCCACAAGCTGACAGGCGGCATCCATGTCTGGCTGTCCTACGCATTCTATGGACTGTTCGTGCTGCACGTCGGCGGCGCGCTGAAGCATCAGTTCTGGGATCGGCAGCCGCAAATCCAGCGCATGGTGCCGTGGGGCCGAATTGAGGGCCGCATCGAGACGGGCAAGATCGAGACGGTGAAGCGCGATAGCGCCGCCTAGATCTGGCGCGGAGCTTGGCAAGCCGCATGTTCTGGCCGATCCTGCCTGCTCCAATTGGGAGGCTTGCATGATCATCGTCACCGGCAGCGTCGTCGCCAAGCGCGACACCTTCGATCAGATTCTCAAGCTCAGCCTCGAGCACGTCGAGCGGTCGCGCAAGGAGCCCGGCTGCATCTCGCACGACGTGCATGTCGACTGCCAGAATCCGATGCGGCTGTTCTTCTACGAGCGCTGGCAGGACGAGGCGGCCATCCGCGCGCACTTCCAGGTGCCCGCGTCGCGCGGCTTTGTCAAAGCGTTGCGGGAATTGGCCGCCGCCGCCGGCGCGCCGGAAGTGCTGCGCGCCGAACCGTTGATGTAGGCGCACAGTATTGCGCCGCGTGCCGTCAGGCGGCGAGCCGCACCGCCGGCCGCTGCCTCTCAGGCTGAAAGCGGATCAGCCCTCGAACTTGAACGAGACCTTGAGTTTGGTGCGATAGGCCTCGACCTTGCCGTTCTTACCGATTTGCAAGTCGAGTTGAACGACTTCGGCGATACGTAGATCACGCAGCGACTTGCCGGCACGGTCGACCGCCACCTTTGCGGCCTTCTCCCAGGATTCCTTACTGGTTCCGACAATTTCGATGATCTTGTAGACGCTATCGACCATTGCTTCCTCCACTGGTTACTTTTTGCAGTTCCGTGTCTGGATAGATCGAGCGGTGTTTTTCACCGTCTTTTATGTCGTCGCGTGTTTTTCCTTTAACTATCAAAGCATCGCCGCATTGAACGAGAGCGATCCGTCCTTGCTCGGTCTCTCCATCGGGAACAATGATGTCCTTGCATCAAGGGATAGACAAGGCCGCCCTTGGCGGTGGCCATCCGTCCGTCCTCGAAGGCGCCCCGCTCTGCAGCCTTTCAATCGGCCCTTGTCTGGCGACGCGAACCGGTAGAAAGTACAACCCTCGGTCCGTCGCAGTCCGGGACCGGCACAGGACGTGTAAGTGGCTCATATTCTTGCCATTGACGACGATCGGGCTGTGCTCAGCACCGTCAAGATCGCGCTGGAATCGGCCGGGCATCAGGTCGTGCTGGCGGAAGACGGCGCCAAGGGATTGCCGCTGGTTCAAAGCAAAAAGTTCGACCTGCTGATCATCGACATCTTCATGCCGGGCATGGATGGGCTCGAAACCATGAACATGGTTCATCAGGAACATCCCGATATGCCGATCATCGTGATGTCGGGACATGAGTTCAGGCTTGTTCCCGATACCGCGCCTGACTTCCTCCACATGGCCACCAAGCTCGGCGCCGTCGCCAGTCTGAAAAAGCCGTTCCGTTCGTCGGAGCTTCTGAACATCGTCAGTCAGTGTTTGGCGAAGGCGCAGAGCTCGGCAGTGCAGGCCAAGCCGCTGCGGCAACCCCGCTGTCCCGACTGAGCGTTCATGGAGCGTGCATTACAGTAGCGTCGTGTCGCGTCTTGATGTTGGCATCGATCGTGCCATGCATGTGAGAGGGCCAGCGTGAAGGACGAGCAGGCAACGGCTCTGGTGACGCTGCCGGTCTCCGATACGGATCGGAAACTGGCGCTCGCGGTCGTTTTGGTTTCGACGCTTCTGTTCTGTATCGCCGTCCCGTTCGCGAAGGTGCCTCTCGCGCCGGCGCCGGCGTTCGTCGCCTTCTATCAGTCGGCGCTTGCGGTCAATGACATCATCACGGCCGTGCTGCTCTACACGCAGTTTCGAATTCTGGGTTCGCGCGGATTGTTGCTGCTGGCGAGCGGCTATCTGTTCACGGCGGCGACGGCGCTCGTGCATGCGATGACCTTCCCGGGTCTCCTTGCGCCAACCGGGCTGTTCGGAGCCGGATCGCAAACCACGGTCTGGCTTTACATGCTCTGGCATGCAGGCTTCCCGCTGCTGGTGCTTGGCTATGTGATGGCGGGGCAAGGGCGCATCGCCAATCACGTGCCGCCGTGGCGATCCATCCTCAGGAGCATCTTCGGCGTCGGCGCCGCCGTTGCCATTGCGACTTTCCTCGTTACTCAGACGCACGACATGCTGCCGGTCCTGCTGCGGCAGGGCCGTTACACCCCGGCGATGATCGGAGTCGTCTCGTCGGTGTGGCTGCTGAGCGTCGCGGCGCTCGTGGCCTTGTGGCGCCGCAAGCCGCGATCGACTCTCGATGTGTGGCTGATGGTCACGATGTGCGCGTGGCTGTTCGACATCGCGCTCTCGGCGGTTCTCAACGCCGCTCGCTTCGACCTCGGCTTCTACGCCGGCCGCATCTATGGATTGTGCGCGGCGACTTTCGTCCTGATCATTCTGCTGGTCCAGACCGGCGCCCTGCAGACGCAGTTATCCAGACTGCTCGAGTCAATCCGTCAGCAGGCGGAAGTCGAGCGCGAGCATCATCGTGAACGTGAGCGGCTGTTCAGTGCTGCGGTCGAGTCGTCGAACGATGCAATCATCACCAAGACACTCGACGGCGTCATCACAGGGTGGAATCCCGCGGCAGAACGCCTGTTCGGTTATCCCGCGTCCGAGGCGATCGGACGACACATCAATTTGATCGTGCCGGTCGATCGTCACGTTGAGGTTACCCGAATCCTGGACAGGATTCGCCGGGGTGAAACCATCGAGCATCATGAAACCTTACGCATCCATAGAGATGGCCGATTGGTCGAGGTGTCTCTCAGCATTTCTCCAATTCGGTCGCGATCCGGTGACATCGTCGGCGCCTCAAAGATTGCCCACGACATTACCGAGGCTAGGGGAGCGCAGCGGGCGCTCAGTCAGGAGATCGAGGAGCGTCACCGCATCTTCGAGACGTCGCAGGATTTGATCCTGGTCACCGACGGCTACGGCACGTTCGTTCAGGTCAGTCCCAGTTCGAAGTCCATTCTTGGCTACGAGGCGGAGGAAATGGTCGGCCGCAGCGCGGTCGATTTCATCTTTTACGAAGATCTCGACAACACGCGTGAGGAAATGCGCGCCGCCCGGCGCGGCCGCCTGATGCGGAACTTCATGACCCGTTACGTGCATCGCGACGGCCGCGTCGTGCAGCTCGGCTGGATGGGAACGTGGTCGGAGCCGGTCAAGCGCCACTTCTTCATCGGCCGCGATCTCACCGAAAAGCTGGCGGCTGAAGCGCTGGTGCGGCAGTCGCAGAAGATGGATGCCGTCGGCCAGCTGACCGGCGGCATCGCGCATGATTTCAACAACATCCTGACCGCCATCACCGGCACGATCGAAATTCTCGCCGCGGCCGTAGCGGATCGGCCCGAACTTGCAGCGATCACCACGCTCATCGACGACGCGGCAACGCGTGGGTCGGAATTGACCAAACATCTGCTGGCGTTCGCGCGCAAACAGCCGCTGCAACCGCGCGAAGTCGAGGTCAATGCGCTGATTGTCGATACGACGCGGCTGCTACGTCCGACTCTGGGTGAACGTATCGAGATTCGCTCGATCCTCGCCGACGAGGTCTGGCAGGCGCTGGTCGATCCCAACCAGCTGACCACCGCGATCCTCAACCTTGCGATCAACGCCCGCGATGCGATGCCGAAGGGCGGCAAGCTCACGATCCGGACCAGCAATGTCTCGCGTGACGCGCATCACGCCATGTGGACCGGTGAGATGACGCCTGGCGATTATGTGATGATTGTCGTGGAGGACACCGGCACCGGAATTCCCGCTGCCATTCTCGATCGCGTGTTCGAGCCTTTCTTCACCACCAAGGAGGTTGGCAAGGGGACGGGGCTCGGCCTCAGCATGGTGTACGGCTTCGTCAAGCAATCGAACGGGCACATCAAGATCGAAAGCATGGTCGGCAAAGGAACATCGATCAGTCTCTATCTGCCGCGTGCGGCGGCAACAACGATGGTGCAGGCGCCGGGTCTCGCGGCGACTCCGATCGTGGGCGAGCGGCGCCACGAGACGATTCTGATCGTGGAAGACGACGCGATGGTCCGCGACACCGTGACCACGCAGATTCAGAGCCTCGGTTATCTGACCTGCACGGCGCGCGATGCACTGCAGGCGCTCGCCATTCTCGGCAGCGACACCGCGGTCGATCTCCTGTTCACCGATTTGATTATGCCGGGTCCGATGAATGGCCGCGAGCTCGCCAGCGAAGCTCTGAAACTACGGCCGTCGCTGAAGGTACTGTTCACCTCCGGCTACACGGAGGACACGATCATTCATCACGGGCGTCTCGATCCCGGCGTTCTGTTGCTGGCGAAGCCCTACCGGAAATTGGAACTGGCTCAAATGATCGAGCAAGCGCTCACGCGCGCGAGCGCGTCTGCGTTGGCGGCATCGGGATCCTGACGGCTGTTACTGCGATCGCGATGCTTTGGAGGCTGGCTTTGCCGCCAGACCGTGCGGCTCCGCCGTCCCACCGATGGTTTTCTCCCGCGCTTCGGACAGGCTCAGTTCAACGGCGCCAAGCAGCGCGGTCGCCGTGAAAGGTTTGCGCAAGCACCGCGAAGCGCCCAGCTCCAGCGCCATCCGTAGGAAATCCGGAGCAGGGGAGAGGTGTTCGGCGAAAACGTAACCGGAGATCGCGATCAGCGGCACATTCACGGCCCGCTCGTGAAACAGCCTGATTGATTCGAAGCCGTTCATTTGCGGCATGAAGATATCGACGATCATCAGATCGAAAGCTGCCGATTCAAGTGCGCGCAGACCGCTCAGACCGCCGTCGGCAGTCACGACATCATATCCGTGGGTCTCAAGCGCGGTCCGGATGGTGGTGCAGACCAGCGGGTCGTCGTCGACAACAAGAATGCGTGGCATGTGGCTTCTCCAGGGCCGAGCCCAATGAAACGCATGCAACGGAATCGCGACGAAAAAGCTACACCATGAAGTTGTACCCTACCAGCGCTGATTGGTTAACACCGGGATACCTGCGAACTCCTGGCTCACCGTCAACGCTTTCCGCCGGCCGTGCGCTTGGCGCCGACTGCCGTGATCAGCTTGCCGAGTTCGACAAAGTGCCGTTTGCGCGGCGACGAGCGCCGCCAGGCAAGACCGATGATTCGTCTGGGTTGTGGTTCGGCGAAAGGGATCACCTGGATTGCACCATGCCGGCTCTCGACATCGAGGCTGAGTTCCGGGAGCAGCGTGATTCCGTGGCCATTCGCCACCATCTGCACGATGGTCGAGAGGCTCGACGCGCCGGTGGTGTCGAGGTTGCCGACCCGCTGCAGATTGCAGACCGCCAGTGCCTGATCGCGCATGCAGTGACCTTCCTCGAGCAGCAATAGCCGGTCCCGCTCCAGCATCCGCGGCGTGGCGCGCACGTTCTTGGCGATCGGCCGCGCTTTCGATGTGGCGAGAAGGAAGCGGTCGTCGAACAGGCGAACGGTTTCGATGTTCGGATCGTCGACGGGCAGTCCGAGCAGTAGCAGGTCGAGCCGGCCTTCGAGCAACTCGCGCACGAGGTGCTGGGTTTGGGTCTCGCGCAGATGCAGATCGAGGTCCGGGTAGTGCTCGCGGATCAGCGGCAGCAGCGGCGGCAGAATGTAGGGGGCGATCGAAGGGATGACGCCGAAGTGGAGCGGCCCCGACGGCACGCTGCCCTGACGCCGCGCGCAGTCGACCATGTCGCGAATGTCGGTCAGCACCTGTGCGGCGCGGGCCGCAATCTCACGTCCGCTTTCGGTCAGGATCACACCCTTGCGGCCGCGCTCCAGAAGCTGCGTACCGAGTTCGCGCTCGAGGTCCTGAATCTGCATCGACAACGCCGGTTGCGTCACCGCGCATTGCTCGGCCGCCTTGCCGAAATGGCCGGTGCGCGCCACCGCATCGAAATAGCGCAACTGCTTGAGAGAGATCATTTTCGCCCATCAGATTTTCTAATCTGATGCTGAAATTAATGCGAGCAGGGCTGATCGGCAAGCTAACCGCTGCGCGCCCGCTTGCGGCCGCGATCCACGCCTCCACGCTCGGCGAAGGTCGCCCTCAAGCGCGGCACCGCGAAATCCACGAAGGCGCGTACCTTGGCGACCGTCAGCCGCCCCGACGGAACAATCAGATGTACCGGTAAAACTGGCGGCTCGTACTCCTCGAGCAGCGGCACCAGGCGGCCGGCGCGAATCTCCTGCTGGACCTGATAGGACAGCGCTCGCGCGATACCGTGCCCTTCGACCACCGAACCGATGGCGCCCTCGACCGTATTGATGAAGAGCCGGGGCTGCAGCTTGACCTTGCGCAGGCGTTTTGATCCCGGGCCCGCCGGAAAGGCCCACGTGCTGTTCTGCGCCGTATCGCCGAGCGCGATGATGTCGTGCTGCGCCAGATCCGCGGGCGACGCGATCTTGCTCTTGCCTTTGAGGTAGGCGGGCGAGGCGCAAACCATGCGCCGCACCTCGCCGACGCGGACGGCGATGAGGCTCGAGTCCGGTAGATGCGCGATGCGTAGCGCCACATCGATGCCCTCATCGACAATGTTGACGGTGCGGTCGAGCAGCAGCAGCCGTGCCTGTACTGCCGGCTGCGTTTGCAGAAACGCGTCGACCACCGGCCGGAAGAGGCGGGCGCCGGCCGCAAGCGGCGCAGTCAATGTCAGCACGCCGCGCGGCGCGCTGCGCTCGCCGGCGGCCTGTGCGCTTGCCTCATCCAGTTCGGCAAGGACGCGCCGGCAGGTTTCGAGATAATGCTCGCCGGCTTCGGTCAGCTTGATCGCGCGGGTGGTCCGGTGCAGCAGCTTGGTGCCGACGTAGGTTTCGAGCGCGGCGATCGCGCGCGTCACCGCCGCGGGCGAATGGCGCAGCCGCCGTCCCGCCGCGGCGAGGCTGCCCTCGTCGAGCGCGGTGACGAACACTTTCATGGCGTCGAGGCGGTCCATCAGTCTTTCAGTTAGTGGAATGATTGATTGTTCACAACGGCTATTCGACCGTTTTCAGCAACTCACTAGCTTCACCGGTAACCGGCGGACGAATCCGCCAGCAGCTGAAAGGAGCATTGTCATGCCGAACTTCGAGAACGATCGCCGCAACGCGTTGAAGCTGGGTGTCGCCGGACTCGGCATCCTCGCCACGTCTGCATCCGCTTTCGCCCAGAGCTCCAAGCCGACGATGAGCAAAGCGACGAGCGGCAAACCGGATACCCAGGTGACGCGTCATCGCACCGCCAAAGTCGATGGCATCGACATCTTCTATCGCGAGGCGGGTCCTGCGAACGCACCGGTGGTCGTGCTGCTGCACGGCTTTCCGACCTCGTCGCGGATGTTCCGCAATCTGATCCCGGCGCTGTCCGATCGTTATCGCGTCATCGCGCCGGATTATCCGGGCTTCGGCCAGAGCGCTGTGCCCGACCGCAAGGACTTCAAGTACGGCTTCGCGAAGTTTGCCGAGCTGGTCGACGGCCTGCTGACCCAACTGAACGCCAAACAGTACGCGCTCTATGTCATGGATTACGGCGCGCCTGTCGGTTTTCGTCTGGCGCTGCTCCATCCGGAGCGCGTCACGGCGCTCGTCGTTCAAAACGGCAACGCTTACGAGGAGGGGCTGAAGGAGTTTTGGAAGCCGATCAAGGCTTACTGGGCCAACGATACGGCGGAGAACCGTAACGCGCTACGCGCCGGCATGACGCCGGAGGCGACAAAATTCCAGTACGTCGACGGCGTCCGCGATCCGTCGCGCGTCGATCCGGATAGCTGGGTGCACGATCAGGCGCTGCTCGATCGCCCCGGCCTCGCCGAAATCCAGCTCGACATCTTCAAGGACTACGGCACCAACGTCGCGCTCTATCCGAAATTCCAGGAGTTCTTCCGCACACGCAAGCCGCCGACTTTGATCGTGTGGGGCACCAACGACGTCATCTTCCCGGCCGACGGTGCGCGCGCTTACCTGCGCGATCTTCCCGACGCCGAGATGCATCTGCTCGACACCGGTCACTTCGCGCTCGAAGACAAGGGCGACGAGATCGCCGCGCTGATGCGCGACTTCCTTGGCCGCAAGCTGAAGTCGAGCTGAGGTTGACATAATCGCTAAGCAGATTCTGCCGCTTGCGCCATGTCCGGCCCGGCAGAATCTGCAGTCGTTTCTATCGGCTACCAAACGTTAAGCATCTAACTCCCTGACGAGTCTCCCGCGCATCGCTGGCACGGCCGTTGCAGTTACTTCTTCGCGGCGGCCGAAGCGGTGCGCCATGTAATGCGTAGGGGAGTGAGATGTTGAATCTGTCTGGGGGGCTGAAATTGATCAAGGCGTTCGTCGCCGACGAGTCGGGCGCGACCGCGATCGAATACGCACTGCTTGCGAGCGGCATCGCGCTCTTCATCATCAGCGGCGTCAATTCGGTCGGCACGAAGATCAACAGCAAGTTCGCGTCGATCCAAACGTCGCTGAAATAGCAAAATGGTGCCCCTGGCCGGAATCGAACCAGCACTCCTTGCGGAACTCGATTTTGAGTCGAGCGCGTCTACCAATTCCGCCACAGGGGCTCGCGCGTCATCTTGCGGATGCGGTCGCGAAACGGCGGGACTATAGCCGCCGTCCGTCCCCGGTCAACCGGATGTGCGCAACCCGTGAATAGCTGCCACTCGACAGCGACAACGGCGTCCTTTACCACCACGGGGCAACCGGATGGCGGCCGTGACCACGGGACTGGACTCCACTTTCAATGCTGCAAAACCAGGCGGCCTCAGCGCCGCCGGATTGGCGTGGACCGTGCTCGCGCTCGCCTTTGCGACGCTCGCGGGTGCCTGGTTCTTCGAGCTGGCCATCGGGCTGAAACCCTGTCCGCTTTGCCTTGAGCAGCGCTACGCCTATTACGCTGTGATTCTGTTGGCGGCGCTGGTCACCTATGGTGCCGGCCGCGGCTCGGCGAGCCGCATGGTGGCCGTCGGTTTTGCCGTGATCGTGCTGGCGATGCTCGCGAATGCGGGGCTCGGCGTTTATCACGCCGGCGTCGAATGGGGTTTCTGGCCCGGACCCACCGACTGCTCCGGCCCGATGATCGATCTGCGCGCGGGCAGCCTTCTGGAGCGGCTCGACAAGGTGAAGGTCGTGCGCTGCGACGAGGTGCAGTGGCGTTTCCTTGGGTTGTCGCTGGCCGGCTACAACGTGCTGATCTCGCTCGCCATCGCTGCGGTCGCTCTGCAGGGCCTGCGGACTGCCAGAGCCTGAACTAGCAAGGACAAGTTAGTCGTCCGCATCCACCTGCGGCTGCCCGAACAGGTGGACGATCCCCGGCGTCGTGATCGACACGAACATGAAACGCGACAGATGGTGCGCACCGACGAACAACGGGTCGATGTGCAATGTGAGCGCGAGCGCCAGCATCGAGTCCATCGCGCCAGGCGCGAACGCCACGACCGTATCGCTGAATTTCGCGCCGAGCACGAGCACGATGAATGCAACGAACGCGGACGAGACAGTGACCGCCACCAGAAACGAGCCGATCGCCGCTCGCACATGGCGTAGCAAGGTGCCGACCGAGATTTTCGCGAACCGCGTGCCGATAAGTGTGCCGATGCCGATCAGCGCTGCCGCGTAAACGGGGCTCGGCAGGCCGCCGGTGACGAGGCCTGTTCCGTGCAGCACGCTGGAGCCGAGCATTGCGCCAAACATCCAGCTCGCCGGAAAGTTCAGCCGGTGCAGCACGTAGGACACGATGACGGCGGTCACCGCCAGCACGGCGAGCGCCGCAGGCGATGCGATCAGCGGGTGCACGATCCCGCCGGCCGCGGGCGTATTGAAGCCCAGCACCGTCAGCAGGATCGGCAAGGTCGCGGTCAGTGCGATCACGCGCATGGTCTGCACAACGGCGATGCCGGCAACGTCCGCGCCCTTCTCGTTCGCGAGCATGGTGATCTGCGACAGCGCGCCGGGCGTGCCGGCGAGAAAGGCCGAGGTGCGATCCCAGCCATGGAAGCGTTGCAGGTAGAAGCTGCTGCCAAAGGTGGCGATGAATGTCGCCGCGGCGAGCAGTGCGATGCTCACCGGGTATCGCGCCATGCCCGACAGGAGCTCCGGCGTCACCATCGACCCCAGCGAAACGCCGAGCGTCATCAGGATGGTTTGCACGACCCATGGCGGCATCGCCAGTTGCCGTCCGGCCAGTGCAGCGGCGGCGACCGCGATCATCGCTCCCGAGATCAGCCCGCCAGGCAACCCTGCCCAGGCGAACACGAGGCCGCCTGCCGTGCCGATGGCGATCGCCTCGGCGGCATGCAGAAGATCGGAGCGCGATGGGAGAGAAAGGCCAGCCACGCCGCGTTATGACAAATCCGCCTGCGCGCCACAAATGTCATGACGCATGGGGCGGGAGCGTCCGGTGAATGTGACGGCGATCGCGAGTCCATTCCCAAAACCCGTAATGTCCTTTTCACACGAAACGGTAAGATGGCCGGGATTGTCATCCGGGTCGGGAGGATCAGCCCATGAAGACATTGTCGGGATTTGCCGCCATCGCTGCGCTCGCGGGCGCCGGTGTCTGGATCGCCGCGCCGGCGCAGGCGCTGACCATGCAGGAGTGCAGCGCCAAGTACAGCGCTGCGAAAGCAGCCGGGACGCTTGGCGAGCAGTCGTGGAACGACTTCCGCAAGGCGCAGTGCGGAGCCGGCGAGGCCGCAGCAAAGCCCGCCGCGACGACGGTCGCGCAGGCCAAGAGCGAAGCAAAGTCTGAAGCCAAACCCGAAGCCAAGTCTGAGGCGAAGTCCGACGCGAAATCGGACGATAAGGCCAAGAGCAAGAAGAAGTCGGCCAAGAGCGAAAAGAAGGAAGACGCCAAGCCCTCAGGCCCGGCGGTTTTCCCGGCCGCGATCTCGCCGAAGCACGCCAAGGAGAAGGAAGCGAAGCAGCGGCAGCTGACCTGCCTCGACCAGTACAACGCCAACAAGGCGACCAATTCCAACGGCGGCTTGAAGTGGATCCAGAAGGGCGGCGGCTACTACAGCGAGTGCAACAAGAAGCTGAAGGGCTGACCGTTTCCCGTTGAATCATCTGCGCAGCCGGACCATGGTCCGGCTGCATGCGTTTTCTGTCGCGCCACAAATCAACACTGCTGCGTACGCTCGCGTGGATCGCGGGCATTGCCGGCGGCTATCTGCTCGTCGCGTACCTGACGCTGCCTGCGTTCTGGCGGCACTATGGGCATCAGCGCAAACTCGAAGGCCTGCCGATGGTGACGACCACGGCGCAAGGCATCTCCGGCGATCCGATCAACATCGGTTTTGTCGGCGCACGCAGCGACATCCTTTGCGCGATGAACAAGGCCGGATGGCTGCCGGCCGATCCGGTGACGTTCAAATCGAGCCTCGAGATTTCCGAGAGCGTCGTGCTCGACCGGCCCTATCCGAAAGCGCCGGTGAGCAACTTGTTCTACGCCGGTCGTCATCAGGATCTCGCGTTCGAGAAGCCTGTCGGTGGCAGCGCCGATCAGCGCAATCATCTGCGGCTATGGCAGGTTCTGGAATCCGGCAGCGAGGGGCGGCCGGTGTGGTTAGGGGCGGCAACCTTCGACAGGAGCGTCGGCTTCAGCCGCTACACCGGCGAAGTCACGCATCACATCGCGTCCGACATCGATCTCGAACGGGCGCTCGTCGAGCGCGATCTGCAGTCCGCCGGCATGATTGCCGCGCGCTATCAAGTCACCGGAATCGGTCCGACATTGCGCGGCCGCAACGGCGGCGGCGATCTGTATTTCACCGATGGGGAGGTGTGGGTGATGCGTCTGGTTGAAAAATGTCAGCGGCGCGAGACGCCGCCGACTTTCCTGCTCAGTCCGCCAGTCGCGCAATTCAAGGATGCGATCTGGAAGAGTGTCGCCGATCTCTATCGCGCGGCGAACTAGCCGCGGCTGTCGAGCTTCTCGACTTCGTTGGTCAGCTTGTTCCAGGTCTGGCGTGTCCGCGCCTTCAGCGTCTGCCAGTCGGCGGCGGCGACATCCCAGTTCACGATCGTTTTTGCGCTCGGATTGGATGCCGTGTTGCCGGAATCGTAAACGTACACCAGTGCCATGGTGAGGGCGGCACCGAGAATCATTCCGAAAAACGTGCGCATGGGTCCAATCCTCCGTTGTCCGGACATGAGAACGCATGACGCGCGGTTTGGTTCCCTCGATCACGCTAATCTGCGGCCGCTGTCGTGCGCGCCGGCATGATGCGGAAGTCGCGGCCGTCCTTCAGCCACGCTGCGCGCTCGTCGCGCACCAGCGTCCGCCGCACCTTGCCGTCGTCGCCGCGCAGGCTTTCGCTGACGATCTCGTAGCTTTCGGGATGCTTGTACTTCGACAGCAGATCGCCGAGGAAGCCGGCCATGCCGTCGACGACAGTCTGCGCCCTGGCGCCGTCGGTGAGTTCGACGATGGCATGAACACGCTGGCCGAGTTCGGGATCGGGCAGGCCGACCACGGTACACGACTTGATCTGCGGATGCGCCATAACGGCCGCTTCGACCTCCGCCGGATAGATGTTGGCGCCGCCGCGCAACACCATGTCGGCGAGGCGATCGCCGAGATAGAGGTAGCCTTCCTCGTCGAGCCGGCCGATGTCGCCGAGCGACTCCCAGCCGTCCGGACGGCGCTTCGGTTCGGCGCCGATGTAGTGATAGGTCACGCCGGGGCCGTCCTTCGGCAGGAAATAGATTTCGCCGGTCTCGCCGGTCGGCACCTCGTTGCCGTCCTCGCCGATGATGCGCAGACCGCAGCTCTCGTCGATCTTGCCGACGGAGCCGCGATGTGTCAGCCACTCGGTGCCCGAGATCACCGTGCGGCCCTGCCGTTCGGTGCCGCCATAGAGTTCGTAGACCTTCTCCGGACCGATCCATTCGATCCACTTTTCCTTCAGCCATGGCGGCATCGGTGCGGCCATGTGGAAGACGATCTTCAGGCTCGAGACGTCGTACTTGGTCTTGACCTCATCCGGCAGCGACCAGATGCGATGCATCATGGTCGGCACGAAGTTCACCCATTCGAGCTTCTTCGATGCGATCAGCCGCAGTGTCTCCTCGGCGTCGAATTTCACAAGCCCGGTGACGCTGCCGCCGTTGAACAGTGCATGATGCGACACGATGAACGGCGCGTTATGATAGAGTGGGCCGGGGTTCAGCAATTTGACATCGGGAAACATCCCGAGCGGTGGCACGCCTGCGGTGTCGGTGACTGCCGGCTGATGATCCATCATCACTTTGGGTCGGCCAGTGGAGCCGCCGCTGGTCATCGCCTTCCAGTAGCGTGCGACCGGCGAATGCATCGGTTCGTCGGAGACGCCTTCGGGTACGAATTCCTTTGGCACGCTGTTCGGTGCGTTCCAGTCCGGCTCGCCGCCGACGACCAGGGACGGCTTGAGAATATCCAGCACGGCCGCGGCTTCGCCGCGCGGCAACCGCCATGAGAGCGATGTCGGTGTCGCGCCAAGCTTCCACACCGCGAACGTCGTCTCGAACAGCGCGTTGCTGTTCGGCAAGCCGATCGCCACCGCATCGCCGGGCTTCACGCCCAACGCCGCGAAAGCGCGGGCGCGACGATTGGCGTTGCGTTCGAGCTGCTCCCACGTGAGCGCGTCGTTGCCATGGCTGACGGCGATCGCGTCTTTCGGCTTGCGGTCGGCATACCAGCGCGGCACGTCCGCCATCGGAATCAGCATCGGTTTCTCCCGGAATACGCAGCGGCATTCTGCGATGCCGTTCGTCGTAAGGTGAAACCGTTTGGCGCAGGACGCAAGCCGCGTCTACATGGCCATGCGCAAGCCTGCCATTCAGGCGATCAGCGTCAATTATGCCACGGCCGGCGGCCAGGACTGGCCCGGCTTGTAGAACAGGCCGAGCTTCAGGCTCTCGGCAATCCGCGCGGCCCGGATGCGGAAGGCCTCGCCGATTTCGGGCTCGAACAACTCCTCGCAGGCCTCGCCGAACAGCGCCAGCCAGCGTGTGAAGAGTTGCGGCTGCATGCCCTCGAGCCGTATATGCTTGATCATCGGATTGCCCTTATAGCGGCCGCTGGTCAGCATCACCGACGACCAGAATGCGCGCATGGTGGCAAGATGCGGTTCCCAGTCGCCTGGAATGGCGCGATGGAAGATCGGCGCCAGCTCCGGGTCGCGGCGAATCTTGCCGTAGAACGTATCCACTAGGCGGTGGATGGCGTCCTCGCTGATCTCGCCGATGCGGCCGGTGCCGCTCATGCCGCCATCGCCACCGCGATGATGCCGAGCGTGGTCCAGACCAGCGAGTTCACCAGCATGCGGACCAGGTCATTGTAGTCTGTCGTGATGTTCAGCTTGCTGCAGATGAGCGTGCCGGGAAACAGCAGGGCGGCTGCGAGATGATTGCCGATCGTGAGGGTCATGGTGCGAACTCCGATAAGATGTATTGTTTATACATCTTATAGCACGGTTGCGGAAAAGCAATATAATAAATACATCTTTCATGGCAGACGTGCTTCCGGAGCAACCCATGCGCCTGACGGTGTACACCGACTATTCGCTGCGCCTACTCATGTACCTCGCGCTCAAGGACGATGGCCTCGCCACGATTTCCGAAATTGCGAAGAGCTACGGCATCTCAAAAAATCACCTCATGAAGGTCGCGCATGAACTCGGCGTCGCGGGGTATGTCGAGACGGTGCGTGGCCGCAGCGGCGGCCTGCGGTTGGCGAAGCCGGCGGCGAGCATCGGGCTTGGCGAGATCGTCCGGCGCACTGAGCCGGATCTCGCGTTTGTCTCGTGCATGAAGCCAGTGGATGGCCCGTGCGCGATCCGGCCGAGCTGTGTGCTAAAGCGCGCGATCGAGAGGGCGCGCGATGCGTTTGTTGCCGTGCTCGACGAATACACCTTGGCTGATCTGGTGCAGCCGAAGGGCCGCTTGCGCGGACTTCTGTCGATCGAGAATGCCGCAGGGCGGAACGCGCAGCCGGCGTGAGCTGGAACCGTGCTCTGGCGGCGGCGAAACTTCGCGGCGTTGCGTGATGGCGCAGCGGTCAACTTCATGTAGCCTGTCGTCCAACAAGAGATACGGCGCCGGTCAACGGTGCCGTCATTCAGGGAGGACCAACGATGCTGAAGACAACTCTGTCCGTCGTATCCGCTGCTCTGCTCGTGACCGCCGGCACTGCGTCCGCGCAGGACTGGACCAAATCGAAGTGGGGGCCGAACGATGAGATCGGCGCCGCCAATTATATGACGCCGGAACTCGTGATGAAGGCCGCATCGCTGGTGAAGACCGGCAAGACCTATGCGCTCGGCATCCCGGTCGACTAGACTCCCGCCTATCCGCCGCGCTCGTTCAAGGTGACGATCGTGCAGCCGGGACAGGCCGGCATCCCGGGTCTTGGACCGAGCAAGACCACCTACAACGACGACATCATCGAGGGATGGGCCGGTGTCGGCACGCAGCTCGACGGTCTCGGCCACATCGGCGTCGAACACGTCTACTACAACGGCAACAAGCTCGCCGACTTCGCTGATCCGACCGGCTTGAAGAAGCTCGGTGTCGAGAAGGTGCCGCCGATGGTGGCGCGCGGTGTGTTGCTCGACATGGCGGCGCATTTCGGCACCGACATCGTCAAGGAAGGCACCGCCTTCAACGTCAAGGAGATCGAAGACGTCGCCAAGAAGCAGGGCGTCGAGATTCGGCAAGGCGATGTGGTGATCTTCCACACCGGCTGGCTCAGCCTGATCGGCAAGGACAACACGCGCTACAACTCAGGCGAACCGGGACTCGGCGTCGAGGGTGCGAAGTATCTCGTCGGCAAAGGTGTGGTCGCCGTTGGCGCCGACACCTGGGGTCTCGAGGTGTTGCCGTTCGAATCGAAGAACATTTTCGAGGTGCACCAGATTCTGCTGGCGATGAACGGCACCTACATTCTCGAGAACATCGACACCGCCGAGCTTGAAGGACAAGGCCTACGAGTTCATGTTCGTGCTCGGCCAGCCGCGCTTCAAGGGCGGCGTGCAGAGCATGATCAATCCGGTGGCAATCCGCTGATATTTGAGTCACCGGACTCGGGTTAACAAAACACGAAGGCCGGGCATTGCCCGGCCTTTTGTGTGATTACTTGTGGCGGATGACCTCGATGATCGAGAGCCGCCTCAATTTCTTTTCGCGCCACTGATCCAGCGTCCAGAACGCCCAGGTCAGCAGTCCGCCCAACACCAGAATGATGTCGATCAGCAGAAACGCAAAATCCGCGTCGCTGAGATTGCTCATATGTGCTCCGCAATCAGGTTGATGCTGGAGTCAAATAAGCAAGCGCTATGCCATTGGTTAGATGTTAGGCAGGCATACCAGCCCTGCGGGCGGCCATCCGGGTGCCGATCGGGCCGACCCATTGTCAGAGATTGCGCCTGACGTTCTGTTACTTGCGCTTGTGGACGTCGAAAAGATCGAGGCGGCGGAAGATCTCCTGCCGGTCCCGCCACTGCTCGAGCGACCAGAATGCCCACATGAGCATCGCGGCCAGAGCCAGTGTGATCTCCAGAAAGAGAAACGCCATGTTCGCGTGGCTTGCCATGTCTGCTCCGTGCCGAGGTTAAGCCCAACAACAAATCAGCAAACGCTGCGCCAGTTCCCGACCGCTACGGATCGAGTTCGGTGTCCCAATAGAGATAGTCGAGCCAGCTATCGTGCAGATAGTTCGGCGGAAACAGCCGTCCGTTACGATGCAGTTGATGCACGCTCGGCGCGAACGGCGTTTGCCGCGGCCACATCTTCGCCTGCGCCGTCGTCAGATTGCCTTTGCGCAGATTGCACGGCGAACATGCGGCAACGACGTTTTCCCACGTGGTCTGTCCGCCCTTCGAACGCGGCAGGATATGATCGAAGGTCAGGTCGTCCTGCGCGTAGCAGTACTGGCAGGTGAAGCGATCGCGCAGGAACACGTTGAAGCGGGTGAAGGCGGGATGGGTCGTCGGCCTGACGAAGGATTTGAGCGAGACCACGCTCGGCAGCTTCATTTCGAACGACGGGCTATGCACCGCCTGATCGTAGTTGGCGACGATGTTGACGCGGTCGAGGAACACCGCCTTGATCGCGTCCTGCCACGACCAAAGCGAGAGCGGATAGTAACTCAGCGGCCGGAAGTCCGCGTTCAGTACGAGTGCCGGCCAGCCGCCGTGTGGGACATGCGCGTTCAAGTAACGCCTCGCCTCCATAGACCCGCCCAGCATTTCTGCCGAAGCAGTTATGGGACGACATACTACAGGCAGCGTGACGGCATTGTGAAGAGCATAGCCGCGGTGTTCCAGAGCTGCTCGATATCACTTCCACATCGATAAAATGTGAGCCTGATCCGGGCTGACGCGGCCCGACAACGTTTCGAGATAGACCTGTTTCACGGCCTCGGGCCCGCGGCCTTCGCTGACCGTGATCCACCGGTCGAGCCGCGGCGTCAGCGTGACCCAGGCTGCGCCGAATCGCTGATCGAGCCCGCCGGGTCCCCATTCCTTGGCGCGCTTGCGAATCTGATCGGGCGCGAAGAACCACTGCGGCTTGGCGCCGGGGAGGCTTTCCTCGCCCTGATCGGGATCGAGGTGGGTCAGACCCACGCGGCCGCTATAGACGAGGCGCTCGCCGAGATGATGATGCAGCTTGCGGCGCAGGTCGGCGCTGCCCGCCATATCAACGAACGCGGTTGGCTCTTGCGGCAGCGCGCCGATGGCGTCGTATGTCACGACTTCGTCATAGCAGCCGAGCGAGCGCACGAACGCCGCGTTGGACGGAGATGTCAAACCGGTCACGCGGATCGGCTTGCGTAGCGTATGCACGAGGTGCGCGAGGCCGAAGGCGGTCTTGCTCGATGCGCTCGATAGTACGACGTTGCGGGCGCCGAAGAAATCGTTCTCCGCGAGATAGTCGTCGACCATGAACGACAGCATGAACAGCGGCCGCAGCAGCGCCTGATAGTCGCCCTGCTTGCCCGCGAACGCCGCATTGTCACTGACGCGCGTGTAATTGTTGTAGACGGGCGAGACGCCTTGGCGATGGGCGGCGCCATCGCTGAAGCCGCGCTTGTTAACGTTCACCGGTTCGATGACGAGGTGCGTCGCCATCGGGAAATAGCCGAAGAGCCTCTCGCCTTTTGTGATGTCGGAGTGTTTGGATTCGATCACTTCGCCGAAGCCCCACACCGGAATGTTGCCGAAGCCCTCCGGCTCCGGAAATAGACTCCAGTACTTCAACTGATCGCCGAGCACTGCATAGGTGATGTTGTTGGCCGTGAACGCGAAGCGATCGACCTTCACGAGCAGCGCATCGGCTGGAAGCGCGTCGCCGGTGGTAGCGCTGTCGATCAGTTTCGTTTGCTTGAGGTCGTTACGGGCGACAATGAAGTCCGTGGCTGTCACGTTGAGCACTCCGTGCAAATTTTGGCGGTACTATAATCCCCTCAACAATAACAGGCGCGTGACAACTGCCGTCAGGATGTTTTAGTGCTGCGCTTCTTCGCCGCGCGCGCGTTCGCGACTTGCTTCTTCACAGCCGGTTTCTTCTTCACCGGCTGTTTCCTTTGCACTGCCGGTTTACCTTTCGACGAAGTGGTTTTCGCTTTTTGGTCGGCGATCACACCCTCGCGTTTTTTCAGAACGCGATAATACGACCACCACAGATGTGCCGCCGCGCCGCGCACGGGCCGCCAGATTTCGGCGAGTGGCGCCATCTGTTTTTCGGTGGGGCGCGTTGCAAGACCAAGTCCGATGCGCATGGCTTCCTGAATCGCGAGATCGCCCGCAGGCCATGCGTCGCCGTGCCCGAGACAGAACAGCAGATAGATGTCGGCGGTCCACGGCCCGATGCCGGGCAGTTGCGTGAGTGCGTGATGCGAGGCATCCGCGTCCTGCTCAGCGAGCACGTCGAGATTAAGCCGTTCCTCCGCAAGTTCGCGGGCGATGAACTTCAGCGACTTGATCTTCGCCGCGGACAATCCCAAACGTCCAAGCCGATCTGTTCGCGCCTTGAGGATCGTTGCGGGTTCGAACGGATCGAAGGCGGCGCTGACCCGCCCCCAGATCGCTGCAGCCGCCGATGTGGAGAGCTGCTGGCCGCAGACAATGGTCGCAAGGCCCGCGAACCCCGGCGCGCGCTGGCGCAACGCCGGCGTTCCGGTCATTGCCATGATGGGTACGAGTCGCGGGTCCAGCTTCAGAAGCGTGACCAGCGCGTCATCGAGATCGGCCTGCGTCTTGAGGTGAATGGTCATTGCGTTCCAGTGTGGTGGTTCTGCTAAACAGGATCAATGCCGCCACCCGTTTTCCGATTTGCGCCAAGCCCGAACGGCTATCTCCATCTCGGCCACGCACGCTCCGCGCTGCTGAACTTCGATCTCGCGCGCGATCGCGGCGGCCGCTTTCTGTTGCGGATCGAGGATACGGATACGACGCGCTGCCGCCCGGAATTTGCAGCAGCGATCACTGAGGATCTCGGATGGCTCGGATTGACGTGGGAGGAGCCGGTCCGGCGGCAGTCGGAGCATTTCCGCCTCTACGGCAAATCCCTTGAGCGGCTTGCGCAGGAAGGGCTGCTTTACCGCAGCTTCGAGAGCCGCGCCGAAATCGCGCACCTCGTCGCCGAGCGTGAGGTGGAAGGGCCCTGGCCACGCGATCCGGACGGCGCGCCGCTCTATCCGGGCGCCGGCGCGTCGCAAACGGCTGCGGAACAAGAGCGGCTTATTCAATCCGGTCTCCCGTTCTCGCAGCGGTTGCGCATGGCCGACGTGATGCGCCGCATCGACCCCTTGCACTGGACGGAGCAGGGGGAGGGACCGTCCGGCGAGACCGGCCGTGTGGCAGCCCATCCTGAGGCCTGGGGCGATGTGGTGCTGGGCCGGAAGGAAACCCCGGCGAGCTATCACCTCGCGGTCGTGATCGACGACGCGCTGCAGGGAATTACCGATGTGGTGCGCGGGCAGGATCTGTTCTGGGCGACGAGCATTCACCGCCTGCTGCAGGAGCTGCTCGGGCTTCCGCAGCCGGTGTACCGTCACCACATGCTGATTCGCGATGCGTCGGGCGCGAAGCTGTCGAAATCCGCCGGGTCAAAGTCGCTTCGGGAACTGCGCGCGCAGGGCGTGACGCCGGCCGAGGTACGAAAATTGGCCGGTGTTGAAGCCGGTTAGCATCGCGTCCGCAGCGTGACTCCGGTTGGGGCCCCTGCCATGATGCGAGGCGGTGGGACAGGGAGAATCATGTCACCGGGATCGCGCCTGAAGCGAAAGCGAAAGGCACGCAAGGCTCCGAAGCCGCGTGCCCGAAAGGCGCTCCCGTTGGTGAAGCGGTCGGCCATCCGCAAGCGGGCGAAATCGAAAAGCGCAAAACCACGAGGCGGAAAACCAGCTCCGCGCCTGCACCAGAATGCGATCGAAGCGGCGCTCGCCGCCTTCGCGCATGAAGTCCGCACGCCGTTGACCGGCATCCTCGCGGTTAGCGATCTGCTCGCGACCTCCGATCTCGACGAGCGCGAGCGGCGCTGGGTCGACACCATCAAAGCCGGCGCGGAGCATCTCGCAGGACTAGCGACTCTGTTCGTCGATGCGGCGCGCAGCGGCCACGCCGAGCTCGGCGTGCGGCAGGATTTCTTCGATCTGCGCATCCTCGCGCGTACCGCCGGCGATTCGCTTGCCGGCCGCGCCGCCGCCAAGGGATTGCGGCCGACCGTCACCGTCTCCGATACGTTGCCGCCGTTCGCCATCGGCGACGCCATTCGCTTGCGGGCGGCGCTCGAGAACCTGATCGACAACGCGGTGAAGTTCACCGAACGGGGCGAAGTCGGCCTCGATGTCGCGGCGAAGAGCCTGCGCGGCCGCAAGGTCGCGGTGACCTTCACCATTTCCGACAGCGGCATCGGCCTGTCACTTGCCGAGATCAAGAAGCTGTTCAAGCCGTTCTCGCAGGCCAACGTCTCGATCGCCGCGCGCTTCGGCGGCGCCGGGCTTGGTCTCTCCTCGGTGAAGCAGATCGCCCGCGCCATGGGCGGCGATATCACGGCCGCCGCGCGTGACGGCGGCGGCACGGTTTTCACGCTGACCGTGGTGTTGCAGCACGCGGATCTGCCGAAGCGCGCGGCGAGCGACATATGCGACGCGGGCGTGACCGGCCTTCATGTTCTCAGCGTCGAAGACAACCCGTTCGGCCGCGTGGTGCTGAATGCGATCCTGACCGAGCTCGGTCATGTGACCGAGTTCGTCAGCCAGGGCGAGGTTGCGCTCGAACGGCTGCTGCGCGGCGGTTTCGACGTGGTGCTGATGGATATGGTGTTGCCGGGCATCAACGGCGTTGAAACCATCCGGCGCATCCGTGCCCTCGCGGGCGACCCGGGCCGCGTCGCGGTGATCGGCGTCTCCGGACGCAACAGCGATGAGGCCGCGGCGCTGGCCGCGGGCGCTCACGCGTTCCTGGTCAAACCAGTGTCTCCGCGTTCATTGGCTGCGGCGCTTCAGGCTGCGACCCGGCGCGCGGCGGCCGCGTCTTCATGATCGCCGCATTGAGTTCGCCGCCGTAAACGAAGATCGCGGCGATGAAATACAGAAACACCAGCGCGATCATCACCGACGCGAGACCGGCATAGGTCGTGACGTAGTTGTAGGCGAAGCGTGCGAGGTATTCGCCGAACACCATGCCGGAGATTAGCGAGGCCACCATCGTCACGACGATGCCGGGCAAAATTTGCATGAAGCTGCGCCGTCCGGCCGGCAACCATGCGTGCACCATGAACAGCGAGGCAATCAGCGCCGTGATCGCGATCGCGTAGCGCGCGATGTCGAGCAGGCTTTCGTTGGATTCGATCTTCAGCGGAATGTACTTGCGCGCGGTGGCGATGATCAGCGGTCCGAGCACGATCAGGAACGCCAGCGCCAGCGACGCGGCGGCGGCGACCAGTGTGTAGCCGATCGATTCCAGCCGCAGCCAGTACCAGCTGCGCTGCTCGATCACGCCATAGGCGCGGTTGAGTGCGACGCGCAGGCTCTCGACGCCGTTCGAGGCGAAGTAGATCGCGAGCACGACACCGACGGTGAGCGCCTGGCTGCTTGCGCCGGTGAGTACGTTGTGAATTTCGCCGGACAATGAATCGGCTACCCGCTTCGGCCAGGTCTCCAGCATCATCTCGACCGCCTGATCGGCGAGCTCTTGGGTGCCGAAGAATCCGGCGAGCGCGGTGATCACGATCAGGAACGGAAACATCGCCATCAGCGCCGAGAGCGCGATGTGGCTTGCAATCGCCCAGCCGTCGTCGGCGAGGAAGGCATAAAAGGCCTCCATGGCGACGTTGTAAACATAGCGAAGCTGCTTCACCGATCCTCCGTGCCGCGGCGGCGGTGGAATCATAAGGCACACGCGCGCATCGCGCCACGCGAACGTGAACACAGGCAGGCCGGAGTTTGCGGCGAGCGGGTTATGGCGCTGCCGCCGCGCGGGTGTTAAGTAGCCGTTATGGGTTCGTTTCTCTCCACTTTCATCCTGCCGATCGCGCTGGCCGCCGTCACGGTGGTCTTGCTGCTCGGCTTGTTCAACATGATGCGCGGCGGATCGCCGAATACGTCGCAGCGCTTGATGCGCATGCGGGTGCTGCTGCAGTTCGTCGCCATCGTCATTGCCATGCTCGCGCTATGGGCGATGGGTACGCGCTGAGAGGAGAGAGAAATGGTCGTCCTCAACCGCATCTACACCCGCACCGGCGACGACGGCACCACTGCGCTTGGCAGCGGAGAGCGGCGGCCGAAATACGATCTGCGCATCGAAGCTTATGGAACCGTGGACGAGACCAATGCGGTGATCGGCCTCATCCGCTTGCATCTCAAAGGCGCACTGGGCGACGGCGAGACCGTCGACCGCATGCTCGCCCGCATCCAGAACGATCTGTTCGATCTCGGCGCCGATCTCGCCGTCCCGCAACGTCCGGACAAGGCCGAGCGCCTGCGTGTGCTGGCGACCCAGGTCGCACGTCTCGAACAGGATATCGACCGGCTCAACGCGGACTTGCTGCCATTGAATTCGTTCGTGCTGCCGGGGGGAACCGCGGCCTCAGCCCATCTTCACTTGGCCCGTACCGTCTGCCGCCGTGCTGAGCGGGTGATGGTCGAACTGGCATCCCAGCCGAATGAACCTGTTACTGACGCCGCGATTCAGTACATGAACCGCTTGTCCGATTTCCTTTTTGTCGCAAGCCGCACCTTGAACGATCGCGGCGCGGGCGACGTGCTCTGGGTACCGGGCCAAAACCGCTAGATCGCTATGCGGAATAGCTCTGCGAAACCGGAACGCAGAACCCTCCAAAACCGGGATATTTTCCGCCCTTCTCGCGTTGACCGGGCTAGGCTGGGCCTTTAGGTTCCGCGCCCATATTCCCGAACAGAATGCGAAAGAGGCCCATGAAGGTTCTGGTACCTGTCAAACGCGTCGTCGATTACAACGTCAAGATCCGCGTCAAGAGCGATGGCTCGGGCGTCGAACTCGCCAACGTCAAGATGTCGATGAACCCCTTCGACGAAATCGCCGTCGAGGAAGCGCTGCGTCTGAAAGAAGCGGGCAAGGCGACCGAGGTTGTCGTCGCATCGATCGGTCCGCAGCAGGCGACCGAAACCATCCGCACCGCGCTCGCCATGGGCGCCGACCGCG
>LWDM01000039.1:0-2044 GCA_002083525.1 Proteobacteria bacterium SG_bin9 | reverse complement strand
CAGATGCTGGCCGCGCTGCTCGGCTGGTCGCAGGCGACGTTCGCGTTCAAGGTGGAGGTCGAAGGTTCCGACTTCAAGGTGACGCGCGAAGTCGACGGCGGTCTGCAGACCGTGAAGCTGAAGGGACCCGCGATCGTCACCGTCGACCTCCGCCTCAACGAGCCGCGCTATGCGTCGCTGCCGAACATCATGAAGGCGAAGAAGAAACCGATCGACGAGAAGGCGCCCGATGCCTACGGCGTCGACCTCTCGCCGCGGCTGGAAATTTTGAAGACGTCAGAGCCGCCGGGCCGCAAGGCAGGCGTGAAGGTCGGCTCGGTGGCCGATCTGGTTTCCAAACTCAAGAATGAAGCCGGGGTTCTCTGATGACCACTTTGTTGATTGCTGAACATCACCACGAAGTCCTCAAGGACGCGACCAACAAGGCGCTGACGGCCGCCGCGCAGCTCGGCGGCGACGTGCACGTTCTTGTCGCCGGTGGCGGACAGGGCACCAAGGCGGCTGCGGATGCAGCGGCCAAGCTCAAGGGCGTCGGCAAGGTTCTGCTCGCCGCCGATCCGATTTACGAGCACGACCTCGCCGAGCCGCTGGCCGCGCTGATCGTTTCGCTCGCCGGCAGCTACGATGCGATCGTCGCGCCCGCGACCTCGCGCTTCAAGAACGTGATGCCGCGTGTTGCCGCGCTGCTCGACGTGATGCAGGTCTCGGAGATCACCAAGGTCGTCGCGCCCGACACTTATGAGCGCCCAATCTATGCCGGCAACGCGATCCAGACCGTGAAGAGCAAGGACGCAAAGAAGGTCATCACCGTCCGCACCTCGACCTTCCAGGCAACGGGCGAGGGCGGCAGTGCCGCCGTCGAGAACGTGTCCGCGGCTGCTGACCCCGGCCTGTCGTCGTTCGTCGGCGAGGAGGTCGCGAAGTCGGATCGTCCGGAGCTGACCTCGGCCAAGATCATCGTCTCGGGTGGCCGCGCGATGCAGAGTCGCGAGAACTTCACCAAGTACATCGAGCCGCTCGCCGACAAGCTCGGCGCCGGCGTCGGCGCCTCGCGCGCCGCGGTCGACGCAGGCTATGCCCCGAACGACTGGCAGGTCGGACAGACCGGCAAGGTGGTTGCGCCGGAGCTCTACATCGCCATCGGCATCTCGGGCGCGATCCAGCATCTCGCCGGTATGAAGGACTCGAAGGTGATTGTGGCGATCAACAAGGACGAGGACGCGCCGATCTTCCAGGTGGCGGACTACGGCCTCGTCGCCGACCTCTACCAGGCCGTCCCCGAGCTGACCGAGGAGTTGGCCAAGCTCGGCAAGTAAACCCGGCGGGCCGGCCCGGAGTGCGACCTTCGGGCCGGTTGCCGTCAGGAATGGCTATCTGGGGCTGGTGTTATATAAAGGGACGGGTTCGCGGCGTATGGCCGGCGAATCTGGATGAGAAGGCATCATGGCGTTGAATATCAAGACTGTCGGCGTGATCGGTTCGGGCCAGATGGGCAACGGCATCGCGCATGTGGCGGCACTCGCAGGCTACGATGTCATCCTCAACGATATCTCCACCGACCGGCTGAAGTCGGCGATGGCGACGATCAACGGCAATCTGACACGCCAGGTCGCGAAGAAGACCATCACCGAGGACGCCCGCAAGCAGGCGCTCGACCGCATCAAGTCGACCGAAACCATCGATGGACTTGCGAGCTGCGATCTCGTGATCGAGAGCGCGATCGAGAAGGAAGAAGCCAAGCGCAAGATCTTCCAGCAGGTCTGCGCCGTGCTGAAGCCGGATGCGATTGTCGGCTCCAATACCTCGTCGATCTCGATCACACGCCTTGCCGCCTCCACCGATCGGCCGGAGCGCTTCATCGGCATTCACTTCATGAATCCGGTGCCGGTGATGGAACTGGTCGAACTGATCCGCGGCATCGCCACCGACGATGCGACGTTCGACACCGCCAGGGAATTCGTCACCAAGCTCGGCAAGCAGATTGCCGTTTCGGAAGATTTCCCGGCGTTTATCGTCAACCGCATCCTGCTGCCGATGATCAACG
>LWDM01000038.1 GCA_002083525.1 Proteobacteria bacterium SG_bin9 | reverse complement strand
CAGAAGTCCGCATGGCGAGAGTGCGGCAATGATGATGCGGACTTCTGAACCGCCACACTAGTCTCGCAAACAAGAAACCAAGAAACCTGCGAGTAACCGCCATGCCGATCCACCGCCGCGCGCTCATCGCGAGCGCGTTCGCCCTCCTCGCCGCACCGGCTTTCGCCAACGATTATCCCACGCGCCCGGTGCGCATCCTCGTGCCGTTCGCGCCGGGCGGCGGAACTGACCTGATCACCCGCACCCTCGCCGACGTGATCGCAAAGAGCTGGAACGCCTCGGTCGTGATCGAGAACAAGCCCGGCGGCGGCACCACCATTGCGACGCAAGCCGCGATTGCCGCGGCAGCGGACGGCTACACCCTGCTCGCCGCTGCCAACAGCATGATCGTCTCGCCGATGCTGATGCCGGTGAAGCCCTACGTGTGGGACCGCGATCTCGTGCCGGTGTCGCTGTTCGCGCTGAGCCCGCACATTCTCGTGGTGCATCCGTCCGTGCCTGCGCGCACGCTCCCCGAATTCATCGCGTGGACCAAGACGCAGGGCGGCAAGGCCACCTTTGCCTCGTTCGGTAACGGTTCGTCGAATCATCTCGGCTTCGAGATGCTCAAGCGCGAGCTCGGCATCGAGATCAATCACATTCCCTACAAGGGCAGCGCGCCGGCGATGAACGATCTTGTCGCCGGTCACGTCAACGCCATGCTCGGCGACCTGCAGAACGTCTCCGAACAGCTTCAGGGCGGTACGCTGCGTGCCATCGCGGTCGCCAACGAGAAGCGGCTGTCATCGCTGCCCGACCTGCCGACGCTCGATGAACTCGGCGCCAAGGGCTTCACGTCGAAATCGTGGTTCGGCGCGCTGGCGAAAACAGGAACGCCGCCCGAGATCGTCGCCAAATGGAGCAGCGCCTTCGCCGAAGCGCTGAAGCGGCCGGATGTGCAGCAGCGGATCGGCGCGCTTGGCATCGAACTGATCGGCGCATCGCCGGAGGAAGCACGCGCCTTCATGACGCGCGAGGCCGCGCGCATGGAAGACGCGATCAAACAGGCCGGCGTGAAGTCGGCGGACTGATCAGTCCTCCGCGGTAAAGCGCGACGCCTTCACCGCCGGAGCCCAGAACGCGGAGTCGCGCTTCTGGATCGCCGCCATCTCGGCCGCGGACGTACCCGTCGGCTGCAGGCCGAGCGTCAACATGCGCTCAGCGACATCCGGCGACTTCACCGCATCGACAGCAGCCTTGCTCAATTTCGCGACCACATCGGGCGGCGTCTTCGCCGGCGCAAACAGGCCGTACCAGCCGCTCGCACGCAAATCGTAGCCGAGTTCGGCGAGCGTCGGCACTTCCGGCATGAAGCGTGAACGCTCCGCGCCGGAGACAGCCAGCACGCGGACCCGTCCATCCTTGTGCATCTCGGTGAGGTCGGAGACCGTCGTCACGATCATCGGCAACTGCCCGCCGACGAGATCAGTCAGCGCAGGGGCCGAGCCGCGATACGATACATGCCGCAGATCGAGCCCGGCCTTCTGGCCGAACAGCACGGCCAGGAAATGCGGCAGCGTTCCCGCGCCCGGCGTCGCGTAGTTTGCTTCGTTCGGGTTGGCCTTGGCCCACGCCACAAGCTCTTTGAGCGATTTGACGTCGGCGAGTTTCGGCCCGACCGCTATGCCAAAATCGAAGGTGTTGAGCTGCGACACCGCATCGAGATCCGTCAGCGGATCGTAGCCGAGATTCTTGTAGACGTGCTGATAGACCGCGACCGGCGCGATCGGCGTGATCAGGATTGTCGAACCGTCCGGGGACGCCGCCTTCACCGCCTGCACGCCGATCCGTCCGGCGGCGCCCGAGCGGCTCTCGACAATGACCGGGCGGTTGAGCCCAACACGCATCTTCTCGGCGACCAGCCGCGCCAGCGCGTCACCCGTGCCGCCTGCCGCGAACGGAAAGATGATCCGCAGCGGCTGTTCGGTGATCTGCGCTTGCGCCACCGTCGCCGACAGCAATCCGGCAACGATCAACGTGATGGCGATGGGCCAGCGTCGCATGGTCTTCCTCCTGTCGCGCCAATTTCCGGCGCTTGTTATTATCCGTCACTCGCCGCGGTAGCGGCTCCACAACTCGTCCGGCAAATCGCTCTCGTCCCAGACGCCGATCAGGATGCCTTTGCGCAGCGATTTGCCGCGCATGCCGAGAATCTGTTTCTCCGAGCGCGTCGTGCGCTGCGACTGCCGCAGTCCCCATTGCGCCAGCGCCGCTGCCAATCGTTGCCGCTCGCTCTCATGCGCCGCATCCGCACCGAGATCGCGAAACTCGTTCGGATCGTTGGCGAGATCGTACAGCATCGGCCGGTAGCCCACCGCATGCACGTACTTCCAACGCTGGTCCCGCACCATGAATAGCCGCGCGTCGTTGGGCGCAACGCCGAGCTTTCCGGAGGCCGGCAGCATTGAATAGTCGTACTCGCTGATCGCATACCGGCGCCACTGCTCCGGCGCTTGACCATGCAGCCACTGTGTCAGCGAGCGGCCTTCGAGGCGATGCGACAGATCGGCCGCGTCGCCACCCGCGACATCGACGAATGTCGGCAACAGATCGATCGATTCCACTAGCGCGTCGCAGACCGAGCCGCGCGTGCCATCCGCTTCCGCCGACGGATCGCAGATGATCATCGGCACCTTCACCGACGGCTCGTGGAACAGATCCTTCTCGCCAAGCCAGTGATCGCCGAGATAGTCGCCATGATCGGAGGTGAATACGATCAGCGTGTTGTCGAGCAGGCCCTTCTCGCGCATGAACGCGAACAGGACGCCCATCTGGTCGTCGATCTGCTTGATCAGCCCCATGTAGACGGGGACGACCTCCTCACGCACCTCATCGCGTGCGAATGCTTGGCCCACGCGATGCGCCATGAATTCGCGATAGACGGGATGTGGATCGGCGCGCTCCTCCTCGCTGCGCACGACGGGAATGACATCAGCCGCACCATACATGTCGTTGTAGGGCGCTGGCGCGATGTAGGGCCAATGCGGCTTGATGTAGGAGAGATGCAGGCACCACGGCTTGTCGTCGACCTCGCGCATGAAGTCCATCGCGCGACGCGTCATGTACGGCGTTTCGGAATCTTCTTCGGCGACGCGCGCGGGCTTGCTCGCATGCCGCATTGCCCAGCCGGAGGCGAGTTCGTTGTTCTCGCCCTGCGCGGCGTTGGCGTAGTCGTGCCAGGGATTGTCGCCGCCGTAGCCTTTTTCGTTCAGATACTGGTTGTAGCGCGGCACTTTCGGATCGTAGCGGCCGTCGGGGCCGATACCATGCAGGCCATCGTCGCGCTCATACGGATCGAAGCCGCACTCGGACACGCGCACGCCGATGATCGACTCAGGATCGATGCCGAGTCGCTCCATCCCTTCTGCGTCAGCCTTCATGTGCGTCTTGCCGACCAGCACCGTTTGCATGCCGAGCGGCCGCAGATAATCGCCCATGGTCGTCTCGCCGACCTTCAACGGAAAGCCGTTCCACGCCGCGCCGTGCGATTGCACATAGCGTCCGGTGTAGAAGCTCATGCGCGAGGAGCCACAGACCGGTGACTGCACGAAGGCGTTGGTGAAACGCACTCCGCGCGCGGCGAGCGCATCGATGTTCGGCGTTTTCAAAGTGGGATGACCGGCGCACGACAGATAGTCGAAACGCAACTGGTCGCACATGATGAAGAGAATGTTCTTGACGCGGCGGGTCAACGCAAGGCCTCGGCAGTGGGTCGGCGGCCAGATTAGGGGGCCGTCATTGCCGGGGCAACCTACAGTCACCCTTGGGGACTAGCTACGCGTTCGCACCGCGAAAGAAATCGAGCATGTCGGCCAGCACCGGCGCGCGGCTACGCAGCGGCACCGTCAGCGCAAGAAGAATTCCCGAATGGCTGACGCCGGGGTAGATCTTTTCCGTCACCGGCACCGAGACGCCGCGCAGCCGCTTTGCCAGCGCAATCGTGTTGCGCGGAAACACGAGATCGTCGTCGGCGCCGGTGGCGAGAAAGAACGGCGGCAGACCGCGGCGGACGACATTCACCGGCTGCGTGATCTCAAGCCGTGGCGCCTCGCCGAACACGTTGATGGTGGTGCGGGTGTCGAGCGGCAGGAAATCATACGGCCCGGCGAGTCCGGCCACGCCCTTGATCGCCGCCAGTGAGCCACCGGCTCCGTCGAGGTAGCGCCGGTCGAGCCCGACCATCACCGCGTTGTAGGCCCCGGCCGAATGGCCGGCGAGAAAGATGCGCGACGGATCGCCACCAAAGCGCGCGATGTTCTTCTCCACCCACGCGGTGGCAAGCGCACAGTCTTCGAGAAACGACGGAAAGCGCACAGCGGGATAAAGCCGGTAGTCCGGCAGCACACAAACAAATCCAGCCGACGCGAACGCAGCTGCAGCAAAGGAATAGTCCTCCTTGCGGCCGCTGCTCCACGAGCCGCCATAGAAGAAGACAATCACCGGCGCGTTCCCGGCACTCACCGGCGCATAGATGTCGAGGCCATGGCGCGGCAGCGAACCGTAGGCAACGCTGGTCGCCACCCGGCGCGCGCCGCCGTCTTCCGGCACGACTGCATTGAGCGCACCGAGCGGCGTGCAGCCGGCGACAATCGCGGGAGCGGCAAGAAAGGTTCGGCGGGTAAACAAGGACGGCTCCGGATCGGGATACTTCCACCGGATCGGGCACCGGCTCTTCTTTTACCGAATGAAGAGCCCCCAGGTTTCGCGGCGCACGCCGATTTCGGCGCGAATCCCGTCCATTACCTGCCACGTCATTGAGCCTCGTCGCGCCCGCCCGTAGGCAACGGTGACTGCACCATAATTGGAGAAGCCGCTGTGCTCGAACGGATTGCGTGGATTCTGCTCGCCCTCATTCATCTGGCGCCCGGCGTTGCCGCGCTGATCCCCGGCACGATCACGCGGCTTTACGGCGTACCGGAGCAAGGCATGGCCGGCCTCCTGCTGCAGCATCGCTCGGTGCTGTTCGCGACCATCGTCGTTGCGTGCATCTGGGCGGCGTTCAGCACGCACGTCCGTCCCTTCGCCGCGGTCACCACCGCGATCAGCGTCATCGGTTTTCTCGTGATCTACGCGCTGCACGGACTACCCGCGGGCGCGCTGCGGCCGATCGCATGGGCGGATCTGATTGCGCTCGTCCCGCTCGCCTATGTCGGCTGGCGAGCGGCGACAGCGTGAGCGCGCTTACGCCGCGATTTTGTGATCCTGATGCGGATACATCACGAGCGTGGTGAACTCGTAGCCGCAATCGTCGCACGACCAGACGTATGACATGCGATGCGCGTCGCCTTCGGCATATGTCGGCTGCGCAATCGGTGTGCCGCACTGGGCGCACGGATTGTGATGCGGAAGCTCGGTTTGCTGATACGCAACATGACGGGCTGTTGTTTTGAGATTCATGATGCACCTCCCGCTTGCGTTCGTGCATGAAGAATCGGTCAACAGCGCGACCGGGTCAAGACAAGCAAATGACGCAGCTGAAAAAGTGATCGCAATTGAGTCAGCAATGCAGACTCATTAACGTTTGCTGCGGCGCGCAGAATGATTTTCAACAAACCGATTCAAAATCCGCGCGATGCGGATGGAACTCCGCATCTCCCACGCAAGCTCTCAGATATCCGCTATCCGCACACTTACGCGACGCATTCAGGCGGCGTTTGAGCGGCGGGTTCTTCCTTCGGCAGGACTTGACCCGGCTCGATCATTTCGATCACACCGGCCTGCGCGGACAGGCTGATGGACACCAGACAGGTGACGCCCATCACAAGACGGGCAAACCGGGACACGGGACGCATAGGCAATCTCGCTGGCTCGTTGAAAATTGGGCGCTCACCAGTAGTCGCCGCCAACTCTCAACGGGTTCGAGGCCGGTAGCGACGTCCGGCCCCATCTTTGCCGCGATGGCGCGCGACGATTCTCAACCAATAAGCAGACAACAGGGGGGGCGGACGATGAGCGACGCGGTGACCTACACGGGCGGCTGCCACTGCGGCCTGGTGCGGTTCGAATGCACCACCGATCTCTCCATGGTCACAGCATGCAACTGCTCGATCTGCACCAAAAAGGGGCTGCACTTCTCGTTCGTGGCGCCGGAGCGGTTTCATCTGCGCGCCGGCGGCGATGCGCTGAAGGAATATCTGTTCAACCGTCACGCCATCAAGCATCAGCTCTGCATCGAATGCGGCGTCGAGACCTTTGCCAAGGGCGCGAAGCCAGATGGCACGCAGGTGATCGCCATCAATGTCAGCTGCATCGACGGCATCGAACTGGCGAAACTCAAGATGACGCCGATGGACGGGCGGAAGTTCTGAGCCGGCTCGCGTGATGCGACGTGCGCCCGCATGGTTGGCCAATCGTAAAGACCGCAGCATCGTTCGCCGCGAGCGGTATCCCGATAACGAGGATGCGATCGTCCTTACGCTTCCTCAACGCTAAGCGCAGCGATTTGATCACATCGCGTTGCATGTATTGATGAAAACAACCCAGGCTTAATCATCTCCGGCCCACTCTGCGTGCGTCAGAAGCAAGGGAACGGGGCTTCGATGCTGGCGGCGGGATATCACTGGATTGGAATCGTGGTGGCAACACTGGTGTGCTTGTTCGGCACCTGGGTCGGCATGCGCCACTTCGCGCGCGCCCGCGCGACGCAGGGCCCCACCCGCTTCGGCTGGCTGTTCATGGCCTCGGTCGGCACCGGCGCGGCACTCTGGGCTTCGACCTTCATCTCTATTCTGTCGCTTGAGCCGACAATGGACAGCGCGTTCGATGTGCTGCCGGTCGCCGCCTCGCTGATCATCGCCATCGTCTCCTGTCTGCTCGGCTTCGAGATCGGCAGCCGCCCGCGCCCGGCGCTGGCACCGGAGCTCGGCGGCCTGACCATGGGCGTCGGCATCCTCGCCATGCACGCGCTCGGCCTTAGCGCCTGGCAGCTTCCCGCCACTGTGACGTTGAACTGGTACGGCCTTGCGCTGACGCTCGTGCTCGGCCTCGGCCTCGGTGCGCTGGCCGTCAATCGCGCCAACCGCCCGGTCACGCGCTTCTGCCGCCACGGCGCGGCGGTGGTGATGACCTTCATGATCTTCGTGATGCATTTCACCATCATGATGTCGCTGACCGTAATGCCGGATCAGGCGATCACAATCACCGGCGATCAGATGCAGGCCGAGTTTCTGGCCATGGGCGTCACCGGCGCCGTGCTGCTGGTGATGGGCTCAGGCTTCTCGTCCTACATCATCGATCTGCGCACCCGCACCGAATCCGCCGAACGGATCCATCAGCTCTCGTTCAACGACAGCATGACCGGCCTGCCGAACCGCATCGCCTTCAACGAGCGGCTCGGCTTCGACGTCGCCGAGGCGCATGAGAAGGCGCACAAGCTTGCCGCCTTCTCGATCGATCTTGACGGCTTCAAGGACATCAACGACGTCTACGGCCACTCCGTCGGCGACCTGGTGCTGATCGAGGCCGCCGCACGGATGCGCGCCGCGGCTGCCGGTCCGGGCGAATTCGTCGCCCGCCAGAGCGGCGACGAATTTCTGGCGCTGCAGATGTCCGGCAACCAGCCGGACGATGCCCGCGCGTTTGCCGAAAAACTGCTGCGCGCGCTGTCGGCGCCCTTCGAGATCAACGGCCAGCAGATGTCGCTGACCGCATCCATCGGCTTCTCGATCTTTCCGACCGATACCCGCGAGCGCGATCAGCTTGTCAGCAACGCCAAGCTCGCGATGCATCGCGGCAAGAGCAAGCATGCCGGTCTGATCTCGCACTATGAGAAGGACATGGACGATGCGGCGCGCAACCGCCGCGCCCTCTCCCGCGATCTGATGAGCGCCGCGAAAAACGGCGAACTCGAACTGCACTATCAGCTGCAAACGACGCTGCGCGACGGCACCGTCAGCGGCGCCGAAGCCCTGATGCGCTGGCGGCATCCGCAGCGCGGCATGATCTCACCGGGCGAGTTCATTCCGCTCGCCGAGGAAACCGAGGCCATCGTCGGCATGGGCGAATGGGCGCTGCGCACCGCCTGCCGCGACGCGGCCGAGGGTAGGATTCCCGGCATGATCGCCGTCAACGTCTCGCCGGTGCAGTTCAATCACGGCGACCTCGCCGACACCATTCAATCGATCCTCAGCGAGACCGGTCTCGCGCCGGAGCGCCTCGAGATCGAAGTGACGGAATCGATGCTGATGAAGGACAAGGATCGCTGCCTGCAGATCCTGCGCAAGCTTAAGGCGATGGGCATCGCCATTGCGATGGACGACTTCGGCACCGGCTATTCTTCGCTTGGTACGCTGCACGCCTTCCCGTTCGACAAGATCAAGCTCGACCAGTCGTTCGTGCGCCGCATCCCTGAGGACACGCTCGCCGCCGCCATCGTCAAGACCGTGCTCGCACTCGGCCACAGCATGAACGTGCCGGTCTTGGCCGAAGGCATCGAGACCGAAGAGCAGCTTCGCTTCCTGATCGACGAGGGCTGCAGCGAAGGCCAAGGCTATCTGTTCGCGAAGCCCGTGCCGATCGCGCAAATTCCGGACGTCATGGCCAAGGTTCTGCAGCGCGTCGGCAAGCAGCCCACGAACCGCAGCGGAATCGCCGCAGTCGCCTGAGACACTACGCAAAGAAAAAGGCGCCGCATCGCTGCGGCGCCTTTCTTATTTGAGTCGGAATCTGACGATCAGTTCGTCTGCTGGATCGCCGAGAGCTCCCACTGGCCGCCGTGGCGGCGCGAGAACGTCCACACCTCGGTCGCCTCGATCGGCGTGTCGCTGCCGTCGACGATGCGGCCGCTCGCCTTCTCGATCGTCTTCTCGGTCAACGCGAAGCGCATCGCCAGCGTCGCGTAGTCGGTCGGGCCTTCGCTCCAGGCTTCCGCGAGGTCGCCCTGCAGCAGCTTCACGTTGGTGACCTTGTTGACCACGCCACGGTTCTTGTTGGCCGCGAGGTCTTCGCGGAAGTACGAGGCCATTTCCGGCGTCGCGAGAACGTTGAGCTTGGCCTCGTCCTCGTTCGACCATGCGGCCTGGACTTCGCCGAGCATGCGCTCGAACGCATCGTAGTCATCCGGCTTGATCTGCAACGGCACCGGGCGGTTGTTGAAGCCGCCACCGCCGCCCGCACCGCCGCCCATCGGCATTGCGTATGGATTATTCGTCGCCTGCTGCTGCGGCTGCGCGTCGAAGGTCGACGGGCCGCCGGCCGGGCCGGACGCATAGGCGTTGCCCTCGCTGGCTGCCTTGCGGCGCTGCCACCAGCCCCACGCAAGCCGCGCGATGACCACGACCAGCACCACCTGAATGATGAGGCCCAGGATCGAGGCGAAGCCGCCGAGGCCGCTCATGAAGCCGCCGCCGAACATCATGCCGAGCAGGCCGGCGCCGAGGAAGCCCGCGGCGAGGCCGCCGAGCATGCCCATGCCCGGACGATTGAAGAAGCCGCCGCTCTGCGGGGCCGCCGCCGGCGTGGTCGCGCCCGGCTGGGTCTGGGTCCGCTGCATCGGCTGCGCCGTGCCCGGCGCGGTCTTGGTGGATGGCGGCGCGGAGTAGGTCTTCGAGCCGCGCGAGCCCATGCTTCCACCGCCGCCCGGACGCGCGTCGGCGTCCGACATCGCAACTGCGAGCGGCAGGGCCAGCGTCAGGGCCACTGCAAGCATCTTGAAAAATCTCATGGTCGTTCCCTCGACTCCCCGGCATGGGGGTTGCCCATAAGATGGTCACGGCGCGGTGAAAGTGAACAGCAGGGACTTGGCCGCACCCCTGCGGCGCTCGGTCGCGGAGCGAGGCAGATACCGTCAAGCGGTTGTCATCGTTTCCTTAACCGCCGCAACGAGTTGCGACAGCGTGAAGGGCTTCGGCAGGAACGCAAACTGCTCGTTCGCCGGCAGGCTCTTCTCGAAGGCGTCTTCGGCGTAGCCCGAGACGAAAATGATCTTCAGATCCGGATTACGGCCGCGCATTTCCTTGAGCAGCGTCGGGCCATCCATCTCTGGCATCACCACGTCCGACACCACGAGATCGATCGCACCGTGCTGCTCGTCGATCGCTTCCATCGCCTCGACGCCGTTCGAGGCCTCGATCACGTTGTAGCCGCGCGAACGCAAGCCGCGCGCATTGAGCGAGCGCAGTCCCTCTTCGTCCTCGACCAGAAGAATGGTGCCCTGCCCGGTGAGATCGGCGGTCTTCGGCTTCGCCGGCACTGGCGCGGCCGGCGCCTCGGCGGCGATCGGCGGCGACGCACCGTTGAGCGCAGGCACGTCGGCCGGCTCCTCGCGGCCGGCGACATGGCGCGGCAGGAAAATGCGGAAGGCCGTGCCGCCGCCCTCACCCGGATCGGCGTAGATGAAGCCGCCGGTCTGTTTGACGATACCGTACACGGTGGAGAGGCCGAGGCCGGTGCCCTTGCCGACTTCCTTGGTCGAGAAGAACGGCTCGAAGATTTTGTCGACGATCTCCGGCGGAATGCCGGTGCCGGTGTCGATCACCTCGATCTTCACATAATCGGCAGCGGGCATACCCTGCTTGGCGAGCTGTCCCGCATCCTGCGCGCTGACGTTGGCGGTGCGCACCGTCAGCCTGCCGCCGTCGGGCATCGCGTCGCGCGCATTGACGGCGAGATTGACGATCACCTGCTCGAATTGCGAGACGTCGACCTTCACCGGCCACAGATCGCGGCCGTGCAGCGTCTCCAGCTTCACCTTCTCGCCGATCAGACGCTTGAGCAGCATGTTGAGATCGGATAGCGCCTCGCCGAGATCGAGCACCTGCGGCCGCAACGTCTGGCGACGCGAGAACGCCAGCAGCTGACGCACCAGCGTCGCCGCGCGCGTCGCGTTCTGCTTGATCTGCATGATGTCCTGGAACGACGGATCGGTCGGCTTGTGCGCGTTCAGCAGGAAGTCGTTCGCCATCATGATGGCGGACAGCACGTTGTTGAAGTCGTGCGCGATGCCGCCGGCGAGCTGACCGACCGCCTGCATCTTCTGCGATTGCGCGAACTGGTTCTCCAGCGTGCGCTTCTCGGTCGTCTCCAGCATGTAGACGATGGCGATTTCGGTATCGCGCTCGTCGTGCTCGACGGCGGTGATGAAGAACTGACCCCAGCGCTCCTTGCCGCTGTCGAGCGCCACTTCCACCGGCGTGATGTCGCCTTGCCCTTCGGCGGCCTTGTCGATCGCCGCCTTGAACTCGGCGCGGTCGCGCTCGTGCACGGCGGCGAGGATCGAGCGGTTGACGGCGCCGTCCTGGCCGAGGCTCTGTGCGAGCTTGGCGAAGCGCGCATTGGCCTGCACCACCGCGCCCGCCCTGTTGACGGTCGCGATCGCCATCGGCGTGTGATCGAAGAAGCGCATGAAGCGCACTTCGGCGGCGCGCTGCGGATCGCCGCGCTCGTCGCGGGCGCGGCTGATGACCAGCGTGCGCGAACCGCCCGGCGTGCCGTCGGCGCCGAAGGCGAGCTTGTGATAGAGCCGCACCGGCACGGTCTTGCCGTTGCGCGTCTTCAGATCGAGGTCGAACACTTCGGTCTTCACCTCGCCGGGCGCAGGCGTCACGGAAGCGAGCAGCGCCGCGCCATCGCCCGTGACGATGTCGGTGAGCTTCAACCCGCCGGAGCCGATTTCGGCGAGGTCGTGATCGAGCCAGCCGGCGAGCGTCGCATTGACGTAGACGAGGTCGCCCGCGGGGCTGACCGAGAAGAAGCCGCACGGCGCGTGATCGAGATACTCAATCGCGTGCTGCAGTTCCTGGAACACGTCTTCCTGGCGTTCGCGGTCGCGGGTGATGTCGGCGATCGACCAGACGACGAGCTTCGACGCTTTCTTTGCCTGCCCGAGCGGACGCACCCGCATGCGCAGCCAGCGCGCCTGCGATCCGTCGGCACTGGCGATCCGCACCTCTTCCTGTAGCCGCTTGCCTTCGCGTGCCGCCTTTAAGAGCCGGAACACCGCCTCCGACACATCCGGATTGCCGATGAACACGCGCTCGACCGGGCGAACGTCATGAAACCCTTCGGCGCCGGTCAGCGCGAGATAGGCCGCATTGGCGTAAACGACATGCCCTTGCGCGTCGGTCACCGCGACACCGTCGAAGGCGTGATCGACCACCGGGCGCGCGATCGGATCTTCGACGGCGCGATCGGCGAGCCGGATGATGCCGGCGGCGAACGCGAACAGCGAGAACAGGCCCGCCATCGCCAGCAGCGCCAGCAGACCGAGTACATATGGCTGTGCTTGTGCGCGGCCGAGCATCATGAACGCCACGGCGGCGGCAACGATGGCGACCGCGACGACGATCACCAGTAAAATGCTGCCGCTGCGCTGCGGCGGCTCGTGCGCGGCGATCGCGGCGGCGGTGAGGTCTCTCGCTTTGTCGGTGGTCATCGAACGGTCGTACAGCCAAATTGAGAAGTCTTGTTTACGCTGAAACCGTAACGCCACATCTGGCCAAATCCGCGTCAATCCGGCGTCCGGCCAACCCTTCCTGAGTGCCTGAATCGCACCGCAACATGCAAGCCCGGCGTCGCCCGGAAACGCCGTTATACGGCTGATTTCGCGCTATTGCCGCCCCAACCCGCGCTTCAGCTTCATGACGTAGCCGATGACTTCCGCGACCGCGTGGTAGTGCTCGACCGGAATTTCGTCGTCGATCTCGACCGTGGCATAGAGCGCGCGCGCCAGCGGCACGTTCTCGACGATCGGAATGTCGTGATCCTTCGCCACCTCCCGGATCTTGAGCGCGATCGCGTCCATACCCTTGGCGACGCAGATCGGCGCCGGCATGCCGCGTTCGTACTGGAGCGCGACCGAGTAGTGGGTCGGGTTGGTGATGATCACCGAAGCCGTCGGCACCGCGGCCATCATGCGCTTCTTCATGCGCTGCTGACGCAACTGCTTCAGCTTGCCTTTGATGTGTGGATCGCCTTCCTGCTGCTTGAACTCCTCCTTCATCTCCTGCACGGACATCTTCAGCTTTTCGTACCACTGCCGGTACTGGAACAAGTAGTCGGCGATCGCGACCAGCGCGAGGATCGCGACCACCGCGCCCATAAGCTGCAGCGTCAGCGTCAGCGTGACGCCGAGGATCGAGGCCGGATCGAAGCGCACCATCGCCTCCAGGCGATGCCGTTCCGGCCAGAGCAGCGCGACCATCACGGCGCCGAGCGCGCCGAGCTTGATCAGGCCCTTGATGAAGTTGGCGGCCGCCTGCTTGCCGAAAACCCGCTTGAAACCGGACATCGGCGAAATCTTGCTGAAGCTCGGCTTCAGCTGCTCGCCGGACCACACGAAGCGATGCTGCACGATGTTGCCGGCAATCGCCGCCAGCATCAGCAGCCCCAGCGGCACGCCGAGCGCAACCACCAGGAACGTCTCGATCGAGCTCAGCAACCGGATCAGATCGGGCCCGTTGACGCGGATCATGTGCGCGTTGGCGAGGAGATTCTTCAGCGGCGTCTGCAGGCTCGTTCCGATCGAGCCCGAGAATGTCGCCAGAATCAGCGTTGCGCCCGCCATGATGAACCAGGTGTTGACCTCCTGGCTTTTCGCAACGTCGCCGCGCTCGAGCGCGTCGTCCATGCGTTTTTGGGTCGGGTCTTCTGTCTTCTCGCTGTCGTCGCCTTCCTCGGCCATGTGCGTCGCGCCTCACTTCACCGGTGGGATGAGCTGGTGCATGACGCTGCCGAAGTAGTCGAGATACGTGCCCATCATGGCCACGATCACGATGGCGAAGATCAGGAAGCCGATGACGATCGAAAGCGGAACGCCGACGAAGTAGACCTGCATCTGCGGCATCATGCGCGCGAGCACGCCGAGGCCGATGTTGAAGACGAGACCGAACACGAGGAACGGCGCCGCCAGCTGCGTGCCGATCTTGAACGCCAGCGCAAACGTCTTGGTCGCCAGCGCCGCGACATCGCCGGTGCCGAGCAGTTCGCCCGGCGCGAAGATGCGGTAGCTCTCGTTCAGCGCGGCGATGATCAGGTAGTGCATGTCGGTCGCGAACAGCAGCGTCAGCGCCAGAATGGTGAGGAAGTTGGCGATCACCGCGCCCTGCTGCCCCAGCGTCGGATCGACCGCGGTGACGAAACCGAGGCCGAGCTGCTGCGCGATCACCGATCCCGCGACCGAGAGCGCCGACAGCGCCACCCGCGCGGTGGCGCCGATCACGAGGCCGATCAGGATTTCATGCACCAGCAGCACCAGCATCGGCGCCATCGAGTTCATATCGACCTGATAGGCGGAGCGATGCAGCGGCATGATGATCAGGGTCAGCGCCAGCGCGATCGCGAGCTTGATGCGGGTCGGCACGCTCAGCTCGCCGAGGCCCGGCATCAGCATCACCATCGCGCCGATGCGCGCGAACGTCAGCATGAATGCTGCGGCGAGTGCGGGAAGCAGGGAAATGTCGAAGCGCATGGTGGAGTCATTTTGACTCAGCCACCGATGATTCGCGACGAAATCCGCATCATCTGCCCGTGCAGGGCGTCGGCCATGAATGGCAATGCAATCAGCATCGTCAGGAACATCGCGATGATCTTCGGCACGAAAACCAGCGTCTGTTCCTGGATTTGCGTCAGCGCCTGCACCAGCGATATGGCGACACCGACAATAAGTCCGACCGCCATCAGCGGCCCGGACACGATGACGATGGTCCAGATCGCGTCGCGCGCGACATCGAGGGTTTCGGGACCGGTCACTTCACACTCCCCTTCACAAATTCACAAACCAGAAATCAGATCGGCATCCGCATGATGTCTTCGTAGGACTGGATCACCCGGTCGCGCACCGACACCAGCGTGGAGATCGCGACATCGGTTTCGGCGACAGCGGTCACCACATCCATCACGTTGGCCTTGCCGGATGCGAGCGCGACCGACTGCGCGTCGGACTTGCGTCCCGCGTCGGCGACGCTGCCGAGCGCGTCCTTCAGCACCGAGGTGAACGACTGACCGCCCGCGGTCGGCTTCGCCGCGCCGGCCGGATCGGCCATTTTCGCAAGCTTGGCATAGGCATTGGCTGCTATTGTCGGCGAGGCCATGGATCAGGTCTCCGGGATCAGGCTCTGAGAATGTCGAGCGTGCGCTGGATCATCCGGCGCGTCGCGGTGATGATGTTGAGGTTGGCTTCGTAGGACCGCTGCGCCTCGCGCAGGTCGGTCATTTCCACCACCGAGTTGACGTTCGGAAGCTTGACGTTGCCGTTGGCATCCGCCGCCGGATTGCTCGGATCGTTGCGGACGCGGAAGGCCGACTGGTCCTGGCGCACGCGGCCGAGCGCGACGACGCGCGAGTCGAGGGTGCGGTCGAGTTCGGTCGAGAACGTCGGCACCTTGCGGCGATACGGATCGCCGCCCGGCGTCTTCGCGGTCGAATCGGCGTTGGCGATGTTCTCGGAGATGACGCGCATGCGTCCGGCCTGCGCCTTGAGACCGGAGGTCGCAATCCCGATCGATCGCGTGAAATCTGATACCTGATCGCTCATTCGTCAGCCTCCTGAAGCGTCAGCGCCGTCCGGTCGCGGTCTTCAAGAGACCGAGACTGCGGCTGTAGAGTGAGGTTGCGGCGGCGTAGTCCATCTGGTTGGCGGAGGACTTCATCATCTCTTCTTCGAGATTGACGGCGTTGCCCGCGGGGCGCGTCTCGTATCCGGCCCTGCGGTTTTTCCCCATGCCTTCGGTCGCGCTCGACCCCGAGATGTGATTGACGTTGGTGCGCGCGACGCTCACCGAGGACAGCGGCTGATCGACGCTCTTGCCGCTGCGATCGAACTTCGGTTCGACCAGATCGCGCGGACGAAAATTGGGTGTGTCGGAGTTGGCGACGTTGTTCGCCAGCACGCGCTGACGCTCCTGATGCCATTGCATGCGCGTCTTGAGTGCCGAAAGGCCCGGAAGATCGGTAATTCCCATCGTTGCGCCTCCGCCCTTCGGCTGCGCGACGCAGACCGAACTAGGCAGAATTTGCCGTGTGTATGGTTAATGGCTGGTAAAGAATTTTTGGGTGCCCGGAAACCATTGAAATAATTGGGAATAAACCGCCGGACGAGCGTCATGCGGTTTGGGCTTCGCCGATTCATGGGGTACTAAGAGAGCGGATGGGCGCGGGCAGCGGCGCGAGGATCGATCAGCGATCCCCCGCCGTTAACAAACAGAGGCAAAACTTCACCGTTCTCGGGCGGTTGTAGTATTCTTTAACGAATGAGGCGCGATTCCGAAGATACGGAGATCGCGCCGTCGCCGGGGACATGGCATGCAGGCGTTCAATTTTTTCTTCGCGATGGTGGTGGTGCTGGCGCTGATCGGCGCTGCATTCTGGCTGGTGCGTCGTTTCGGCGGTAACAGGATCGGTGCATCGGCCAAGGGCGGCCGGCTGCCGCGTCTCGCCGTGATCGATGCGACGCCGGTCGATAATCGCCGCCGTCTCGTGCTCGTCCGCCGCGACAACATCGAACATCTTCTGATGATCGGCGGTCCGACCGACATCGTCGTCGAACCGAATATCGTCCGCGCCGTTCCGGCGCGTGAGGCGCAGCGTGCATCGCTGCCCGATCCGGCAAGCTGGGCCGACAATGAGTTGCCGCGCGCCGAAAGCCTCGACCTCGGCGAACCGCCGATGGCCGAACCGCCGCCTCCGCCGCGTCCCGCGCGGCCGTCCTTCGTCGAGGAAGCGCGCCGTCCGCCGCCGCCGCCCGCTATGCCGGAGCGTCGCGAACGTCCGGTCGATCGCGGTGCCGACCGCGGCGACATCGGCGGCTTCGCGCCCGAACCGATGCTGCGGCCTGCGCCCGACATTCGTCCTGAACCACCGGTGCGTCCTGCTCGCAGCGAACCGATGATGCCGCGCCCGGCCGCCCGCGCCGCCGAGCCGCCGAAAGCACCGCCCGTGCGTGCCGAACGCCCAGTCGCTGCTCCGCTTGCGCCTGCTGCTCCGGCTGCGGCACCCGCTGCTTCGTCGGCCGATCAGAATCTGGCGGAGATGGCGCAACGTCTCGAAGCCGCGCTGCGTCAGCCCGGCCGCGATCCGCGTTCGCCGCCGGTTGCGCCGGAAGCGCCACCGGTCGCACGCTCCGCACGTGCTGCGCCTGAGGTGAAAATCGATTCGCCGATGGAAACATCGTCGGCGCCGCCGGTCGCTCCGCCGAAGGCGACGTTCGAAGACCTTGAAGAAGAGATGGCAAGTTTGTTGGGCCGTCCGAAGCCGCCGACGTGAGGGCGCCGCCCTCACCGCGTAGAGTTTCTTCTCATCTCCTGACTGTTCTCCCCGCCGCCGCGCTGCTGGCCACGCTCTTCGCCGTGCCCGCGGCCGCGCAGGACATCAGCATCAATCTCGGCGGCCAGGGCGGTGGCGGCGTCACCGAGCGCGCGATCCAGCTGATCGCGCTGCTGACGGTGCTGTCGATCGCGCCGTCGATCCTCGTGATGATGACGTCGTTCACGCGCATCGTCGTCGTGCTGTCGCTGCTGCGCACCGCACTCGGCACGGCCACGGCCCCGCCGAACTCGGTCATTATCGCGCTGGCGCTGTTTCTCACCGCCTTCGTGATGGGGCCGGTGCTGCAGAAGGTCTATGACGACGCGGTGAAGCCGCTGGTCGCCAACGAAATCTCGACCGAGGACGCACTCCAGCGCGGCGCGGCGCCGCTGCGCGGCTTCATGCTGAAGAACGTGCGCGAAAAGGACCTGAAGCTTTTCCTCGACCTGTCCGGCGATCCGCGTCCGGCCACACCCGACGACATGTCGCTGCGCATCCTGGTACCGGCCTTCATGATCTCGGAGCTCAAGCGCGCCTTCGAGATCGGCTTCCTGC
>LWDM01000037.1 GCA_002083525.1 Proteobacteria bacterium SG_bin9 | reverse complement strand
GTGGAGATGTTCCGCAAGCTGCTCGACCAGGGGCAGGCGGGCGACAACATCGGCGCGCTGTTGCGCGGCACCAAGCGCGAGGAAGTCGAGCGCGGTCAGGTTCTGTGCAAGCCGGGTTCGGTGAAGCCGCACACGAAGTTCAAGGCCGAAGCCTACATCCTGACGAAGGAGGAGGGTGGCCGTCACACGCCGTTCTTCACCAACTATCGTCCGCAGTTCTACTTCCGCACGACGGACGTGACCGGTGTGGTGCATCTGCCGGAAGGCACCGAGATGGTGATGCCGGGCGACAACATCGCGATGGAAGTGCACCTGATCGTGCCGATCGCGATGGAAGAGAAGCTGCGCTTCGCCATCCGCGAAGGCGGCCGCACCGTCGGTTCGGGCGTCGTCTCAAGCATCATCGAGTAAGCGCTTCACGCGCAAACGAAGAAGCCCGGGTGATTTCTCACCCGGGCTTTTTGTTTGGCCTATGCGAGCGGATTATGCGGCGCGCACGTCGCGCAGGAAGGCGTTGACCTGCGCCTTCAGCGTCTCGCCGTTCTGCGAGAGAGCCGCAGCCGATTCGACGACCAGCGTCGCCACGCGGCCGGTCTCGCGCGCCGTGTCGTTGACGCCGGCGATGTTCTCGGAGACCTCGCCGGTGCCGCGCGCGGCCTGCGAGACGTTGCTGGCGATCTCGCGCGTCGCGGCGCCCTGTTCCTCGACCGCTGCGGCGATGGCACCGGCGATCTCGTTGACCTTGCCGATGGTCTGCGTGATTCCGTGGATCGCTTCGACCGACGACTGCGTCGCGGTCTGGATCGCAGCCACTTGCTCGGCGATTTCCTCGGTTGCCTTCGAGGTCTGGCTTGCGAGCGCCTTCACTTCCGACGCGACGACCGCGAAGCCGCGGCCGGCCTCACCGGCGCGCGCCGCTTCGATGGTGGCGTTGAGGGCGAGCAGGTTGGTCTGTTCGGCGATCGCGGTGATCAGCTTGACCACGTCGCCGATCTTCTGCGCCGCGTTGGCAAGGCCCTGGACCTGTTCGTTGGTGGTGTTGGCCTGCGAGGCGGCCGCGCCGGCAACGTTCGCCGACTCGTTGACCTGCTGGGCGATCTCGTTGATCGACGCGTTCAGCTCCTCGATCGCGGCGGCAACAGCCTGCGCGTTGCGGGTCGCTTCTTCCGACGCGCTGGCGACGGTCGCGGTCTTGTGGGTCGCATCCGCTGCGATTGAAGCCATCGATTCGGCCGTGCCGCGCAACTCCTTGGCGGCGCTGCCGACCGCGTCGACCACGCCACCGACGTTCTCCTCAAAGCGCGAGGCAAGCGCGTGCAGCGTGTTGCGGCGATCCTGCTCGGCGTGAGCCCGCTGTTCTTCCTGCGATGCGCGCAGACGTCCGGTCTCGATGAGGCTGTCCTTGAAGACGTCGACCGCGCGCGCCATCGAACCGATTTCGTCGGTGCGCGTGGCGCCGGGCACGACGATATCGTGCTGGCCGGAAATCATCTGACGCATGGCGCCTTCGAGTGCGAGGATCGGCTTCGCCATGCTGCGGCCGAGCAGCATCGCGATCAGGCCGGCGGCGAACACCGCGAAGACGGCGCCGCTCAGGAACCAGATCATGGAGTTGCGAGACAGTTCGGCATATGCGCTGGCATCGCGGACGATTTCGAAGACCGCAACCGGCTCGCCGGAGAAGCTCTTGATCGCGCCGAACGATGTGGCGACCGGGCGGCCGGCCATATCGCCGGTCTGCACGATGGTCTCGCTCAGTGCGCGCTGAACCGTGCCCTTGGATGGCGCGGTGCCCTTGAACGTCGAGACCAGCGTCTTCACTGCGTCGCCGTCGACCTGATGAATGGCAACCTCGACGCCGAAGCGCGCTTTCATGCCTTTCACGAAGGTCTCGCCGAACGGCGCGCCGATATCGACGACGCCGAGAATGGTGGCTCCGTCCATGATCGGTGCGGTGCCGAAGACGTTGAGCGCATCGCGGCCAGCTTCGATGCCGCCCAAGGCCTTCTTCTCAGCAATCGATTGAACCACCATCTTGCGGCGCGCGCCGACGTTGTCGCCGAACGTCTTAGGGTTGTGTGTGCGCAGGAAGGCGGTGGATGGCGGAATGTGCACCGAGACCAGTTCAAGGCCGAGCGGCTTGATCTGGTTCCAGCCTTCGTTGAGCACCTCGATCGCCCTATCGCGGTTGCCTGCCTTCACGGCTTCCTTCAGTGGCCCGATCGTCGAGAGCGAATGGGCGGCGGCGAGGGCGGTGCGCGTTTCGGCGTCGGTTGCGGCGACAAGATTGGCGTAGTCGGCACGCAGCTCGCGGTCGAGCGCGATGTCGGCCGTCACCTGCTGGCGCCAGAGGCCGAACATGACCAGCGCGGCGCAGGTTGCAGCCGCGACCAGCAGGATCGCCACCATGATACGCACGGAAATGGATTTGAAGCTCAGCATCATTGCCCCGTTTGGATGCGGTTACGCGAGATTTTGGGGCACAAATCTACCGTTCCGCCGTCAACGGACGGTTAACAGCAGGTAAATCGGCTACGCCTGATTGCGGGGCTCGTACTCGGGCGATACCAGCTTGATGTTGCAGGTGAACCCGGACGGCGGGTAACGCGCCTCGAAGCTGCCGTGCATTTGCTGGGTGAGGCTGGAAATCAGCCGGGAGCCAAATCCCTCCTGGGCAGGCGGCGTGACGGGCGGTCCCTTGTCCTCGCTCCAGATCAAGCTGATTTGCGTGCCGCGATCATGTGGTGTCGTCGTCCAGCGAATGGTGACGGTGCCCTCGACATTCGACAGCGCACCGTATTTCAGCGCGTTGGTGCAGAGTTCGTGCATGATCATCGCCATCGGCACCGCGGTCGTCGGCGGCAGATCGACGGGTGAACCGGAAAATGTCATGCGATGGCCGTGCGCTGCGTTGACCGGCGCGACCGCAGCTCTGACGATCTCGGAGAGGTCGGCGTGGCGCCAGTCCTTCTGCGTCAGCAGGTCGTGGCCGCGCACCAGTGCCTGCAGGCGATCTTGAAAACCGCGCAGCGCCTCCGGGCCCTGGCTCTGGCGGAAGCTCATCGAGGCGATCGACTGCACGGTGGCGAGCGTGTTCTTGACGCGATGCGCGAGCTCATGGACGAGAATTTCGCGGCGTGCTTCCGCCGCGTCACGCTCTTCCTGCCGCGCCGCGTTCTCCTCCATCAGATGGTCGAACGTCTGATCGAGAAATCCGAACTCGTCGCTTCGTTGGTCACCGGGCCGCTGGACCTGTCCGCGCCGCCACGCTTCCGCCGCCGCCACCATGCGCATGAGCGGCCGGCGGATGATGCCGTCGCCGACCAGCCACGCGAGAACGATCGCCACCAGGCTGCCGAGCGCAAACAGCAGGATGCTGGCGCGGACGGCGCGCTCGATCGGCGCAAACGCTTCCTGCTGCGAGATGCCGGTGGCCACATAGAGACCGAACGGCGTCTCCGTCCATGGCACGTATCCTGTGATGCGCAGCACGCCATCGACGTTGACGTACTCCTTCACGCCGGTCGTCTTCTGGTTGAACAGCTCGCGCCCCTGATCGCTGACCGGGTTGCCGATGTAGCGCTCGGGGAAGGGCTCCCGCGACACGACGATGCCGTTGCGGTCGACGACCGCGAGCGAACCGCCGCGCGGCAGACCGCGCTCGCGCAGCTGCTCGCCCAGCCATTCGAGATTGAGCCCGGCGAGCACCACGCCGTCGACGATGTCGCCATTGAGGATCGGGAGCGCGACCGGAATAATGTTGCGGTTCGACAGCCGGCTCTTGAGATACGAGCCGACGACGAACTTTCGCGTGCGGATGGCATCGCGCAGATAATCCCGGTCGCCGAGATTGGGCGTCGAGATCGCGGCGCCGCCGAAGCAACGGATCGATCCGTCGGTGTTGACGATGACGATCGAGGTCAGCGACTGCAGGCGGCTATGCACGCGCCAGAGATAATCGGAGCAGATGCCGGGATCGGACAGGCGGACTTCCGATGCCTGCGACACCGCCGATAGCACGCCCTGGATGCCGTCGAAGATCTGATCGATCTCCGACACGACAAACTGGGTGTTGCGCAACGCTTCGGCGCGCACCTCGGCGTATTTCGAATTGCGCAGGTCGATGGCGTTGTAGATCAGCGCGATCAGGCCGGGGAGCGAGGCGACCAAAGTCAGCGCCGCGAGCCGATGCGTCAGCGACAGGCGGCGGATGAAGTGGCCGTGCGGCACGCGATGCTTTTCCCGAATGCGTCCGCAATGTTGTGTGCGGGACGACGGACGATTCATAACCTGTGCTGCGATGATCGCAAAGCTGTGGCGGCGATGTTATGGAGATGTCGAGCTTGGCTGTGCGGCAACGCGGTAAACCAGCGATGATCCTTGAAGTAGCAATTTTGAACGTGAAGTCCGGGCAGGGCGCGCAGTTCGAGGCGGCGATGGCGGAAGCTCGGCCGCTGATTGCGGCAACACCCGGATTTCAACGGATCGAGGTCCGGCCGTGCGTCGAGACGACAGACCGGTACTTGCTGCTGGTCTGGTGGAATACACTGGAGGATCACACGGTCGGGTTCCGCGGATCGGACCGCTATCAGGAATGGCGCGCAAAGCTGCACCACTTCTATGACCCGTTTCCGCTGGTCGAGCACTACGCCGCGCCGTTGTGAGGGCAGGCATAAAAGCTTCACGTGGGGCGTGACGGCATGGAAACCGTTCGCTATAGAGGCGCCTTATAGGAGTGTAGCTCAATTGGTAGAGCACCGGTCTCCAAAACCGGGGGTCGCAGGTTCGAGCCCTGCCACTCCTGCCAGCGCCTCCAATCCCCAATTCCTTGAAATACCAGCGTTTCCCGGAACCGATGTCCGGCTTTTCGCTGCTTTTCCTTGACCTTGGGCCGCTGGCGCAGTAATGAGCGCTCACTCGCGCCCGGCCCGCAATGGCGGATTTCCGGCGCGGCTTTGATTTCCCGAAAAAAGGGCCCCTCTGGCGGCTCATCCTTGAAGTTAAGGGATGGGCGCAACAGGTCTGTCTGGATTCCGGGACTGGTTCAGCGAAGTACGGACGACAAGCAATGGCGTTCAGCCCGTTCAAGTTCATACAGGAAGTGCGGGACGAGACCAACAAGGTCACGTGGCCGACGCGCCGCGAGACTCTCATCACGACGATCATGGTGTTCATCATGGTCGCGGTGTCATCGGTTTTCTTCTTCGTCGCGGATCAAATCATTCGCGTCCTGATTACATTTATTCTCGGCATCAAGGCCTGAGCGCACGGAACTAAACATGGATATGCGCTGGTACATCGTTCACGCCTACTCGAACTTCGAGAAGAAGGTCGCGGAATCGATTAGGCAGGGCGCGAAGGAAAAAGGCCTCGACGCGATGTTCGAGGACGTGTTCGTGCCGACCGAAGAAGTGACCGAGGTGCGGCGCGGGCGGAAGATCAGCACCGAACGGCGCTTCTACCCAGGCTACGTCCTTGTGAAGATGGTCCTTAACGACCAGACCTATCATCTCGTGAGGGAGACGCCCAAGGTCACCGGCTTCCTCGGCTCCGGCAAGAAGCCGATCCCGGTTCCGCAGCGCGAGGTCGACAAGATTCGCGGCGTCATGTCCGACTCGGTCGAGCGCCCGCGCCCGTCGATCACCTTCGAGATCGGCGAGAACGTGCGCGTCACCGACGGGCCGTTCCAGTCCTTCTCGGGCGTCGTCGAGGACGTCGACGAGGAC
>LWDM01000036.1:4796-12745 GCA_002083525.1 Proteobacteria bacterium SG_bin9 | reverse complement strand
GCAGCCGGCGGACGCGGCTTGGCGGCGAAGGTCGCCGCGCCGCGCGGCTTCGGCGGGCGCGGCCCGTCGCGATCGTCATCGCGGCGTGAGCCGGGCTTGCGCTTCCCGCCCGCCTTACGGCTGTCCCTGCCCGGTTTGGTGCGACCCTGACGACTCATGCTGCCTTCCATTATGGAAGGCCCTCACTAGCTCAAATGCCCGCCACCGTCACGGCCAGTTGCAGTTGAATAGGCCCGGAATCGGCAATCAGGCTGGTTGCCGCGCCCGCTCGAAGATCCGGTTCAGCGCGCGATCGATCTGCGCATTGTCGGGGATTTTGATCCCGAACATGGTCGTGATCGTCGATCGGAGCTGGTCGATGCTTTCTAGCGTCGTCTTGACGATGCGCCCGTCGTTGTAGCGGAATGTCAGATCGGCGTTATTGAGAATCTGCCGCCGCTCTTTGTCCGGGCGCGCCAGGATCAGGTTGGTCACGAACTCTGACGTCGGAAACGTCGACACAAGCCAGTTCGCCGCCTGGAAATCTTCCGGATAGAAGCGCGCATCGTCGAAGCTGTACACGGGCCGCCAGTGTTCGCCGATCCGCACCTCCAGGTGCCTGTCCCCGTCCCGCTCGACCAAACGATACGTCTGATGCGGCGTCGGCTGTTCAGCCTCGGTCGACATCAGCAGCGGCGCGGTCGGCGTCATGGCGCCGAATGCAACGTCGCAGAGATACCATTTCCCGTCGGCGGCTACGTTCAGCGTCATGTGGCCGCGCTGCGGCGTCGCGTCAGGGGCCTGCATCCAGCGCACGCGCGCCATCTTGAGCCGCACGTCGAAGCCGAGCGCTTGCAGCGCGAGATAAAGATACTGGTTCTGTTCGTGGCAATAGCCGCCGCGGCCGCGCCGCAGAAGTTTCGCTTCGATCTCCGCCGGATCGATCGAGACCACCAACCCCGAGAACGAGTTTATGTTTTCAAACGGAATGGAGAGCTGGTGAGAAAGGATGATCTGCTGAAGTGTTTCCAGTGTCGGCGTGCGCGGCCCCTGAAAACCGATCTTTGCGAGGTAGGCGTCGAGGTCGATGCGAAAGTCAGCCATTTTTATTCTTGTCCTTTGACTTGTTCTTATCCTTGTTTGTCTTTCCTGAGCTTCGCCCAGTAGTCGAGCCGCTTCCTGATCTCGCGCTCGAAGCCGCGTTCGGGCGGATCGTAGAACTGCTGCCGCCCCATCGCCTCCGGGAAGTAGTCCTGCCCCGAAAACGCATCCGGCGTATCGTGATCGTATTCGTAGCCCGCGCCATAACCTTCCGACTTCATCAGCTTGGTCGGCGAATTGAGAATATGCTTCGGCGGCAGCAGCGAACCATTCTCCTTCGCTGAGCGCATCGCCGCACCGAACGCGCTGTAAGCTGCGTTCGACTTGGGCGCGGTCGCGAGATAGATCACCGCCTGCGCGATGGCCAATTCACCCTCCGGCGAGCCGAGGAAGTCGTAGGCATCTTTTGCGGCATTGGCGACGACAAGCGCCTGCGGATCGGCAAGGCCGATGTCCTCGATCGCCATGCGGACGATGCGGCGCGCGAGAAACAGTGGTGCCTCCCCCGCATCGAGCATGCGCGAGAGATAGTACAGCGCCGCGTCCGGATCGGAGCCGCGCACCGACTTATGCAGCGCCGAGATCAGGTTGTAGTGACCGTCCGCCGACTTGTCGTAGATCGGCGCACGGCGTTGCAGGATGTCCTGAAGCTGCGCCGCATCGAAGACTTCGTCGGCACGCGCCGCGCGCCAGACCTCCTCAACGAGCGTGAGCGCGGCACGGCCGTCGCCATCGGCCATACGCGCGAGCGCCGCACGCGCCTCGTCATCGAGCGGCAGCTTGCGGCCCTGGACCTCCTCGGCGCGCGCAAACAGCTTCTCGATCGCAACGCTGTCAAGCGACTGGAACACCAGCACCCGCGCGCGCGACAGAAGCGCCGCGTTGAGTTCGAACGACGGATTTTCCGTCGTTGCGCCGACCAGCACCACCGTTCCGTCTTCCATCACCGGCAGAAATGAATCCTGCTGTGCGCGATTGAAGCGATGCACCTCGTCGACGAACAGGAGTGTCCCCTTGCCCATCTCGCGGCGGGCACGCGCGGCATCGAACACCTTCTTCAGGTCGGCGACGCCGGAAAACACCGCCGAAATCTGCTCGAAATGCAGTTCGGTTGCGTCCGCCAGCAGCCGCGCCACCGTGGTCTTGCCGGTGCCGGGCGGACCCCAGAAGATCAGCGAGCCGAGCATGCGCGTCTCCAGCATGCGCGTCAGCGCGCCGTCAGCGCCGAGAATGCTGTCTTGCCCGACCACATCCGACAGCTTTGCCGGGCGCAGCGCCTCGGGCAACGGACGCGGCGCGTCCTGCTCGAGGCCGGCGGCGGCAAAGAGATTGGCGGACGGCTGAGAGCGGCGAGCATTCATGGGTGCAACCTGCTCCTCTCACGAGCGACCTAACCCCCGAGCGTCACCGACAGCTGATTACCGCCACGTACGACAATGATCCGCCACAGCCGCGCCGGCTCGCGCGTGGCGCGCTCGAGGTCGGACGTCTTGGCGATCTTCTGGTTGTTGACGGACTGAATGACGTCGCCCTTCTGGAAACCAACGGCTTGTGCGGGGGCGCTGTCCTCGAAATCGACGACGACGATCCCTTCGACGTTGGAGTCGATCCGTAACTCATCAGCCAGCGCCGGCGAGATGTTGGCGACCTTTGCGCCCTGGAACGGCGTGCGCGACTTGATGACGATCTCGTCGCGGCCGGTGTCCGGTGCGACCTCGAGCGGAATCGCAACCTTCACGGGCTTGCCACCACGCTGGATCTCGACCTGCGCCGAGCCGCCAAGCGGACGCGTCGCAAAACGATAGTCGAACGCATTCGGATCGTCGACCTGCTGGCCGTCGATGGACACGATCAGATCGGAGAGCTTCAGCCCTGCCCGCGCCGCCGGGCTGCCCGGCGCAACGTTCGTCACCAGCGCGCCGCTCGGACGCTTCAGGCTCAGCGTCTCGGCAATCTCCGGCGTCACCGCCTGCAGACGCGCGCCGAGATACGGCCGCTGCACGGCCTTGCCGCCGCTCTTGGCGGACGCCACGACCACACGCACCATATTCGCAGGAATGGCGAAGCCGATGCCCTGCGATCCGCCCGAGCGCGAGAAGATCGCGGTGTTGATGCCGACAAGCTTGCCGGTGAGATCGACCAGCGCGCCGCCCGAGTTGCCGGGATTGATCGCCGCGTCGGTCTGAATGAAGAACTGATAGTCGGTGATGCCGACCTGCGTACGCGCCAGCGCCGACACGATGCCGTGCGTCACGGTCTGGCCGACGCCGAACGGATTGCCGAGCGCCAGCACCACGTCGCCAACGAGCAGCTCATCGGAGTTGGCGAAGTCGAGCGTCGGGAATTTTTCCTTTGTGTCCTTCAGGCGCAGCACCGCCAAATCCGTACGGCTGTCCTTCAGAACGATCTCAGCCTCGAACTCGCGCTTGTCGGAAAGCGAGACCTTCACCTGATCGGCGCCCTCGATGACGTGATTGTTCGTCACCACGAGCCCGGAGGAATCGACCATCACACCGGAGCCGAGCGAGCGCTGCATCTGTTCGGGCTGCAATTGGCCGGGCACACCGAAGAAGCGGCGGAAAATCGGATCGTCCAGCAGCGGATTGCGCGGCACGGTCTTGCCTGCATAGACGTTGACGACTGCCGGCTGCGTCCGCTGCACGATCGGCGCGTACGAGAGCTTAAGCTGCTGCGGCGACGTCGGCACGATGCGATCTTGCGCTTGCGCGGGAGCCATCAGCGCGGCGGAAACAAAAAGAGCAGCGAGCAGTCGTGACAACATGATGAGCAAATCCGGAAATTGATTGAGCGAGATATAGTCGGCCCATCACACCAAGAGAAGCCGACAATCATGTGTTTGCAGCGTCAGGCTGCGGCGACGGATTCCGGTTCGCGGGCGGTTCGCGCAGCCTTGTCACCCTGTTGCGCGCAATACTCAATACCCCAGACGCGCAGGGCCTCGATGACTGGCCGCAGCCCCTCGCCAAGTTCGGAGAGCCGGTATTCCACCCGCGGCGGCACCTCGGGATAGACCTTGCGGACCACGAGGCCGTCATCCTCCAGCGCCCGCAGCTGCTTGGTCAGCATGCGCTGGGTCACGCCGGGCATGCGCCGCTTCAGCTCGCCGAAGCGCTGGGTGCCGCTCTGCAGGTGGTAGAGGATCACACCCTTCCACTTGCCATCGATCAGGTTGAGCGTTGCCTCCACCGGGCATCCGGGAACGCAGGTCTTGGCGTCCTTCCACTTCGAAGTCTTGGCGGGCATCGGCGCTCCATTAGTATCCAGATGGGTACTATATCCCACAACGGAGCGTACTTGCAATTTCCGTCAGTTTCCACAATTTCGACGCTGCCCCGCAGAGGCGGGTCCGAGCGCAAGAGGAAGCAGGCATGAAAGCCGTAGGTTACCGCAAGTCGCTGCCGATCGACGATCCGCAGTCGCTGTTTGATTTCGAAGCCGACAAGCCCGAGCCGAAGGGCCGCGATATCCGCGTCGCCGTGAAGGCGATCTCGGCCAATCCGGTCGATTACAAGGTGCGCAAGCGCGCCGAGCCGAAGGACGGCGACACCAAGATCCTTGGCTTCGATGCCGCCGGCGTCGTGGACGCGGTCGGACCGGACGTAACGCTGTTCAAGAAAGGCGATGAGGTCTTCTACGCCGGCTCGATCCAGCGCCAGGGCACCAACTCCGAATTCCATCTCGTCGACGAACGCATCGTCGGCCGCAAACCCACTTCCCTGTCGTTCGAACAGGCCGCCGCGCTGCCGCTGACCTCGATCACCGCCTGGGAGCTCCTGTTCGATCGCCTCGGCGCCCTGCCCGGCGGCACCGCCGAGCCGCGCACACTTCTGATCACCGGCGGCGCCGGCGGCGTCGGCTCGATCATGATCCAGTTGGCGCGGCGTCTGACCGGGCTAACTGTCATCGCCACCGCGACACGGCCGGAATCGCAAAAGTGGTGTCTCGATCTCGGCGCCCACGCGGTGATCGATCACAACAAGCCGATGAAGGAGCAGATCGACGCACTGAAGCTGCCGCCGGTTGCTCTGATCGCAAGCCTCACGCATACGGAGCAGCACTACAAGGCGCTCGCGGACATCATCGCGCCGCAGGGCCGTTTTGCGCTCATCGACGAGCCTGCCGGCTTCGACGTGTTCATCTTCAAGGGCAAGTCGGTGTCGATTCATTGGGAATCGATGTTCACGCGGTCGTCGTTCGAGACGCCCGACATGATCGCGCAGCATCACTTGCTCAACAACATCGCCGATCTGACGGATAAGGGCGTGTTGCGCACCACACTCGACAAGTCGTTTGGAACGATCAACGCGGTAAATCTGAAAAAAGCGCACGCTTTGCTCGAAAGCGGCCAGTCGCGCGGGAAAATCGTTCTCGCCGGCTGGTGATAAAATCGGCAGCAGTTGGCCACCACGCGGCCCACGAAATTGTGACCATACCGGGCAATGCAGTTGTCACGTTTGCTGATTAACTAGACGCAGAGCTTCGAAATGCGAACTCAGGTGGGACGCAGCGATAGCGGCGGTCTTCACCCTCCAAGAACCGCATGCCCGCGGACTAAGGGCGGCGTACAAGTACGCCGCCCTTTTTGTATCTCGACGTCTTGCGATTCCATCAGGCGATGGTTTGAACGATTCCACCTTCGGCACGCAACGCCGCGCCGTTGGTCGCCGATGCTTCCTTCGAGCTGACGTAGACGACCATGTTGGCGATTTCGTCGACCGTGGCAAACCGCTGTAGCAACGAGGTCGGACGATGCTGCTTGACGAACGACTTGGCCGCCTCGTCAACCGATTGGCCGTTCTGCTTCGCCAATTCCTTAACGAACGTCTCGACACCTTCGGACATCGTCGGCCCCGGCAACACAGAGTTGACCGTGACGCCCGTGCCCGCCGTCAGGTTGGCGAGCCCGCGTGAGACCGCGAGCTGCGCGGTCTTGGTGACGCCGTAGTGGATCATCTCTAGCGGGATGTTGAGGCCCGATTCCGATGAGATGAAGACGATGCGGCCCCAGTTGCGTTTGAGCATGCCCGGCATGTAGGCGCGTGACAGCCGTACTCCGGACATGACGTTGACCTGGAGGAAACGCTCCCAGTCCTCGTCCGGCGTCTCGAAGAAATCCTTCGGTTCGAAGATGCCGGCGTTGTTGATGAGAATGTCCGCTTCCGGCACGGCGGCGACGAGCGCCTTGCAGCCCGCTGCGGTCGACACGTCGGCGACGGCCCCCTTCACTTTTGCACTGGGCACGGCCTTGGTCACCGAAGCGATGCCGACATCGACCTTGGCCTGCGAGCGGCCGTTGATGATGACGGTGGCTCCCGTCTCGGCGAGCCCGCGCGCAATCGCGTTGCCGATGCCGAGGGTCGATCCCGTGACGATGGCGGTCTTGCCGGAAAGGTCGATCTTCATACGCAATCTCCGTGTCGATCGGAGCGATATGGAAACGCCAATCGCGGCCCACAACCACCCCCAAAATCGCCGCAGGCCTGCGCAAATACGTCAGACAAACAAAAAGCGGCGCCGAAGCGCCGCTTGAGTGTCCCGGAAAGTCGGAGGGCTTACGCCGCGTCGGCGTCCGCTGTCTCCTGTACCGGACCCGAATCCTGGCCCTTGGCATCGACGTCGCGATCGACGAACTCGATGACGGCCATCGGCGCGTTGTCGCCGTAGCGGAAGCCGGCTTTGATGATGCGGGTGTAGCCGCCCTGGCGATCCTTGTAGCGCGGTGCCAGAACCTCGAAGAGCTTCTTGACCTGGGTGACGTCGCGCATCTCGCTGATAGCCTGACGGCGCAGCGCCAGACCGCCCTTCTTGCCGAGCGTGACGAGCTTCTCGACGATCGGACGCAATTCCTTGGCCTTCGGCAGTGTGGTGACGATTTGCTCGTGCTTGATCAGCGCGGCCGACATGTTGGCGAACATCGCTTTGCGGTGCTCGGCCGTGCGATTGAGTTTGCGGTGAACCCTGCCGTGACGCATGGGGTAGTCCCTTTCTTCATTCTTGTCGCGACGGCTCGTCGGACATGCTGCTCAGGTGGGCTGCCTGCGTTCGCCCGTTAGCAATGGCCGGGTGATGATCCGGCCATCGCAGAAGTCTCAGTAGTGATCCTCGAAGCGCTTGGCGAGCTCGTCGATATTCTCCGGCGGCCAGCCCGGCACTTCCATGCCGAGGTGGAGACCCATCTGGGCCAGCACTTCCTTGATTTCGTTCAGCGACTTGCGGCCGAAGTTCGGGGTGCGGAGCATTTCCGCTTCCGACTTCTGCACGAGGTCGCCGATGTAGACGATGTTGTCGTTCTTCAGGCAGTTCGCCGAACGAACCGACAGTTCGAGCTCGTCCACCTTCTTGAGGAACGCCGGGTTGAACGCGAGATCCGGAATGACCTTCTGCGCCACTTCCTTGCGCGGCTCTTCGAAGTTGACGAACACGTTGAGCTGATCCTGCAGGATGCGCGCCGCGTAAGCCACCGAGTCCTCCGGCGTAATCGCGCCGTTGGTCTCGATCGTCATCGTCAGCTTGTCGTAGTCGAGGATCTGACCCTCGCGGGTGTTCTCGACCTTGTACGACACCTTGCGCACCGGCGAGTACAGGCTGTCGACCGGGATCAGGCCGATCGGCGCGTCTTCCGGACGGTTGCGCTCGGCGGCGACGTAGCCCTTGCCGGTGTTGACGGTGAATTCCATGCGGATTTCAGCGCCGTCGTCGAGCGTGCACAGCTGCAGCTCGGGATTGAGAACGGTGATGTCGCCGACGGTCTGGATGTCACCGGCGGTGACGACGCCCGGACCCTGCTTCTTCACGACCATGCGCTTCGGGCCTTCGCCCTGCATCTTGATCGAGATGTCCTTGATGTT
>LWDM01000036.1:0-4715 GCA_002083525.1 Proteobacteria bacterium SG_bin9 | reverse complement strand
CCTGCAGCGACGACAGCAGGATGCGGCGCAGCGCGTTGCCGAGCGTCTGGCCGAAGCCGCGCTCGAGCGGCTCGGCGACGACGGTCGCAAAGCGCGAAGCATCCGAGCCCGCGGTGACATTGAGCTTGTTCGGGCGAATGAGTTCTTGCCAATTCTTCTGGATCGTCACTGTTTCACCTTGCTATCCGACTGACGCGTCGCGACCGCGTCGTCTGGATTCTGGCGTTAGAGACCGCGGATCAATCCGCACTCATCATCGGTAACAACGTGGCCGGCTGCGGCCGGCCACGGACTTGAAAATCAGACGCGGCGGCGCTTGCGCGGACGGCAGCCGTTGTGCGGGATCGTCGTCACGTCGCGGATCGAGGTGACGGTGAAGCCCGCAGCCTGCAGCGCGCGAAGCGCCGACTCGCGGCCCGAACCGGGACCGGCGACTTCGACTTCGAGCGTGCGCATGCCGTGCTCCTGCGCCTTCTTCGACACGTCCTCGGCAGCGACCTGCGCCGCATACGGCGTCGACTTGCGCGAGCCCTTGAAGCCCATCGTGCCGGCCGACGACCAGGCGATCGTGTTGCCCTGCGCGTCGGTGATGGTGATGGTCGTGTTGTTGAACGACGAATTCACGTGCGCAATGCCGGAGGCGATATTCTTGCGTTCGCGGCGGCGGACGCGGGTTGCATCTTTACCCATTCTTCTCTTCCTTCAAACGCGTCCGTAATGCCGGACGCTGGGGAAATCAGGTGATCAATCCGGCGAAGCACGAATGCTTCACCGGACCTTTCGGTTCGAGTTCGGTGTTACTTCTTCTTGCCGGCGATCGACTTCGCCGGACCCTTGCGCGTGCGCGCATTGGTGTGGGTGCGCTGGCCGCGCACCGGCAGACCGCGGCGATGACGCAGGCCGCGATAGCAGCCGAGGTCCATCAGACGCTTGATGTTGATGCCGACTTCACGGCGAAGGTCGCCCTCCACCATGTAGTCGCGATCGATCACTTCGCGGATCTGCAGCACTTCCTGGTCGGTCAGCTGCGCGACGCGGCGGTCGACCGGAATCTTCACCTTCTCCAGGATGTCGGCCGCGTTCTTCTGACCGATGCCATGGATGTACTGAAGCGCGATCAGAACGCGCTTGTTGGTCGGGATGTTCACACCGGCGATACGGGCCACGAACTTCTCTCCTGTCGACGGCCGATCATCGTGTCAGCCGTTTTGTCTTTCACCGCGGGAAGGCTCACCCTGCCCGTTTGCTGTCTCTTCGCCGGCGCCTTGCGCCTCACCGCTGCGATAGCGGAGCCGTCCGAACCTGCCTCAGGAATGCCGCAACTTTTGCGGGGCTCCAAACGCGAACACGACGCCCCACCCCAATTCCCTTTGGGGCTCGGCATCGTCGCAATGAGGTCCGACTGGATGCCGAGGTATTAAGGGATTCAGCGCCGTTTCGTCAACCGTTTCGGCGCTTTAGCCCGCTTTTTCGCAACCTTTTTCGAGGCCTTCGGAGCAGCCTTTTTGGCTCCCTTCTTGGCCGGCTTGGCCTTGGCGGCCTTGGAAGCCTTCCGGGCCGATTTGGCGGCGGATTTCGGCTTGGACGCCTTGGCTGCCGAACTCTTCCCCTTGGCCTTCCCGGCAGCCTGGGGGGCTACCTTGGCCGTCATCTTGGCTACCGTCTTTTTCGCAGCCGGAGTCTTGGACTTCTTGCCAGCCGCCTTTTTCTCGGCCGCCCGCGCTTCGGCAGCGGCAATCCGCGCCAGCAAATGCGCGATTTCGGCCGTGACCTCTTCGATGGTCATCATGCCATCGACAGTCATCAGCTTGCGGCGCTCGGAGTAGTAGTGAACCAGCGGCTCGGTCTGGGCGCGGTAGTTGGCGAGACGTTTGGTGAGAACTTCCGGCGTATCGTCGACGCGAACCGTTTCGCCACGCGCCATCATCTGCGCGACACGCGTCTCGACGCGCTGAATCAATGCGCTTTCGTTGACGCGCAGCTCGACCACGGCGTCAAGCTTGAGGCCCTTTTGTTTCAGCAGCTCGTCGAGCGCCTCGGCCTGCGGCACCGTGCGCGGAAAGCCATCGAGGATGAAGCCCTGTGCTGCATCCGGCAGTTCGATGCGGTCGGAAATGATCCCGACGACGACCTCGTCCGGCACCAGCGCGCCGCTCGCCATGATGTCCTTGGCCTTGAGACCGATCGGCGTTCCCGCCGCAACCGCTGCACGCAACATCTCCCCGGTGGAGAGCTGAACGATCTTGTAACGTTCAACGAGACGGTGCGCTTGCGTTCCCTTGCCGGCCCCCGGCGGCCCGAGAAGAATCAGCCTCATCGACGACGGCCTTTCAATTTGGATTTCTTGATCAGCCCTTCGTACTGATGGGCCAACAGGTACCCCTGCACCTGTGCGACAGTATCCATCGTGACGCTCACAACGATCAAGAGCGATGTTCCGCCGAGGTAGAACGGCACGGACGCATACGAGATCAGAATTTCCGGGATCAAACAGACGACCGCAAGATAAATCGCGCCCAATACCGTGATGCGGGAAAGCACATAGTCGATGTACTCGGCGGTGCGTTCACCCGGGCGGATGCCGGGGATGAAACCGCCGTGCTTCTTGAGATTATCGGCCGTTTCGGTCGGGTTGAACACGATCGCCGTGTAGAAGAACGCGAAAAACACGATCATGCCGAGGTAAAGAATCAGGAACAGCGGCCGGCCGTGACCGAGCTGGGTCGTCAGCCACTGAAACCACTCCGGCCCCTTGCCCGCGTTGAAGCTCGCAATCGTCGTCGGCAAGAGCAGCAGGGATGACGCGAAAATCGGCGGGATAACGCCCGAAGTGTTGAGCTTGAGCGGCAGATGCGAGGACTGGCCCTCGAACATCTTGTTGCCGATCTGGCGCTTCGGATACTGGATCAAGAGCCGGCGCTGCGCGCGCTCGACGAATACGATCAGCGCGATCACGGCGGTCGCCATGATGATGATGGCAAGGATGAACACCGTCGACAGCGCGCCCTGACGGCCGAGTTCGAGGGTGCCTGCGATCGCCGACGGCAGTTCGGCGACGATGCCCGACATGATGATCAGCGAAATGCCGTTGCCGATGCCGCGCGAGGTAATCTGCTCACCAAGCCACATCAGGAACATGGTGCCGCCGGTCAGCGTGATGACGGTGGAGAAGCGGAAGAAATAACCCGGATCGGCGACGACATTGCCCGCGCCCTCAAGACCGACGGCGATGCCGTAGGCCTGGAACACGGCGAGGATCACTGTCAGATAGCGGGTGTACTGGTTCAGCATCTTGCGGCCCGACTCGCCCTCTTTCTTGAGGGCCTCGAGCTGCGGCGACACCGTCGTCAGAAGCTGAATGATGATCGATGCCGAGATGTACGGCATGATGTTCAGAGCGAAGATCGCCATGCGGTTGATGCCGCCGCCGGCGAACATGTTGAACATACCGAGGATGCCGCCGGCCTGCGACTTGAAGACCTGATCCCAGATGTTGGGATCGATGCCGGGCAGCGGAATGTAGGTGCCGAGGCGATAAACGAGCAGCGCACCCAGGGTGAACCAGATGCGCTTCTTCAGTTCGTCGGCTTTGGCGAGCGCCGAAAAGTTCAGGTTGGCTGCAAGTTGTTCTGCTGCTGAGGCCATGTCTGGCTCCGATCCCCTTATTCGCCGCGACCGGCCGTCCGTCCTACCCGATAACCGTCGTCACCGGTGCAGATGTCATACAGACATAGCGTTGTCACGGCCCCTCACAAGGCCGCGACAGCAGAATCAAGCCGCCTCACCTTCCTGTTTCGGCGCCAGAATCTTGACCGACCCGCCAGCCTTTTCGACGGCGGCAACGGCCGACTTCGACGCACCGTGCACTTCCACGGTGATCTTGGCCTTGATTTCACCACGGCCGAGCAGACGAACACCATCGCGTGAACGGCGCAGGATACCGGCCTTCACCAGCGACTCGGCGTTGACCGTGTCCTTGGCGTCGAACTTCTTGGCATCGATCGCAGCCTGGATCTTGTCGAGGTTCACCTCGACCAGATCGAGCGCGAAGATGTTGTTGAAGCCACGCTTCGGCAGACGGCGATGCAGAGGCATCTGGCCGCCTTCGAAACCCTTGATGCGCACGCCCGAACGCGCGGTCTGGCCCTTGCCGCCGCGACCCGACTGCTTGCCCTTGCCCGAACCGATGCCACGGCCGACGCGCATACGCTTCTTGCGCGAACCGGCGTTGTCGGCGATCTCGCTGAGCTTCATCGCCCTTCTCCTTACTTCTCGTCGACGACGCGAACGAGGTGTTTCACCTTGTCGATCATGCCGCGAACCGCAGGCGTATCCTGCAGCTCGGTCACGCGACCGATCTTGTTGAGCTTCAGGCCAATCAGCGTCGACCGCTGCGAATGGTGGCGGCGGATCGGGCTTGCGGTCTGCTCGACCTTGATCATCTTGCTGGCTTTGGCCATCACTTAGTCCTCCGGAGCGCCTTTAGTCGGCGGCGGCTTCGGCATCGCCACCGACACGGCGGCTCTGCAACGTGGAAACCTTGAGATTGCGGCGCGCCGCAACCGAGCGCGGCGAGTCCTGATGCTTCAGCGCATTGAAGGTCGCGCGAACCATGTTGTACGGATTCGACGAGCCGATCGACTTCGCGACGACATCCTGGATGCCGAGCGTCTCGAACACTGCGCGCATCGGGCCGCCGGCGATGATGCCGGTAC
>LWDM01000035.1:2892-32284 GCA_002083525.1 Proteobacteria bacterium SG_bin9 | reverse complement strand
CGGTTGGTGTACTTCTTGGCGATCGAGATCACGAGGCGGAGGTTCGCCTCCACCATCTCCTTCTTCGCCTGGCGGGCTTCGCGCTCGCCCTTCTGCACCGAGTGCACGATCTTGCGGAACTCGACGATCTCGAGGCCGGTGAGGCTCGCGAGCTGCTGGATCTCGTGACGCAGATCCTTGATGCGGTCCTTTTCCTCGGCGACGAAATTCTTCCAGCCCTTGGCCGAGAGCTTCGAGACGCGGTTGAGCCAGCGCGGATCGAGCTCGGAGCCGACGTAGTTCTTGTGGAAGTCCTCGCGCGCGACGCCGTGGCTGTCGGCGAGACGGCCGAGGCGCGTCTCGAACGAGACGAGGCGCTTGTTGATGTCGTAGAGCTGCTCGACCAGTGAATCGATGCGGGCCTGGTTCAGGCGCAGCGACTTCACCTCGACGATGATCTCGTCCTTCAGCTTCTTGTACTTGCGCTCCTGCGAGGGCGTCAGCTGCTCGTTCTGCAGCTGGTTCTGGATGTCCTGCTCCTGCAGGCGGCGCAGCTTCTTGTACTCGTTGGCGATCTTGTCGAAGGTCTCGACCACCTTCGGCTTGAGCTCGGCCTCGATTGCCGCGAGCGACATCTGGTTCTCGAACTCGTCGTCGTCCATGTCGGCTTCGGCAGCCGCCTCGCCCGGGTCCTTCTCCTCGCCGTCTTCGGGGGCGCCGGGCGCAGCCGGCGGCGACGCGCGGAACGGCGTCGGCGCGGTCGGCGCGGAGGGCGGTGCAGCCATCGCGGGCGCGGCGCCGTTGGCAGCCGGCATCGCCTCGCCGCCTTCGATCGGCTGGCCGTCCGGACCCATGCCGGGGTTGAGGCCGTTCTTGCCCTCGGGGCCGGCGTAGGTCGCTTCGAGATCGATGATGTCGCGAAGGAAGATCTTTCCTTCGTTGAGTTCGTCGCGCCAGATGATGATGGCCTGGAACGTCAGCGGGCTTTCGCAGAGACCCGCGATCATCGCCTCGCGGCCGGCCTCGATGCGCTTGGCGATGGCGATTTCGCCCTCGCGCGAGAGCAGCTCGACGGTGCCCATCTCGCGCAGATACATGCGCACGGGATCGTCGGTGCGCTCACCCGGCTCGGACTTCTTGGTTTCGGTAACAGCCTTCGAGGTGACCTCGACGAGCTCGTTATCGGTCTCGTCGTCGCCGTCGTCCTTCTCGTCGTCCTCGTTGTCGGCGTCGTCGGACTCCGAGACGTTGATGCCCATCTCGGAGAGCATCGCCATGATGTCTTCGATCTGTTCGGGCGAGGTGGTGTCGGACGGCAAGACTTCGTTGAGCTGATCGAAGGTCACGAAGCCGCGCTTCTTGGCCTGCTTGATCATCTTCTTGACGGCGGCGTCGGAGAGATCGAGCAACGGCGACGGCGCGTCGGCCGCGTCCTTCTCGGGCGCGTCGGCGGCCTTCTGCTCTTTCTCTTTAACTTGCGCTGTCTTCGCCTTGCTGGCCATTCACTCACTCCATGCAGCCAACGCTCATCGCGCTCGCTGTGTTCATTCGTCCGGACACGTCACGCAGCAATCGGATTGCCGTTGACGCGGAAAGGGCGGCGCACGATGTCGCCATCCCGTGAAACTGGTTCGCCGATTTTGGCATCCCGCGGCACAACCTAACCGGCGGGGACTTAAGCCTCGATTAACCCTGTTTTTGCAGCCAAACCATCGGTTTGGCGAGTCTTTTTGCGGTTCCCGGGGCGGCGATCCGCAAGGTTTAACCGGGCCCGAAACAGGCTCCCGGGAGGGTCAGATGCGCTGGGTCTGGTCGCCGAACCCCTCGATCAGCGCTTCCAGCCCGTCCGCACCCGACAACCGCTCTTTTACGTCCCGCAACCAGGCGTCATTCGCCTCGGTCGGGGCCTCGCCAAGGGCGAGTTCGGCGTCTTTCAGCTCCCTAAGTAAGGAATGCCAGCGTCGATGCAAGGCAACGAGTTGCTGCCAGGTGGAGAGAACGTCGCTCATCCCCGCCTCACGCTTCACCCCCCACACCGCGCCGGTGGTAATGGCGTTCTCAACCCGTTGAAGAATATCGGAGAATCCGGCCTTCAGTAGATCGGCGCGCATCTTCTCGCTCTGCTCCAGCGGGTCGGAAGAATGGTGATGATCGCTGGCGAAAGCGCCGATGATTCCGGCGCGCAGCTTGTGGGCCTCCGGATGGGCCAGTTCGAGGGCTGCGATTTCCTCGAGATGCTCGTGCAGGAGCCAGGGGTGGTTGATCAGCATCTGCAGAATGAGGGCTTCGCGGCGGGAGAGCGCCGAGCGCTGGCCGCGCATGATCGGGCTGTTGGCGAGCTGGGCACTGGCGGCCTGATACGGACCCGAACCGACCAGACGCAGGCCCGGCGGACCACCGGGTTTTCCACGGAAATCACCGCCACGCGCGGGCCCGGTGGGCCGCCGCCCGGGCTGAAAACGCTGCCCTGATTCGCCGCCGCGGCGCTGGTAATTGCCCGCCGCGGGCTCGGGCGCGAGCATGCGATTAAGGCGATCGATCAGATCGCGGCGGTAATAGCCGCGCACGGTCTCGTCGCGAATGCTGTTGCTGAGCTCCTTGATGCGCGCGTCGAGCGCCGCGCGTCGCTCCGGCGTCGCGAAATTTCCGCCGGCGATTTCGCGCGACCAGATGATTTCGGCGAGCGGCTTCGCTGCGTTGAGCACTTCCTCGATGGCGCCGCGGCCGCCGCTTTTCGCCAGATCGTCCGGGTCCTGCCCTTCCGGCAGCAATGCGAAGCGCAGACTCTTTCCGGGCGCGAGCCGTGGCAGCGCGATGTCGGCGGCGCGATACGCCGCGCGCTGCCCGGCCTTGTCGCCGTCGAAGCAGAGGATCGGCTCGTCCGCCATCTTCCACAGCAGCGCCAGCTGATCTTCGGTCAGCGCGGTGCCGAGCGGTGCAACGGTTGCGGGAAAACCCGACGTCACCATGGCGATGACGTCGACATAACCTTCGACGACGACGATCGACGCGCCGTCGTGCGCGGCCGCACGGGCCGCCGCCTGATTGTAGAGATTGTGGCCCTTGTGAAAGAGCGGCGTTTCCGGCGAGTTCAGATACTTCGCCGGAACGTCCTTCTCGAGCGCGCGCCCGCCGAACGCGATGACGCGGCCCCGCATGTCGAGGATCGGAAACATCACGCGATCACGGAAGCGATCGTACGGCACCGGAATGTCGTCACCGGCGATCAGCAATCCCGCTTCGACCATGTCCTCGACCGGAATGCCGAGTTTGCCGAGATGCTCCTTTAACGCGAAGCGCTCGTCACGTGTACCGCCCGGTGCGTAGCCCATGCGGAATTGCAGCTGCGTCTGCGGCGACAGACTGCGGTCGGAGAGATAGCCCCGCGCCTTCGCGCCGATTTTCGAGGCCAGCGTCTCGGTGAAGAACTTCGCGGCGAGGTCCATCACGTCGTAGAGCGTGCGGCGGCGCTGCTCCTGACGCGCGGCATCCGGCGTCACCGCAGGCAGCGGCAATCCCGCCATCGATGCCAGCCGCTCGACGGCTTCGACGAACGGCACGCCATCCGTCTCCATCACGAAGCGGATGATGTCGCCGTGCCGGCCGGAGGAGAAGTCGTGGTAGAAACCCTTCTCGTCGTTGACGGTGAACGAGGGCGACTTTTCCTGCTGGAACGGCGACAGGCCTTTCCACTCGCGCCCCGCCTTCTTCAGCTTCACGCGCCGGCCCACGACTTCCGACACCGGAAGCCGGGCACGCAGCTCATCGAGAAATTGGGGCGTAAAGCGCATTCGAAAAGGCCGTCAAACGGGGATTATCCCAACCTGTCATCAATATAGGTCTGGCCCGCTTGGGCGGGAGAGTCCGGGCTTTTGTTGCCGCTATCCACAAGGATACGCTTAGGTTTGGCACAAATCTGGCAGCGTTCCGTAACAGCCGCTCACGACAACCGTACCCTCGGAACCATGTTCACCGTCTTTTCGGCCGGAGATATCGGCGCCTGGCGCATGACACGCTGCGAGGCCGCGCGCGGCGATGGCCTCCCCGCCGCGGCGCGACTCGCGATCACGCCGAGCGACCGGCTTGCGCCCTCCTCGCAACAGCCACCCTCCCACCAGCTTTGGCAACTCGCCGGTTTCGCCAGCAACGTCCGCTATGTCGAACGCGCCGAGAAGACGGCTCTCGTCAACGTGCAAGCCGGACTCGGCCGGACTGAAGCGACATGCGCGGCGCTGATCCCGATCAAAAAGTCGGCCGCATGGTGGGATCTGACACAGGAGGAGCGGCGCGACATCTTCGAAGCGCAGTCGCATCACATCGCCGGCAGCATGACGTATCTGCCCGCCATCGCGCGGCAGCTCTATCACGCGCGCGATCTCGGCCAGCCGTTCGACTTTCTCACCTGGTTCGAATACGCGCCTGAACACGCCGATGACTTCGAACAGCTCGTCGCGCATTTGCGGCAAACGCCGGAATGGGCTTTCGTCGAGCGCGAGGTCGATATCCGGCTGACGCGGGCTTAAGTGTTCAACGGCTTCACGTAGATGCCGTACGGCACGCCGAACAGCGGCGGCGCATCCGCGACCCGCACGAAACCCATGCGCAGATACAGCGGCAGCGCCACCGTCATCATCTCGCTGGTGTGAAGCGCGATCTCGGGCGCGTTGTCGCGGCGGGCGCGCTCGACGCACGCCTCGGTTAGTGCACGGCCAGCGCCAAGCCCGCGCGCCTGCGGATCGACTACCAGCATGCGCACCAGCGGCCATTCTTTCTTGAAATGCGCCTGCTTCGCGGCAAACGGCGGCAGATAGCCGACCGCGCCGATGATGCGGTTGTCATGTTCGGCAATGATGATTTCCGCCGTCGCCGCCATATCCGACATGCGCTCCATGACTTTCGCGAGCGCGGGCCAGTCGTTGTATTTGTCGCTGTACTGGCTGAAGGCGAGCACGGCGAGCCGGTTGATGACCGGCGCGTCGGTGTTTGCATAGGCACGGAGGTGAACGGACATGAGCGGCCCCGAAAACGGGACGCTTTTAGCGCGGCCGAGGTTCAGAGCAAATCCGGCGAGGATGTCGCCGGCATCGGAAATTGGCCCGACGCGATACGCGTCAGTTTGCTGGTCGGCCAGTTGTAGAGATAAATCCAGGTCTCAACGGTCTCGCCGCTCTCCATCTTTACCGTCTGGATGACGCGGCGATATTGGGTCGGGCTGGATGCGTCGGGGCCGCACGCCTCGTAATGATCGAAGGCCGTCAGATAAGCGAGGTCGTGCAGGTGGAAGACTTCGCCATGCACGACATCGTCCTTGTTCGCCGACGGCACCGCGCCGGGATAGCTTTCCACCAGAAACAGCCGCCCCTGATAGGTCGCCCGGCCCTTGTAGGCCGCCCGCTGCGCCAGCTCCCGCGCCATCGGGTGCGGGTAGCCACGCATCAACGTCCCGTAGACGAAGAGGAATTCGGACGAGACCGGATGGTCGTCTCTGTCGGCGCGCATCACTGATCTTCCAACCTCGGGCGGGTCTCGCTTATTTATTTATCCAAGACTTCATCTGTATGGACGATGAACGTTTTCAAGTCGACGTGGCCAAAACTGGTCGTCAACGCCACGTCGGCGGCGTCGCGGCCCGTTCCCATCAGGATACGGCCGATGCGCGGCTCGTTATGCCGGGCGTCGAACGTATGCCACTTCCCTGAGAGATAAACCTCGTACCAGCCGGAAAAGTCCATCGGCGCCGGATCGGGCGGCACCCCGATATCCCCGAGGTAACCGGTCACATAACGCGCCGGGATGTTCATGCAGCGGTTGAGCGTGACGGCGAGATGCGCGAAATCGCGGCAGACGCCGGTCTTTTCCTCGTAGACGCCAAGGGCGGTCTTGCTCGGATTGGCCTTCAGGTAATCGAACTTGATGTGGTTGTGCACGAAATCGTTGATCGCCTGCACGCGCGGCCAGCCGGGCTTGGTCTCCTTGAACAGCTTCCACGCAATATCCGTGAGCTTGTCGGTCTCGCAGTAGCGGCTCGGCATCAGATACAGCAGTACGTCGTCGGGCAACTTCTCGATCGGCAGTTGCTCGGCCTTGAGCGCGATCGCATCCGGCTTGCCGCTGTCGCGCACCAGCGCGTCGCCGAACAGCGTGATGCCGCCGGCCGGCGCCGTCAGGCGGCCGCAGACATTGCCGAAACTGTCGCGATAAAAACGAATTGGCACATCGGGCTTCGACCAGATTTTTTCCTTGCCGATGATGTCAGCCGCGCGCGAGGGATGAATGTTGAGCATGATCACCATCGGCGTCGGCTGCGGCGCGGCGTAGGTAATTTCGAAGCCGACCTTGATCTTCATGGGCTTTCCGCTCGGCACGACCGGTGTCAATACTCGCCGCGTCAGCCGGGACACATCCGAGTCTATAGGGTCTATGATCTTGAGCATGATCAACTCTTGGGCTAGGGCTGCCTTCTCGCGTGGCAGTGGGCCGGCCCGGTACGAACCTGTCTGAACCGATGACCATCAGCACTGAAGACGATGCTTATTTACTCCTGGGGGACGGCGAAGTTCCGCCGGTGCTGGAGCTGAACCCCGGCAGCAGCTCGCCATTCCTGTTCACTTGTGATCACTACGGCCGCCTGATCCCGCGTGCGCTGGGCGACCTCGGCGTTTCCGCCAGCGAACGCGAACGGCACATCGCATGGGACATCGGCATCGCCGGTGTTGCGACGCGGGTGGCGAATGCGCTCGGCGCGCACCTGATTGCACAGCGCTATTCGCGGCTTGTCATCGACTGCAACCGGCCGTTCACGAGTCCGGGCTCCGTGCCGCTGTTCAGCGAGGCCACGACGATCCCCGGCAACGAAGGTCTCACCGCCGACCAGATCGAGGCACGGCAGCTCCACGTCTTTCAGCCGTATCATCATCGCATCGGCGAGACGCTCGACGCACGCGCCAACGCCGGTGCGCCGACGATGCTGGTGTCCTTGCACAGCTTCACGCCGGTCTATTCGGGCATCGCGCGGCCCTGGCACATCGGCACGCTCTATCAGCACGACACGCGGCTGCCGCCGCTGCTCTTGAGGTTGCTGAAGCAGGAAGCGGGTCTCGTCGTCGGCGACAACGAACCGTATGCGGTGAGCGACACCACCGACTACACGATCCCCGTGCATGGCGAGAAGCGCGGGCTGATGACCACCGGCATCGAAATCCGTCAGGATCTCATCGCGGAAGAGGCCGGACAGATCGAATGGGCGGAGCGGCTGGTGCGCGTGTTTGCCGAGATCGAAGCGACACTGCGGAGCGAGGGGCATTTGGTCTAACCCTCTCCCCTTGTGGGAGAGGGTGGCGAGATCGAGCAAAGCGAGATTGAGCCGGGTGAGGGGTTAGAGCGTGCGGCACCCCTCACCCGCCTTCGCTTCGCTCAGGCACCCTCTCCCACAAGGGGAGAGGGAAAGAAATCAGCGCTGCGACGCCATGTAGGCGACGCCCCACACCGCGAACGCGACGATCCATAACAGCCAGACGTACCAGGCGCTCGGATTGAGCGTCGCTTCCGACGGATTGTCGGGATTGACGTAGACCTTCACCTTCTTACCGAGCGGAAATTTCGCCACCGCGCGCTTGGCGAAGCCTTGCATGTTCGACGTGACCTGCGAGCCCGACGTCTGGTTGTTGCCGCGATAGTCGATGTTGTTGTAACGGTAGCACCAGGAAATGCGCGAGCGGTACGTCGTCTGCGGCCTGCCGGAATCGGTCCGGCCCTCGAACTGCTCGACCTCCGACTGCACGATCTTGCCATCGATCACCGGCCAGGCGCGCTGCTTTGCCGCCGCGCGCTGCATCAGGATCGCGAACAGCGCCACCACCGTACCGAACGCACCGAAGGCGATCGTCGCCTTGACGTTGTCGGGCTTGATCGCGGCCTTGTCGATCAGCTCGCCGAGTTTCTCGAAACCGTAGAATCCACCGAAGGTGAGCCCCAGTCCGATCACCACCATCCAGATGACGCAGCCGAAAACGCCCTGCGGTGCGTCGCGCTCGAGCACGGCGCGCTCCGGATGGCGCGGATTAAAGTAGACGGTGACCACCGTGCCGACCGGATACTTCGCGATCGTTTCCGCGACCTCGAAGTTACCGAGGTCCTCGCCGATGGACACGCGGCTGCCGCGCAACTTTTCGCCGTCGACGGTGTACTCGTAGATGATCTTGGCGAAGTTGCGCTCTTCCTCGCCGCGGCCGCTCGCGGCGTTGTCGTCGAACGTCTTCACCTTGCGCACTTCGGAGGTGGAAACGACGACCTTGCCGATCACCGACGGCCAATCGCTCGCCTGCCGCACCTCGAGATACTTGTAGAGCGCGGCGCCCGCGATCAACGCGATCATGGCCAGCGGAATGGCGTAAACGAACCACGGCACGCGGACAGTTCCCCCTGAAAATTCCCCCGCGGCGAATGCCGCTGGACCTTATGTCGAGGCACCGATGCCCCCGGTTCATCGGGCTTTCTCGTGCCATTTTTCTTGTCCTTATTCTTGCCGCTTGACATGCAACCATTTGGTTGCCTATTGTCGACGGCATGGACGAGGTCTTCAAGGCGCTGGCCGATTCCTCACGGCGATCGCTGCTGGACCGTCTGCATGCCCGCAACGGGCAGACCTTGAACGAACTCTGCGACGGCCTCGCCATGACGCGGCAGGCCGTGACCAAGCATCTCGCCATTCTCGAAGCCGCGAACCTCGTGGCGACGATCAAGCATGGGCGCGAGAAGCTGCACTACCTGAACCCGGTGCCGATCCATCAGATCGGCGAGCGATGGATCAGGAAATTCGAGCGCGCACGCCTCGTCGCGCTCAGCGAGTTGAAACGGCATCTGGAGTCGCGTGATGAGTAAGCCGGAATTCGTCTACGTCACCTTCATCGAAACCACGCCCGAGAAAGTGTGGGCGGCGCTGACCGACGCAGCCATCATGCAGCGTTACTGGTTCGGCTACAGCGTCTGCTCGGACTGGACAGTCGGCGCGCCGATCAAGCTCGGCAAGGACGGCCGCGTCACCGACGACGGCGAGGTGCTGATCTTCGAGCCGGTGACCCGCCTCTCCTATTCATGGCATGCGATCTACGATCCGGAGATGGCGAAGGAGACAGCGTCGCGCGTCACCTTCGATCTCGAACGCAAAGGCAAGTACGTCAAGCTCACCGTCACCCACGAGGACTTCCCGCCGGGAAGCAAGGTGCTGCCGAGCATTTCGACGGGCTGGCCGATGGTGCTCTCAAGCCTGAAGAGCTGGCTCGAAACCGGGCGGCCGATGCCCGAAGACTTCGTCAACTGACATTCCAACTGAATCAACGTGCGTGTGTGAGGCCATCATGGATACCAGCCAATTCAAGCCCGTCTTCGTCTACGCGATCTACATCGCCTCCACGCCCGAGAAGGTGTGGGAAGCGCTGACGCAGGCCGAATTCAGCAAGCATTACTTCCACGGCATGAGCGTCACGGTCGAGCCGAAGGTCGGTGGAAAATTCCTCGTGCACCTGCCGGACGGGACACAGCACATCTCCGGCGACGTGATCGAGCACGATCCGCCCAAGCGCCTCACCATGACCTGGAACGTCAACTGGCCAGGCCTCGTCGAAAAACTCGGCACCACGCTCGTGACCTACGCCATCGAGCCCGCGGGCAAAGGCAACGTTCGGCTGACATTGACGCAATCGCAGGATCGTCCGATCAGCGACGACATCCTCGAAGGCGGCCGCAACGGCTGGCCGGCCATCATGTCGATGCTCAAAAGCCTGCTCGAAACCGGCAAGGTCGTGCCGGTCGAGACGAAGCCGCCGGAGCGGATGCTGAAAGCGCTCGCAGACCTCGGCATCGAGGTCCACATGCCGAAGCTCTGAGCATATTCTTGAGCGTGCTCTAGTCCGGATACTTGCGAAGCTCCGGGCTCCACTTCTTCGCGACCACACGATCGCCGATGGTGAAGCGCATGAGGTCCTCGCCGACCTCGAGCGGCCCTTGATAGGCGCCTTGCGTCCGCGACACGAGCTCGCGGACCTCGATGCCGAGAAGCACGATGTGCGAATAGGCCGCGAGCTTCGGCTTCGCGCGCGAGAACACGACACCCGCCTCCTCGGGCGAGGTGTGATGCGCCGCGATCGGCTTGAGCTGCGGCAGCTTCGCCATCTGCTCGGACATGGCGAAGACCTCGTGGATCAGGAGGTCCGTCCCCGTCGCGTACTTGATCAGGTTCTCGTCGAACTTCGTGTCGCCGGAAATCGTGACGGATCGTCCGGCGTAATCGATGCGATAGCCGACCGACGGCTTGATCAGGTCGCCGTGATTGACGTTGAACGCGGTGACCTTGACGCCGGCCTCCTCGAACACCACGCGATCGCCCTGAAAATCGCGCGCCTCGATCTTGGTGGCAGCGGCTGCGATCTTTTCATCCGCCTGACGGATGCGCACGTCATCGGAAAACGCTTCGGCCAATCCTTCGGCGATCTTCGCCACACCGCTGGGCGTGCTCGTGCCGTCCGAAGGACCCCACAAGCGCAGCGCCTTGGCGCGCGATCCGAACGGCCCGAACATGTATCCGGTCATCCAGAGATCAGGCAGTCCGGCAACGTGGTCAGAATGATAATGGGTCAGAAAGACAGCATCGATGCCATTGCCGGACGATAGGCCGAGTTGAAACAGCCGCACCGTGACGCCTCGCCCTGCATCGAACAGCAAATTCAATCCACCGGCCTGCACCAGCGTTGCCGGTCCAAATCGTGTGGGACTTGGCACCGGCGCACCCGTGCCGAGCAGCGTCACCACGATGTCGTTGGAAACCGGCAGCTTGTCCTGCGCAATCGCGCGGCCGGAGATTGACATGAACACCGCGGACGCCACCGCAATGCCGGCCACAACGCATCGCCGCGACATCATTCCCACCACGAGACGGCTCCATGTTTGATCCGTCGCTCGGATGATGCAACGCCCGCGCAACGGCTGCGCTCTCGACTACCAAGCCATGCCCGCCGCGCGATTGTAAATTTCAGCCATCCGGGGAAATAATGTTGTCCCAGTCGCCGACGAAATGGCTCGGTCCGACGCCGACCAGGTCATGGCATTCACGGATGAAATGCGCCTGATCGAAGTACCCGGCGTCGTGGATGATGCCGGTCCAGGGTTTTCTTGGCTGAGTGCGGTGGGCCGTCAATACGGCGTCGAACCTGATCGTCCGTGCATAGAGCTTCGGAGACAGACCGACCTGCATCGTGAAGCGACGCTGAAATTGCCGTGCGCTCAGCCCCGAACGCTTGGCAAGCTCGTCGATACGCGCACGGCCACGCGACGCCCACAGCAGACGCGACGTCTGGTCGATCCCGTCGCGCATCTGGATGTTCTCCTGCATCATCCCGAACCATCGCTCGGCGGCGGCCACGCGCGAGGCGAAGTCGCGAGCGGAACGCACCGCATCGTTCAGCAGAACCGCACGCTGGCCGAGAACATCGCGGGCCGCGATGCCTTCGTTGACCAGCGACCGCATGTCGATGCCAACGAGACGGTTGAGGGCTGACGGCTGCAACAGAATGTTGAAGATATGGATCTCGCCCGACATGTAGAGCTGAATGCGCCGCGAGCCCTGCGGGCCGACCACCACCGTTTCGGGCGCCGTCTGCATCGGCCCGTCGTCGACCCGGAGACGAAACGGATCACCCAGATAAACGTCAATGATCTGATGCGGCCGTGCGGTCAGCGGCCATGTCAGCACCTCGGCGCCCAATGTCAGACGACGTTCCTCGAACGAGCGGACGATGTGTCGAAGCGCGGGATGCGGCGTCTTGCGTCTGACGTCCATCGCCGACCTCCCGTGACCGGTGCTGTCGCAGACAATCGTACCATGGAACGGCGATGGTCGGGATGACGGAAGGTCGCGCCTCACCCGCGCGAACGCAGTTCCCGCCGCAGCACCTTGCCGGTCGCGGTCATCGGCAGTTCGTTGGCGAATTCGACGAAGCGCGGATATTCGTGCGCGGCGAGCCGCGTCTTGACGAAATCCTGGATGTCTTTCGCGAGCGCATCGCCCGGCATGAAGCCCGGCCGCAGCACCAGCCATGCCTTGATCGACTCGGTGCGGATCGGATCGGGAATGCCGACGACGGCGGCGAGCGCCACCGCCGGATGCTTCAACAGCGTATCCTCGATCTCGGACGGGCCGATACGATAGCCGGCCGAGGTGATCACATCGTCCTCGCGGCTCATGTACCAGAAGTAGCCGTCCTCATCCTGCATACCGAGATCGCCGGTGAGCAGGAAGCCGCCGGCGTATTTCTTCGCCGTCGCTTCGGGATTTTTCCAATAGCCGAGCATGGTCGATGGCGTCGGCTGGCGCACGCCGATGATACCGCGGGCGCCGCGCGGCAGCTCGTTGCCGTCTTCGTCGACAATGCGCACGTCGAAGCCCGGCGTCGCCTTGCCCATCGAGCCGGGGCGGATCGGAAACAGCTTCGCATTCGAACCGATCACGAGGTTGTTCTCGGTCTGCCCGAACACCTCGTGCGCCTCGACGCCGAACGTCGCTTTCACCCAGGCCAGCATTTCCGCGCCGAGCGATTCGCCGCCGGTGAAGATGCTGCGCAGTTTCACACCTTCATGCTTCACGTTCGCCTGCCGCATCAGCTTCAGCGCGGTCGGCGGCAGGAACACGTTGCGGATGTTGTGATCGGCCATCAGCTGCATCGCCGCGTGCGAGTCGAACTTGCGCGCACGCGAGGCCACCACCGGCGTGCCGTGATAGAGTGCGGCGAGCAGCGCGTTGACGAGCCCGCCGATCCAGGCCCAGTCGGCCGGCGTCCACATGATGTCGCCCGGTTGCGGGAAGAAATCATGCGTCATCTCGACGTTCGGCAGATGGCCGAGCAGCACGCGATGCGCGTGCAGCGCGCCTTTCGGATTTCCCGTGGTGCCGGAGGTGTAGATGATCAGCGCCGGATCGTCGCATGAGGTGTCGGCCAGCACGTGATCGCTCGCCGTTGCGCGCAATGAGCCCCAGAACGATTTGGTTCCCGCCGGCGGCGCGTCCGAGATGACGTAAACATGCTTGAGATTCGGCAGCCGGCTGCGGATCGCCGCGATCTTGGCGTAACCGGTCTCGTCGGTGACGACAGCGCTGGCGCCGGAATTCTGCAACCGGAATTCGATCGCGTCCTCGCCGAACAGCACGAACAGCGGCAGCGAGATCATCGCCGCGCGCCACACGGCCAGATGCGCGACCGGCAGTTCGATCGACTGCGAGAGAAACACCGCGACGACATCGCCGCGCGCGAGACCGTCGGCGGTCAGCACATTGGCGAAGGCGGACGAGAATGTTTTCAGATCATCGAAGCTGTAGCGCGCCGCCTTGCCGCTCTCGGCGACGTCGATCAGCGCGAGACGGCCCGAGCCGTCCGCGTGACGATCGCAGCAGGCCTGCGCCATGTTGAAGCGCGCCGGCACATCCCAGCGGAAATCGCGGTAGAGCGTGTCGTAGTCGGGTGCGGGCGTGAGCACGGCGACCTCCCGGATTTTCTTTTCCGGAAAACTAACCGCTCAGCGCCGCCTTCACCAGTCCGCTGGCCTTGGCGAAATCCATCTGGCCGGAATACTTCGCCTTCAGCGCGCCGACGACCTTGCCCATGTCCTTCATGCCGGCGGCGCCGGTCTCGGCGATCGCCGCCTTGATCGCGTCGTTGACTTCGGCGTCGGACATCTGCTTCGGCAAGTACGCGGTAATGATCGCGATCTCCTCGCGCTCCTGGGCGGCGAGTTCGGCGCGGCCGCCCTTGTCGTAGAGTTCGATCGAATCCTGCCGCTGCTTGATCATTTTCTGGAACAGGCTCAGCAGGTCGCCGTCGGCAAGCGGCCCCTTGCCCTGCCCGCGCGCCTCGATGTCGGCGTTCTTGATCGACGCGTTCATCATCCGCAGCGTGGAGAGCTTGCGCTCTTCCTTAGCCTTCATGGCGTCCTTGACCGCGTTGTTGATGGCGTCGCGCAGCATGTCGATCCTCCGGCAGCAAATCAGGTGCGCCCGTGGCGCGGCCCCTTATAGCCCGGGTCGTGGCGATTGCGAACCTTTCAGGGGCGCCTGCGTGCCCCGAATTCCTCGATGCCGTCCTCATGCAAGAGGCGCGGCTTGTTGCGCAGCTGCGGCACTTCATCGGCCGGCGGCACCATCAGTCCACTGACCCTGCGCGAGAGGCCTTTCATACCCCACAGCTGCATCGTGATCTCGGTTTCAAAGCGCACCGGGTTTAGTGCGTAAGCCCCCACGCGCGTTTGCCAGTCGGTGCAGACACGCTGATCCGAGAAACAGAGCGACGCCCACCCGCCTTCCAGCACCCGCTGCGGCGGCAACGGATACTCACCGCCTGGCAGAACCGGACGGCTGAAGACAGGATGGTCCTCGCTGTAGAAGGCAATCGCGAATGCGAGGAACTCCGTCCCGCTCGCGCGCCGCAGCGGCTGCGTGGACAGCTCGCGCCATTGCCGCATCAATTCCTGCGTCGCCGGCAGGTAGAAATTCCGCCGCTCGTTGAACTCATACGTATTGCGATAGATCGCGTGCAGCGGCGCAAACACGGCGACCAGAACGGTCAGCGCCGCCACAAGACTGAACAGCCTCGCGGTCTCGTGCCGGCTCGGACGGACATGCGACAGGCACACCACAATCACGATCGCAAGGAACAGTCCCTGCAGCGCCCACACCGCCGTCAGTCCGCTGCGCGCAGCAAGCGCCACGGGAATCGGCAACAGAACCGTGCCGGCGAAGATCAGCGTCAGCAGTTGCAAACATGCGTCGCGCATCTGCACGCCGGCAAACCAATCGCGCAGATGGCCGCGCAACATCGCCAGCCACACGAAAACGGGAAGCACCAGCCAGCCGGCAATACCCAAGACGAAACTGACCGACTTCCCCAGAACCTGCCCAGCGCTCAGCCCGCCATGCTTGCTGGCCGGGTAGCGGAAGATCAAGAAATCCGTCGTGATCAGCCAGTACAGGTGCGGCGCAAGCACAACGAGGCCGGCGAGCGCGGATACCCACGGCGCCGGCGAGCGGAAATATTTCAACCGCTCGGAATGAATCGCAGCCGCGCAGACAAAGCCCGCAACCAGAAACACCGAGTAGTACTTGCCGAGCAAGGCGAGCGCGCTCGCGGCACCGGCTGCGGCCGCCCAGCCAACGCTTCGCTTGTCTTCGAACGAACGCAGGAAGCAGTAAATCGCCAGCGGCCAGACCGCGAGCAGCACCGAGTTGGCGTTAAAGCGCTGCGCATGGAAATGATAGGCGGGCAGCAGCATCGCCAGCAACAGCACGATCGCGCGGCCTTCGGCTGTCAGGAATCGCCGCGCAATCAGATCGATAAACCACAGGCCGAGCGCGGCGTTGACCAACGCCAGCAAGGTCATCGACCAGTCGGTGACCGGAAAGACGCTGGTCCAGCCGAGCGCGATCCAGCCCATCAGGGGCGGATGTTTGGCGTTTCCCCAGCCGAGCGTTCGCCCGACCGACCACGCTTCGAGCACATCGGGGAACAGCGACACGTTCCAGTAGGCGACGGTCAGCGTCGCCATCCAGACGGCGACGAACATCGCGAGCAGCAACGGAACGCCCCACCCTGCCTCGACGCCATCGAGCCAGCGATCGACCAGCCGCCACCACTGCGACGGCACTTTGACCTCGCGGATGGATCTCAAGAACGCGAACAACGATGGCCCCACCCCGGAGCGGCCTGGAAAACGCCAGCGGCCCTACCCCGGTAGGATCATCCTTATTCACCTACCGTTGCGGCCGCAAGTGAGACGCAGCGGCACCGTTGGCAGGACTCGTCTCATGGTTACTTTGAAGAACCCTAGGCGGCCATCCACTCAGCCATCGCGGCGCTGACCGCTTCCGGCTGTTCGGCCTGCGAGAGATGGCCGCACTCCGGAACGGTCACGAGCCATGCGTCACGAATGCCGTCGGCCATCTCCTTCGAGCGCTCGTTCGAGATCAGCAGGTCCTGATCGCTGGTGAGCACCATGGTTGGGCAGCGGATCGCGGTCAGCGTCGGCAGCGAGTCGGCTCGCGCGAGCATGGCGGTCTGGTTGTTGATGTAACCCTGCGCGCCCGTGTCGTTGGCCATATCGGTCTTGAGCTGCTTCAGCATCACGTCGTTGATGCGCGACGGATGCACCAGCAACGGAAACGACGCGTCCATTACCTCCTGCAGCTTGCCGTCCTTCGCCTTCGCCATGAAATCGCGGCGGCGGGCGGCCACCTCCGGCGTATCGAGCCGCGCTTGCGTGTTCATCAGCGCGAGCTTGATCACCCGCTCGGGGGCCTGACGGATGATCTCGAACGCGATGTAGCCGCCCATGGAATGACCGGCGAGCGCGAAGCGCGGCGGCGCGTCCTTGAGGATGCGTTTGGCGATTGCCGCCATCTGATCGTCGCGGCTGTGATTGACCACCGTCACCGGCCCGAAGGTCCACAGCACCGGCAGAACCGGCAGCCAGATGCGGGAAGACGAGGCGAGCCCAGGAACCAGCACGATCGGCGTCGTTTCGCTCATGTTTCTCCCCCGGTTCTGCTTGTTTGGCGGAAGACTAGAGCATCGAAGCGAAACGATCAAAAAGCCTGTCAAATACGCAATTTTATCCGCGATCCGGCTTTGACGCGGCGGACCACCGGGTCTATGTAGGCGGCTTATGACAACCCCTGAAAACGCTTCAGCCTGGCCGGAATTCAAACCGACCGCGCTCCTCGTGCTCGCCGATGGCACCGTGCTGGAAGGCTTCGGCCTCGGCGCGGAAGGCTCCGCCGTCGGCGAAGTCTGCTTCAACACCGCGATGACCGGCTACGAGGAAATCCTCACCGACCCGTCCTACGCCGGACAGCTGATCACCTTCACCTTCCCGCACATCGGCAACGTCGGCACCAACGACGAAGACATCGAGACGGTGAACATGGCGGCGACGCCGGGCGCGCGCGGTGTGATCCTGCGCGGTTCGATCACCGATCCGTCGAACTTCCGCGCGGCCAAACACCTCGACCAGTGGCTGAAGGCGCGCGGCATCATTGGCCTCTCCGGCATCGACACGCGCGCGCTGACCGCGCTGATCCGCAGCAAGGGCATGCCGAACGCTGTGATCGCGCATGCGCGTGACGGCAAGTTCGATCTCGCCGCGCTGAAAAAGGAAGCGCGCGAGTGGCCCGGCCTCGAAGGCATGGACCTCGTGCCGATGGTGACCAGCGGACAGCGCTTCACCTGGGACGAGACGCCCTGGGCGTGGGGCAAGGGTTTCGGCCGGCAGGAGAAGCCGGAGTTCAACGTGGTCGCCATCGACTACGGCGTGAAGCGCAACATCCTGCGCCTGCTCGCTGGTGAAGGCTGCAAGGTCACGGTCGTGCCCGCGACGACGTCCGCAGAAGATATCCTCGCGATGAAGCCGGATGGCGTGTTCCTGTCGAACGGCCCGGGCGATCCGGCCGAGACCGGCAAGTATGCGGTGCCGGTGATCCAGAAGGTGATCGCCAGCGGCACCCCGACGTTCGGAATCTGTTTGGGTCACCAGATGCTCGGCCTCGCCGTCGGCGCCAAGACGAAGAAGATGCATCAGGGCCATCACGGCGCGAACCATCCGGTGAAGGATGAAACCACCGGCAAGGTGGAAATCACCTCCATGAACCACGGCTTCGCGGTGGACGAAGCGACGCTGCCGAAGCACGCCAAGCAGACGCACGTCTCGCTGTTCGACGGCTCGAACTGCGGCATCGCGCTGACCGACAAGCCGGTGTTCTCGGTGCAGTACCACCCGGAAGCCTCGCCCGGCCCGCGCGACTCGCACTACCTCTTCACCCGCTTCGCGGACTTGATGCGAGCGAAGAAGGGCTAGCGGCGAGTGCCCTCAGTCGTCATTCCGGGGCGCGCCTCTTGGCGCGAGCCCGGAATCCATACCCCCTGTGATTCTTGGGATTTGCTGCAAGAGTCGCAGAGCCATTTCTGACTTCGTCAAACGCCTGCTGCGGCGTATGGATTCCGGGCTCGTGCTTCGCACGCCCCGGAATGACGACGGAAATAACGCAATGATCCTTGCCTATATCGCCGCAGTGCCGTGCCGCGCTCGCCATGACCTCCCGGCCGTTCCGTGCTAAGGCCCTGCCCGATCAGCGCAGGGGTATCGCATGACCGGCATCATCCGCATCAAACGCTTCACCGCGCGGCCGGTCATCGTGCCGATGAACATGCCGTTGCAGACAAGCTCCGGCGCGGTGAGCAAGGCGCCGCTGGTGCTCGTCGATTGCGAGACCGATCAGGGCGTGCGCGGGCACACCTACATCTTCTCGATCACGCCGGTGGCGCTGAAGGCGCTGGCCGAAATGGTCACGGCCATGTCGGAGCTCGTCGCCGGCGACGAACTGATCCCGTTCGACATCGAACGCAAGCTGACGCAACGTTTTGCCCTGCTCGGCCTCGCCGGTATTCAACGGCTGGCGCAGTCCGCGATCGACATGGCGGCGTGGGATGCGCTGGCGCGCGCGCGCAATCTGCCGCTCGCACGTCTGCTCGGCGGCGTGCCGAAGCCGATCCGCGCCTACAACTCCAAGGGCCTCGGCATCATGAAAGCCAAAGCCGCTGCCGACGAGGCGCTGAAGCTGCTTGGCGAAGGCTTTTCAGCCGTGAAAATCCGGGTCGGCCGCCCGGATGCGATCGACGATCTGAAAACCGTGCGCGCTGTGCGCAAGGCGGTCGGCGATAACGTCACGCTCATGTGCGACTATAACCAGTCGCTCAGCGTCGCCGAGGCGATCCGCCGCTGCGAGATGCTCGACGACGAGGGGCTGCTCTGGATCGAAGAGCCGGTGCGCCACGACGACTATGCCGGCTGCGCGTGCGTCACCGCCGACACCCGCACGGCGATACAGATCGGCGAAAATTTCGACAGCGCGTTCGCGATGGAGACATCGCTTGCGCACGAGGCCAGCGACTACGTGATGCCGGACGTGCAGCGCATCGGCGGCGTCACCGGCTGGATGCGTGCGGCAGCGCTGGCGCATGCGGCGGGCGTCGAGATGTCGACGCACCTGTTCTCGGAAGTCAGCGCACATTTGATGACGGTGACCCCGACCGCGCACTGGCTGGAGTATGTCGACTGGGCCAACGGCGTGTTGCAGGAGCCGCTCAAGGTGAAGGACGGCCACGTGCTGATCGGTGAAGAGCCCGGCAGCGGCATTGCCTGGGACGAGAAGGCTGTCGCGAAGTACTTAGTTTAGGCAACGTCATTGCGAGCGTAGCGAAGCAATCCAGCCAAAAGCTCGAAGCTGGATTGCTTCGTCGCTTTGCTCCTCGCAATGACGAAAGAAGTTACGCCCCGCCGGCACTGAGCTCGGCCCAGTCGAGCTCTTCCTCGAGGCGATGGAACGCGTCGTCGCCGATGTCGCCGTCGTCCCGCAGCTTCAGCACCGCCTGCCGCGCGGCGGCGATCGCACGACGGCGCAGCGGATCGGCCGGCAATTCACCGTCGCCCGTGTCGACCGCCTCATCCTCGATGCGCGCGAGCATGTCCTGATATTCGTCACGCAGCATCTTGCCGGCGATGGAGTCGTCGCCCTCGATCGCCACAAGTGCAGCACGATATGCAGCCCCGCGCGCGACCTCGAGCTCACGCGCGACCGGATCGGCTTCGTTCATCCCGAGCCACTTCACCAGCGCACTCAGCGTCAGCCCCTGAATCAACAGCGTGCCGAGCACGACGACGAACGACGCCAGCAGAATGAGATCGCGATACGGAAAACCTTCCGGCAGCGCGAACGCGGCGGCAAGCGTGACGATGCCGCGCATGCCGCACCATGAGATGACGATGCCGCCCTCCCGGGTCGGACGCATCATCGGCCGCGGCGGATTGAAACCGTAGCGGTCGATCTTCATCCGCAGCAGCTTGTTGTACGACATGACCCAGGCGAAGCGGACGATGATGACTGTGAGCAGCACCGCGCCGGCGACGGCGAGATACTGGTTGCGGAGATCGCCGGGGAGCGTGGCCAGCACCGGCCGCAGCTGCATGCCGATGATGACGAACGCCAGCACGTTGAGCATGAAGACCATCGTCTCCCACACCGCATACGACGGCACGCGGATACGCGCCGGTGTGTGCGCAGGAGCCGTCTGCGCGATGGTGATGGCGTAGACCACGACGGTGAGAATGCCGGAGAGATGCAGACGTTCGGCGACGATCCAGACCACGAACGTAAACGCGAACTGGACGATGATCGCGCTCGGCGCATCGTCGATGCGATCATGCACATACGCAAGCAGCTTCGCCGCGAGGTAACCGACGATGAGGCTGCCGACCAGCACCAGCGCAACCGACGGCGCAACCTCGTGCGCCTTGAGATGATCGACGGCCACCGCGCTAACGGCGATGCGATAGATCAGCAGCGCACTCGCATCGTTGAGCAGGCTTTCGCCTTCGAGAATTTTGACCAGCCGGTGCGGAATACGGACCTGTCGCAAGATCGCGGTCGCGGCTGCGGCATCCGGCGGCGCGACGATGGCGCCGAGCGCAATCGCCGCCGCCCATGGGATTCCAGGAATCATCCAGTGCACGACGATCGCCACGGCCGCGGTGGTCACCCCAACCGCGCAAAGCACCAGCATCGTCACCGCGACCCAGTTGTCCCGCAGATCGCGCAACGACGTGTCGAAGGCGGCGTCGAGCAGCACCGGGGCGACGAACAGCGCCAGCGCCAGTTCCGGCTGCAATGTCCACTCGGGGGCGATGGGCAGGAACGCGAGGCCGGCGCCGCCGATGGCGAGAAACACAGGATACGGCACGTTGATGCGGCGCGCGATGGCCGAGAGCGCCAGCGCGCCAAGCAACAGCCCGATGATCCATTCCAGCGTATGCAACCGACAGCTCCGCGATCCGTGACCGGACGACGTTAGTCTATTGCATCACGAATGAGAACGAGACCGCCAGCGTCAATTGGCGTTGTTGCGCTCGAGCAGGTCGCGCCGGACGAGCTTGAGGATATCGTCCGACAGGTCCGTGTCGGCGACGGCTGCCCGCGCCATCACCACCGCGCCGATCATCGTGGCGACGTTGACGATTGCGCGCTCGCGCGCCTCGGCTTCCGTCGGCGCCGGATTGGCCTTTTGCATTTCGGCGATCAGATCGGTCACGCCGGTCGAAAACACATCGCGCAGCTTCTTGCCGCCGCGGCCGGCTTCAGCGCCGAGCGACGTGATCGAGCAGCCCGTGCCGGGATTATCGCGATGCGTACGCGAGACATACGAGCGGATCATGCGCGCCAGCGCATGCGCGCCGCCCTCGGCCTCGACGAATTCACGCCATTCACCGGCCGATACCTGCAGCGCCCGCTCGACGGCAGCGGCCGCAAGATCATCCTTCGACTTGAAGTGGCTGTAGACGCCGCCGTGCGTGACGCCCGCGGCCTTTGCCAGGGCATCGACGCCGACGCCTTCGATACCCTGCTCGCGCAGGATTTTTGCTGCCGCATCGACGAGACGCGCGCGATTCCGCTCGGCTTCCGCTTTCGATATGCGCATCGCGTAACCCACCTCTGCACTGCAGCCGCTTTACAGCAACCGTCTAATGATTACGATCACAATCATAAGCCTTTTACGAAGGATCGCAAGCCATGAATGCACCTATCGTACCGCCAATCCAGTACGGCGTCACGCCGATGCCGACCATGGCCGCGCTTTCGGGGCTGGACTTTATCCAGGCGATGCTTGCGGGCAAGTTTCCCGCGCCGCCGATCATGCGCACGCTCGGTTTTACGCTCGGCAAGGCCGACAAAGGAACGGTCGAGTTCCAGAGCACGCCGTCGTTCGATCACTACAATCCGATCGGTTCGGTGCACGGCGGCTACGCCGCGACCTTGCTCGATTCCGCCATGGGCTGCGCCGTGCACACCGTGCTGCCGGCGGGTCAGGGCTACACCACTCTCGAATTCAAGGTGAATTTCGTACGCGGCATGACCGTCGATACCGGACCGATCCGCACCATCGGCACCGTGCTGAACGCCGGACGGCGCACCGCGATTGCCGAAGGCAAAATTCTCGATGCGCAGGATCGTTTGATTGCGCACGCCACTACAACTTGCCTGGTTTTTGAGCTGCCGGTGAAAGGCGCCGCAGCGAAATAGCTTTTCGCTCGAGCATGATCTTTTTCGGAAAACCGCTTCACACTTTTCCGGATCATGCTCCGATACTCGCGCGACGTCGCTCCCTCGCGTCTCGCACCAACGCCCGCCAACTGGCGGGCGTTTTTTTGCGCTGCTCGATTACGGCCGGAAGCCGCGCAGGATCCACACGGCGATCAGGCACAGCACCAAGCCGATCACGATCGGGAGCGCCAGGGCGGCCAGCAGCATCAGCCAGTCGGAGCCGGTGACGCCGAACGATCGGGCGATGCCGACCACCGTCTGGAACGATACGTAGGCCCACCAGCCGATCAACAAGCCCCAGAGGATCGAGACGACCAGCCAGAAGCGAAACAGGCCGCGCTGCCAGTTCATTTAGGTGCTCCAACTTTCCCCGGACGCTGCGCGGCACGAAATGACGCGCTGCTGATCCGGGGCCTTACCACCCTCAGCATCTGGAATGGTCCCGGCTCTGCGAAGCAGCGTTGCACGCTGCGTCGCGTCCGGGACAAGAAACTTTAGCGTGCGTTGTCGCCGTCGTCGCGGCTCGCCTCGAACAGGAACTAGGTGCGGCGCTCGGTGGCATCGATGAAGTTCTCGAGAATGCTCGTGGTTGCGACGTCCTCGTGCTTGTCGGCGACTTCGCGCGCCTTGCGCATCGCCGCCGCCATCTTCTTGTTGTCCTCCATCAGCTCGCGCAGCATCTCGCGCGGCGGGACGTAAGCCTCATCGTTGTCGTCGAGCGTCTGCAGCTTGGCGACATGACCGATCGAGCGCAGCGTGGTGCCGCCGATCTTGCGCACACGCTCGGCGATCTCGTCGATCGAACCGAAGATCGCGCCCGCCTGTTCGTCGAGCAGCAGGTGATAATCACGGAAGTGCCGGCCGCTGACGTGCCAGTGGAAATTCTTGGTCTTCAGATAGAGCGCGAAGGCATCGGCGACGAGCGGATTGAGCGCGGCGGAAATGTCCTTCACTGCTTCATTGGAGAGGTCGGTGGGAGTGTCGAGCGCAGGTGCGACAGCTGCGGGCTTTCGAGCAGGCTTATTCACGGATACACCTCTTTGCGGGGTTACGTATGTGACAGACGACGCAGCAGCTTTTCTTGCCTGTGGGCGATCGGGAAAGCGCCGGGCCGGCCGGGATTATTGTGCTAAACGCATATTTGCCGTTCGGGTTCCATAGCGGAACCGTGTCATGGCGAATATTGGATTTTGGGCCAAGGCCATGAACGACTGGATCGATTATTACGATTCAACCCATACGATTTATGTCAGCCGCGCACACCGCGACGAGCACTTCCGGCTGATCGCCAGCAACATCATCGGCTTCATCTCCTCGCCGGATGCGGTCGTGCTCGACTATTCCTGCGGCGAAGCGCTGTATGCGGCAAATGTTGCCGACGCCTGCGGCAAGCTGATCCTCGCCGAGCCTGCGCCGGGCGTGCGCGGCCGTCTCGTCTCGCGCTTTGCCCCGAATACCAAAATCCGCGTCCGCGCCCTCGACGAGCTGAAATATCAGGAGAACGCGTCGATCGATCTCGTGGTGATGATTTCGGTCGCGCAGTACATGACGCCGAAGGAGCTCGATGCCGCGTTCGCCGTCATCAAGCGCCTCCTGACGCCCGGCGGCCGGCTGATCGTCGGCGATATTCTCGATCCGAAGGTCGGCATCGTCCCCGATGTGCTCGCGCTGTTGCGTTTTGGAGCAGCGAAGGGATTCCTCAAGGATGCGCTGATCGGCCTGATCCGCACCGCGCTCTCGGATTACTGGAGCCTGCGCTCGAAAGTCGGACTGCAGCGCTACGGCGAAGACGAGATGATCGCGAAACTGACCGCAGCGGGCTTCACCGCCACGCGTTCGCAGGTGAACGTCGGCCACAATCCATCACGCATGACGTTCGTCGCGCGGCATGCCTTCGACAGCCCCGAGGCCGGCGTTCGCCCGGGCGCGTTATCAAATCCGAAAGGATAATTGGGCTCGCCTGACGATGCCTCTTTTTCCGCCAGGGCTGGCCCGGTATCTTGGTAAGACGACCCAGTGGCGGAAAGCGTACGCGGGGGCTGTGCAAGGCCTCACATCCTGGTTCAACCCCAGGCTGGGTCTCCACTCCCTTCGCCCGTCCCCGAACGGGCGAATTCGGCTAAAAATGCCAGTTGATCGGGCCTTTTAAGCTCTTTTTTCCCCCTCCGATCTGGTCTAAAGACAGCCGCGCGCGAGGTCAGGCCCGCGCTCGGGTACCGGGGACGCGCAGCAGCGCGCCCTTTTTTTGTGCCCACTTTCCGCCCGTCCGGGCCCATGAGCTGAGATGCCGAAACGAACCGACATATCGACGATCCTCATCATCGGCGCAGGCCCCATCGTGATCGGCCAGGCCTGCGAATTCGACTATTCCGGCACCCAGGCCGTGAAGACGCTGAAGGAAGAAGGCTACCGGATCGTCCTGGTCAATTCGAACCCGGCCACGATCATGACCGATCCGGAGCTGGCGGACGCGACCTACATCGAGCCGATCACGCCTGAGATCGTCGCCAAGATCATCGAGAAGGAACGCCACGTCATTCCGGGCGGCTTTGCGCTGCTGCCGACCATGGGCGGGCAGACCGCGCTGAACTGCGCGCTGTCACTGCGCCGCCAGGGCACGCTGGAGCAGTTCGGCGTCGAGATGATCGGCGCGACCGCTGAAGCGATCGACAAGGCGGAAGACCGCCAGCTCTTCCGCGAGGCGATGACGAAAATCGGGCTTGAGACGCCGCGCTCGCGGCTCGCCAACGCATCGGCGCTGAAGAAGAAATTCCGCGACGAGCACCAGGCCAAGCGAGCGACGCTGACCGGCGACGCGCTGGCCGAACACGACCGGCAGTGGACGCTGCATGAGAACGACCGCCGCAAGCGCTATCAGGAGCACGCGCTGGGCGAAGCGCTGATGGCGCTGTCCGATATCGGCCTGCCCGCGATCATCCGTCCGTCCTTCACCATGGGCGGCACCGGCGGCGGCATCGCCTACAACCGCGAAGAGTTTCTCGACATCATCGAGCGCGGCCTCGACGCCTCGCCGACCAACGAAGTGCTGATCGAAGAGTCGGTGCTCGGCTGGAAAGAATACGAGATGGAGGTCGTCCGCGATAAGAAGGACAACTGCATCATCGTCTGCTCCATCGAGAATCTCGATCCGATGGGCGTGCACACGGGCGACTCGATCACCGTCGCCCCTGCCCTGACGCTGACCGACAAGGAATATCAGATCATGCGCGACGCCTCGCTGGCGGTGCTGCGCGAGATCGGCGTCGAGACCGGCGGCTCCAACGTGCAATTCGGCGTCAACCCCGTCGACGGCCGCATGGTCGTGATCGAAATGAATCCGCGCGTGTCGCGCTCGTCGGCGCTCGCGTCAAAAGCCACCGGCTTCCCGATCGCAAAAGTCGCTGCGAAGCTCGCCATCGGCTACACGCTGGACGAAATCGCCAACGACATCACCGGCGGCGCCACGCCGGCCTCGTTCGAGCCGACCATCGACTACGTCGTCACGAAGATTCCGCGCTTTGCGTTCGAGAAATTCCCGGGCGCGAGCCAGACGCTGACCACATCGATGAAGTCGGTCGGCGAAGTGATGGCCATCGGCCGCACCTTCCAGGAGAGCCTGCAGAAGGCGCTGCGCGGGCTCGAAACCGGCCTGACCGGTCTCGACGAGATCGACATCGAGGGCATCGGCAAGGACGACGACAAGAACGCGATCCGCGCTGCGCTCGGCACGCCGACGCCGAACCGTCTCTTGCAGGTGGCGCAGGCGATGCGGCTCGGCTGGAGCGACGACGAGATCTTCAACTCGTGCAAGATCGATCCGTGGTTCCTGGCGCAGATGCGCGGCATCGTCGACATGGAAGCGAAAGTGAAGGCGCACGGCCTCCCCGGCAATGCTTTCGGCATGCGCACCCTCAAGGCCATGGGCTTCTCGGACGCGCGGCTCGCCGTGCTCGCCGGCAAGACCGAAGCCGAGGTGAAAGCGCTGCGCCGCTCGCTCGACGTGCGGCCGGTCTACAAGCGCATCGACACCTGCGCGGCCGAGTTCGCCTCGCCGACCGCTTACATGTACTCGACTTATGAGGCGCCGTTCGCCGGCCCCGTGGCCGACGAAGCCGAGCCCTCTAACGCCAAGAAGGTCGTGATCCTCGGCGGCGGCCCGAACCGCATCGGCCANNTCGGCCAGGGCATCGAGTTCGACTACTGCTGCTGTCACGCCTGCTTCGCGCTCGGCGATGCCGGCTACGAGACCATCATGGTCAACTGTAATCCGGAAACCGTGTCGACCGACTACGACACGGCGGGTCGCCTCTACTTCGAACCGCTCACCGCCGAAGACGTGCTCGAAATCATCGACACCGAGCGCACGAACGGAACGCTGCATGGCGTGATCGTGCAGTTCGGCGGCCAGACACCGCTGAAGCTCGCGCGCGCGCTGGAAGCCGCGAACGTGCCGATCCTCGGCACCTCGCCGGACGCGATCGACCTCGCCGAAGACCGCGACCGCTTCAAGCGCATCCTCGACAAGCTGAAACTGAAGCAGCCGAAGAACGGCATCGCCTACTCGGTCGAGCAGGCGCGGCTGGTCGCGACCGACCTCGGCTATCCGCTGGTGGTGCGTCCGTCCTACGTGCTCGGCGGCCGCGCGATGCAGATCATCCGCGAAGAGAACCAGCTCGGCGATTACCTGCTCGGCACCTTGCCGGAGCTCGTGCCCGCCGACGTCAAGGCACGCTATCCGAACGACAAGACCGGCCAGATCAACACGGTGCTCGGCACCAACCCACTGCTGTTCGATCGTTACCTGTCGGATGCCACCGAGATCGACGTCGACTGCCTCTGCGACGGCAAGGACACGTTCATCGTCGGCATCATGGAGCATATCGAGGAAGCGGGCATTCACTCAGGCGATTCCGCCTGCTCGCTGCCGCCGCACTCGCTCGACAAACCGATGATCGGCGAACTCGAACGGCAGACGCGCGAACTCGCGCTCGGCCTCGACGTGGTCGGCCTGATGAACGTGCAGTACGCGATCAAGGACGGCGAGATCTATGTGTTAGAGGTCAACCCGCGCGCCTCGCGCACGGTGCCGTTCGTTGCGAAAGTGATCGGCACTCCCGTCGCGAAGATCGCTGCGCGCGTGATGGCCGGCGAGAAGCTCGCCGACTTCAACTTGAAGCCGCACGATCTCAAGCATGTCGGCGTCAAGGAATCCGTCTTCCCGTTCGCGCGCTTCCCCGGCGTCGACACCGTGCTCGGCCCGGAGATGCGCTCGACCGGCGAAGTGATGGGAATCGACCGCTCGTTCGCGGTGGCGTTCGCCAAGAGCCAGCTCGGCGGCGGCACGCGCGTGCCGCGCAAGGGCACCGTATTCGTCTCGGTCCGCGAGAACGACAAGCATCGCATCGTCGATGCAGTGAAGCTCTTGTCGTCGGTCGGCTTCCGCGTGATGGCGACCTCGGGCACGCAGCGCTTCCTCGCCGATCAGGGCGTGCCGACCGAGAAGATCAACAAGGTGCTGGAAGGCCGGCCGCACATCGTCGACGCGATTACCAACGGCGACGTTCAGCTCGTCTTCAATACCACCGAAGGGCCGCAAGCCCTGGCCGACAGCCGCTCGCTGCGGCGCGCTGCCCTCTTGCATAAGGTGCCGTACTACACCACTCTTTCCGGCGCCGTCGCAGCGGCACAGGGAATCAAGGCCTATCTGGGCGGCGATCTCGAAGTGCGCACCTTGCAAAGCTACTTTGCAGAGCGTTAGCGCGCACAATGCTCCAGGCGCCCACCAGGCCTCTGGAAAATAACGGAAAACGGAACCTGAGCGCGCCGGAACTAGCCGGCGCCGGGGGCGTTTTTGACGGGCTTTTGAACCGCGCAGGCGGTTCCAAAACTGATATGCTTGGCAGTCCGCCACGGCGGATAGCTACGAACGAAGGACGACGGCGAAATGGTTGACAAGGTACCGATGACAGTCGCGGGGCATTCGGCGCTCGAAGTGGAGCTGAAGCAGCGCCAATCGGTCGAACGCCCGCGTATCATCGAGGCGATCGCCGAAGCGCGTTCGCACGGCGACCTGTCGGAAAACGCCGAGTATCACGCGGCGAAGGAAGCCCAGTCGCACAACGAGGGCCGCATTGCCGAGCTCGAAGACAAACTCGCGCGCGCCGACATCATCGACGTGACGAAGCTCTCCGGCGACACCATCAAGTTCGGCGCGACCGTGACCTTGATCGACGAGGACACCGAGAAGAAGGCCGTGTGGCAGCTCGTCGGCGAGACCGAAGCCGACGCCAAGAAGGGCCGCATCTCCATCACCTCGCCCTTGGCGCGCGCGCTGATCGGCAAGAAGAAGGGCGCGACCGTCGAAGTGGTTGCCCCCGGCGGCGCCAAGGCCTACGAGATCGCAAAGGTCGAGTGGAAGTAGAGGTTTCTCGTAGCCCGGATGAAGCGAAAGCAAAATCCGGGATCAGCATTCTGCAAGTCCCGGGTTATGCTGCGCTACACCCGGGCTACACATTGCCAGTCACCCGCACGTAACCTGACTTATTCCGCGGCGCGAGCGTAGAGCGATTCCGATCGCCACGCTGCGGCGCAGCTTTCTCTTGGCCAACGACTGCATTAGACTTTCGTCGTGGCACACTGCTTGGGGGAAATCCAAAATGATCGATCGTATGCTCGCGCCGTGGCAACCGGCGCTGCTTAGCCTGCTGCGCTTCGTCACCGGCCTGCTCTTCATGCATGTCGGCATCGCCAAGATGTTCAAGTTTCCGGTCCTGCCGCAGTTCGCAAACCTGCCGCCGCTGATTCAGGTGGCCGGCACGCTCGAACTGATCGGCGGCGCGCTGGTGATGATCGGGCTGTTCACGCGGCCCGTCGCCTTCATCCTGTCGGGCTTGATGGCGTGCGCCTATTTCATCGGCCACATGTTCAAAGGCAGAATCGATGCGCCGGTGTGGATGCCGCTGCTCAACGGCGGCAGCGCGGCGATCCTGTACTGCTTCATCTTCCTGTATCTGTCGGCCGCCGGCGGCGGGCCGTACAGTCTCGATGCAAGCATGCGCAACAAAAGCTGATTGTCTCAAACCGAATAAACAAAGCCGCGCTGGCAACAGCGCGGCTTTTCATTTTCGCAAACACGTAGCCCGGGTGGAGCGCAGCGTAACCCGGGAGACGATCCCGGATTTCGCTTCGCTCCACCCGGGCTACGACTCCAGAGCTCAGCGCGCTTTC
>LWDM01000035.1:0-2875 GCA_002083525.1 Proteobacteria bacterium SG_bin9 | reverse complement strand
CGGCTCGTTCTTCGAATTGTGCAGCACCAGCGAGGTACGGACGTTGCGCACATGCGGCGCGGCGGTGAGATGCGAGACGAAGTCCTGAAACTTCGCCATGTCCGGCGCGACGCATTTCAGGATGAAGTCGACTTCGCCGGAGAGCATCCAGCACTCGCGCACCATCGGCTCCTTGCGCACGAAATCCTCGAACGCCTTCAGGTCCGCATCGGCCTGACTGGAGAGATGCACCGACGCGAACACGGTGACGTCGAAACCGAGCAGACGCGGCTCGAGCAATCCGCGGTAACCCTGGATGTAACCGGCTTCTTCCAGCGCCCGCACGCGCCGCAGACACGGCGGCGGCGAGATACCGACGCGTTTGGCGAGATCGACATTGGTAATCCGGCCGTCGGCCTGGATTTCCCTCAGAATGTGCAGATCGATCTGGTCGAGCCCCTTGGACACGCAGGTTTCCTTGCAATGCAGCGAACGCTTTTCCCGTCATAACGTGCTCGCGAGCGATGCGCAATTTTATTGCGCATTCCGGAAAAATACCGCGTCAAGAAATTCCCACAGGTATGGATTGCATATCTTGCATAGCTCCGCGAAAGGCTTAAATTTGGAGCGAGAACTTTTTCACTCATCAGCGCTGTGCCAGCCGGCCGAACCCGTGCCGCGCCGCTGATACGACATGCTCAGTGCAGAGACTGCCCATGGCCACGCCAATTCATGCCAAAGTCGTCATCATCGGATCCGGCCCGGCCGGATACACCGCAGCGATCTACGCCGCCCGCGCGATGCTCGAACCCGTGCTGATTCAGGGGATTCAGCCGGGCGGCCAACTCACCATCACCACCGACGTCGAGAACTATCCCGGCTTCGCCGATGTCATCCAGGGCCCCTGGCTGATGGAGCAGATGGAGAAGCAGGCGGCGCATGTCGGCACCAAGATCGTGACCGACTTCGTCAACGCCCTCGACCTGTCGAAGCGTCCGTTCCGAATCACCTGCGACAGCGGTGACGTCTACATCGCCGAGACTGTGATTCTCGCGACCGGCGCGCAGGCGCGCTGGCTCGGCATCCCTTCGGAAGACACCTACAAGGGCTTCGGCGTCTCGGCCTGCGCCACTTGCGACGGCTTCTTCTATCGCAACAAGGAAGTGGTCGTGGTCGGCGGCGGCAACACCGCGGTCGAGGAAGCGCTGTTCCTGACCAACTTCGCTTCGAAGGTCACGGTCGTGCACCGCCGCGACAGCTTCCGCGCCGAACGCATCCTGCAGGACCGCCTGTTCAAGCATCCGAAGATCAACGTGATCTGGGATTCGGCGATCGACGAGATCACCGGCACGCCCGATCCGAACAAGGTCACCGGCGTCCGCCTGAAGAACATCAAGACCGGCGCACTCACCGACATTGCCGCCGACGGCGTGTTCATCGCCATCGGTCATGCACCGGCAACCGAACTCGTCAAAGGCCAGCTCAAGCTGAAGCCGAGCGGTTACGTCGAGATCGCGCCGCACTCCACGGCAACCTCGGTGGCGGGTGTGTTCGCGGCCGGCGACGTTGCCGACGAAACCTATCGCCAGGCCGTGACCGCGGCCGGGCTGGGCTGCATGGCGGCCTTGGAGGCCGAACGCTTTCTGCACGCCGCCGTCAACGAGCGTGCAGCAGCGGAGTAAAACAGCGGGGGAGAGATGGCACGGAGCCGGGACGGTTTTAGCGACATGGATTGGGACAAGCTGAAGGTTTTTCACGCGGCCGCCGAGGCCGGAAGCTTTACCCACGCCGGTGAGCAGCTCGGACTGTCCCAATCGGCCGTGTCGCGCCAGGTCAGCGCGCTCGAACAAGAACTGGCAGTGTCGCTGTTTCACCGCCACGCCCGCGGACTGATCCTGACCGAACAGGGCGACCTGCTCTTCCGCACCGCGCATGACGTATTCATGCAGCTGCAGGCGGCGCGCGCGAAGCTCACCGACAGCCGCGAGCGGCCGAGCGGTGACCTCAAGGTGACCACCACGCCCGGCCTCGGCATCAACTGGCTGATCCCGCGCCTCGCCGAATTCACCAGCCTCTATCCGGAAATCCGCGTTCAACTGATGGTGACCGACGAGGAGCTCGACTTGTCGATGCGCGAGGCCGACGTCGCCATCCGCACGCGCAAGCCGACGCAGCCGGATCTCATTCAGCGCAAACTGTTCTCGCTTGGCTTCCATGCCTACTGCTCGCCGGACTACGCCAAGCGCTTCGGCACGCCGCGGACATTAGAAGAGCTCGACAATCACAAGATCATCGTGCTCAGCGACGCGCAGGTGCCGCAGCATCTGCAAAACCGCAATTGGCTGATCGAAGCCGGCCGCAACGGCACCGCGCGCGATCCATACTTCCGCGTCAACAACATCCTCGGCCTCGTCCGTGCGTGTCAGCAGGGCCTCGGCATCGCGGCATTGCCCGACTATCTCGCAGAGGACGGCAATCAACTGGTGCAGTTGTTCGGCGAGTCGGACTCGATCCAGCTCGACACCTACTTCGTCTATCCCGAAGAATTGAAGTCGGTCGCCCGCGTGCAGGTGTTCCGCGACTTCGTGGTGAGCAAAGCGCAGCGCTGGCCTTCGTAAAATCGTTATAGATTGGGCGCCCCGTGGTGTTTGTCACACCAGATTGAAGCCCCCACCGCCCGCATGACTGACATGCGGGCTCGACGGTTGCTGCGCACCATCGCCGCACCTCATAATGCTCACACACTGAATGAACGCGCTGCGCATTGTCCCCCTCCTCCAGCGGCGCGGGAGCTCAGGAACCCTCTTGGAAGGTGATTGTGTCGGCCTCTTTTGGCCAAAAACTATCCGGCCGGGCTCTTCGGAGCCCGGCTTTTTTCTTGAGCACTGGTTTTTCT
>LWDM01000034.1:820-18550 GCA_002083525.1 Proteobacteria bacterium SG_bin9 | reverse complement strand
ATTCGAGATTGACCTGATGGCAGATGCCGGTGCCTGGCGGCACGACGGAGAAGTTCGAGAACGCGTTCTGACCCCACTTCAGGAACTCGTAGCGCTCCTGGTTCTGCTTGTACTCTTCGGTGACATTCTTCTTGAACGCCTGGTTGTCGCCGAAGAAGTTGACGATCACCGAGTGGTCGATGACGAGATCGACCGGTACCAGCGGGTTGATCTTCTCGGCATCGCCGCCGAGCGACTGCATCGCGTTCCGCATCGCGGCGAGGTCGACCACCGCCGGCACGCNNACGCCGGTGAAATCCTGCATCAGCACGCGCGCCGGGCGGAACGCGACTTCGTGCTCGAGCTTGCGGGTCTTCATCCATTTGGCGACCGCCTGGATGTCTTCCTTCTTCACCGTGCGGTTGTCTTCGTTGCGGAGCAGGTTCTCGAGCAGAACCTTCATCGAGAACGGCAACTTCGAAATGCCCTTGAGACCATTCTTCTCCGCCGTGGGGAGGCTGTAATACACATAGGTCTTGGCGCCGACCTTGAGGGTCTTGCGGCATTTGAAGCTGTCGAGCGATGTCATGAAGAGAATCCTGATTCAATTGTTGAAGATACCGGAGGCTGGTATCGAGACGCGACGCGCGGGGGCTGGCTGGCGGGCTCGACGCCGCGCGTTGTGTGCTGCATCAAGTTCCGGCGTTATAGAATCTTTCCAAGCTGGTTGCCACACTGACAATGGTCTCACAGCAATGCATGTTGGATGCCAGTGAACACGTCCAGTGAGGCCGATCAACGCAGACCGATGCAGCTGTCCGGCAAAAGTCTCGGATGTGTGCGAAATGGCCGGCAGGTTTTTGAAAACCTCGACTTCTCAGCGATTTCCGGCGAAGCGCTGGCGGTGACCGGGCCGAACGGCGCCGGCAAGTCCTCGCTGCTGCGGATCGTTGCCGGGCTGCTGCCACCCGCAGCCGGCACGATTGCACTGGATGGCGGCGACAGTGAGCAGCCGCCTGCCGAACAAATGCACTACCTCGGCCACCGCGATCCGCTCAAGCCGTCGCTGACCGTGATGGAGAATCTCCGCTTCTGGCAGGCGTTTCTCGGCGGTGACGGCAACGCGGACGCGGCTCTCGCGGCAACCGGCATCGCCCATACGGCCCATCTGCCCGCGGGTTTTCTCTCGGCCGGGCAACGGCGGCGCTTGTCGATTGCGCGGCTGCTGACAGTGAAGCGCCCGGTATGGCTGCTGGATGAACCGACCTCTGCACTGGATTCGAGCGGTCAGGCGATGTTCGCGAACGCCGTCGAAACGCACCTGAAAAGTGGCGGCATTCTTGTGGCGGCAACGCACGGCCCGCTCGGCGTGCCGGCGCGGACGCTGGCCATCCCGCAAACGGCGGGAGCCGCCGCATGATGGCGCTGACCGCCCTTGTCCGGCGCGATCTTCTGATCGCGATGCGTGCCGGCGGCGGCGCGCTGATCGGCGTGCTGTTCTTTCTGACCGTCGTGGTGCTGATGCCGTTCGCGATCGGTCCTGACGTGCCGCTGCTGAAGCGGATCGGTCCGGCGATCCTCTGGCTCGGCGCGATGCTGGCGAGCCTGCTGACCCTCGACCGCCTGTTCACCGCCGATCAGGACGACGGATCGCTCGATCTTCTGACCATGGGCAATGCCCCGCTCGAACTCACCTGCCTCGCTAAAGCGCTGGCGCACTGGATCGCCTCGGGCCTGCCGCTGGTCGTGGCGACGCCGCTGTTCGGCTTCCTGCTCAACCTCGAGCCCGGACAAAGCCTCTTCGTCGCCCTGACGCTCCTGGTCGGAACGCCGGCGCTGACGCTGACCGGCATGATCGGTGCGGCGCTCGCCGTCACGTTGCGGCGCGGTGGACTGCTGCTGGCAGTGCTGGTGCTGCCGCTGTCGATCCCGGTCCTGATCTTCGGCGTTGCCGCCTCGAATGCCGCCACGCTGGAGCCATCAAGCTTCGGCACACCGTTTTCGATCCTGTGCGCGATCTCGCTGACCACCCTGGTGGTCGGGCCGTTTGCGGCGGCCATGACGCTGCGGCAGGGGCTCGATTGAGCCGATTGCGGAAAGGCCTGAAACATCTAATGATCCGGCTACGTAGGTTTTGGACGGCACTGCCGGACCCCGCCCTCGCGGGTTTAGGATTTTCGAATGGGCTTGTTTGACGGCAAGCAATCAGCCTTCGCAGGATGCGCTTGCGACTGTGGTGTCAGCCGCCGTGGATTTCTCGCGGGCAGCGCCGCTTTCGCAGCCACGGCCGTTCTGCCCGAATCCGCGCCAGCGCAAGCATCGCCGCCACCAGCCGCTCCCTTCCGTATCGACGTCCACCATCACCTGACGCCGCCTGACTACGTTGCAAGCGTCGGCACCCGCGCCCGCGTGCCGAAGCCCGCACTCGACTGGACGCTCGCAAAGACGCTCGAAGACATGGACTCGGCGGGCGTGCAGACCGCGATGCTGTCGATCACCACGCCGGGTTTGTGGTTTGGCGACGCCGGCGCGTCCGCAAAGCTGTCGCGCTCCTGCAACGAGTACGCGGCCAAGCTCTGCATCGACAACAAAGGCCGCTTCGGATCGTTCGCGGCGATGCCGATGCCGAATGTCGATGCGACGCTCGCCGAAATCGCGTTCGCTTTCGACACCCTGCGGGCCGACGGCGTGTCGATGTTCACGAGCTACGAAGGCAAATGGCTCGGCGACGCGGCCTTCGTGCCGGTGTTCGACGAACTCAACCGCCGCAAGGCGATCGTCTCCGTCCATCCGACGACTGCGTCCTGCTGCGGCAATCTCATCCCCTATATTCCCGATACCGTCGTCGAGTTCGGCGCCGACACCACGCGCACCATCGCCAGCCTCGTGTTCTCCGGCGCCGCCGACCGCTGGCCCGATATCAAGTTTATCTTCTCGCACGCCGGCGGCGCGATGCCGTTCCTGATCGAGCGCTTCGAGTTTCTCGCCCGCGCGCCGCAAGCCGCCCGTATGGTGCCGAACGGGGTCCGCACGACCCTGCGCAAATTCTTCTACGATACCGCCCAGACCTCGAACCCAGCCGCCATGGGCGCGCTGCGTCAGCTCGTCGAGACGTCACAAATCGTCTTCGGATCGGACTTCCCCTACCGGACCGGTCTCGAACATGTGACCGGGCTCAACAACTGCGGCTTCACGGACGCGGACCTGAGAAAAATCGAGCGCGACAACGCCTTGGGCATGATGCCGCGCCTGCGGGTGTGAACGGACGCGGCGGATCATCCGACTGACATTCCAATCCGTTCTGCTATAAGCCCGCACATGGCCCTGATCGACCTCGCCAATCCGACCCGCTTCCTCGCGTTCACCGACCGCGTGCTGCCGTGGCTTGCCGGTGCAACCGTCATCCTGATGGCGATCGGATTGCAGCAGGCGTGGACGGCGCCCGACGACTATCAGCAGGGCGCGACCGTCAAGATCATGTTCGTGCATGTGCCGAACGCCTGGCTCGCCATGTTCGTCTGGATCGTGATGAGCCTCTCCGCGCTCGGGACGCTGGTCTGGCGGCATCCGCTCGCCGATGTTTCCGCGAAGGCCGCCGCACCGCTCGGCGCCGCGTTCACCTTCGTCGCGCTCGTCACCGGCTCGCTGTGGGGACGCCCGACCTGGGGCACCTACTGGGAGTGGGACGCGCGCCTGACCTCGGTGCTGATCCTGTTCCTGATGTACCTCGGTCTGATCGCGCTCTGGCGCGCGATCGAGGATCCGTCGCGTGCCGCACGCGCCGCCGCCATCCTGACGCTTGTCGGCGCGATCAACATTCCGATCATCAAGTTCTCGGTCGAATGGTGGAACACGCTGCATCAGCCGGCCTCGCTGATCCGTTCCGGCGGCACATCGATCCATCCGACGATCCTGATCCCGCTGCTGATCATGGCGGTGGCCTTCTCGCTGCTGTTCCTGACGCTGCATCTCGCAGCCATGCGCAACGAGATTCTGCGGCGGCGCGTGCGCACGCTGCAGATGATCCAGGCGCAGGCATGATCTAGACATGTCAGGCAATTACGCGCCCTTCATCATCTCGGCTTACGCGCTGACGGCCCTGTCCGTCGCGGCGCTGACGATCTGGGTCGTCGCTGATTATCGCCGGCAGCAAAGCATCCTGCGCGATCTCGAAGCGCGTGGCGTGTCGCGTCGCTCCGAACGCACCGGCCAAGTATCCTGATATGCCAAGCGTCCTGACATCATGAGCGAACAGACCGTCGCCCCGCGCCGCCGTTCGTGGATCGTCATCGTCCCGCTGGTGATCTTCGCCGGGCTTGCGGCGCTGTTCGCCATTCGCCTTGGCGCCGGCGATCCGTCGCGGCTTCCGTCAGCGCTGATCGGACGCGTCGCACCGCAGACGCCGCTGCCGCCGCTGGAAGGACTGACCAACGTCAAGGGCCCGGTGCCGGGACTCGACCCGGCTGCGCTGAAAGGTCCGGTCAGCATCGTCAACGTCTTCGCGTCCTGGTGCGTGCCGTGCCACGACGAAGCGCCGCTGCTGCTGAAACTCGCCGACGACAAGCGCATCCAGATGATCGGCATCAACTACAAGGATGGCGCCGACAACGCGCGCCGCTTCCTCGGCCGTCACGGCAATCCGTTCACCCGCGTCGGCACCGACGGTAACGGCCGCGGCTCGATCGAGTGGGGCGTGTACGGCGTGCCGGAGACGTTCGTGATCAATCGCGACGGCACGATTGCCTACAAACTGGTCGGTCCGATCACAAACGAAAATCTCGACAAGGTGTTGAAACCGGCGATCGAGAAAGCCCTGCAGCGCAGCGCTCCGTAAACGGACTCTACTCTCGCAGCTGCGAGCGAAATCGTTAACCGCAAATAATTTCGCGCATTTATCTGGCGTTCATTTGGCGGCCATGTGGCCGCCATGAATGAACGACTAGCTTGATGGTGTTATCTAACCGTCCTGGAGGGACACCCTAATGCGCCGCCTCACACTTGCGACTTTGACTGCTCTCTCGCTTGCCGCTCTTGCGGCTTCGCCTTCCTTCGCCCAGTCGACCCAGCCCGCCGGCACCGACAAGGGCGGCAAGATGGCTCCGGCCGCAGCCGCGCCGACCGCACCGAAGGCTCCGGCCGCCACCACCGGCGCCGCGACTTCGACGCAGACCAAGCAGGAGCTGCTCGACATCAACACCGCCACCGCCGATCAGCTCGACGCCCTGCCGGGCATCGGCAAGGCCTACTCGGCTGCCATCATCAAGGGCCGCCCGTACAAGGGCAAGGATGAGCTGGTCTCGAAGAAGGTGCTGCCGGAGAAGACCTACGACGGCATCAAGGACAAGATCATCGCCAAGCAGAAGAGCTAACGACGTTCGAGCGTGATCCCGGAAGTATTTTCCGGCTTCCGGGTCATGTTCAAATAAAAACACGACACAATCACCGAATAGTACGAAGCGCGCCGTCAGCGATGCCGGCGCGCTTCGCGTTTAGACGAGACGAGCAAACCAGTCGTCATGCCCGGACTTGATCCGGGCATCCATCTTCTTCGCAAGAAGAATGGATTGCCGGCATAGGCGTTCGCAGGAACGCCGTTCTTAGGAACGGCTATGCCCGGCAATGACGAAGAGAGAAACGGGAAATCTATTCCGTCTTGCCGCGCTCGGTGTCGCTGGCTTCCGCGGTGGCCGGCTCGATCGAGTGTTTGCTGATGAGGCGCATCTGCAGCATCGCAAAGATCATGGTCAGCGGAATCGCGCCGAACGCCTTGAAGCCAACCCAGAAGTCCGTCGTCTGCGTGCGCCAGATGATTTCGTTCAGCACGGCCATGAATGCGAAGAAGCCGGCCCAGCGCACCGTGAGGCTGCGCCAGCCCGCGGGTGTCAGGTTGAACACCTGATCGAACATCACCGCGATCAGCGAGCGGCCGAACAACAGACCGCCGCCAAGAACCGCCGCGAACAGCGCATAGATGATCGTCGGCTTGATCTTGATGAAGGTCTCGTCGTGCAGCACCAGCGTCAGCGTGCCGAACACCGCGACGATGACCGCCGAGACGATCGCCATAATCGGAATGTGCTTGGTCACCACATACGACACGACCATCGACACCGCGACCGCCGCCATGAACGCGGCTGTCGCCGTGAAGATGTTGAAGCGGCCGTTGGCGATGAAGAACACAATCAGCGGACCGAGCTCGGTCGCCAGCTTGAACAGGGGGTGCGGTACGGACTTCTGCATGACCTCACTCTATCCCGGCAACGGCGCGAGCGAAATCGCTCGCAGTGAACGGCGCGAGATCGTCGACGCCCTCGCCCACGCCGATGAAATGCACCGGCAGGCGGAATTTCTCGGCAAGCGCGACCAGAATACCGCCGCGCGCGGTGCCATCGAGCTTGGTCATCACGAGGCCAGTAACACCGGCGGTCTTGAGAAACGCCTCGACCTGCGACAGCGCGTTCTGGCCGACAGTAGCGTCAAGTACAAGAAGCACCGCATGCGGCGCGCCACCATCGACCTTCTTGATGACCCGCACGACCTTCTCGAGCTCGTTCATCAGCTCGGCTTTGTTCTGCAAGCGGCCGGCCGTATCGATCAGCAGCACGTCTTTCTGCTGCGCGGCTGCTTCCGTCAGTGCATCGAAGGCAAGCCCGGCTGAATCCGAACCGTGTGCGCGCGCGATCACCGGCGCCTTGGTGCGCTCACCCCACACCTTCAGCTGCTCGATAGCAGCGGCGCGGAAGGTATCGCCCGCAGCCAGCATCACCGAACGGCCTTCTGCGGCGTAACGTGAGGCGAGCTTGCCGATGGTCGTTGTCTTGCCCGAGCCGTTGACGCCGACGACGAGAATGACGAACGGCTTCTTGTCCGCATCGATCACGAGCGGCTGCGCGACCGGCGCGAGCACCTTCTCGACTTCGGTTGCGACGACAGCCTTCACCTCGTCGGCCGATACAGCCTTGTCGTAGCGCCCCTGCCCAACCGCATCCGCAATCCGCGCCGCGACCTCGCTGCCGAGATCGGCGCGCAGCAGCACATCCTCGATATCCTCGAGCATGGTGCGGTCGAGCTTGCGCTTGGTAACGAGATCGGCGACGGCGGTTCCGAGCGAACTCGAGGTCCGCTTCAGGCCGCTGGAAAGCCTGCGCCACCAGCTTTGTTTGGGTGTCGTGCTATCGTTCATAAGGCGCTCGTGATAGCGGTTTCGGCGAGATGACGAAAGCCACCAAATCCGCCCCCAACGACATCCTGTCGCGCCTGCTCCATCGCGACGGGCTGATGCTAATCGTCGACAAGCCGGCGGGCGTTCCGGTGCATCGCGGCCCGCGCAACAGCTTCGACAAGAGCGGGCGCGCGTTCGAGGACGAATTCGACGCGCTGCGCTTCGGCCTGCCGCGCCCGCCGGTGCTGGCGCATCGGCTCGACCGCGACACCTCCGGCTGTCTCGTTCTTGGACGCCATCGCAAGGCGACCGCCTCGCTCGGCCTGCTGTTCAAGCACGGCAAGATCGGCAAGACCTACTGGGCCGTGGTCGAAGGCGGGCCCGATGCCGACGAAGGCACCATCGACATTCCGCTCGGCAAGCTCAACGAAGAGCGCGGCTGGTGGCAGAAGCCCGATCCGAACGGACTGCCGTCGACATCGACGTGGAAAGTGATGGGCCGCAAGGACGGCCTGACCTGGCTTGCCCTCGAACCGATCACCGGGCGCACGCACCAATTGCGCGTGCATTGTTCAGCGATGGGCTTTCCGATCGTTGGCGACACCATCTACGGCACGGCGCCGCGCACGGGCGGGCCGATGCTGCATCTGCATTCGCGCGAGATCATCGTGCCGATTTCGAAGAACAAGCCGCCGGTGCACGCGACTGCACCCGCGCCGGAGCATATGCGCGAACGTTTGATGCTGTGCGGATGGAATGGTGAAGAGGCTGCCGCCGCACCCTCAGGCGACGAGCCGCAGGCCGTCGCTGCCGGAAATCTTTAAATCGCGCACGCGGCCGGGTTCGCTGCCGCTGATCGCCACCGGCAGAAAATGCTCGGTGCGCCCCTGGCTCGCGCTTTCGATCAGCACCGCCCGCGTCGCACCGACTTCCGACGCGAGACGTTGACGCAGCGCCGCCTCGCCGGTCGCGCGCAGACGCTGCGCCCGCTCGCGGATGACGCGGCCCTCGACCTGCGGCATGCGCGCGGCCGGCGTTCCGGGCCGCGATGAATAAGGAAACACATGCAGCAGCGACAGATCGCATTCGGCGACGAGGTCCTGCGAGCGCGCGAACATCTCGTCCGTCTCGGTCGGGAAACCGGCGATGATATCGGCGCCGAACACAACGTCCGGCCGCAGCCGCCGCACCTGATCGCAGAACGCAATCGCATCGGCGCGCAGATGCCGGCGCTTCATCCGCTTGAGGATGATGTCATCGCCCGATTGCAGCGACAGATGCAGATGCGGCATCAGCCGGGATTCATTGGCGATGGCGTCGAGCAGATCGCGATCCGCCTCGATCGAATCGATGGACGAGAGGCGCAACCGCTTCAACTCCGGCACGGATTGCAAGACGTGCTTCACCAGCGCGCCGAACGTGGGCGCGTCCGGCAGATCGCTGCCGTAGCTGGTGAGATCAACGCCCGTCAGCACAATCTCGGCGTGACCGGCCTCGGTCAGCGCGCGCACCTGATCGGCCACCGCATGCATCGGCGTCGAGCGTGAATTGCCGCGGCCATACGGAATGATGCAGAAGGTGCAGCGATGATCGCAGCCGTTCTGCACCTGCACGAACGCACGCGGCAATCCGGCCTGCGCCCGCACCACCGCCTGCGGCGGCATCTCGCGCACCGCCATGATATCGCTGACGGCGATTTTCGCCGGAGATGCACCATCGAGCGCGGCGCGCGTTTCTTGCCACGCATCGGCACGCATCTTGTCGTCGTTGCCGATGACGCGATCCACTTCAGGCATCGCTGCGAACATCTCGGCTTGCGTCTGCGCCGCGCAACCCGTCACAACGATACGCGCGTCCGGCCGCTCGCGGCGCGTGCGGCGGATCGCCTGCCGGGCCTGCGCGACGGCCTCGTTGGTGACAGCGCATGTGTTGAAGATGACGGCGTCAGCGAGACCGGCCACCTCGGCGCGGCCGCGCATTATTCCGGACTCGTGGATGTTGAGTCGGCAGCCGAAAGTGGCGATATCGACGCTCATGGTTCTCATGAGAAGCGCCTCAGGCGACGCTGGTGAACAGCGCCGGATCGAACTGGCCTTCGTATTCGAACTCGGCCGCGCCGGTCATCAGGACATGATCGTCCTTCTCGCGCCATTCGATCACGAGCTCGCCGCCCGGCAACACCATCGTCACGGTGCGGTTGGCGCGCTTCAGACGCGCCGCCGCGACCGCGGTCGCGCACGCCGCCGAACCGCACGCCTTGGTGAGACCGGCGCCGCGCTCCCACGTGCGCATCTCGATGCGATCGCGATCGACGATATGCGCAAGCGTGATGTTGGCGCGCTCCGGGAAGATCGGATGATTTTCAAGGAGCGGCCCGAATTTCTCGAGATCGTAGGCGTGAATGTCATCGACCCAGAAAATCGCGTGCGGGTTGCCCATGCTGACGACCGACGGCGAATGCAGGATCGGCGCATCGATCGGCCCGACCTGTAGCTCGATGTAGCGCGTGTCGCGGAATTCCTCGGCGAGCGGAATGTCCTGCCAGCCGAACTTCGGCGCGCCCATGTCGACGGTAAACAACTCCGGCGACGGCCCCTGCCACGCATTGAGCAGGCCCGCGCGCGTCTCGAATGTGAGGCCGCGTTCGCCGGTCGCGGCGAACATCTGCCGCGCCACGCAGCGCATGCCGTTGCCACAGGCTCCGGCTTCAGAGCCATCGTTGTTGAAGATGCGAATGAACGACGCCGTTCCCTGCAGGCGCGGCTTCTGCAGCACCATCAGCTGATCGTACGGCACCGCAGACGCAATCGCCCGCGCCTCGTCCGCGCCGACAGGCGCTGCGGACGCGCGCACGTCGAGGACGACGATCTCGTTACCGACACCATTCATCTTGGCAAAGGGATGGTTGGCGAGTGCGTTCATGGCCAAGTCAGTTTTGTTACGGGACTTATATGGCGTCGCGGGGCCGCTTGGCCAGTGCAGGTGAGTCCAGTACGGCAATTCTGTGTCAGGCGCGGCATGGGCCGGTTTGCGCGGGATTCATAACTGTTACGGGACGAAACGCGCTGCATCGTGTTAGTACAACCGGGCCGGACCGACCCTTTGCGATGCCATGGAGACTGCAATGACTGCCCGCCGCGCCCTGACGCTGACGTTGCTGACGCCGGTTTCCGCTTCGCTCGGGATCGCCGCCGTGCTGGCGCAGACGTCACCGGCCACACCGCCTGCGGCTCCCGCCCAGCCGCCTGCCGCTGCGGCGCCTGCCGCTCCGGCAACACCTGCGCCCGCGGCATCGGAAACTCCGGCCGCTACACCTGCACCGGCGAGCCCGCCGACGGCGGCTCAACCGCCCGCCAATCCTCCGCCCACGCAGAAAGCCCAGATCGATCCGTTCGGCGAGGAAGTGACGATCACCGCCAAGAAGGTGATCAGCATCAAGGGCACCGCCAACTGGGACAATGCGTTCGAGTCGCTGACCGACTCGTTGAAGACACTAACCACCATTCTTGAGAAGCAAGGCATCAAGCAGGCCGGCCCCGCGATCATCGTCTACACCTCGGCGGACGACACCGGCCTCGTCTATCAGGCGCAGCTTCCGGTCGAGCAGGATCCGAAGAGCCTGCCGAAGGACGTCACCATCACCAAGTCGCCGGAAGGCAAGGTGCTGAAGTTCATCCATCGCGGCTCCTACGACACGATGGAGAACACCTATGAGGCGATCACCAATCACCTCGACGACAAGCGTCTCGAAGCGAACGACACCTACATCGAAGAGTACGACACCGATCCGCTGAAGACGCCGGAAGACAAGCTGGTGATCACCATCTACGTGCCGCCGAAAACCAAGTAACGGACCCTCGCCGGAATCATGAAGCACATTGTTCTCATCCTTGCCGCCGCTCTTCTTCTGCCGCATACCGCAACCGCAGAGACCACCCGCCCGTCAATCTCCGTTACCGGAGAAGCAAGCATCTCTGTGCCGCCCGACACCGTCGAGATCGACGCCGGTCTGACCACCGAGGCGAAGAACGCACGCGACGCGATGGAGGCGAACAACACTGCCATGGGCAAAGCGCTGCTCGCGCTGAAGAGCGCCGGCGTCGCCGAGAAAGATTTTCAGACCTCGCGCCTGTCGCTGACGCCGCAGATGGCGCAACGCACGCCGAACAGCCAGGCGCAGCAGATCACGGGCTACATCGCACGGAATCGCGTCACCGTCCGGCTCCGTGATGTGACCAAGGTCGCCAGCATCATCGACACGCTCGTCAACGCGGGCGTGAACGACATGGGTGGCATCTCGTTCGGCGTGTCGAATGCATCGAAGCTACTCGACGACGCACGCGCGGAAGCAATCGCCGACGCGAAGCGCAAGGCGGAGATTTATGCGAAGGCCGCCAACGTCACGCTCGGCAGCGCCATCAGCATTTCGGAAGAAGGCGGCGCGCCAGCGCCGGTTTATCGCAGCAAGTTTGCTGCCGCGCCCGCATCGGCGCCGATCGCGCAAGGCGAAGAGACGCTGCGCATCGCGGTCAGCGTCACTTACGAAATCAAGGCTGCGCAGTAATCAGATCTCGAATACCTGACCTGGCTTGAGCGCGCGAAAGCGCTCGCGCGAGATGCGCGCCTGATCGAGCGCCGTCCCCAACGCCGTGATCGGCTCGTCGATCGCTTCGTCCGTCAGTTGGAAGCAGCTGTGATGCGACGCGAGCGCCTGCTCGGCGCCGCAGTCGGCCAGCGCTTTCACCGCATCGTCCGGATTCATGTGCTGGTCCTGCATGAACCAGCGCGGCTCGTATGCACCGATCGGCAGAATGGCGAGACGGATCGCACCATGCCGCTCGCGCACGCTGCGGAAATGCTTGCCGCTGCCGTAGCCTGAATCGCCGACGATGTAGACCTTGCCGGCCGGCGTCTCCAGCACGAAGCTCGCCCACAGCGCCTTGTTGCGATCGAATAACCCGCGCGCCGTCCAGTGCCGCGTCGGCACCAGATTCACGGCCATGCCGTTGCCGATCTCGACCTTGTCATACCAATCGAACGCTTCTGCACGGATCGAACTGATTGCGGCCTTCATCGTCAGATCGTTGCCGAGCGGCGTAATGACGCGCGGCGCAAATTTTTCCGTTAGCTTCGACAGTGTCGCAATGTCGAGGTGATCGTAATGGCCGTGCGACACCAGCACGAGATCGATCGGCGGCAGCTTGTCGAATGCGATGCCCGGCGGCGACGCGCGCTTCGGCCCGGCAAAGCTCACCGGTGAGGCGCGCTCGGACCAGATCGGATCGAACAGGATGTTGAGGCCGCCGGTCTGGATCAGCCAGCTCGCGTGACCGACAAAGCTCACGCGCAGCTTGGCGCCAGTCACGCGCTGCGGCGGCACGTCGGATTCGCTCGGCACATTCTCGGGCCACTTCGCGGGATTGCGGGTCCAGCGCCAGCGCAGCAACTGGCTGAGACTCTTCGGCGGGACGCCGTCGGAATCGAAAAAATGCGTTCCGTTGAAATGGTCCGAAATCGGACCGGAGTAATCGGGCATGCGGGAAAACCAATACGAGGGAATGCCGATCGCGGCCGTACCACCGGCCAGCAACCCAAAGAAACGTCGACGGGAAATTGCCATGGGGTCCGATGCACCGAGAATCACGGGTCCGGCAAGAGATGGGGCTGCGGCGGAAGATCGCCAGATCAGCTGACCAATTACTAAATTACACAAGTATAATCATATACTTAGAAATCACCTAGGTTATCGATCCACTCAGACCGACAGTCCGCATTTTCTTGACTTTGGCCGCCCAAAGGCGTTTAACGCGCCCACTTCTCGGAAAGAGTTTCTTTTCGACCCGCCGCCCGGTCCTGTGAGGCCGGAGGTCAACGCCCGACAGCGCTGTGCGCCCTCGGGCGCAAACGTGTTTTGAACAACGAGGCAGCGACGTGTTCGACAATCTGTCGGAACGGCTTGGTGGAATTCTCGATCGGCTCACGGGGCGCGGCGCGCTCAATGAGGCCGACGTCGACGCCGCAATGCGCGAGATTCGCCGCGCGCTGCTGGAAGCCGACGTCGCGCTCGATGTCGTGCGCTCGTTCACCGACAAAGTCCGCGAGCAGGCGATCGGCGCCACTGTCGTCAAGTCGGTCACGCCCGGCCAGATGGTGGTCAAGATCGTCCACGATCAGCTCGTGGAAACGCTGGGCTCGGACGGACAGGCGATCGACCTGATTGCCGTGCCTCCGGTCGCGATCATGATGGTCGGTCTGCAAGGCTCCGGTAAGACCACGACCACCGCAAAGCTCGCGCGCCGCCTCACGCAGCGCGACAAGAAAAAAGTTTTGATGGCGTCGCTCGACGTCTATCGCCCGGCCGCGCAGGAACAGCTCGCCGTGCTCGGCCGCGAACTCGGCGTCGAGACGTTGCCGATCGTCGCCGGCCAGATGCCGACGCAGATCGCCCAGCGCGCACTCTCGGCCGGCAAGCTCGGCGGCTACGATGTGGTGCTGCTTGACACCGCCGGCCGCACCACACTCGACGAAGAGATGATGCAGGAAGCGGCCGCTGTGAAAACCGCAGCCAATCCGCACGAAGTGCTGCTCATCGCCGACTCGCTCACCGGTCAGGATGCGGTCAATCTCGCGCGATCTTTCGATCAGCGCGTCGGCCTTACCGGCATCGTGCTGACACGTGTGGATGGCGATGGCCGCGGCGGTGCAGCGCTGTCGATGCGCGCCGTCACCGGCAAGCCGATCAAGCTGATCGGTACCGGCGAAAAGACCGATGCGCTTGAAGACTTTCATCCGTCGCGTATCGCCGGCCGCATTCTCGGCATGGGCGACGTGGTCTCGCTCGTCGAAAAAGCCGCCGCGCACATCGACGCCGAAAAAGCCGCACGTACTGCCGAGAGGATGCGCAAGGGACAGTTCGATCTGTCCGACATGCGCGAACAGTTGATGCAGATGCAGAACATGGGCGGCATCGGCGGATTGCTCGGCATGATGCCGGGCATCGCGAAAATGAAGAACCAGATCGCCGCTGCAAATCTCGACGACAAGGTCGTGAAGCGTCAGGTCGCGGTGATCGACTCGATGACGCGGCAGGAACGCAAGAACCCCGACATTCTCAAAGCCAGCCGCAAGAAGCGCATTGCCGCCGGCGCGGGCCTGAAGGTCGAAGAGGTCAACAAGCTGCTCAAGATGCACCGGAACATGGCCGACATGATGAAGGCCATGGGCGGCGCCAAGCGCGGACCGATGGCCGGCCTCGCGCAGGCCATGGGCTTCGGCGGCGGTATGCCGTCGCCCGATCAGATGAAGGCCATGGCAGAGAAGATGCAGGGCGGCGGCGGTCTTCCGCAGGGCATGCCCAACCTGCCGAAGGATTTCCCCGGCCTTGGCGGTCCATCAGGGCCAGGACTACCCGGGTTAGGAAAGATGCCGGGGCTCGGCGGCTTTCCGGGACTGGGGAAGAAGAAGTGAGTTTCGGCCTTCGTTGAAGGCTTTTCGCAAATCGAGATCAATCAGACAGACACCTAAAGGAGAACTCAATGTCCGTCGTTATCCGCCTCGCTCGCGCAGGCACCAAGAAGCGTCCCGTCTATCACGTCGTCGTTGCCGACTCGCGCTTTCCGCGCGATGGCCGCTTCATCGAGCGTCTCGGCTACTTCAATCCGTTGCTGCCGAAGGACAACGAGGCGCGCCTCAAGCTCGACATGGACAAGGTGAAGGCGTGGATGGCCAAGGGCGCACAGCCGTCGGATCGCGTGACGCGTTTCCTCGACGCCGCCGGCGTCAAGAAGCGCACACCGCGCAACAATCCGGAGAAGGCCGTTCCGCGCAAGGAGCGCAAGGCTAACGCCGAAGCCGCAGCGAAGGCCTAAGAGTTCTCGTGACGAAAGCAGCGCGCATCTGCGTTGCTCGAATCGGTGCCGCGCACGGCGTGCGCGGCGAAGTGAGGCTGTGGCCGTTCACGGAAGACCCGCTGGCCGTGCTGCAATACGGCTTGCTGACAACGAAGGACGGCGCGCGCTCGTTTGAAGTGGTGCGCGCCCGCGAGACCAAGGATCATCTCGTCGCGACGCTGAAAGGCGTCACCACCCGCGACGAGGCCGAGCGCATCAACGGTCTCGAACTCTACATCGCCCGCGACAAACTCCCGCCGACCGACGACGACGAGTACTACCACGCCGACCTGATCGGCCTGCGTGCGGTCGATGCCGCAGGCGCCGAAATTGGCAAGGTCGTCGCCATGCATAATTTCGGCGCCGGCGACATCATCGAGATCGCGACCTTCAAGGGTCCATCGCTGATGCTGCCGTTCACCAACGCCGTGGTGCCGACGGTCGATATCAAGGGCGGCACCGTCACCATCGAGCTGCCGACGGAGATCGAAGGCGACACGCCGAAAAGCGCGGGCCGCTGATCATGTGGCGCGCCACGATCCTCACGCTCTTTCCCGACATGTTTCCCGGACCGCTGGGCGCCAGCCTCGCCGGCAAGGCGCTGACCTCCGGACTCTGGCAGCTTGAGGCACGTGACATCCGCGATGCGGCGACCGACAAGCATCGCAGCGTCGACGACACACCGGCGGGCGGCGGGCCTGGCATGGTGTTGCGCGCGGACGTGCTCGCCGCCGCGATCGATGCCGCGAATATTTCAGCAGATCGCCCGCGGCTTCTGATGTCGCCGCGTGGCGCGCCGTTGACGCAGGCGCGCGTCGCCGAACTCGCGGCAGGTCCAGGTCCGCTGATCATCTGCGGGCGGTTTGAGGGCATCGACCAGCGGGTGATCGACGCACGGCAGCTCGAGGAAATCTCGATCGGCGACTACGTGCTTTCAGGGGGCGAAATCGCCGCCATGGCGCTGATCGACGCCTGCGTCCGCCTGCTGCCGGGGGTGATGGGAAAACTGGCGTCCGGCGAGGACGAAAGCTTCTCGGCGGGGCTGCTCGAATACCCCCAGTACACTCGTCCGCAGGCCTTCGAGGGGCGGTTAATCCCGGACGTCCTGACCTCCGGCGACCACGCCAAAGTGGCCCTCTGGCGCCGGGAACAGGCCGAAAACCTCACCAAAACCCGCCGTCCGGACCTCTGGGCGCGGAAACCGGCCACCCCGGGCCGAAAGCCGCCAAAAAACACGACGGACGGGTGACAAGCGGGGCCACTTCGCGTATAGCAGCGCCAAATCCGAGCCAATTCGAAGGATAAGGGCGTTTGCGCACCGGTTTCCGGAGCGCCGCCGATGGAGATTTGACAATGAACATCATTCAGGAACTCGAAAAAGAGCAGCTCGAGAAGCTCGCTGCTGCCCGCGAGATTCCGGACTTCGCGCCCGGCGATACGCTGATCGTCAACGTGAAGGTCAAGGAAGGCGAGCGTACCCGCGTGCAGGCCTATGAAGGCGTGTGCATCGGCCGTTCGGGCGGCGGCGTGAACGAGAGCTTCACCGTGCGCAAGATCTCGTACGGCGAAGGCGTCGAGCGCGTTTTCCCGATCTATTCGCCGATGATCGACTCGATCAAGGTCGTGCGCCGCGGCAAGGTGCGTCGTGCGAAGCTGTATTACCTGCGCGATCTGCGCGGCAAGTCGGCCCGCATCGTCGAGAAGCAGGACAAGGCTCAGGACAAGGCCGCGAGCTAAGCTTCCGCCAGCCACCGAGTCCTACGGTTTCCGAAACGCGGCCCGCAAGGCCGCGTTTTTTGTTGCCGAAAAAGTAACGGCAATCCTGGGGCAGCGGGGCGCCTCTTACCCTCTCCACTTGTGGGAGAGGGTGGCGAGAATAAGCAAAGCGAATTCGAGCCGGGTGAGGGGTCAACAGCAACGTGGAAACCCCTCACCCGCCCTCACTTCGTTCGGGCACCCTCTCCCACAAGGGGAGAGGGTAAAAACAAACTCTGCAATGCGCGCAACGGGATGCGGCAATCCCTCGATTGTCGGCCTTTGCGCACCTATGTTACAAAGTGGAATGGTTCGAAATTGCCACGATAATTTCCGGCACGACTCGATGACCCGCGTGGTCACGCGGGTGATTTTGGACGACCGCTGCCGCCTGCCCGGCCGCTTCTTCGGCCGGCTGACGACGGCTGCGCTTATCGCGTGAGCTGACGGCGACGCGCGATCCGCGCGTCAGACTCCTCGCTCCGCTTTCGACTTTCCAATTTTCAAGACCAAGGCCGCATCCCATGTCTGCAAACAAATCGTCCAAGCCGACCACCCTCTACGACAAGATCTGGAACGATCATCTGGTTCACGAAGCCGAGGACGGCACGTGTCTGCTCTACATCGATCGTCACCTCGTGCATGAAGTGACGAGCCCGCAGGCGTTCGAAGGCCTGCGCACGTCGGGCCGCAAGGTGCATGCGCCGGAGAAGACGCTCGCCGTCGTCGACCACAACGTGCCGACCACCGATCGCACCAAGCCCAATCCCGATCCGGAAAGCGCCGAGCAGATCAAGACGCTGGCGGAGAACGCAGCGCATTTCGGCGTCGAGTATTACGACGAGTTCGACAAGCGCCAGGGCGTGGTTCACATCATCGGCCCCGAGCAGGGCTTCACCCTGCCCGGCACCACCATCGTCTGCGGCGACAGCCACACCTCGACGC
>LWDM01000034.1:0-782 GCA_002083525.1 Proteobacteria bacterium SG_bin9 | reverse complement strand
ACGTGCTCGCGACGCAGACGCTGATCCAGAAGAAGGCGAAGAACATGCGCGCGATCGTCGACGGCAAATTGCCGGACGGCGTCACGGGCAAGGACATCATCCTCGCCATCATCGGCGAGATCGGCACCGCGGGTGGCACCGGCCACGTGCTGGAATATTCCGGCGACGCGATCCGCGCGCTGTCGATGGAAGGCCGCATGANNGCATGACCGTGTGCAACATGTCGATCGAAGGCGGCGCGCGCGCCGGCCTCGTTGCGCCGGACGAGAAGGCGTACGAATTCCTGAAGGATCGTCCGAAGTCGCCGAAGGGCGCGGCCTGGGATGCGGCGCGCCGCTACTGGGACACGCTGCGCTCGGACGACAACGCGCACTTCGACCATGTGCTGCGCCTCGACGCCGCGAAGCTGCCGCCGATCGTCACCTGGGGCACCTCGCCCGAAGACGTGATCTCGATCACCGGCGTCGTGCCGAACCCGGACGACATCGCGGATGAAGCAAAGCGCCTGTCGAAGCAGCGCGCGCTCGCCTACATGGGCCTCGCCGCCGGCACCAAGATCACCGACATCAAGATCGACCGCGTGTTCATCGGCTCGTGCACCAACGGCCGCATCGAGGACCTGCGCGCCGCAGCCGCGATGGTGAACGGCAAGACCGTGAACGGCAACGTCAACGCCATGATCGTGCCGGGTTCGGGCCTCGTGAAGGAGCAGGCGGAGCAGGAAGGCCTCGACAAGATCTTCCTCAAGGCCGGCTTCGAATGGCGCGAGCCGGGCTGCTCGA
>LWDM01000033.1 GCA_002083525.1 Proteobacteria bacterium SG_bin9 | reverse complement strand
GAAGCCGAAGATCGCCGACTATCCGTTCACGACCCTGCATCCGCAGCTCGGCGTCGTGCGCAGCGGCGGCCGCGAGTTCGTGCTCGCCGATATTCCCGGACTGATCGAGGGCGCGCATGAAGGCGTCGGCCTCGGCGACCGCTTCCTCGGCCACGTCGAGCGCTGCCGCGTGCTGCTGCATCTGATCGATGCCACCTGCGAGCACGCGGGCAAGGCGTACAAGACCGTGCGCACCGAACTCGCCGCCTACGATCCGATGCTGGCCGAAAAGCCCGAGATCGTCGCGCTGAACAAGATCGACGCGGTCGAGCCCGATGTTCTGAAAGAGCAGATGGCGCGGCTGAAGCGTGCGGCGAAGAAAACGCCGCTCAAGATCTCCGGCGCCACCGGCGACGGCGTCGACGATGCGTTGCGCGCGCTGCTCGATATCATCGGCGATGCGCCGGTGTCGGCGCAGGCGAAGAACGCCGCGAACGCCGAGCCGTGGAGCACACCGGCCTGACGCCGCTTCACTCGTCGCTTTCCGCTCCGTTTTACGAACTCCGTTACCCAAGCATCACAATGTCCACGCCGTCTCTGAACAACTTCCGCCGCATCGTCGTGAAAGTCGGCTCGGCCCTCCTCGTCGATCAGGAGGCGGGCGAACTGCGCGAAGCATGGCTGACCGCGCTCGCCGAGGACGTCGCGAAGCTGCATGGCGAAGGCCGCGACGTGCTGATCGTCTCGTCCGGATCGATCGCGCTCGGCCGCGCGCGTCTGAAGCTGCCGCGCGGCATGCTGAAGCTCGAAGAGAGCCAGGCCGCCGCCGCCGTCGGCCAGATCGCGCTCGCGCGCATCTGGTCGGAGGTGCTCGGCCGCCACGGCATCGGCACGGGCCAGATTCTCGTCACCCTGCAGGACACCGAGGAGCGCCGCCGCTATCTCAATGCGCGCTCGACCATCGGCAAGCTGCTCGAATGGCGTGCGGTGCCCGTCATCAATGAGAACGACACGGTCGCCACCAACGAAATCCGCTACGGCGACAACGATCGGCTCGCCGCGCGCGTCGCCACCATGGCGAGCGCCGATCTGCTCGTGCTGCTCTCCGACATCGACGGCCTCTACACGGCGCCGCCGCATCTCGATCCGAATGCGAAGCTGATTCCCGTGGTCGACTCGATCACCTCAGGCATCGAGGCCGTCGCCGGTGACGCGGCGTCCGAGTTCTCGCGCGGCGGCATGCGCACCAAGGTCGAAGCCGCGAAGATCGCGACGCAGGGCGGCACGCACATGCTGATCGCGTCCGGCAAGATCGAGCATCCACTGCGCGCGGTGGCGGAAGGCGCGCGTTGCACCTGGTTTCTGACGCCGGCCAATCCCGTCACCTCGCGCAAGCGCTGGATCGCCGGTTCGCTCGAGCCGAAGGGCACGCTCACGATCGATGCCGGCGCAGTCGCCGCGTTGCGCTCCGGCCGCAGCCTGCTCCCGGCGGGCGTGATCAAGGTCGACGGACAGTTCGCACGCGGCGACGCCGTCATCGTGCGCGGCCCGGACATGGCCGAGATCGGCCGCGGCCTCGTCGCCTACGACGCGGACGATGCGGAGAAGATCAAGGGCCGCTCGTCGTCGGACGCCGCCCAGATCCTCGGTATCACGGGACGGGCCGAGATGATCCACCGCGACGACCTGGTGGTCGGACACGTGCCGGCGGGGAAGTAACCTTCCGGATCGGCGGCCAATGGCCGAGCTGCCATGCGCCCGCATCGGCCCAAAAGCGCCCATATAGGCCACTGGCCCATGCCGCCTGCTAACCGCTTGGCTGAAGGGCATATCGCCGCCGGAACCACCATATGTTACACCGGCCTCCGACCCCGTTACCGAGTACGACCACCATGTCCGCATCCTTGAAAGCGATCGACGGTTCGACCGACCTGCCCGCCCTGATGACCGGCCTTGGCCGCCGGGCGCGCGCGGCTGCACGGGTGCTGGCGCTGGCGCCGACGGAGCAAAAGGACAAGGCGCTGGCGGCCATGGCGGATGCGATCCGCGCGTCCGCTGCAGCGATTATCGCGGCCAACGCCGAGGATGTGGCTGAAGCCAAGACCAACGGCATTTCGTCTGCATTCCTCGACCGCCTGATCCTCAACGAGAGCCGCATCAATGGCATGGCCGACAGCCTCGACGTCATTCGCGACGTCAGCGATCCGGTCGGCGCGGTCACCGAATCCTGGCAACGCCCGAACGGCATGACCATCGAACGCGTGCGCGTGCCGCTCGGGGTCGTCGGCGTCATCTTCGAGAGCCGCCCCAATGTCGCGGCCGATGCCGGCGCGCTGTGCCTGAAGGCCGGCAACGCAGTGATCCTGCGCGGCGGCTCGGACAGCTTCCGCTCCTGCCGCGCGATTCACGACGCGCTGGTGCAGGGTTTGCGCGCCGCTAACTTACCCGAAGACGCGATCATCCTGGTGCCGACGCGCGATCGCACCGCCGTGGGCATGATGCTCGCCGGTCTCGATGGCAACATCGATGTGATCGTGCCGCGCGGCGGCAAGAGCCTCGTCGCACGGGTGCAGAACGAGGCACGCGTGCCGGTTTTCGCGCATCTTGAAGGCCTCAATCACGTCTACATCGATTCCGCTGCCGAGCTCGACATGGCGAAGTCGATCGTACTCAACGCCAAGATGCGCCGCACCGGCGTCTGCGGCGCAGCCGAAACACTGCTGGTCGACCGCAAGGTTGCGGGTACGCACCTCAAGCCGCTGGTGGAAATGCTGATTGCCGCCGGCTGCGAAATTCGCGGCGACGAAGCGGTGCAGGCTGCGGATGCGCGCGTGAAGCCCGCGACACCGGAAGACTGGGACACCGAGTATCTCGACGCGATTATTGCCGCCAAGGTCGTCGACGGCGTCGACGGCGCGATCCATCACATCGAGAGCCACGGCTCGAATCACACCGACACCATCGTCACCGAGGATAAGACAGCCGCCGAGCGCTTCCTGCGCGAAGTGGACTCGGCCATCGTGCTGCATAACGCCTCGACGCAGTTCGCCGACGGCGGCGAGTTCGGCTTCGGCGCCGAGATCGGCATCGCCACCGGAAAATTCCACGCCCGCGGCCCGGTCGGTGTCGAGCAGATGACCAGCTTCAAGTACCGTATTCACGGCAGCGGGCAGACGAGACCCTGAGCATGATCCCGAAAAGTGGAGGCCGGTTTTCGGATCAGATCATGCTCAAAAAGAAGACCCTTATCCGCGTGGCGAGTATCTGACTTGGATCTCCGCTCGGTGATTCCAACCCATGCGCCCGGCATGCGTATCGGCCTGCTCGGCGGCTCGTTCAATCCGCCGCACGCCGCCCACCGCGCCATCAGTCTGTTCGCGATGAAGCGGCTGCGGCTCGACCGCATCTGGTGGCTGGTCTCACCCGGCAATCCGCTGAAAGATACCCGCGGCCTCACCGCGCTGAACGCGCGCATGGATGCGGCCCGCGCGGTCGCGCGCGACCCGCGCATCGATGTGAGCTGTCTCGAAGCTGTCATTGGTACGCGCTACACTCACGACACGATTGCCTATCTGAAACGGCGCTGCGCCAATCTGCGCTTCGTCTGGATCATGGGAGCGGACAACCTGGCTCAGTTCCACCGTTGGGAAGACTGGCAAGGAATCGCGGACAAGGTGCCGATCGCCGTGATCGATCGCCCGCCGCAAAGCTTCTCCGCCCTCGCCTCACCCGCCGCGCTGGCGCTGCAAAGCCGCCGCATCTCCGAATCTCAGGCTGGACTGCTCGCGGATCGCGCAGCGCCTGCCTGGGTTTTTCTCACCGGCATGAAATCAAGTCTGTCGTCGACGGGTCTGCGCAACCCCGACGGAACCTGGAAGCGCACATGAGCGTATCTTTGCAACAGTGAGGAAGCGTTTTTCGGCCGCCCATTACTGGACGATTGAAAGCGTTAACCCCACATGGGTAGTATGGTGCCGGGCACCGGATTCGGTGTCCGCGATACAGTGAAAGGAATGGTCCCTGACCGCATCTGTATTGTCCCGGGCGATTGAGTCGTCTTCGCCCATGAAGGTTCTCAAGGCGCACCCTGACGCCGAGGAAACCTTGAACCTGATCCTCTCCCGCCTTGATGACATGAAGGCGGAAGACACCATCACCATCGATCTTCGCGGCAAATCGTCGATTGCAGACTACATGGTCGTCACCACTGGCCGGGTGAACCGGCACGTGGCCGCAATCGCCGAGAACGTCAGCAAAGGTCTCGGTGAGAACGGGATCAAGAACATCCACGTCGAAGGATTGCAGAACGCTGACTGGGTGCTGATGGATTGTGGCGATGTGATCGTCCACGTCTTCCGCCCCGAAGTCCGCGAGTTCTACAATCTCGAGAAGATGTGGACGTCGACGGCGAAGGAAACAGCACGGTCGAACTAAAGACCGCGCGGTTGACCTGAAGCGTTCAACGCGCAGATTGCGCGAGCGAGCATGCTTCTGCCCAGTGCGCACGTAGCGTGTCGCTGACGAGAGCCGGATACTCCTCCGGGAACCAGACCTTGGCTCCCGGCAATTCGATGACTCTCCGCACACCCGGAATATTGGCTTTCAGCCAGTACGCCCATTTCAGCTCGAACAACGCATCACCCGTTCCCCACATGATCAGTGTCGGAACGTGGAGCTTTTGCAGCAGCTCCTCAATGTCGCGGGTGTGACTCGCATCGATCGACGAGATGAAGCGCTCCAGATTGAGACCATCGACATCCGTCGCGACCAGCGGCGCATAATAGGCTCGCAACGTCTCGTCCGTCAGCCGTTCGGGATGCTCGAACACATGGCCGAGCCCCACACGAAACTGATCGAGATCGCCAAGCAGCGTCTTCAGCCGCGTCTTGTAGGTGCCCGCACGCGCGGATTCCACCAGCCAGACACTGGCCGGCGGCGGCCAGTTGTCATGCACGACACTGTTGGTCAGCGTCAGCGAACGAACGCGATCCGGAGTGCGGGCTGCGAAAATTTGGGCAACGGCACTGCCGCTGTCGTTGCCGACGAGGTCGATTGTCTCAATGCCGAGCGCATCGAGGAACGACGCAACCATGCGCGCCTGCGCGGGATATGACAAATCCTGAGTGAGTGGCACCTTGGTATGGCCCGCGCCCATCATATCCAGCGCGATGCAGCGCCGCGTATCCGCGAGGCGATCAATGATGTCGCGCCACTGATAGCCGTTCAGCGGATAGCCATGCATGAACAGCGCCACGTCGCCACTGCCGCGCTCGACATAGGCGACTTCGCCGAACTCCGTACGTACGTACCGCCGGCTGCGTTCGAACTCGCTCGCATTCATGCACCACCCCCCAAGCAGGAGCGGCTTGATAGCGGCGAGGACAGTCAGGAAGTGTCAGGAGGGAGCTACTCCGCAGCAACACGCGTGCCGTAGCGCTGCTCGACATCCGCGCGTGCTGCGCTCTCCGAAACAAATCCCGCGCCGCCGAGCTGCACCATCACCACCTGACCATTGGCGTCGCGCACGCGCCGCGCGGATTCACCCGGACGATCGAAACCCGGCGCGCGCAGAATCGTGCCGCGATCTTTCTCCGTCAGCGCGATCTCGCCGGCTTCCATCAACGGCATATCGAACGCCGGATTGCAGCTGATCACCTTGTCGCCGAGCGCAACGAGATCGACCGCGCCCCACATATTCCACCAGCGGCCGTTCCAGTCCGCCGCCTCTGCCGTCGGCGCGCCGGAATCATGAAAGCGCCGGACGATGCGGATCAGCGCTTCCATCCACGGCACCGCCGGGCCGTCGATGGCATTGGTCAGGATCGAGATCGTCACATCGATATCGGGCAACGTTGCGGTACGGGTGATCGTGCCCTGAAACGCGCCGATATGACCGAAGTTGTCGGCGCCGCTCGGTTTGCTCGCATAAACGCCGAGGCCATAGCTCTTCAGCAACCCTGAATCCGGATCGTCCCATGCATCCGCGACCATCTCGCGCCGCGACGCGACGGACAGAATGCTCGTCTTGGCGTTCGGCGAGAGCTGCGCCATGAAGCGCGCGAGATCGGCGGCGGTCGAGACGAAGCCTGTCGCGGCCGCCATCGCATGGGTCGGATTGTCGCCGGGAATGACGAAGCGCGGATCGAACATCAACCGCGAGGTATGTCCGCGCGCGAACGGCATCGTGCCCGACGGCATATCCGGATGGGTTTCCATCAATCTGGCGGGAGCAATGATTTCCCGCCGCATCCAGTCCGCATACGCTTCACCGGTGACCGCTTCGATGACGAGGCCAAGCAAACTGTAGCCGAAGTTCGAATACTTGAAGCGCTGCCCGGCCTTGATCGCCAGCGGCTTCTTCAACTCGGCCAGCAATTCGTCCTTGTTGAGGAACGGCCGCGCGTCGGCGAAGTAGCCGGAGTTGCTGCCGTCGCGCGAAAGGCCCGCGCCATGCGAGAGCAACTGACGCACGGTCGCTGCCGCCACATCCGGGTGCAGCCCCTCGACGAACGAGCCTGCCGTTGAGTCGAGCGACAGCCGCCCCTGCTCCACCAGCTTGAGAATGCCGGCCGCGGTAAACGTCTTCGAATGCGAGGCGACGCGGAAGCGATGCTGTAGCGTCATCGGCTCGCCGGTCGCAAGATCGGCGACGCCGAACGCCTGCTCGTGCACGAGTTGCCCGCGATACGCGATCGCTAACACGCAGCCCGGCTGGGCGGCCTGACGCATCTTGAATTCGATCCAGCGGCCGGCGTAATCGATCGCGGCCTTGAGCCAGGCGTGTTCGATATGCGCGTCCATTGGCTCCCCCTCGCCGCTTCAGCTACAACCGTACCGTGACAACCATTCGGGCGAACGTTGCCGCATGCGCGTGCTTCTCATCACCGTCGGCAAGCTGAAGCAAGGTCCCGAGCGGGACCTGGCCGAGCGTTACCGCGAACGTTTCGATGATACCGGACGAAAGATCGGATTTCGCGGTATCACGATCCATGAACTGACGGAAAGCCGGGCCCGCGACACGGCCACCCGCATGGCCGAGGAAGGCGCGGCCATTGCCGCCTTGATCCCCGAAAAGGCCGTGCTGGTCACCCTCGACGAGCGCGGCGACAATATCGACAGCGCCGCCTTTGCGGGCCATCTTGGCCGCTGGCGGGACGATTCGGCCGACGCCGCCTTCGTGATCGGCGGGGCGGACGGACTTTCGCCCGAATTGAGGCGCAAGGCGAAGGTGAGGCTGGCCTTTGGGCAAGCCACCTGGCCCCATCAGTTTGTTCGCGTCATGCTGCTGGAGCAGCTTTACCGGGCCACGACCATTTTGTCGGGCCACCCCTATCATCGGGTCTAAATACTTGCCGAGATACGCGACAACGTGAAAGCCACATCGAAGTCCACCATCGCTGGCAAGCGCGCGACATACGCTTCGCTGATGTTTGGCGCTGCCTTGAGTTTGCCATCACATTTTTCGCACGCGCAGACGGCCGCCCCGGTCACCCCGGTCACCCAAGCGAACGCGCCGCAGATAAGTGCGCCGCAGGCCGATGCGATCAAGCAGCACGAGCAAGAACTCGAACTCGCGCGCAAGCAGCAGCAGATCGCTGCCGAACTCGAGAAGAAATTGAAGGCGGATATCGCCGCCATCGGCCAGGACCGCTCGAAACTCAATCAGCAGCTGATCGACATCGCCGGCCGCGTACGCGGCGTCGAAACCAAGATCAGCGATACGGAGAAGCGCATCGCACCGCTCGATGCACGCGAAACGCAGATTCGCGCATCGCTCGAGTCGCGCCGCTCTGAGACGACCGAAGTGCTCGCAGCGCTGCAGCGCGCCGGCCGCCGCACGCCACCGGCCTTGATGGTGCGCCCGGAAGATGCGCTGAAATCGCTGCGCACCGCGATGCTGCTTGGCGCCGTCGTTCCCGAGATGCGCGCGCGCGCCGAAAAACTCGCCGAAGACCTTGGCGATCTCGTCACCGTGCGCAAGGCGATCACGCAGGAGCGCGACGCGCTCGCCGCCGATCGCGATAAGCTCGCAACCGAGCGCGCGCAGCTTGCGGCCTACATCGACGAGCGTCAGAAGAAGCAGAGTGACATCGAGCGCGATCTCGATTCGGAACGTCAGCGCGCGATTGCGATCTCGAAGCAGGTGGACAGCCTGCAAGGCCTGATCGCGAAAATGGAACAGGATCTCAAGAGCGCGGCGAAGGCCGCGGCGACTGCGAGCCTGCAGGGCGCACCGTCTGGGGTTAAGCCTAACGCCAGCGTGTTCAAGGACCCGGGCCGACTCACGCCGGCCATCGCCTTCGCCTCGGCCAAAGGCCTGCTCTCAATGCCGGTCAATGGCGTCAAAATTCGCGATTTTGGGCGTTCCGATGGCGCAGGTGGCGTGGAAAAAGGCATTTCCTTGGCAACGCGTCCGGGCGCGCAGGTCACAACGCCGTGTGATGGCTGGGTTGTGTATTCCGGGCCCTTCCGCAGCTATGGTCAACTCTTGATCATCAATGCGGGGGGCGGGTATCATGTGTTGCTCGCCGGGATGGAACGAATTTCGGTGAATATCGGCCAGTTTGTGCTGACGGGAGAACCTGTGGCCACGATGGGATCGACATCCCAGGTCGCCGCAATCCTCGCGACCGCAGCAACCCAGCCAGTGCTCTATATCGAGTTCCGCAAAGACGGGACTTCAATCGACCCCGGCCCATGGTGGGCTGCAAACGAAGGCGAGAAGGTTCGCGGATGATGCGCAAGACTTCGATGGTTCTCCTGAGCGCTGCTGCCGGTGCGGCACTGACCTTGACGATAATGCAGCCCCGCGCGGTGATCGGTTCGGCGGCGCGCGCCGCGACGTCGGACACCTATCGCCAGCTCAATCTCTTCGGTGACGTGTTCGAGCGCGTGCGCGCCGACTACGTCGAGAAGCCGGATGACTCCAAGCTCGTCGAGACCGCCATCTCGGGCATGCTGACGGGTCTCGATCCGCACTCGAGCTACATGGATGCGAAGAGCTTCCGCGACATGCAGGTGCAGACGCGCGGCGAGTTCGGCGGCCTTGGCATCGAAGTCACCATGGAAGAAGGCCTGATCAAGGTCGTGTCGCCGATCGACGACACGCCGGCATCGAAGGCCGGCATCATGGCCAACGACATCATCACCAACCTCGACGACGAAGCGGTGCAGGGCCTCACCCTGAACCAGGCCGTCGAGAAGATGCGCGGCCCGGTCAACACCAAGATCAAGCTGAAGATCATCCGCAAGGGTGCGGATAAGCCGATCGAAGTGACGCTGACCCGCGACAACATTCGCGTCCGCTCGGTGCGCGCGCGCGTCGAGAGCGACGATCTCGCCTACATCCGCGTGACGACCTTCAACGAGCAGACCACCGAAGGCCTCAAGCGCGAGATCACCAACCTCACGAACCAGATCGGCGCCGAAAAGCTGAAGGGCTTCATCATCGACCTGCGCAACAACCCGGGCGGCCTGCTTGAAGAAGCCGTGTCGGTGTCGGATGCGTTCCTCGACCGCGGCGAGATCGTCTCGACGCGCGGCCGTAACGCCGACGAGACTCAGCGCCGCACGGCGAAGCCGGGCGACCTGACCAAGGGCAAGCCCGTCGCGATCCTGATCAACGGCGGCTCGGCTTCGGCATCGGAAATCGTCGCCGGCGCGTTGCAGGACCACAAGCGCGCAACGCTGATCGGCACGCGCTCGTTCGGCAAGGGCTCGGTGCAGACCATCATCCCGCTCGGCTCGGGCAACGGTGCGCTGCGCCTCACCACTGCCCGCTACTTCACGCCGTCGGGCAAGTCGATCCAGGCCAAGGGCATCTCGCCGGACCTCGAAATTCTGCAGGACATTCCGGACGAACTGAAGGCGAAGACCGACACCAAGGGCGAAGCCTCGCTGCGCGGCCATCTCAAGGCCGAAGGCCAGGAAGAGACCGGCTCGCAGTCTTACGTCCCGCCGGACGTCAAGGACGACAAGGCGCTGAAGGCCGCCGTCGACTTCCTGCACGGCATCAAGGTCAACGCGCAGTCGACCCCAGAGAAGGCCAAATCGGCCAACTGATTCGCTTATCTCGGTTCCATTTGAAAAAGGGCGGCTTTCGAGCCGCCCTTTTTGATTCTGCCGCACCTGCGGCGGGCCGTCGGTTGATTCGCCATGGTAAGATTCAGAGATTGATTCGCGAGGGTTTCCCCGCCCGTGTCCGTTGATGATCTGAGCGCCCCGTTAGGGCAGGATAAGCCGCGCAAGAAGCGGCTCGCCGTGCGCCTCCCGGTGACGGCGATGCAGGTGCTCGCCGGCGTGCTCGCCCTGTTCCTTCTCGGCTTTGCCGGAGTCGCGCTGTTCACCGACAATCCGTTCGGCGGCGAACCGGTGGTGCGCGTCGCCATCAATCCGGCGAGCCTGCCGGCCGACACTGGCAGCAAGCCTGCTGACGAAGTGAAAGCCTCCGAGCCCGCGAAAAATACCCAGGTCCCGCCGGTCGACACCGGCCGCAAGACCATCACCATCATCGACGGCTCGAGCGGCGCCCGCCGCGAGGTGCCGATCGGCAGCGGTGCCAGCGAGCCCGGCAAGGATGGCGGCGGTGTCGCGGCGCCTCCGGTGCGCATGGAAGGCGTCAACCAGAAGCTGCTCGAGAACTCGCGCTACGGCATGATCCCGATCATGGCCGAAGGGCTGAAGCCGTTCGACGCCTATGCCGCCGGTACGCCGCTCGATCGCGCTCGGGCCGCGAAGATTCCGAGCATCGCTATCGTCGTCGGCGGCCTCGGCGTCGGCGCGGCGAAGACCAACGATGCGATCATGAAGCTGCCCGGCGCGGTGACGCTGGCGTTCACGCCGTATGGCTCCGATCCCGCCAAGCTGGTCGAACGGGCGCGGGCGCAAAAGCACGAGGTGCTGCTGCAAATCCCGATGGAGCCGTTCGACTATCCGGACAACGATCCCGGCCCGCAGACGCTGCTGACCACGCTCGGCGGCGAGCAGAACATCGATCGCCTGCACTGGCACCTCAGCCGCTTCCAGGGCTATGTCGGCATCGCCAATTTCATGGGCGCCCGCTTTGTCGTCACCGACGCCGCCCTGCAGCCGATCGTGCGCGAAGCCGCGAAGCGCGGCCTCGCTTGGCTCGATGACGGCACCTCGCCGCGCAGCGTCGCCTCCGCCGCAGCTGGGACCCAGGCGGTGCCGTTCGCCAAGGCCGACGTCAGCATCGATGCGGTGCCGACTGCGGCCGAGATCGACCGGGCCCTCGCCAAGCTCGAAGGCATCGCCAAGGAGCGCGGCAGCGCGGTTGGCGTCGCATCCGCCCTGCCGGTATCCATCGACCGCATTGGCGCCTGGGCCAAGGCCTTGGAGGGCCGCGGATTCCTCCTCGTTCCATTGACAACCGTGATGCAGAAAACAAAATCGAGCTAACCAGATACCAAGCTCGACACGGAGCACGTTCCGGAATGCCGCGTTATGAAGACCTCCCGTACCGTAGCTGCGTCGGCATCATGTTGCTCAACAAGGATGGCCTCGTCTTCATCGGCCGCCGCGCTGGCGGCATCGAACATGTGGACGAAACCCATGTCTGGCAGATGCCGCAAGGCGGCATCGACAGCGGCGAGGACAGCTGGCAGGCAGCCAAACGTGAGCTGTTCGAGGAGACCAGCGTCCAATCCGTCGAGAAGATCGGCGAAGTACCGGACTGGCTGACCTACGATATTCCCCGCACCGTCGCCGGCCGAACCTGGAAGGGCCGCTACCGCGGCCAGAAGCAAAAGTGGTTCGCCATGCGCTTCACCGGCAAGGACAGCGAGATCGACGTCGCCAACCCAGGCGGCGGCGGGCACAAGCAGGAATTCGTGGCCTGGCGCTGGGAGCCGATGAAGAATCTGCCCGAGCTGATTGTGCCGTTCAAACGGCCGGTCTACGAGCGCGTGGTGAAAGAGTTCAAGACGCTCGCCTGACATCGCAGCTCACCGGCATCCATGACCAGCGATAAGCCCTATCGGCCGAATGTCGGGATCGCGCTGTTCAATGCGCAAGGGCGTGTACTGATCGCCCGCCGTTTCCAGGACGATGGGCCAGAAATCATTCTCCCCGGCCGCGAATGGCAGATGCCGCAAGGCGGCATCGACGAACGCGAAGATCCGCGCAAAGCAGCCGCGCGCGAGCTCTGGGAAGAGACCGGCGTCACCAGCGCAAGCTACCTCGGCGAGACGGATTGGCTAACCTACGAATTCCCCGAGTACCTCGGCCCGCCGCACCGGCTGGCGAAATTTCGCGGCCAGCGGCAGAAGTGGTTCGCCATGCGCTTCACCGGAGAGGAGCGCGAGATCGATCCGCTCACCACCCGCGACGCTCAGCCGCCGGAATTCGATCAGTGGCGCTGGGAGCGCCTCGATCGCGTCGCCGAGCTGGTGGTGCCGTTCCGCGAGATTGTCTACCGCACGATCGCGCGCGAATTCGCGCGGTTTGCGGAATCGCACTAAGCCAAACCGCGACTCGCAAAAGAAAAGGGCCGGTTAACCGGCCCTTTTTCAAATCCGTTCCTTACTGCAATCAATGCATTGCAGTCGAGGTGACGTAAGTGTGGATCACCTTGAAGTGGTCGAGCCGCTCAATCGCGCGATCGAGCGCGTTGCCCTCGAGTTCCTTGAGATCTTCTTCCATCGACGAAATCTGCTCGGCGAACGCCGCCTTGTCGAGATCCTGCACCGACGTCGCCGTCTCGGCGAGAACCGTCAGGCCCTTGTCGTTCACCTCGGCGAGACCGCCGAGCACGATGATCTTCTCGTGCTTGCCGCCGACCGTGATGGTGAGGATGCCGGGACGCACGCTGGCGATCATCGGCGAATGACCGGCCATCACGCCGAAGTCGCCTTCGAGGCCGGGCACGTCGACCTGATCCACTTCGCCGGAATAGGCGAGCTTCTCAGGCGAGACGAGTTCGAAGTGGAGAGTTGCCATGAACCGCTCTATCCGACTTAGGCTGCTTCAGCCGCGAGCTTCTTGCCCTTCTCGACGGCTTCTTCGATCGTGCCGACCATGTAGAAGGCCGCTTCCGGCAGGTAGTCGTACTTGCCTTCGCAAAGACCCTTGAAGCCCTTGATGGTGTCGGCGAGCTCGACGAACTTGCCCGGCGAGCCGGTGAACACTTCGGCGACGTGGAACGGCTGCGACAGGAAGCGCTCGATCTTGCGGGCGCGCGCGACCGTGATCTTGTCCTCTTCCGACAGTTCGTCCATGCCGAGAATGGCGATGATGTCCTGCAGCGCCTTGTAACGCTGCAGCACCTGCTGCACCTGACGCGCAACCGCGTAGTGCTCTTCGCCGACAACCAGCGGCGAGAGCATGCGCGAGGTCGAGTCGAGCGGGTCCACCG
>LWDM01000032.1 GCA_002083525.1 Proteobacteria bacterium SG_bin9 | reverse complement strand
CCTTGTCCATCATGTCCGCCGCCTTGAGGCAGAGCAGACGGTTCATTTCGATGTCGGTTCGCGCCTCGCCGATACGCTGTTCCCACACCGAGTGCTCGATGATGCGCTTGCCGAACGCGACGCGCGACGACAGCCGCTTCACCATCTTCTCCAGCGCCTCCTCGGCCTTGCCGATGGTGCGCATGCAGTGATGGATGCGGCCGGGGCCGAGACGGCCCTGCGCGATCTCGAAACCGCGGCCTTCGCCGAGCAGGATGTTGCTGGCCGGAACGCGAACGTTGTCGAGCAGCACCTGCGCATGGCCGTGCGGCGCATCGTCAAAACCGAACACCGGCAGCATCTTCTCGATCTTGATGCCGGGCGTGTCGAGCGGAACCAGAATCTGCGACTGCTGCAGGTGGCGCGCGGCGCTGGTGTCGGTCTTGCCCATCACGATCGCGATCTTGCAGCGCNNCGACGACCACCATTTGCGGCCGTTGATGACGTAAGAGTCGCCATCCCTTTTGATCGTGGTCTCAATGTTGGTCGCGTCCGACGACGCAACCGCCGGCTCGGTCATCAGAAACGCCGAGCGGATTTCGCCATCCATCAGCGGACGCAACCACTTGCGCTTATGCTCCTTGGTGCCGTAGCGCAGAAACACTTCCATGTTGCCGGTGTCCGGCGCGGAGCAGTTGAATACTTCCGACGCCCAGCCGATGCGGCCCATCTGCTCGGCGAGCAGCGCGTATTCGAGATTGGTCAATCCCGCCCCGCGGAATTCGTCGTCTTCATGCTGCGACGGCGGCATGAACATGTTCCACAGACCTTCGGCCTTTGCCTTCTTCTTCAGGTCCTCGACAATCTGGATCACCTTCCAGCGCTCGCCGGTCGCGTCCTGCTGCTTATAGATGGGAACTGCCGGGCGCACGTTCTTGTCCATGAAGGACGTAACGCGCTCGAGCCACTGCTGCTGGCGTTCTGACAGATTGAAATCCATGGCGTTCCTCGCTGACCTCTTTGGGACGTTTTGCGCGGCACTTTCTTCCCCACCCCGCGGGCGCGCAAGACAATTCTTGTCGCTGCTGCCGTGAGGAAACGAGAAGACAGGCTCCGCCGGGAAGGTCACCGCGCTGGCTTCCCCGACGATCAATCAATCGTTTCATACAAATGTTTGAATTGCAACCCGGCGCAAACTGGCAGAATATTACGCTGAGATGTCAACGGATCAGACGAGGCATGCAATTCTGACGGCCGCCGAGCGGCTGTGCGCCGACAACAGTTTCGGCGACGTGACGCTGCGCGACATCGTCGCGGCGGCAAACGTCAATCTCGCGGCGATCAACTATCACTTCGGTTCGAAGGACGCGCTGCTCGCCGAGATCTACATCGCCTGCAGCATTGCGCTGAACCGCGAGCGGCTCGCTGCACTCAAGATCGCGGAAGATGCAGGACAGGGCCGCGCCCGGCCGGACGAGGTGCTGCGCGCGCTGATCGAGCCGCTGCTGCGCGGCTGCCTCGATCCCGACCGCCAACGCTCGGCCTCCTCGCGCTTCATGATCCGCGCGTCGATGGAATCGATTCCGACGTTCCGCCGGATCAAGAACAAGGAAGTGGATCACCTGCGGCGCTTCGCCGAGGCGATGAAACGCGCCCTGCCCGAGCGCGAGATGGCCGACATCTATTGGGGCCTGCACTTCGCGCTGGCGATGGCGCACCAGACCATCAACGACGTCGAACGCCTGACCAAGCTGTCGGATGGCGCCTGCGATCTCACCGACGTCGAGGGTATTACCGAGCGCATTGTCGCGACATCGGTGATGACTCTGACCGGTGACGCGCAAACGGAACGCGCGACCGCAAAGGCGGCCGCGCGTCGCAAGTCCTAGCCGCTTCGTTCTAGGTCGCAGGTGCGGCGACCGCACCGGACGGCGCCTTCATCGGCCGCAGGATGTAGAGGAAGATCGCGCCCGAGACCAAATAGAGCGCCGTCACGAGATACATGCTCATCACCGGCGCCCCTGTGGCTTTGTTGATGTAGGCCGTGATCGGCGGGAACGCCGCCGCACCGAGGTTACCGAGACTGCTGATCAGCGCGATGCCACCCGCCGCAAGCCTTGGCGGCAGATATTGGCTGACGCCTGTGAACAGGATCGGGGTCGCGGCCGACTGGCCGATTGCGAGGATGCAGATGCCCGCGAGTGATCCTACGAGACTGCCCTGCGCAAGAATGGACATCAGCAGACCGGCGGCCGCGATCGCTGCGCAGATAAAGAAATGCCAGCGCCGTTCGAGGTTCTTGTCCGAGCTGCGCCCGATCAGCACCATGCCGATCATGCCGAACAAAGCCGGCAGCGCAGCGAGCAGACCAATCGTCATGACATCCGCGATGCCCCACTGCCGGATCAGCGTCGGCACCCAGAACACCATCGTGTATGTCGCCCCTAACAGCAGGAAGTAAACGAGCGACAGCATGTAGACGCGCGGGTCCGCCAACATCGACCACAGCGATCCATGCGACTGCGCGGGCGCAGCGTGCGGATCGTTGTCGAGATGCTGGCGCAGCAGCGCCTTTTCGCCATCGGTCAGCCAGTTCGCCTGTTCGGGTTTATCCTTCAGGTAGAAGTAAGCGTAGATGCCGAGGAACGAGGCCGGCAGGCCCTGCACCAGGAACAGCCACTGCCAGCCGCGGTAGCCGGCCATGCCGTCCATGTACTTCATGATCGCGCCGGAGACCGGTCCCGCGATCAGGTACGCGAACGATGCGGCCGTCATGAAGATCGCGATGGCTTTGCAGCGGCGTGCTGACGGATACCAGTACGTCAGATAAAGAATGATGCCCGGAAAGAACCCGGCTTCGAACGCACCCAGCAGAAATCGCAGGATGTAGAACTGCGTCGTCGTCTGCACGAACATCATGCCGGCAGCGCACAGGCCCCAGCAGAACATGATGCGCAGCAGCGTTTTCCGCGCGCCGATCTTCTCCAGCATCAAATTGCTGGGTACTTCGAACAGGAAGTAGCCGATGAAGAAAATGCCCGCGCCGAGCGCGTAGGCCTCGTCGCTGAACGGCAGCGACTGCTTCATCTGCAACTGGGCAAAGCCGATATTGATGCGATCGAGGAAAGCGATGACATAGCAGACGAACAGCAGCGGCAGGAGATGCCAGCTGACTTTCGAGAACAGCGCCTCATCGGCGGCGCTACCGGAAACATTTCCAGCGCTCGGTACTTGCACGGCAGCCATGATCGATCCCTCCCCGTGGGGTTGTCCTTATGACAAGCGTCATTTGGACCCTTGGTGGATCTTCACGCACAGCAGCGCGTACAAAGTGCTTCGTCCGGCTGCTTTGCCATGACGCCTTGATGACATCGTTCATGGCTGCTCGCCGCTTGGCAAGCGCTTCCGTTACTGCATCGCAGCGCGTGCGCGTGTTGCAGGTGCTCTCAGACGCCGATCTTCGGCGGCCTGTGCCGATCGAGACCGATCGCGATGTTCTTCTGCTCCATGTAGAACTCGAACGAGTGGTCACCGCCATCGCGGCCGATGCCGCTCGATTTCATGCCGCCGAACGGCGTCGGCAGATGCCGCACGTTCTCCGAATTGACCCACACCATGCCCGCCTCGACGCCCTGGGCGACGCGATGGGCGCGGCCGACGTCGCTGGTCCAGATGTAGGCGGCCAGGCCATACTGCACATCGTTGGCGATACGGAGCGCGTCGGCCTCGTCGTCGAACGGAATGACCGTCAGCACCGGGCCGAAGATTTCTTCCTGAGCAATCCGCATGGAGTTGGTCGCACCGGTGAACAGCGTCGGGCAAACAAAGTTGCCCTTGCCATCGAGCGCGCGTTGGCCGCCGAACGCGACCTGCGCACCATCCTTCTTCGCCTGCTCGGTGTAGCTCAGCACCTTCTCGACGTGCCGGGAGTGGATCAACGGCCCGATTTCGGTCGCGGGGTCGAGCGGATGCCCGATCTTGATCTTCTCCACGCGCGCCTTCAGTTCGGCGGTGAAAGTGTCGTAGATCGACCGCTGCACCAGTGCGCGGCTCGATGACGTGCAGCGCTGGCCGTTGAGGCTGTAGATCATGAACAGCACCGCGTCGCGCGCGCGCTCGAGATCGGCATCGTCGAACACGACCACAGGATTCTTGCCGCCGAGTTCGAAGTGCACGCGTTTCAGGGTCGGCGCGCCCTGCGCCATGATGTGGCTGCCGGTGACGGACTCACCGACGAAGGCGATCGCCTTGATTGCGGGATGTTCGGTCAGCGCCTTGCCCGCGCTCTCGCCGAAGCCATGCACAAGATTGACGATTCCCTTCGGCAGACCGGCGCCTTCGAAAACCTCACTCATGATTTCCGACAGGATCACCGCCGAGAGCGGGCTCCACTCGGCAGGCTTGTGCACGATCGTGCAGCCCGCCGCGAGCGCCGGCGCGATCTTCCAGGTCGACAGCATGAACGGCGTGTTCCACGGCGTGATCACGCCCACGGGTCCGATCGGCTGCCGCATGGTGTAATTGAGGTGTGTATCGGTCGGCAGCGACACGCCGTCGCTCGCTTCGGGCGCCCTGTCTGCGTAGAAGCGGAAATTCTCGGCGCCGCGCAGCGCAGCCTTCGACATGTAGCGGATCGGCTGACCGCTATCGACGCTCTCGACCAGCGCGATCTCTTCCGAGCACTTCTCGATCCGGTCCGCGATGGTGTGCAGCAGCGCGCGCCGCTTCTCGCCCGGCACGGTCTTCCAGACCTTGAACGCCGCGTCGGCCGCACGCGCAGCCTTGTCGATCTCAGCTGCGCCGCCCGAAGAGACGCGGCAGAGCACGCTGTTGTCGCTTGGATCGAGGTTCTCGAAGCTGTCGTGGCCGGTAACCGCTTCACCGGCGATCCGGTGCGGCACCACGTCGCTCTTGAAACGGGCGAGAGCCTGAGCGGCCTTGCGCAGGTTGTCGGTCAAGGCGTCATTGGCGAGGGGCTTGTTCATGTCGCTTCCCTTTCGGTCACCGCCATATATTTAACACGTTAAATTTCATCCTGCAAACCGCCGATGGCAACAAATCCAGCCTCGGCACGGAGCCGGACCATTTCAGGTGGCTAAACGGGGAACTTCAAGCAAAAGCGCAAGGAAAACGATGGAGCGGGTGAAGGGAATCGAACCCTCGTATTCAGCTTGGAAGGCTGCTGCTCTACCATTGAGCTACACCCGCGCGGCTTCTGATATGCAACGCTCCGGGCCGATTTGCAATGCACCGCAACAGCGTTAACGGGCTGAAATGAGGCGAGGCCAGTTACCGTGTGACCAAATAGCCGATCCCGAAGATCAGCGCCGACAGCGCGAACGCAATGACGAGGACTGCGAGCGCTATGGCGCCCAGTCCGTGCGAATCGAGCCAGTTCTGCAGCTTCCGTCCCAACATCGGCGCGACCATAAAGCCAAATACCGCCGATGCAACCGCGCACGCCGATTTTCGCGTGTTCTTTCCAGCCTCGCCTGCCCGGCTTCACACTCCGGGCCGCATTCGCTAACACGGACCCATGCGGATCGTCGTGACCGGGACCAAAGGCCAGCTTGCGCAGTCGCTCCTTGCCAGCGCGACGGCGGATATCTCGCTGATCGCGGTCGGCCGTCTCAGCCTCGACTTCGAACGCCTGCAATCGATCGCCCCTGCTCTCGCCGCCGCTGATCCGGATGTGATCGTCAACGCGGCCGCCTACACCGCCGTCGATCAGGCGGAGGCGGAGGAGCAGCGCGCCTTTCGCATCAATGCGACCGCCGCCGGTGCGGTCGCGGCTGCGGCGAAGAAACTCGGCGTGCCGGTGATCCATCTGTCGACCGATTACGTGTTCGATGGCAACGCTGCCGCACCCTATCGCGAGAGCGACGCGACCTCGCCGCTCAATGCCTATGGCCGCTCGAAACTCGCGGGCGAATCGAACGTCGCAAACGCGCATGCGGATCACGTCATCCTGCGCACGAGCTGGGTCTACAGCCCGTTCGGGCAGAACTTCGTGAAAACGATGCTGCGGCTCGGCGAGACCCGCAACACCATCAACGTCGTCGCCGATCAACACGGCGCACCGACATCGGCGCAGGATCTGGCGCGCGTCATCGTCGCCATCGCCAAACGGCTTTGCGAAACACCCGACGATACGGTGCTTCGCGGCATCTTCCACGTCACGGGCTCGGGCGAAGCCAGCTGGGCACAGTTCGCGCAGGCAATCTTCGATGACGCCACCGCGCACGGCCGCAACCGCGTTAACGTTGTTCCGATAACGGCTGCGGAATATCCCACGGCAGCCCCGCGGCCGAAGAATTCGCGGCTCAACTGCGATAAGCTCGCGCAGGCTTATGACTTGCGGCTGCCGGACTGGCGCGCATCGACCCGCGCCTGCGTGACGCAACTTCTGGACGGAGCATCGGGGCAATGAAGGGGATCATTCTGGCGGGCGGCTCGGGAACGCGCCTGCATCCCATGACGCTGGCGATGTCGAAGCAGCTTCTGCCCGTCTACGACAAGCCGATGATCTACTATCCGCTGACGACGCTGATGCTCGCCGGCATCCGCGAGATTCTCGTCATCTCGACGCCGCACGATCTGCCGCACTTCGAAAGGCTGCTTGGCGACGGCAAGAAATGGGGAGTCGCGCTCAGCTATGCGGAACAGCCAAGGCCGGAAGGTCTGGCGCAGGCTTACGTCATCGGCGCCGACTTTGTCGGCAAGAGTCCGTCGGCGCTGATCCTCGGCGACAACCTGTATTACGGCTCCGGCCTGCCCGACCTGCTGCAATCAGCGGCGCGGCGCACATCAGGCGCGACTGTTTTTGCCTACCACGTCCCCGACCCGGAGCGTTACGGCGTCATCGCCTTCGACGACAACGGCAAGGCGACCTCCATCGAGGAGAAGCCGGCAAAGCCGAAGTCGCGCTGGGCTGTGACCGGCCTTTACTTTTACGATGCGGATGTCGTCGGCATCGCACGCGGCCTGAAGCCGTCGGCGCGCGGCGAGCTCGAGATCACCGACGTCAACCGCGCCTATCTCGCACGTGGCGACCTGCGCGTAGAAAAACTCGGCCGCGGCTTCGCCTGGCTCGATACGGGGACACCCGATACGCTGATCGAAGCCAGCGAATATGTACGCGCGCTCGAAAAACGCCAAGGCCTGCGCATCGCGAGCCCCGAGGAAGCCGCCTACTCTCTCGGCTGGATCACGAAAGAGCAGTTGCTGAGCCTTGCCGGAGAACTCGCTAAGAGCAGCTACGGCGAATATCTGCGCGATGTCGCGGAAGGCGGCAAGTCGCGCGACTAAGGCGGCCTGCTCCAGCGCCGCCACCGCCGATCGCGTTGCCCGGCATCATCGCAGCACTGCACGGATGGGGCTTCCAATCGTCCAATCGATCTGCAAACTGGCGCGCGCTGAACTTCATGCCGGGGACCGACATATGAAACATTTCATTCGCGCCGTTGCAGCGCTTGTACTCACCGCTGCCTTCGCCGGAAACGCTCACGCACAGGCCTGGCCGAACCGGCCCATCCGCATGGTCGTGCCGTATACCCCGGGCGGCTATACGGATCTGATGGCCCGCCTGGTCGGACAGAAGCTTTCCGAAGCGCTCGGCCAGCCGTTCGTTTTCGAGAACAAGCCCGGCGCCAACGCCGTCATCGGCACTGACACAGTCGCGAAGGCGCCCCCCGACGGCTACACGTTCGGAACGGTGATTGCGGCGCATTCGGTCAATCCTTCGCTCAATCCGAGGCTGCCGTACGACACGATGAAGGACTTCACGTATGTGTCGCTGATGAGCGTGGCGCCGCTAATCCTGATCGCGCACCCCTCGCTGCCGGCCAGCAACATGAAGGAATTCATCGCGCTGGCGAAAGCCAAACCGGGTCAGCTCAATTTCGCGTCGAGCGGCATCGGCTCGGCGGCGCATCTGACCATGGAAATGCTGAAGAGCCGCGCCGGCATCGATCTCCAGCACATTCCCTACAAGGGAACGGCAGGCGCGTTGCAGGACACGATCGGCGGCAACATCAACGCCATGTTCGATGTCGCCGGCCCGCTGATGCCGCAGGTCCGCTCCGGCACGGTGAAGGCCATTGCCGTCACCGCGAAGGATCGCATTCCGATCGCGAACGACATTCCCAACATGGCCGAGCAAGGCGTTCCGGATTTCATCTCCGGCACCTGGGCCGGCATCATCGCGCCGGCAGGCACGCCGAAGGAAATTGTCGATCGCGTCTCCGCTGAAGCGAAGAAGGCTCTCTCCGATCCAGAGTTGAAGCAGAAGCTCGTCGATCAGGGGATCGTGGCGGTCGGCAGCACACCCGACGAACATCGCGCATTTGTCGTCGAGGAGATCGCGCGTTGGAAGAAAGTCATCACCGACGCGAACATCAAGATCGAGAACTGAGCCGCCCTAACGTAAAAATCAAAATCCGGCCGCTGACACAGCGGCCGGATTTTCTATTGAGCATCGTTGGTCAGAAGTTGCCGCTGCTCTTCGAAGGCGAGTGCGTCACCGAACGCACCGGCTCGTTGTTCATCGACGCATAGCTGCCGGTGACAGCAGGCGCGCGCGCAGCCGAAATCGCAGGCGCGCCTTTCGGTCCGCCGACATAGGTTGAATTGCCGGCGCCGGCGGCCGCCGCAAACCCGACGGCAACCGCCGTCGCAATCACTGCTTTCAATGCAAACATAATGTTCTCCTCATCTTGACCGCAGCCAACGGAACGCCGGCTGCCTGTGACGGAGAATGTGAAGCGCAGCGATTGAACTGAAATATCGATGAGCACCGATAAAGATAGCGCCGCTCTATCACGATGCCGGATGCGTTGCCTGTCGATAGGTAACGGGCATTGGTGCCCATAACCGGCTTCTGAGAGGTTTCCGATGACACCGACCGCCGTCGTCACCGATCAGGAGATCCAGATGAAACCATTTCTTCTCGCCGTTTTGGCACTTGCCGCAAGCGCCACCCTCGATATCGGACCCGCGGCGGCGCGCGACTATCCATACTGTCTCACTGGCCGCGACTATGCGGGCTTTGGCGATTGTCAGTTCGATACGCTGGCCCAATGCCAGGCGTCGGCATCGGGGCGTCAGGGCACCTGCTCCGCCAATCCATTTCTCGGATATTTCGACCGGTCCTCGAGCAACGCGCAGATTCGCGGACCGCGGCGCTGAAGCGCGCCGATCGCGAGGCTAACGATCCCTGCGCCCCTGCACCACCGAGCAGGAATACCCGCTGTCGACACGGACGATCGCGCCCGCGCGCAGCGATTGGCCGGACACGGTGCATGACGAGCCGCGTGCCGTGATCGTCATGCGAACAATTCCAGCCGACTCCACGATGAGACTGTTGCCCCGCGCGCTGTAGCGCACGCCGTTGACGGTGCCGCCGTTCGCAACCACTGTGCCCTGATTGCCACTGCCGTAGTCGAACAGCTGCCCCTTCTCGCTCACGTACATATTGATACTGCCCGGTATCGGCGAGCATCGTCCCTCAGTGTTACAAACCTGCATCGTCGGATTTGAAATGATCGTCTTGCCGACCAAACCTTGGGCATGGGCAGTCGATCCGAGTGCGAGCAACGTCAATCCTGCAAACAAGATGCGCATTGAAAATTCCTTGGCTCAATCGGCAGCGTCTAAAATTTTAATCCGCGAGGCTCCGTGCCCGGAGCAGCGTCGCTGGTCGGATCATCCTCAAAACGCGAACGCCCCCGCAAGGGATTTCTCTTCCTCCCGGTCACAAAACTGACTAAGCTCTGACTGGGGATAATGCAGACTCCCCATCAGACGTTGAACGTCCAAGATCTGCGCGACACACGATACTCGTGGAGCACGCGCGTGGACGCTATCGACAAGCCCGGCACTCAGTACAAGGTTGCAATCGTTTGGCGCGGCGACGCCGCTGCGCGCCAGGAAGCGACACCTCATAACAACCGTTTCGTCCGCATTTTTGAAGCGCTCGCGGCTGAGGGCATCGAAGCCACGCCGGCCGTTTACGACGAGACGTTTGCCGATGCGGTCAGAGACCAGCTTTTGACGGCCGATGGAGTTCTGGTCTGGGTCAATCCGCTCCAGCAAGGCAAGACCCGAGAGCAGTTCGATCAAATGCTGCGCGAAATTGCTGTGCAGAGTCCTTGGGTCAGCGCACATCCGGACGTCATCCTCAAAATCGGCGTCAAGGATGTTCTCTACCAAACCCGCCATCTCGGCTGGGGAACTGACACGGATCGTTACATATCTGCGCAAGAGTTGCGTGCGCGTTTTCCGACGCGTCTGCGCACCGGCCCGCGCGTGCTGAAGCAGAACCGCGGCAATGACGGACAAGGCGTTTGGAAAGTCGAAGCCTTGCCGAACGGCCAGGTTCGCGTGCTGCATGCGTTACGCGGCAGCCAGCCGGAGGAGTTGGCCCTCGAGTCGTTTCTGGCGCGGTGCGACGATTATTTCGGATGGGGAGGCTGCGTTATCGATCAGGCATTTCAGCCTCGCCTGCCGGAAGGCATGATCCGCTGCTACATGAGCGGCAGCAAGGTCTGCGGGTTTGGCCATCAGCTGATCAAGGCGCTCGTCCCCCCGCCTCCAAGCGGACCCGACTCTCCTGAAGCGCAGCCCGGCCCGCGCATCATGCACAGTCCCGATGCGCCCGCTTTCCAGACGTTGCGCGAGAGAATGGAGAACGAATGGGTGCCGGCTCTGATCGCGGCCGTGGCGATCGACGAGAGTGAGCTTCCTGCGATCTGGGATGCTGATTTTCTCTACGGGCCGCGAGACGCGAACGGCGCCGACACCTATGTGTTGTGTGAGATCAACGCCAGCTCCTGCTTCGCAGTCCCCGATCAAGCGCCTGCCGCCATCGCACGCTATACGAGGGACCGGCTGACGGCACGGCAACGGACTGCTGACGCAACTCTTGCCTAGAGGGAACGCGCGCATCCGCGCAAACAGCCGCTCCCGGCCCAAATCTTGAGCGGCGCGACCGCTATTTGGGCGCGCCTTTTCTGCAGGCATGCCCGATGATCGCCAAGCCGGATCATTGAGCGCGCGTCATGAAGTCATTTGTGCGGATGGTCGAGCTGTGGGTTCCCGATGCGTCGCGAAGCCACCTGGCCTTTGGTGGCAGTCTTGGAACCGGAAACCTCGAGGAATTTCGCACGCTCAGTGAATCGATCCGGTTTGGTTACGGCGAAGGCCTGCCCGGCAAGGCCTGGCAGTCGGGCCATCCGGTGATCCTGACCGAGTTTTCGAATTCATACTTCAAACGGACAGATGCCGCGAAAGCCGCTGGCCTGACCTGTGCCGTTGCATTGCCGGTGTTCGCCGGCGAGTTTCTGACCGCAGTGATGGTCCTGTTCTGCGGCGACGACGAGAAACACATCGGCGCCATCGAGCTTTGGCACAATGATGAAAACCTCTCTTACGAGATGGCGCTGGTCGACGGCTATTACGGCACGGCCGAGATGTTCGAGTTCAATTCGCGGCACACCAAGTTTCCCCGCGGATTCGGACTGCCCGGCCGCGTGTGGAAGGCTGACCGGCCATTGATCATCAAGGATTTCGCGAATTCGAAAGGCTTCCTGCGCTGGGAGGAAGCATCGGAAATCGGCATCAACTGCGCCATCGGCATTCCCTATGCAATGGGTGACGGCAACACGTGGGTGGTGTCGCTCCTCTCGGCGCAGGCAACGCCGATCGCCAAACGTTTCGAGATCTGGCGGCCGAACGAAGCGCGCGATGCTTTGGTGTTCGAGGCCGGCGACTGCAGCCTCGGTACCGACCTCACAGCGCTCTACGGCAGCAGCCGGATTGCAAAGGGCGAAGGGACGATTGGCGGCAGCTGGGCGACCGGTATGCCCGCCCTGCTCGATAACTTTAATGCCGATCAATCAGCCTATGCGACGACATCGCGGCAAGCCGGACTGGCCCAAATCGTCGCCTTCCCGGTGATCGATAACGCCCGCCTCAAGGCAGTCGTTGTCTGGCTGCTGTGAAGGGTGAGCTCGGGCCGACATTCCTTATCCCGAACACTCAACTGTACCTTGCATTTCGACACCACATAGTAATTTCGCAAGTCGCTTACGAGCGTAAAACATCCGGGTTTTCACAGTCGATTCGGAAATGCGAAGGATCTTGCTCACTTCCGCGACCGACTTCTCCCGCAAATAGATGAGATCGACGATCTGCCGGTGCGCCGGCGACAGGGTGTCGATGCATTGCTGCAGAATGCCGCTCATCTGCTTGCGCTCAATGGCACCTTCAGGCGTATCCCCGGCATCGGGGATTGCACGCACCTCATCCTGATCGATGGTCTCGAACTGACGCTGCCGCAGCGACGAGATCGCCTTGAACCGGGCGATGGACAAGAGCCACGTGGAGACCTTGGCGCGTCCCTCGAACCGGTGCGCGGAGCGCCAGACATCGAGGAAGACCTGGCTGACGAGATCGTCCTCGATCGCGGGATTGCGGACGATCCGCCGGACAAACGCAAGAACGGTCGCGCGATAACGCGCGAACATGATGTGCATTGCCGCCTTATCCCCCTTGCCGATCTGCTCCAGCAGCATCTCGTCGGACACATCCTCTCTGACGATGCGCCGGGAGGCCAATGCACGCGGAGGCGCCGACGCGGCCGGGACGACGGCATAGGCGAGCTGGCCATCCCGCCGCGCGGATACCGATTTTCTGATCTCATGGCGGGGGACAGCCCGGACAGACAGCCGGTACGGCAACTGGGCGGGTAACCGCGCCGCGTTTTGTTCGCCGAGAGAATGCATGACTTTGTCTTTCCACCTGATCCGTTGAGATGGCGGAAAGATGCGTCGCGCATGGCCGATCGCGCCACTCTACGCGAGTGCGCCCTTCTAATCCTCTGGTTTAGGTGGACTGTCCCCGAGGAGGATAGAGCGCGTGCCCGCGCTATGCCAATCAGGCCTCGCCACCGGTCAGGCCCGGCACATCGCGGCGCCAAACGCCGGGGCTCACGCCAACGGCCGCCGAAAACACGCGGGTGAAGTGGCTCTGATTGGCAAACCCCGCCGCAATCGCGATCTGGGATAACGGCAGATCGCGCACGGCCATCAATTCCTTGGCGGTCTCCACGCGCCGGCGAAGCAGCCATTGGTGCGGCGGCAGGCCGGTTGAAATTCGGAATGCACGAGAAAAATGACTGACCGAAAGGCCGAGTTCTTCGGCAATGTCCTGGAGCGAGAGATTTCCGCCGAGATCCGCCTCGAGCCTGTCGCAGGCGTGCTTGACCTGCCACGGCGCAAGACCGCCGCGCTTCGTATCCGCAACGCCAAGTCCGCCATAGGCATGAGCGACGTGGGCGGTGAGCGCGAGCATCATGTGATCGACGAAAAGCTGGTTCGCTTCCGACGGCCGGCGCAATGCCTGCAACATCGCCGTACCGATATGATGAACCGTCTCGTCCCGGAAGCCGGTGCCGTATTGACAGTCGAGCTGACCGATACGGCGCACGCCGGACTGCTCGGCGATCACGTTGAACGCCGCCGCCGGAATGTAGAAGTGCATGGAATGGAAGGGCTTCTCGATCACGAAGCGCGGATCGTATTTCATGTCATAGAGATACGTCGTGCCGGCCACGATATTGGGCTTGGCCACGCACTTGCCCCGCTCCCAGTATTCGCAGTCGGAGTAGTCGCGCAGTTTCAGGCTGACGGCATAAGCATCCTCAGGGACGACCTCACCGCACAGACCAGGGACGGGATTGTCGTCGCGCGTTTCGGTGACGGCCACGTTCACGCCCCGCAAGGAGCGCGTCATCAGCGTCGACGGCGTGTCCTGAAGCCGCAGAAACTCTTTGAGTGTCTGACCGTAAAAGCCGCTTTGTGCCATGTGGCGTCAGCCCATCGCTTCCGCGAACCGGCAGGATGCTTAAGTGCAAAAGGTGACATAATTATCGGCGATTGGCGGCTGACGGTCCAGAAATCTTCCGCGTTTCGTACCGCTGACCGATCGCCCGGCACAAAGCAATTTTCCGAGCGATTTCAAAGCTCTTCCGCTTTGGCGGCCGCCGGCTGCGACGATGGGGGCGCAGCACCAAAGTCTAAGATGCCGCACCGAGGTTGGCGCAGGATCCGACAAATCATGCCCGCTTTAGGAAAGACGACCGAGCCACTCACCCGCTAAAACGCGCGCCAAAGAAGGATCGAAAACGAGGGGTCCATAGCCCTCGATCGAAACAGGCGGTGAGATCAAGCAAGTCAATCAGGAGAGTTGCAAATGGTTGGGATGACCGCCACCGCTGCCGGCTCATCTGCCCCGCAGTCCATACGCCCCTTCGCCATGGATAAAGCTGCCGATCCCGATCGTCCGCTCGTCTTGATCGTGGATGACGATCCGGATATCCGCCTCGCGCTTCAGGAACTGCTGTTTTCCGTCGGGATCGAAGCATGCGGCTTCGGATCGACGCCGGAATTGTTGCAAGCCGATCTGCCGGACAGGCCCGGCTGCTTGATCCTTGACGTTCGCATGCCGGGCGCCAGCGGCCTCGACCTGCAGCAGCATCTCAGCTCGAACGGCAATACGAAACCGATCATCTTCCTCACCGGTCACGGCGATATCGCCATGACCGTTCAGGCGATGAAGGCGGGAGCAGTGGATTTCCTGACCAAGCCGGTCAGGGACCAGACGCTGCTCGATGCCGTCGCGACGGGGATCGAGAAGGACGTCGCGCAGCGCGGCGAAGCGCGCCTCATCAAGCAACACGTCGATCGCTACAATAAGCTGACGCCGCGCGAGCGCGAAGTTCTGCGCGAAGTGGCCAAGGGCCTGCTCAACAAGCAGATCGCCTTCGAACTGAAGATCAGCGAAGTCACGGTGAAGCTGCACCGCGGCAGCGTCATGCGAAAAATGCAGGCGGCCTCGGCCAACAACCTCATCCGAATCTGGGAAATGTTGCCGGCCGACGTTCGAGAGGACAAATCACCCTAGACCAAAGGATGGTTACAATCCGGGCAGCCTTGGACGAGATGAGGGAGTTGGCCATTCGAGGCCATGCTACCGAGAGTCATTCGCTTGTCCCAGGCGCCCCTAGTCGCGATCGTTGACGACGACGAAGCTGTACGAGAGGCCCTCTCCGACCTCCTCCAGGTGCTTGACCTGTCGTGCCGTACTTTCGATCGAGCAGAGGCCTTCATGGCGGACTTCGAGCCAGGCAAGTTCGATTGCCTGATCACCGACCTGAGCATGCCGGGCTACAGCGGAATTGACCTGCTGCGGCGGTTGAGGAGCTTGGGCTCGCCGATCCCGGTCATCATCGTGACGGCCGACGCGAGCCCCGCCACCCGATCGCACGCCACGCAAGAAGGCGCCCACGCGTATCTGACCAAACCGGTCTACAGTAACGAACTGCTCCACGAACTGCAGGTCGTCTTGGACCGCACGAGCGATTCCGCCCGCGGTCGACCGGAGACGCGCTCCGATGGATAACGTTGTCCATAAAGCAGTGACCGGGAAAAGCGAGGAGCCTTACGCCTCTCCGCCGGAAATGGAGTTGTCCGACTTCGCTTCGGAAAGCGTCATCGTCAGCGACGCGCGCGGCGTGATCAAATACTGGAACGCGGCGTCCGAAGCGCTCTATGGATGGCCGGCCTTGGCGACCATCGGGCAGAACTATCGTGTGTTGAACGCGCTCGGCAAGGACGAGCCCGAACCGTGCGGTCCGCTTTTCCGGGAAGACCGATGGGAAGGCGTGGTTCGCCGGCGTCATCTGTCCGGAACGGAGGTCACCGTCGCCGTCCGGCGGTTCGTGCGGCGCGATCCGGCCGGCAAGGTGCTCGACGTTGTCGAGTTCGGCCGTAACGCGCAAGCATCCACCGAAGCGACGATCATACGGATGGACGCCGAGCTCCAGGGCAGCCTTGCTGCGTGCTGGGAGCTCGATACCGCCGATGCGCAACAGGTGCTCGACAAACTTTCAGGGCCCGGCGCTCCAATCGATTTCGATAGCCATCCCGAATGGGTGGGCGACCTGCTCGCTGCGACTCGCATCGTCGCGGTCAACGATCGCGCGGTGAGAATGTTCGGCGCGCATGCCACCCGCGAACAGATGCTTGGCCAGCCCGTCAATTCGTTCTGGCCATGCGAAGGCCGCGCAGACCTGGCATCAATTCTCGACAGCATCATCAGAGATCGTTCGCGCCTCGAATCCCGCCGGTTGGATGGCGGCGGAACCATACGCGACGCCACAGTCAGAGCATGGCGCCTCGGTCAGCCAAATACAGGTCAGCCAGATTCTCAGAACATCGTCTTCGTCACACTCAGTGGCGCAACCAACGATGACCGGACCGCATGGGAGCTGCAGGCGAGCGAGGAACGATATCGCAAGCTGATGCAATATCTCCCGACAGCCCTTTGGCAGGTCGACTCCCGCCGGGTCAGAGAGACATTCGGACGGTTGAGGGCGATTGGCGTAAAAGACATTTCGGCTTATCTCGACCAGCATCCCGAACTTGTCCGGCAAGCGCGAGAAGACGTACGGGTCACCGACGTCAACCGCGAGGCGGTCTTGCTGTTTCGCGCCAACAACGCCGCGGATCTGATCGGCCCCCTTGGCGAAATGTTTACGGCCACACCCGGTCTGGCCAAGCGCATCATGGTTGCTCATTTCGAGGGACACCGGAACTTCATCGAGGAAGCCAGGGTTCGCGCCTTCGACGGCACGATCATCGATGTCCTGCTCACCGTCACCTTTCCGGTGCCGCCGGAGCAGCTCGACATGACTTTCCTCACGATGCAGGACATCAGCCAGCGCCTGAGCACGGCAAAGCAACTTCGCAAGCTGCAGGCCGACTTCACCCACGCCGGCCGCATCGCAACGCTCGGCGAACTCGCCACCTCGATCGCGCATGAGGTCAACCAGCCGCTGGCGGCGATCGTGACCAACGGCGAGACGAGCCTGAGATGGCTTTCGCGCGACGACAAGAACATCGAAAAGGTCACGCAGCTCACGTCGCGCATCGTCGCGAGCGCGCGTCATGCCAGCGAGATCATTCGCCGGATTCGCGGCATGGCGTCGAAGAATGAGCCCGAAAAGCGGCCCGTTTGCTTGAACGGCATAGTCGAAGAAGCGATTATGTTTGTCCGTCACGAGGTCGATCTGAAGTCGATCGTTCTGTCGGCAGCGCTCGCCCCGGACGTCTCCCCTGTCATGGGCGACCGCATCCAGCTGCAGCAAGTCATCATCAATCTGCTGGTCAACAGCGTGCAGGCCGTCTCGCAATCCGAACGCCGGCATCCCTGGATCGATGTCCGGACGTCGATCGACAAAAACGGACGGATCAATCTCTCCGTTCGCGACAACGGGCCGGGCATCGCCGACGGCCACGTCGAGCAGATCTTCGACAGCTTCTTCAGCACGAAGGATGCAGGACTGGGCATCGGCCTGGCGATCTGTCATTCGATCATCACGGCGCATGGCGGCACCATTTCGGGCTCGAACCATCCCGACGGCGGCGCGCATTTTCAGTTTACGCTCGCTCCAGCTGGCTGATCCGCATCGTGCGGTGATCACACGCGCATAGCGTGTTCCCTCCTCCCTATCCCGAAGTACAGGTCAATCTATTCGCTGAGCGTGCGAAGCCATACTCGCAGCACGATACTTCCGCTCAGCACTCTCCAGCATTGTCGCCATCACCGAAGGACGCGGCTCGGCGTCGGAGAGAAGCGATGATCTGGCAATACGTCGTCAGCCACCCCGCAATTCTGTGCCCGCGGTGCGTCGCGGTTCAGATCGCGGACGCATTGTCGGCAGCAATTCAACATTTTTCGCCATCCGGCGGGCAGCAGCCGAAGCAGGTTGCCCTGCCGGTGAAGAGCCGCGGCGGCATCACCCACAAACTCCAGACCTAACACGACAGGAGAGCTCACATGCGACTCGTTATCGTCGGCGCCGGCTTTGCCGGCATGTATGCCGCCCTTTCCGCAGCCCGGCTGCGCGACCTCCAGGGCGTTTCATCGGAGAAGCTCGAGATTGCGCTGGTGTCGCCCGAGCCGACGCTCGTGGTCCGCCCGCGCCTCTATGAGCCGAAACCCGAGACGCTGACCGCGCCGCTGCTCGACGTGCTCAAGGCCATCGACGTGGTCTACGTGCAAGGCAGCGTCGAGACGATCGACACCAAGGCCCGCGCGATTCAGATCGCCAACAAGGGCAAGCAGACATCGCTCTCCTACGACCGCCTGGTCGTCGCTACCGGCAGCAAGCTGTTCCGTCCGAACATTCCGGGCCTCGCCGAGCACGGCTTCAGCGTCGACTCGCTCGACGATGCGATTGCGCTCGACAAGCACCTGCACGGCCTCGCCAAGCGCCCGGCCATCAACGGACGCGACACCGTCGTCGTCGCCGGCGGCGGCTTCACCGGCATCGAAGCGGCAACGGAAATGCCGGCGCGGCTGCGCGAGATCTTCGGCAAGAATTCAAAGACCCGCGTCATCATCGTCGACCGCAACAAGGCGATCGCGCCCGACATGGGCACGAGTTCGCGCCCCGTGATCGAGAAGGCGCTGCAAAAGCTCGGTGTGGAAACCCGCCTCGGCGCCGGCGTCGCTTCGCTCGATGCGTCAGGTGTGACGCTGTCCACCGGCGAGCACATCGAAACCGAGACCGTGATCTGGGCCGCGGGCATTCGCGCAGCGCCACTGACCGAGCAGATCCCGGCCGAGCGTGACAATTCCGGCCGCCTGCTGGTCGATCGCGATCTGCGCGTCCCCGGTGTGCAAGGCGTGTTCGCCACCGGCGATGCCGCCCGCGCCGCCTGCGACGACAACGGCACCTTTGCGCTGATGTCGTGCCAGCACGCAACACGCATGGGCGCGTTCGCCGGCAACAACGCCGCCGCCGAACTGCTCGGCGTTGCGACCAAGCCCTACCACCAGGAGGGCTATGTCACCTGCCTCGATCTCGGCGAAGCGGGCGCGCTGTTCACGACCGGCTGGGACCGCAGCGTCAAGTGGGTCGACGACGTCGCCAAGAAGACCAAGCAGGAGATCAACACGATCTGGATCTACCCGCCGAAGGCCGATCGCGCCGCCGCGCTCGCCTCCGCCGACCCCGAGCGCGTCACCGACGTGACCGGCTTCCTCTGACGCGATCGCGGCCGCGCGTCGTCCTACGGAGCGCGGCCCGCTCGGCCGAGAACCGTCCAGGAATTCTCAACAAGTGCAACAGGAGACAAACATGAGCTTGGCGCAGAAGACAAACATGAGCTTGGACAACACCCCACTACACTTCAGACCGAAACACGATGAGCTGGTCCCGTCGCGCTACGCGCTGAAGATCGGCGACATCGACGTCCTGGTGATCAGCGATGGAGTGCTGTCGCTGCCAACAAAGGTGTTGGTCGCCACCGCCGACCCGGCTGCCCGGCAAGCCGTGATCGACCAGCTGATGCTGCCGCCGGAAATGCTCGATTGGCCACTGAATGTGGTCGTGGTGCGCAGCGGCGGCAAGACCATCCTCATCGACGCCGGGGCCGGAGTGAACGAGAACCTGCCGAAGGCCGGGCAGTTGACCCATCGACTGGAAGCCGCCGGCATCGATCTTGCGGACCTGACCGACGTGGTGCTGACCCACATGCACATGGACCACGTCGGCGGGCTGCTCATCGAGGGCGTGAAGGAGCAGCTGCGTCCGGATTTGCGAATCCATGTGGCGGCCGCCGAGGTCAAGTTCTGGGCGAAGCCCGATTTCTCGCTCGTCTCCATGCCGGATGGTTTTCCGGAGGTTCTTGAATCGACCGCGCAGAAGTTCCTGCGCGAATACCGCAGCTATCTGCGGACGTTCGAGGACCGGGCCGAGATCGCGCCCGGCGTGGTCGCCCAGCGCACCGGCGGCCACACCCCGGGCCACTGCATCGTCCGCCTCAACTCAGGCGGCGAGCGGCTGACATTCGCCGGCGACGCCGTGTTCCAGGTCGGCTTCGAGCACCCCGAAATGCACAATGGCTTCGAACACGACCCCATGGAGTCGGCGCGCGTCCGGGCCGGTCTGCTGCGGGAGATGGCGGAGAGCGGCGAGATGCTGCTGGCCACGCACCTGTCGTTTCCGTCCATCTGCCACGTGAAGATCGACGGCGACGCGTTCCGTTGGATGCCAGTCACCTGGGACTACTGACCGCTGCTCTTAAACAACTGGCGCCTTCGTTCCGGACGAAGGCGCCGACATGAACAGCAACACAATCAGGCTAACAGAAGGGATTCAACAATGTCACAGCGAATGGATTACAACGCAGCCTCGCCGCTTGGAGCGAAGGCACTCGGCACCGTACATGCATACGTTTATCAGTCGGGACTGCCCGTACAGCTTATTAACCTCGCGTGTCTCCGCGTGTCCCAGATCAACGGATGCGCCTTCTGCATCGACTTTCATTCGCAGGACCTTCTCAAGTCCGGGCTATCTGTCGAACACCTCATTCTCGTCCCTGCCTGGCGTGAGGCCGGCAGTGTGTTCGACGAGCAGGAAAGGGCAGCGCTGGCCTGGGCAGAGGCCGTAACCCGCCTCGGAGATGGAGGCGTTCCAGACGAAGCATTTGAGGCGGCATCAGCTGTTTTCAACGAGAAGCAGCTTGCCGACCTGACAATCGCGATCGGCCTGATGAATGCCTACAATCGTATGGCGATCAGCTTTCGCACGACGCCGCTCGCGGTCGTCAAGCACAGCGCACAACAGCGCTCTCCGTTGAGAGCCGCGTCATGATCGTCTGTTCGTGCAATGTGTTGAGCGATCGGGATGTCCGCTCCGCCGTCGAGGCGGAGCGGACTCGGTCGACCAGCCGGGTCTATGGCTGTCTCGGCTGCAGCGCGCAGTGCGGCCGCTGCGCGAGCACCGTCCGCCGACTCATGGACGAGACGCTCGGCAGCGCCCGTGCGTCTTCCTGTGCCGGCGATCTGGGACTACTGAGCAACCCCTGAAGGACGAAAGCAGGGGTGCGCACGCAGCATCGCGTCCGCGCCCTCGCCCCGCAAGCATCACACGAGCAACCGGCATGCCCCTCCCGCGCAAGAAGAAGCTGATCGGTTTGCTGCTGTGCCTCGGCGCAGTGGCGGTCCTCGCCGGCGGCTGGGTCTGGGTCGCGGCGAGCGGCGAGGCGTCGACCGACAATGCCTATGTCCGCGGCGACGTCACCTCGCTGGCGCCGAAGGTTGCGGGCTACATCACAACCGTCGAGGTCGAGGACAACGAGACCGTTCAGGTCGGCGACGTTCTGTTCCGGATCGACGATCGCGACTATCGCGCACGGCTGGCGCAGGCCGCCGCCAACGTCGAAGCCGCGAAGGCGCGCCTCACCAATGTCGACGCGGAAATTCAGCTGCAACGCGCGCTGATCAGGCAGGCCGAGGCCCAGAAACGCTCAACCATCGCTGAGCTTGATCTCGCGACCAAGGCGTTCGACCGCCGCCGCGAACTGATCCGTACCAACGCCGTCAGTCAGGCCCAGCTCGACGAAAGCGACGCAGCGCGAACGCGCACCGAGGCCGGCGTTGCGGCCGCCTCCGCAACCGTCGAAGCGCAGCACCAGCGCGTTGCGGTGCTGGCCACGCAGCGCGAAGCGGCCGTTGCGTCCGTCGCGCAAGCGGAAGCCGCGCGCGACCTCGCCCAGATCGACCTCGACAACACCATCGTGCGCGCGCCGGTCGGCGGCGTCATCGGCAACCGTCAGGTGCGGATCGGCCGCCTCGTTGCGCCGGGCACCTCGCTGCTGGACATCGTTCCGGTCAACGACTTGTGGGTGGTGGCAAACTTCAAGGAAACGCAGATCGAACATATCCGCCCCGGCCAGCGCGCGCGCATCACCATCGACGGCTATCCGAACGAAGCTCTGAAAGGCGTAGTGGACAGTTTCGCGCCGGGTAGCGGCTCCGCCTTCAGCCTGTTGCCGACCGATAACGCGACCGGCAACTTTGTGCGCGTCGTTCAGCGCGTGCCGATCAAGATCAAGTTCGCAGGCAAACCGTTGTCGGCCCGGCTCGTGCCCGGCCTGTCCGCACGCGTCCAGGTCGACCTCGGAAGCGGGTCATGAGTACGGCGGCCGCCATCGCGCCGGACGCCGTAGAACGCGCCGCGACAGGACCGCTTCTCATCACTGGAATTGTGCTCGCCACTCTGACCGAGGCGATTGCAGGCACCGTGCTGTCGCTCGGGCGCGGCGACATCATCGGCGACACCTACGCGACGCCGGACGAGTTCGCCTGGCTGGACATGGGTTACACCGCGCTCAAGCTCACCGGATTCTTCGTAGCGCCCTGGATGATGCACCGGATCGATCCGCTCAAGCTGATCATCGCCGCGACGCTAACGATGGGCCTCACTTGCGGCATCGCGGCCATCAGCACGCGGCTGGATCTGCTCGTAGCGCTGCGCATCATCCAGGGATTCTCCGGCGCAACCCTGCTGGTCGGCGGTCAGGCCATTATCTTTCTCGCCTATCCCCGCGCGCATCAGCCGATCCTTCACGCGCTGTTTGCGATGGGATCGGTCGTCGCGCCCGCCACGCTCGCACCGGCGCTGCAAGGCTGGCTGGTCGACAGCCAGTCATGGACGTGGATTTTCTTCAGCGTCGTGCCGCTCGCCATGACCGCGTCCGGATTGCTGCTGATGGCGGACAGCCCGACGTTCGACGCGATCGAGCGCCGCCGGTTCGACTGGATCGGCCTGTTGCTGCTCTCCGTCGTGATCTTTTGCGTCACCTATGTGCTGAGCCAGGGCAGCCGGTGGGACTGGTTCGAGCAGGCGCGCATCGTCTGGCTGACGGCAATCGGCGCTATCGGTCTTCTCTTGTTTCTCGGCCAGCAGGTGCTCATGCGAGGCGAAGGCCTGCTCGACTTCAGTCTGTTTCGATGCAGCGATTTTGCCTTCGCCTTTATCGTCAGCTTCGTGGCCGGCGCCGCCTTGTTCGGCAGCGCCTACCTGATCCCGGCCTTCGCCGTGTCTGTCCTCGCCGTCACGCCGACCGAGGCCGGTCAATTGCTGCTGCCGAGCGGTGCGTTCTTCGTCGGCGCGCTGCTGCTGGCCGCATACCTCTTCCAGGCTCGCGGGATTGCTCCGTTCGCCACCGTGCCCTTCGGTATCCTGCTGATCATGATCGCGATGTGGATGCTGTCCGGCTCGACCAGCGAAAGCGGCGCCGGCGACATGATGACCGCCATTCTCTTGCGCGGCGTCGGCCTCGGCTTCCTGTTCTTGTCGATCACGCTGATCGCGTTCGGCCACCTGCCCGATCACAACCGCGCCGCCGGCATCGGACTGTTCAATGCGGGCCGCCAGCTCGGCGGACTTCTGGGCGTTGCCGGCCTGCAGACGCTGATCGAACACAACGTCGCCATCAATGCAGCTGTGCTCGGCGCAAATCTCACCGCCGGCGTCTCCGCCGTTAGCGATCGTCTGACGTCGACGACGGCGATGCTTGCCGCACGCGGGATGGACTCCGTCGCCGCCGGCCGCGCGGCGACGAGCCTGCTGGGCCGGACCGTCACCGGTCAGTCGACGGTGATCGCGTTCGACACGGCATTCAATGCGGTCGCGCTGCTGTTCGTGTTCGCCGCGCCCATCTTGGTAGTCATCAAGGTTGGGCTGGCGCGAGGAGCAAAAGCTGCGAGTGCCGCTGATTAGAAATCAGCCGACAAGACGCAGTTCTTTCAACAGCAAGCCCACTAAATCTGAAGTTCGACGAAGGGGTAACAGCAGGTAGCGTTACCCAACCTCACCCTTGAGCTTTCAAGGACCGCTAGGACGGCCAGTCGAGCCGATCACGCAGCCAATGCACTTAGGTAAAACGGGATGGTGGGAGAGGCAGGACTCGAACCTGCGAAGCCATGAGGCGGCTGATTTACAGTCAGCTCCCTTTGCCACTCGGGACACTCTCCCCCGCCGAAAGCCATCGCGACCGCCCCATCCCGAAAACAGGGTGGAAGACCGATCAAGGATGGCTTGAAGCAAGTCGCCCAGTGCTGGGCTCCCGGTCGGGCGCGTTTATGATCGAAGCCTGCCCGTAAAGTCAACCAAGGCTTCGTAAAACCTTCAGAATCCGGGAAATTCGGGCGAAATCGCGAAATTGCCAAGTTTGCCAACGCGTGAGACAAGCCCGCATGAGCGATCGCGACCGAAAACCCCGATTCCAGAAAGGCCGGCCCGGCGCCCCCAAGCGCTGGGAGCGCAAAACCGCAGCCGCAGCCGCCCGGCGTCAGCCCCGGGACCGGGAACCGCTCGACATCGCCATTCTCTATGGCTGGCACACGGTCACGGCGGCACTGGCCAACCCCAAACGCCGGATCCGCAAGCTGATCCTCACCGAAAACGCCGCAAAGCGTCTCGCCGACGAAAAGATCGAGACGCGCGTTGCGCCCGAAATCGTCCGCCCGCAGCTCATCGACCAGCGGCTCGGTCCTGACGCCGTGCATCAGGGGCTTCTGGCGGAAGCCGATCCCCTGCCCTCGCCCGACATCAGCAAATTGCCACGCGATGGCGTGGTGCTGGTGCTCGACCAGATCACCGATCCGCACAATGTCGGCGCGATCCTGCGCTCGGCGGCTGCGTTCGCGGTGAAGGCGATCGTCACCACCGCGCGCCACAGTCCGGAAGCGACCGGCGTGCTCGCCAAGTCTGCGTCAGGCGCACTCGAACTGGTGCCGATGGTGCTGGTACAGAACCTCGCCCGCGCGCTCACGGCGATGAACGAGCAAGGCTTCATGACCGTCGGCCTCGACAGCGAGGGTGCGGAGAACCTCAGCGACGTGAAGCTTGAGAATCCATTGGCGCTGGTGCTCGGCGCCGAGGGCAAGGGCCTGCGGCAGCTCACGCGCGAGACCTGCCGCGTGGTCGCGCGCATGGACATGCCAGGCGAGATCAAGAGCCTCAACGTCTCGAACGCAGCCGCGCTCGCGCTCTACATCGGCTCGACCCGTCTCGGCCTGATGAAATAGTTTTTCTTAGCGCATGATCTGATCCGAAAAACCGGTTCCCACTTTTCGGGATCATGCGCAAAGCAGAACCCGCCCGCCATGGCTGGCGGACGGGTCGAACTCAAATCTGAAAGATCAGATCAGTTGTAGCGGCGCAGCACCGGCGCGTGGTGACGGTGATGGTGCACGCGCGGCGCAACGTGATAGCGCGGCGCATGATAGGCCGGACGCGCATAGACGACGCGCGGCTGGGCGTAACGCACGACCGGGCGGTAGCCGTAGCGATAAGCCGGGCGATAGAGGCCGTGATAGTGACGGCGCGGCTTGAAGCGGTAGACCACCGGGCCGCTCACGCGGGCGCCGTCATAATAGTGATGGCTCGGGTTGGCGTAAGGGCCGCCGGTGTAGCCATGATAGTACGGCTGCGAGTATGCGCTCGAACCGGAGACCGCACGCTCCTGATAGGTCGGGATCGGAGCGAACGCGCCCGGACCGGTATAGGTCGGGCCCTGGTTCACGTAGTAGTATTGCGGCGACGGAAGACGGTCGTAGTTGCTGTACGAATAACCGCCACCGTAGCTGCCGTAGCCATAACCACCGTAAGCGTAACCGCCACACGGATTCGCAAACGCCTGGAACAAGCCGCCACCGCAGCTTGAAGCACACGCGGAATATCCGCAGGCCATTGCAGGCACAGCGGTCACCGTCATCACGGCCACAGCAGCCGCCAGTCCTGTCATCGTCTTACGCATTACTCTCTCCTGTCCGACGTCTTCTTGTTGAAGTTCGCTTTGTTCGATCGCCTCACCGCCGCGGACGCCGCGGCAGATTGATTTCCGGCGCCACGATCACGGGCGGCGGGTTTTGTGGAATGTCCTGCAGCTCGGTCGGCGCGGCGGATTCCGCCGACCACGACCGGTAGAAACTTTCGGCGGGCTGCGGCAGCGCGCGGTTCGCCGGCGGCTCGATTTCAAGCCGGCCGTAGCCCGGAATCTTGCCGGAACTCGGATAGTAGCGGCCCACGGACTTGCCCTGGTAGACGTCCCAGCCGCCGATCACCGTCGGCTGCACATGGACGCCGCGCGCCAGTCCCCAATCGCCTTCGACCACGGCCCAGGATGCATCCCTGCCGTTGATCATGACCGGAACGCCTGCGCGCCCCGGAACAGCGATCACAGGTCCGCTATCGGCCAAAGCTGTGACACTGGCCGTGACCGTCGCCGCCAAAACGATTGCGAGCGCGAGCGCACCACGCATCAGAAAAGTCCCTCGAATGATGGTGCGAGAATACGCGAGCTAGCGCGGCAAGGTGTTAAAGCGGCGGGCCGATCCGCAGGTAAGGCTAACGCGTAAGGATAAATTCGCCCGCAATTGCAGTGGAACGGCAAGAGTTTCGCAACACTGGCAAAGGTTAATCGCCGCGCCGCGCGATCGTTAATCGCAACGTTCAAATCAAGCGGATCGCGTTCGGAAAATGGTGGGAAATGCGGTGCCGGTTGAGAGGATTGAACTCCCGACCTTCGGTTTACAAAACCGCTGCTCTACCGCTGAGCTAAACCGGCGCCGTGAGGCGTTAGCTAGCAGCGCCCCCCGCACAGAACAAGGCGGAAGCGCCCGGCGACAGGCAAAAGATTGCCGCGCCCTAGCGCATCTAAAGGCGGTGGCTGGACAGCTTTCAGGAGCGACGCGCCGGAAAATGAGTTGTCAGGAGAAGTAGGCCAGCATGCACGCCATGTTGGCGACGGCGGCGGCTGTCAGTCCGACCACCAACGTCAAATGCAGCGCGATCACGTCGCGCGACAGGCTCGACAGTCGAATCATCCGAGTCATGCACAAATGCTGACTCCGGAATCGGCGAGAGTCCCGCGGATTGTTTTTTCGCCTGCCGCTTGCCGGATTTCCGATTCCGAGTCCGTCCGACAGATTCGGTTGAGACAGCCTGTGCTAGCGCTGCAGCTTCTCGATGTCGGGGTAAGGCCCAAAGGTCGCGCCCGAGCAAAACGAACTGCCGTCTTCGATCAGCCGATCGAGCCGTCCGCCGACGAACACCACCGCCCTCTCCCGCGTGCCGGTATAGGCGCCGCCCGGGCCCTTCGCGTTGTAGCGCAGGCACGCCACATAAAGTTGACGCCCTTGTACGGTGCGCTGGGCTGGCTCGGCGATCGCCGCCTCGCGGATATCGCGCGGGTCGTTCAGGTAGGTCCGCAGGAATGACGGCAGTTCCGTCCGGTAATTCGAGGGAAACGGCTGCACGCCGCCTAACGTCGAAATACTGCTGAGGCCGAGGTCCGGCGCGCCGCCACCACCGCAACCTGCCAATCCCAGTGCTGCCAGCACAGCCAGCACACACGGTCTCATTGTCTCAATTCTGCAACGCATCTGGAGCAAATCCGCGAAGGGATCGGAATCCTAGGCGGGCTGCCGTTGACAAGGCAAGGGCCCGCCGATTGATTGCCGATTACGGCACAGGTGTCAGCGTAAGCTGACGAATAGGGAATTCGGTGCCGCTGCTTCTGGCCCTTAATAAGGCCGGTGCAGCCAGTCCGAAGCTGCCCCCGCAACTGTCAGCGGTGAGCCGTTGTCCACAATGCCACTGGGCCCAGGCCTGGGAAGGCGGGCAACGGCGTTGATCCGCGAGCCAGGAGACCTGCCTGAGCCCGTCATCCTTCCGTCGCACGGGGCGTGCGAGTGGGGCGGGTATCCGCAGCGGTGACTTCGATGAACCGTTGCGGAGAACCAGGCCCAGGGACAGGTCAATTTCCAAAGCCCCTGGCAGGTTTTCTCGGACGCAAGTGCCCCGGCGTAAGTCGACCGCGCTGCGTTTGAACAGATCGCCCTGATCTCCGCATCAAAAAAACGATGGAGACAGGACATGCGTTCTTATTTGACACCTCAACTCACGAGACCAATAGGACTGCTTGCAGTCTTGCTGGCAAGCTCAGCCCCGTTCGGCGCGGCTCATGCGCAAGGGCAGCCGCCACAGCAACTCCCGACGATCAACGTCGACGCCACACGCCTGTATCAGGGCCCGAGAACCGCCGGACCGGCGAGCCCGAGCCCCGTCCGCAGCAGCGTCAATGACGCCGGAAGCGGCGGCGACGTGCAAACGGGCGACGGCGCACCGGCGACTCTCGGCATCGTCGGCGCAGCCACCACCGTGATCAGCCGCCAGGAGATCGCCAACTCGCCGGCGCAATCGATTCAGGAGATCATCGCTCAAGTGCCCGGCGCACAGGTGCAGACCCTGTTCGGCGGCGTCAACGGCGCGAGGCAATCGGTCGATCTGCGCGGCTTCGGCGCATTTGCAACGTCCAACACGCTGTTCCTGATCAACGGCCGCCGCCTCAACGATCTCGATCTGCAAGGCGTCGAACTGGCTTCGATTCCACGCGACTCGATCGAACGCATCGAGGTCACCCGCGGCAACAGCGGTGCGGTTCTCTATGGCGATAACGCCGTCGGCGGCGTGATCAACATCGTCACCCGTACCGGGCTCAACCAGCCGAACCGGGCGCGCATCGAGGGCGGTTTCGGATCGTTCGATCGCACCGAAGGCGCGGCCTCGGCCACGCTCAGCTCGGGGCCCTTCTCGACCGCGGCCTTCGGCAACATCATCGACAGCGATGGCTATCGGCAAAACAACAAGTATCGCCAGCGCAACGGCACCGGCGAAGTGCGTTACACCACCCCCGGCTTCACCGCTTTCGCCAACCTTTCCGGCGACGATCAGCATATCGGTCTGCCGGGCGGCCGCCGTGTGACGCCGACCACGAGCGAACTGATTACCAACCGGCGCGGCGCAGCCACGCCGTTCGACTTCGCCGATCAGCAAGGGATCAACGGCACGGCAGGCTTCACCAAGCAGCTCTGGACCGGAGGTGACCTGATCGTCGACGGCGGTGTGCGCCACAAGAACTCGCAGGGCGCTTTCTTCGGCAATCTTCCGCTGTCGATGTTCGCTTTCAGTTCGGTCGATTCCGGACTGACAACATACTCGATCACGCCGCGTCTCAGCATCACCAATCCGCTGTTCGGCCTGCCCTCGCGCATCCTGACCGGTATCGACTATTACGACGCCAATCACGATTCGAAGCGCGCGCAAACGCTGAACTCGCTGCCGATCCACACCTACAATCTGTCGCAGCAATCGCTCGGCGCATACTGGCAGCACACGGTCGGCATTCTGTCCTCGACGGATGTGTCGTATGGCGGCCGCATCCAGAACACGGAGATCAGGGCGCGCGACAGATACAATCCGCTGGCGCCCGGAGCATTCGACATTCAGGCCACCCCGCTCAACGACAGTGAAACCCAGCATGCACTTCATGCCGGCATCGAGCATCGCTTCAATCAGTATCTCAGCGTATTCGGCCGCGCGGCCCGTGCGTTCCGCACCCCGAACGTGGAAGAGCGGATCGCGTCCGGACCGAGCTTCGACGCATTTTTCAATCCGATCCCGCAAACGTTCCGGCTGAAGACCCAGACCTCCTACGATTACGAAGGCGGCGTCCGATTGAAGCTCGGCATGCTCGAGATCCAGTCGAGTGTCTACGACATGTATCTCCGGAACGAGCTCCAGTTCGATCCGGTCAACTTCCTCAACCGCAACCTCGATCCGACCCGCCGCTATGGCTCCGAAACCAGCGCAACGCTGCGCATCAACGAGGCGCTGGCGTTCCGTAGCGGCATCGCGTTTACGCGCGCCGTGTTCCGCGAAGGTCCGTTCCGCGGCAACGATGTTCCGCTGGTGTCGCCGTTCACCGCAAGCGGCGGCGTCACCTGGAACATCTATCAGAAGTACCTCGTGCTCGATGCGACGGCTCGTTACTGGAGTTCGCGCCGTTTCGACAACGATCAGCCAAACACCCAGCCGAAGATTCCGGCCAATGCCACCGTCGACCTGCGGCTGAGCGGTGAATACGACCGGCTGTTCTGGTCCTTCACCGTCAACAACCTGTTCGACGTGAAGTACTACGACTACGGCATCGCCAGTGCGTTCACACCGGGCGTGTTCAACGCCTATCCGCTGCCCGGCCGAACCTTCCTGCTGAAAGCCGGCTTCACACTGTAGTGCAAAACAAAACCCCGGAGCCAAGGCTCCGGGGTTTCTGATTCAGCGGGTGATGATCACGCGCGCTTCTGCTTCACCGAGGTCGGCTTCAGCACCGGCTTCGCCATCTTTACCTTGGCGGCGATAGCAGCCTTGCTGGCGTGTTGCTTCTTGTGACGCAGATGCTTGGCCTTGCTCGCCTTCTTCACGGTCAGCTTCTTGACCGGCTTGATCTGCGCCTTGGCGTCGACCGTTGCAGACTTCGTCGCCGGCATGGCGTCGGTCTTCTTTGCGGTGCCCGCGGCGAACGCCGGCGCGGCGAGCAAGGATGCAGCCAGGACTGCGGCGGAGATTGTCTTCAGCATGGGTCAGTCTCCTTCAGATTGTGTGCGATCGCGGATCCGTGAGAACCCGCCGATCTGAGCGAAGGCTAGGCCCCGCCCGCTGAACCCCTTCTGAAACGTCCTGACAGGGCATATTCATCAGACTGACAATTCGTTCATGCCAGATAGCGGCGTGTGAACCGGGATCGTCCCGATTACGACTACCGTCATGCCGCAAACTGCCGGGCGGAATGACACCAGCTGCATGGTGTTTATCCCGTGTCAAACACATCGCCGATCGGTTACGATGGGTTCCGGCCAAACAGGAGGTCTGCATGAGCAGCCTGACCACCAAGCTCCTCCCCAAATTCCTCACCCTGACCGCAACGGCGCTGGCGCTCTCGCTCGCACCTGCAATCCAAACGGCAACCGCCGCGCCTGCCGAAACGCCCGCAACGGCGATCGAGCCCCCGGCCGCCAAGAAGGATGCAAAGGACGCCGCCAAGGCCAAGGACACCAAGACCGCGCCTGCCGCCGCGACGCCGGCCCCGGCCACATCCGATCCGGCCGCCAAACCGGCGGACAAGAAGTCGAGCATCGACAATCCCGCGTTCGTTCGCGGATATCGCGCGGCCTACGCGACCATCTTCGAACGCAATGACTATGCCGGAGCCATCGTCCAGCTGCGTGCGCTTGATCAGGACAACCACGCTGACGTCGCCAACCTGATCGGCTACTCGTACCGCAAGCTTGGCAACTTCGAGGAATCGAAGAACTGGTACGAGCGCGCGCTGCGCGCCGACCCGAACCACGTCAAGACCTGGCAGTATTACGGCCTCTGGCAGGTCGAACAGGGCAACCGGCAGCGCGCCATGGATCATCTGAACAAGATCGGCTCGCTTTGCGGTTTCTCCTGCCCCGAATATCAGTCGCTCGGCGAAGCGCTGGCGACCACCAGCGGCAACTACTGACCCGCTCCTGTCGGGTTCAGGCTGACCATCTCGTCGCCGGCGCCTTGATCAAGGCGCCGGCGTTTTCGTTGCCGCTACGCGTTGACTTTTTCCGTTATAGGAATATAATCATAGACGTCCTGCCCCACATTGAGGGGCGTTCGCGATCGTCACGATGCGCGGGGCGGGATGCGGTGGACGCGTGTGTGCTGTCAGACGTGCAGCACGCAAGCGGACGGGCTGAAGTCGCGTTACCCCGGAGCGGTCGCCCTGCTCCACAGCGGCGGATTACTCAGGTTCGCCCGCCGGGGGTTTCTCGCGAAATAGGCCGTTAAAACCACTGCGTGCGGAACGCCGGGCGAAACCGGCGTGACCGTGGTGACTCTGCTCGTGTGCCAAAAACTCATTTTGCGCACGAGGCTGCGGACGCGTTGAGCGTCCGGCGTTCCGCGCGCCCTCAAGTCAGGGCGATAGACGGGAACGGAATTCGGCGCCCCCGCGCCGCAAAGAACAGGGGTGATCACGCATACCCAAGAACGGAAAAGAACGGCGATGGCATACCTTCCCTCACCCGATCGGCCGTTAACGGCGTCACAAGATGGCCATGCCGCACCCCCGCCTCGGCTTGCCTTTCCCGGAGCAGCCGATATGTCATGGGAGTTCCGCAGGTGGACCCTGACCTTGCAATGACCTCCCGTTCGTTCGACCGGATCGCGTTTGTCGCGAGCACCAGCGCCGAGGCGCAGCAGGCGCTCGAACAGCTTGTCATTGCTTACGGCAATCACGATCCCAAGAAGGCCGATGTCATCGTCGCGCTCGGCGGCGACGGCCTGATGCTGCACACGCTGCATAACAACATGCGCTCCGGCAAGCCGATCTACGGTATGCATCGCGGCACGGTCGGCTTCCTGATGAACGAGTTCTCAGCGCACAGCCTGCGCGATCGTCTCGCCGCGGCGCTGACGACCGAGATCAATCCGCTGCTGATGCGCGCGACCGATACCGACGGCAAGGTGCACATCCATCACGCCATCAATGAAGTGGCGCTGTTCCGGCAAACCCATCAGGCCGCGCGCCTGCGCATCAAGATCGACGAGCGCGAACGGATGGCCGAACTTGTCGCCGACGGCGTCCTCGTCGCTACGCCCGCGGGGTCGACCGCCTATAATCTCTCAGCGCAGGGTCCGATCCTGCCGATCAATGCCGACCTGCTCGCCCTCACTCCCATCAGCGCGTTCCGGCCGCGGCGCTGGCGCGGCGCGCTGCTGCCGAACACGGCCTATGTGACGATCGAGGTGCTGGAGAGCGACAAGCGGCCGGTCGCGGCGGTCGCCGACCACGACGAGGCCCGCAACGTTCAGCGGGTCGAGGTGCTGTCCGACAAGTCCATCGCCATCACCATGATGTTCGACCCGGGCCACAGCCTGGAAGAGCGGATCCTGCGCGAGCAGTTCAGCCCCTGAGCGCCGAGGCCGGCTCCGAGCCTCAACCCTTCGTTAACGATCTCCAGCCTATGGTTAATGCGAGGTATACCGTCCGGCGGCGGCGCGCCAGCGCGTTCGCTCCCGATACGACAGAGCGCGATGATGTATCGGATCGATTTCAACAAGCTGCGCTTTCTGGTGTGCGACGACAACGCGCACATGCGCCGCATCCTGCGCACGCTGCTGCATTCGTTCGGCGCCCGCGAAGTCTATGAAGCCGAAGACGGCGCGACCGCGCTGGAGATGTTCACACACTACGTGCCCGACATCGTCATCACCGACTGGCTGATGCCGATCTTCGACGGCCTCGAACTCGCACAAATGATCCGCCAGCCCGGCGGCAAGGGCAATCCGTTCGCGCCGATCATCATGCTGACCGGACACTCGGAAAAGCGCCGCGTCACTGTCGCGCGCGACGCCGGCGTCACCGAATTTCTCGCCAAGCCGATCTCGGCGAAGGGCCTCTACCAGCGTATCCTGAACGTGGTCGCGAGCCCCCGCCCCTTCATCAAGACCAAGAACTATTTCGGTCCCGACCGCCGCCGCAACATCAACGGAGCCTACATCGGCCCCGAGCGCCGCAACGGCGGCAAGGCGGAAGTGATGCAGCAGCCGTCATTGCTGGACAAGGCCAAGGTCGCCGGATGATCCGCGCGAAGGAACCGGCATGAGCAAGAAGACATCCGATATCAAGGTCGAGACGTTCGCCGACCATCAGATCATTACCCAGCCTAATCCGCTCCGAAAGATGATCCGCCGCGTCGACGAGAAGGACGGCGACGATCCGGTGGCGCGTGCCGAGAAGGCGCTGCAGGAACTGTCCGGCGAATTCGACGGCTGGATGGTCAACGAGTGCGACCGCCTCGCCGCTGCACACACCGCGATGGAAATGAAGGGCGTCGATCCGGAAACGCGTGAAGAGCTGCTGCGCGCCGCGCACGATATCAAGGGCAGCGCCGCGACCTTCGGCTATCCGACCGCCGCCGCGGCCGCCGAAAGCCTCTGCCGTATCATCGAGCACGCGCCGGACTTCGAGAAGGTGCCGCCCGAACTGATCGCCCACCACGTCAATGCCATTCAGGCCATCGTGCGCGAGAACGATCGGATCGATGCGCTCGGCGTGTCGGCTCAGCTCAGCAAGAAGCTGCGCGGCGTTGCCGACGAATACCTGATGCATGTCAACCGCGACCGCCCCGAGCACCTCGAGGCCATTCTCGCACCAAGCATCATTCCGGTGGATTGATTTTTTAGCGTCACGCCGCCGCGTGGGTGACGTTTCATCAACAGTCAGCGTCGATCAAGCTGCGATCAGATCCGCATCGATCGGGTCGGCGTCGATCGCTTCGTCCGCATAAATCGGATCGTTGTATTCGGCCGCCAGTTCGTCGCAGAACAGCCGCGCCTCTTCGCGCGCGGATTCCGTCGCAAACCGCCGCAGCAGGATCAAGAGCGGCTCGGCGACCTCGGCATTCATCTCGCACGTCGTCAGCACCCGCTCGACCATGCGGCGGCGCAGCCGTGAGGCCCCGCCAATCGATGCGGCGAAGCCCATCTCGTCACGCGCTTCAAGCGCGGCGCGGAAGGCCGGATACGTCGATGCCGGCAGACCTGCACGCTGAAGCAGCGCATTCAGTCCGCTGCCGCGGCGCTCCTGCACCAGGGCATAGACCCGCTCGGAGGGAAGATCGGAGAGTTCGACAAGCGCGTCAGCGAACAATTCGATGTTGCCGGACAGCAGCGCCCGCAGGATCAATCCCGCGGTAAGCTGGCCGGTGGCCCGCAGGTGCCGCAGCAGATTGCGCATATCGTCACCGTACGACCGCGCGGCGATGTTCACGGTTGAGCGCTCGCAGGCTTCGGAAACGACACGCTCGGCGCGGTCGGCCGTGAGCCAGGCGCGCGCCGTGACGAATTGGGCCAGCGTCTCGGACAGTTTTCCGACGAGCAGCAGCCGCGTCGGCGCCGGGAGGTCTTCCAGCGCAAGCAGCGCCTCGCGAATGGCCGCGAGATGCCCGAAACGCTCGGCGATCCGGTCGAGCGACAACGGAAGGAGGCCCGCGTGGGGATTTTCGATCAGCTCGAGCACGGCTGCAGCCGACCCGACTTCGGCCATCGCGGCGCAGACGGAGATCGGAAGCTGCATGCGGCGGGCAATCGCGCACTGCACCTCGCCCGATCCGGTGGCGACGATGTCGACGAGATCGGCATCAACGAGAAGCGGCGAGAATTCGAGGATCGGCAGCGCCACCGACGGCTGATCGGTCGACAGCGCCCGTATGATTGCGGCCGGCGCCTCTTCGCTCCAGGCGAAAACCTCAGCCATCGCTTGCCGGACGAGAGGAGACGGGTCATCGAGGAGCATCAACAGCGCGCCTTCCGCAGCGGCGCGGTCATCCTCGGAAAGATCGGAGACGAGCCACGCCCGGGCCAATGCCCGCGTCGCGTCTGCACGCTCACCCGCCGGAGCGGTACGAACCCAACTGATAAACTGCCGAACGATCATGGCTATGCCGGCCTACGCAACTGGACAAAAACGTCACAACTGGACGCTACAGTTACACACGGTAAACCATGACGCTTAACAAAGCGTTCACCATAACCGACTGCGATTATTGATGTTTTATTAACCGGCGGATCGCCGGGCGGCGGGCTCAGCTGCTGTAGATGCCGGTCGGATCGCTGAAGAGATCGAGCGGACGCGCCCTGTTGGTCTCACCGGAGACCTTGGGCTGGGTGGCCTGCGCCGTCAGGGAGTTGTTGTTGCCCCACAGTTCGCTCACCGCTGGCGATACCGGCTCGCTGCGATCGCCCGCCTTGAACAGCGAACGGAATATGGGCTCATCGCGCTGAATCGATGCGACCTGCTGCGGCTGGGCAACCGGCTGCACGCCTTGACGGGATGCAACGGAAATCGAGTTCAGGTCCGGAAATGAACTCAGTTCAACCGGACCACGCGCCGCGGCCACGCGAGCCGGCGCAGCGACAGGCTGTGCTGCCGCTGTCTGCGGGACTGTTGCGGATTGAGCGACGTTGGTCGGCACCGTGCCGTCCAGCGCAGCAATCGCCGTCCGTGCCGTCGGCGAGTTAGCAGCGTTGGCATAGCGGGTGTTCAGCACCGAGTACACTTCGGAGACCGAGCGCGCCCGGCCGCCGCGATCGTAGAAGATCGAGCGGTTGGCGGAGGCCGCGGCCGGAAACAGGTTTGCCGCAACCGCATTCGGGTTGTCCTCGGCTTTGTTGATCAGCCGCGACGCACCGCGCGCACCCATGAAGTGCGCCATGTAGAGTTCACTGTCGGTCGGTCGGCGGCCGATTTCGCCGACAAGCTTAAAGCTGTTCGATTGAGTGAGCACGCCGGCCATCGCCGCGTTCGCAGCCGGGTCGTTGCGCAGCTTCAGGATTTCCGCGCGCACAGCCGGATCGCTGACCTCGTATCGGCCGGACGACGTCCGCGTGATCGCATCGGCATAGTTGCTGTAGCCGAACTTCGCCCCCGCCTCTTTGACGGTGCCGAGCCAGGTCTGTTCGATGAATTGATAAAGGCCCCGCGCCGAGGACGTCGGCGCAGCCGCGGTCGGATTGAGATTGGATTCGATCTTCGCCGCCGACACCAGATATTCGAAGCTGGTGCCGGTCTTGTTGGCGGCCTGCTTGATCGTGCCGGCAATCTCGGCCTTGGCGGGGGTTAAACCCGCCCGTTGTGCAAGCGTCTGGTCGATCGACATGGCAATGCTCCGGCCACACGAGGCCCATGAAGCCAGTCGTACCCTGCGCGCTTATGGTTAATGGCTGGTAAATGCAGGTAAGCGGCGGCCGGTCAGCCGCGACTCAACGCTTGCCGTAGACCGAGGTGGGATCGAAGGCGCGGTCGGCGTTGACGAAAGTCAGCTTGGCACCGCCGCCTTCGCCCTTGCTCACTGCACGATAGAAGCACGACCGGCGGCCGGTGTGGCAGGCCGCTCCCCCCGTCTGTTCGACGCGGATCCAGATCGCATCCTGATCGCAGTCGAGCCGCATCTCGACCACCTTCTGAAGGTTGCCGGACTCCTCGCCCTTGCGCCAAAGCTTCTGGCGCGAGCGGCTGTAGTACCAGGCATCGCCCGTCGCGATGGTCCGGCGCAGCGCTTCGTCATTCATGTGCGCGACCATCAGCACGTCGCCGGACGCAGCGTCCGTCGTCACGCAGGTCACAAACCCGGCCGCGTCGAACGACGGCGCGAACGTCAGGCCTTCTTCGATGTCTTTGGATTGTGCGCTCACGATAAAGCCTTCGCTTCACGAGCATGATCCGGAAAAGTGAGTACCGGTTTTCCGATAAGATCATGCTCGCAGAATAATCCCCTGCGAGGGCTAATCTTAGCGCCCTCGCACCAGGGAGAGGAAACGGGCCTGCTCCTGCGGATTGTCGCGGAAGAGGCCGGTGTAACGCGTGGTCAGCGTCAGCGTGCCTTCCTTGGCGACGCCGCGCACCGACATGCAGGTATGCTCGGCTTCGATCATCACCGCCACACCACGCGGCTGGAGAATCTCGTCGATGGCGTTGGTGATCTGCGCCGTCAGATGCTCCTGCGTCTGCAGGCGATGCGCGAAGATATCGACCACGCGCGCCAGCTTCGACAGACCCACCACCCGCTCCACCGGAGCATAGGCGATGTGCGCCTTGCCGTAGAACGGCATCATGTGGTGCTCGCAGTGCGAGTTGAAGCCGATGTCGCGCACGAGCACAAAATCGTCGTAGCCGGCGGTCTCGCCGAACGTGCGGTTGAGAACCTCGGCGTAATCCTGGCCGTAGCCCTGGAACAGCTCGTCGTAGGCCTCGACGACGCGGCGCGGCGTATCGAGCAGGCCTTCGCGCGCCGTGTCCTCGCCGATATAGGCGAGCAGCGTCTTCACCGCGCGCTCGGCCTCGTCGCGCGTCGGGCGCTTGATGCTGGGGTTGGGTGTCTGCTTGTCCGAGGTGGTCTTGTCGGGCGCTGTTCCGGCCCTGATTTGTTTGATGATCGCGTCCATTTCGACTCCGTTCGACCGGCCCCAAAGGCGCCGGGTGTGTCACCGGGAAGCCGCCTCAGCGCTAAAACGCCGCTGGACGCCTTGCATCCCTCCAGCCTTACTCCAAAAGCTACGGCTTCCGGGCCGGATGGGTTTATTCCTGCAACCTCTGACCTATATAAGATAGCAGGCCGGGCGAGCCAAGGGCAGCCCTGCCCCGCGACCAAGGGATGTCATGCTAAACGACGTCTACACCAAGAGAATTATCGAACTGGCCGGTAACATTCCCCGCCTTGGACGGCTGGCCGAACCCGATGCTACCGCCACGGCCCATTCAAAACTGTGTGGGTCGACCGTAAAGGTGGATCTGAAGATGGACGGTCCGGTGGTGACCGATTTCGCGCATGACGTGAAGGCGTGCGCGCTGGGCCAGGCCTCCTCCTCGATCATGGCCACGCATGTAGTTGGGTCGAACGCCCTGGAACTGCGCGAACTGCGCGAAACCGTCCGGAAGATGCTGAAGGAAAACGGTGCGCCGCCGGCCGGGAAATGGGCGGATATCGCGCTGCTCGAACCGGTGCGGGACTACAAGGCGCGTCATGCTTCGACGCTGCTGACCTTCGACGCGGTGGTCGATGCCATCGGCCAGATCGAAGCAAGAGCCAACGGCAAGGCCCCCGCCGAGGCCTGACTCATAACTACTGCCGTTAATCGATTTATTTGCGGTCGGCTGCGAGGCCGCCGGTCGGCGTCGCTTCGGCTGTTCGGCGCGGGACCGTGATCGTCGCCGTAAAGTCGGCTGGATCGGATGATGCCTCCTCCGCCACCAGCACTTCGGTGTTGATGACGTTGGTGCGGCGCAATTCGCGATGCGACAGCTCGCGCAGCGGCTCCCACGGCGGCACGCTGAGCGCGATGTCGAGCAATTCGCCGGTGCCGCCCATCTCGAACGCAAACTTGGTGAGGCGTCCGACATCGCGCTGCACGATCATTAGATCCTGCGCCGAATAGTTGGATGCCTTGGCGTTATCGACGCGGTCGCCGAGCCAGATCTGATGCACGCGCACATGCGCGCCATCCGGCACGATGCGCTTGTCGCCGGCCAGCATCAGAAATGCACACATCGATTCGCAGTAGGCCTCCGCGAGGATGCCGGAGCGCTCGCCCTGCTGGCTGTGAATGTCGAAGGTCAAACCGACCGCGGTGTGAACGCCGAGCTTGCGCCAGCGCCGGCCGAGCTCGATCGCGTCAAGCACCGAGCCGCCGCTCGAATCGAGCACGATGGTCGCGCCGCTCAAATTCCTGTCGCGAGAGAATTCCTCGAAGGCCTTTTCGGTATCGCCGGTGACGACGCCGACGGCGGCGACCCAGCCTTTGCATTGCTGGCCGCAGATCGTTTTAGCCAGCGGATCGTTGTCGTTGCGATCGTGCCAGGTAAAGCGCATCGGAAGCTTGCGCTCTTCCATGATGGCGTTGGCATGTGCGGAAGTGTCCAGGGTGGCGATGCCAGCCAAGATCATGGTCATAGCGGCGGCGCACACGCGCGCCCAGCCGCCGAAAGACAGCGACTCCAGCAAGTTGGTCCCTTCCCCGCCCCAATCGGCCTTCGCAGGTCGACAACAAATCGGTCACGGCACCACGCAACTGATATGATGCTGTCACGTGATCGTTATGAAAAAACTAACTACGCGGTAGATTCGCGTCCAGTGAACTTTGGTGCAGTGCGACCATACTCACGTGTTCTTCCGCCGCATGTTGCGCATTTGCACTGGAACGCTGGTTCCCTGACGTGGAACACGGCAAAGTGCCGCAAACTTTCGGTGCAGTTGCCTATGGAACCGACAACGCAAGCGATGGAACCGAAATCGCAACACGCAAGCGAGTGTCCGCAGTGCGCCTCGGGACTGTTGGCGCTGCCGCGCAAGGCCGGCCGTGGACTGATCCTCGGCTATCGCTACACGCTGTCGCCGCTGATCGGCTTGAACTGCCGCCACATTCCGACCTGCTCGGCTTACGGCGAGGAAGCGATCATGCGCTTCGGCCTGTGGTCCGGCGGATGGATGACGCTCGCGCGCTTGCTGCGCTGTCAGCCGTGGGGCACGTCGGGCCTCGACTTCGTGCCGAAGCACAAGCCTGAACGCGCACGCTGGTTCTTGCCGTGGCGTTACGCACGCTGGCGCGGCACCAAGGCCATTCCCGATTGAAGCGTCAGAAGCTCGCGCAGGTTTCGCGCACGGTGGTCAGCACCGACTGCTGCTTGAATGCAGTCTTGTAAGCCTCTGCGATTTCGCCAAGCGCCGTGCGCTTTTGCGGATCGTCGCGGAAAGTCACGAGCACAAGCTTGCTCGGTTCGCGGACCAAGCGCGCACGCTCCGTGTCGCGATATTGTCCGCGCGCGTCGATGATCGTCAGCCCATCCGGAAAGCGCGGCGTGATCTCACGTGCCGCGAAGCGTGCGAAATCAGTCTCGCTCACACCCAAGCGGTCACCGATGTTGCGGCCGAACAGCATCTCGGCGCTGACCATCGGCTGCGCCGGTGCAATGCAGACGCCGGGCAGCGACGCGCAACCCGCGAGGCAGGACACGGCAATGACGACGGCAAGCAATCGACAGGGAAAAATCATGGCGGAAAACGTAATGGCATTCCTGAGGCAGCCGCGGCATTTCAAAATCTAGCGGCAAAATCGCGGCACGCCTAGTGAACCGGGGTGCGCTAGCCGCGCCGCGTCAGGAACAGAATGCCGATCGAGAACGCGATCAGGGCGACGGACGTATAGCCGAGCGCGAAGTACATCTCGCGCGCGAACAGCGCGCCGCCGATCGCCGAGCCGAGGCCCTGGCCGATATAAAGTGACGACGTGTTCAACGAGACCGATGCGCCCGCAAGCGCCGGCGCCGCGCCGACCAGCCTGACCTGCTGCATCGAATTGGTCGAAGCGAATCCCAATCCCCAGATGGCGGCGCCGACGAACATCGCCGGCAGGATTCCCGCACCGAGCGCCCAGATCGTCGCGCCGGCCAAGAGCGCGCACATCCAGGTCACCGATGAGCGATACGCGCCCCAGTTGTCGACGACGCGCGAGGCAATGACGTTGCCGACGAAGCCCATCGCACCGTAGATCGCGAACACCGATGCAACGGCCTCCGGGCTCGCGCCCGCAAGGCGTGTCAGCAACGGGCCCATGAAGGTGAACACCACGAACTGGCCCGCCATCTGCGCGCAGGTGATCACGAGCAGCAGCAGGATCAGCGGATTGCGCAGCACATCGCCCCACGCCTTGAGATCGATCGGCACGCCGGCGACGCCGCGCGGCAGTTGCGTCAGCAGCAGAACGAGACCGATCAACGCGAGCGTCGAGATGCCGCCGAACGCCAGTCGCCAGCCGAAATGGCTCGATACATAGGCGACCAGCGGCAAGCCGACGGCCGCCGCAAGCGACCAGCCGAGGAAAACGTACGAGATCAATCCGCCGCGCTTCTCGGGCGGCGCGATCAGACCGATGGTGCCGGCGGCCTGCGGCGTATAGAGGACGGCCACGGCGAGCGTGAGCAGCCGCAGAATCATCAATACGGCAAAGCTCGTCGTGAAGGCCGAGGCGAGATTGCCCACGACCATCACGGCAACGGTGGAGGCCAGCAGCACGCGGCGATCGATCCGGCTTGTCAGCCACGCCGTCAGCGGCGAGCCGATGCACAGCACCGCCGCGCCGAAGGTGATCAACAGACTGGCTTCGCGAATGGTCACGCCAAGGTCGCGCGACAGCTCAACCAGCATGCCCGCAGGCGCGAGGATGGTGGTGCCGGTGATGAAGTTGCCCAGCATCAAGGCGGTGGGCGCGAGGCGATATTCGGAAAGCGACATGAGCCAAAATGTGCGTGGAGGGCCTATATAAGCGACTTCATGCAATTGCATAGAGCCGGTTGCGCAACATAGTCATGCACCGGCGCGGGCTGCAATGACGCTGGAGGTCATCGCGCGCGACGCGTCGCCAGAAGGATGGCTTGCTGTCTAGATCGGCAGATCGAGGATATTCGCCTCCGGCCGCGCCTCGGCAGCCGGCGGCGCACCTTTGTTGGGCGCGGCCGCGGGGCACGCTTCATTGACCTGGGTCATCGCCTGCGACAGGCCGAGCGCCGACAGCTTGACGGCGCGGCGCAACGGCCGGCTGTTATCGCCGAGCGCCGTCAGCAAGAACTCGGCCTCGCCCTTGTCGATGAACGACTGAAAGAGCGTTTTCGACATCGACAGGTACCAGACCTCCTGCCCGACCGCCGCGCCCGTGGGCCGCGAGACGAACTCGAGCGGCGTGGGCCCTAGCCCGGCGAGCGTCAGCCTCGGCGCGAGCAATGCAGCGCCGTCCGTCTCCCGGCGGAATTCGAGAAGGAAGCGCTCCGACGTCAGGCAGAAAGCGCTCCACTGCACCTTGCGAAACGTGTTCTTTGCCTCGTTGCGTTCGATCGCAAGTTTGAAAGCAAAGCGCCGCTGCGATCTGTTCTCGAACTTCCATGACAGATCGATGAAGTCGCGCTGATCGACCTTGAACCGGTACAGCTCCTCGCGCGTGACCGCGTGCATGCTCTCGAACTTGATCGTCTTCGCGAGTTCGTAGAGATCGGGTGAAACGCCCATGTTCAGCATGTAGCTCGCAATCGCCAGATCGGAGCGATCGCGGCTCCGCCGCAGGAACGCGGCCCGCACTTCCGCGGGCGGCGCCACCGGACCGCTGAAGCGCAGGAAGATTTTTCCGGAGTGGACGCCGAACACGACTTCCGGCGACACCTCACGCGTCGTCGCGCCGAGGAACGCATACGAGCACGCCGACGCACAGATCGACCCGCGAACCGCAAGATCGGAGTCGAGCACACCGCCCGCCTGCTTCAGCTTGAGGCACGCCTTGTCGAACTGCTTGTCGGTCTCGCATGCCTTGACGAGGGTGCGTCCGACGCGCGCGGTCGCGTTACGGGCGCGCAGCAGCTTCCCCATCTGCAGCGACTGATCGACGTTGCCGCCCGGCGAGAAGAAATAGATGGGCAGACTCTTGTCCTTGTGCTGCGCCAGAAAGCGGCGCATGCGGCCCGCCGTGCTGCCGTCGATCTGGCCTTCCGCGGCAATCCAGGTGTCGCAACCGCGGCCGCAGGAATCCGGCGCCCCCTTGGCGATGTAGAACATCATATTGGGCGACGGAGGACTTTTCGCCGGCTTGGCGGGCGCGTCCTTGCTCGGGGGCGTCCCCTTGCCCGGAGCAGCAAGCGCGTGTCCGCCGAGAGCGAACGAAGCCGCGATCAGAACGGCGGCGGCCAGATGGGACTGAAACAGTTTCATGACACGACGGAAGCGATGGGCACGGACGAGCCGATGCTAGCCATCCGAACAAAGCAAGTCGATGACGCCACCACATCCGCTTCGACAAATCTCCGCGTGCGTCGCGGGTTGCAGATTACCGTTTTGTGGGAGCAGCGGCATCTCCGCGACGGTAGGCCACCGTCGCAGCAGACATCATTGCCAGAACTTGCGGGCCGCAATCCGGCTACTTCGCCGCCACGAAGAAGAAATCCTCGCGGCCCGGCAGCGAGCCGTAGGTGAACGGCTCCTGCCGCCCGGCGGTCGCTTCCATCACGTCGTCGCGCACGAGGCGAAAGATTTTGTTGATCTCGACGCCGGGCGTCGCCAGCCGCTGCACCAGCGCAATCGCGAACGGCGAATTCTCGCCTTCGCCGTCGAGAGCGGTCTGCCCGTGCTTCGCCGCATAGACGACCAGCGACGCGCCGGAGACCTTCACCTCGCCCAGGCCACGGCCGGCGGATCGCGTCGCAATGCCGCTGTCCGGTGTTCCGGCCGACGCGACCTGCGCTTGTGTCGCAGTTGCGCTCACGGTGACCGCGAACGGGTTGTCGCGGCAGGCATCGAGGATGACCAGCTTGATCTTCCGCGCGCCATCGACGGAGGTCATCACCTCGTCGAGCGAAATACCCTCGGCCCGCATGTCGCGGCCGGGCCCGACATTGGCGTCGACCGGGACCATGTAGTTCACGCCATTCACCTCGATCCCGTGCCCCGCGTAATAGACCACGGCCCAGTCCGCGGTCTTGGCTTGCGCCTGCATCGTCCGTAACGCATCGATCAGGCGCGGACGCGATGCATTGACCAGCAGCGTGACGGACTGGAAACCGATATTACGGAACAGCGTCGCAACCGCCTCGGCATCGTTACGCGGATTAATCAGCGACGGCATGTTCTTGTTCATGTAGGTCGTGTTGCCGATCACGAGCGCGATCCGCCGCCCCTGCGACGCGGCCATCGCCTGAACCTGCTCGGCGGGAAGCGGCTTGGTGAGGATCGGCGCCGCGATCGCGGGCGTCGGAATTGACGTCAGGCCGGCCGCCTTCGACGGCGCGGCGGGGATCGGCGGCGGCGCCTGCCCGGAATCGAACGACGCCAGCCGCGCACGCGCCGTTTCGCGTGCCCCGTCGACGTCGCCCGTCCAGCGCGATTCAACGGCCTTGGCAAAATCGGCGCGGGCCCGCTCCGCATCGCCCATCTTCTCGTAGGTCAGTCCCCGCCCGGTCAGCGCCACGATGAAGGTCGGCGCCATCTCGAGCGCCTTGTCGTAGTCGGTGAGTGCGCGCGGATAGTTGCCCATGTAGCGCAGCGTGTCGCCGCGCCGCGCGAGCGACAAAGGCAGCGTCTGGTCCGTGCCGATCTCGACGGCCTTGTCCTGATCGGCCAACGCGCGCGTCAGATCGCCCATCGCCCGCCACACCGATCCACGACTGGCGTAATGCGACGATTCGGATTCCAGCTGGATCGCCGTATCGAGATCGGCGAGTGCGCGCTTGAAATCTCCTCTGTCGCGCCAGACCAGTCCGCGTCCGTCGAACGCGCGCGCCGATTTCGGATCGATCCGGATCGCGCGATCGAAGTCGGCCGCCGCGCGCGCGAGATCGCCCTTCATGGCAAGGCGCTCGCCACGCAGGACATGGTTGTAGGCGTCGGGCTGGATGCGGATGGCTTCCGTGAGGTCGGCGATCGCGCGATCGAGATCGCCCTTGCACGCCGCCCACTGATGCGAACGCGCCAGGTAATGATCGTTCGACGGCGCGAGACGGATCGCCTCGCCGTAATCCGCGATAGCGGAGTCGCAGTCGCCGAGCCTCCCGTGACTGAAGCCGCGCCGGGTGTAGTAGCCGGCACGCTCAATACCATCGGGCGTCTTGTCGATCAGCCGGGTGCAGGCCTCGATGCTTTGCGCCGGCGGAAACGCACGGCACTGCCGCTCCTCCCGGCTCAGCCGGTCGTGATTGAGTCGCTGATCCTCGCTCGTCTGCGCAATCGCAAGCGAGGGAGCAAACAGCAGATACAGCGCGGCAAGGGCTTTCGCCGCCTTCGGGACCATGGCCGCCTCCCGCCAAAGAGCCATTTCAATATGTTAGTCCAAGCTGAGCGGGTTTTGTTCAATCGGCCGGAACCGGGACGATTGCTGCCCTGACGGGGCATGGTGCGCAGTCCACAGCCCGATGCCGCCGCGGGACGCCTCCGGCCCAAAATTTCCTGTTTCCACAGGCACCTACGCTGCTATACAGCGCTCCGTACGTACCGCTTACCTGCGTTGGTTCGCAGGAGTGAGCCACATGGAGACTAAAATGAACGACGTTGCAGGTGGCGCTCAGGTCACTCTCACCTTCCCCGACGGCGCCCAGCGCCAGTACCCCAAGAACATCACCGGCCTCGACATCGCCAAGGGCATCTCGCCCTCGCTGGCGAAGCGCACGGTCGCCATGGCGCTGGACGGCCACCTCGCTGATCTGGCCGACAGCATCACCCGCGATGCCAAGATCGAGTTCGTCAACCGCGACGATCCGCGCGCGCTTGAGCTGATCCGGCACGACGCCGCGCACGTGCTCGCCGAAGCGGTGCAATCGCTTTGGCCCGGCACGCAGGTCACCATTGGTCCTGTGATCGAGAACGGCTTCTATTACGACTTCTTCCGCAACGAGCCGTTCACGCCGGACGACTTCGCCGCGATCGAGAAGAAGATGCGCGAGATCATCGCCAAGGATCAGCCCTTCACCAAGGAGGTCTGGACCCGCGACCAGACCAAGCAGGTGTTCAAGGACAAGGGCGAGCTGTTCAAGGTCGAACTGGTCGACGCCATTCCGGCGGATCAGTCGATCAACATCTACAAGCAGGGTGAGTGGTTCGATCTGTGCCGCGGCCCGCACATGACCTCGACCGGCAAAGTGGGCAACGCCTTCAAGCTCATGAAGGTGGCCGGCGCCTACTGGCGCGGCGACAGCAACAATCCGATGCTGACTCGCATCTACGGCACGGCGTTCGCCAAGCAGGAAGAGCTCGACGGCTATCTCAAGCAGCTCGAGGAAGCCGAGAAGCGCGACCATCGCCGCCTCGGCCGCGAGATGGACCTCTTCCACTTTCAGGAAGAAGGCCCGGGCGTCGTGTTCTGGCACGCAAAGGGCTGGACGTTGTTTCAGGCGATCATCGCCTACATGCGCCGCCGCCTCGCCGGCGACTACGACGAGGTGAACGCACCGCAGATTCTCGACAAGGCGCTGTGGGAAACGTCCGGCCATTGGCAGTGGTACCGCGAGAACATGTTCGCGGCGCAGTCGGCCGGCGACGAGGCCGAGGACAAGCGCTGGTTCGCGCTGAAGCCGATGAACTGCCCCGGTCACGTGCAGATCTTCAAACACGGGCTGAAGAGCTATCGCGAGTTGCCCATTCGCCTCGCGGAGTTCGGCATCGTCCATCGCTATGAAGCGTCCGGCGCGATGCACGGTCTCTTGCGCGTGCGCGGTTTCACGCAGGACGACGCACATGTGTTCTGCACCGAGGAGCAGCTCGCGGCCGAGTGTCTCAAGATCAACGACCTGATCCTGTCGACCTATTCGGATTTCGGCTTTGACGGCGAACTGGTGGTGAAGCTCTCGACGCGCCCCGAAAAACGCGTCGGCACCGACGCGGCGTGGGATCACGCCGAAGACGTGATGGGCAAGGTGCTCCAGCAGATCCAGAGCCAGAGCAGCAACCGCATCAAGACGGAAATCAATCCGGGCGAAGGCGCGTTCTACGGACCGAAGTTCGAATACGTGCTGCGCGATGCCATCGGCCGCGACTGGCAGTGCGGCACCACGCAGGTCGACTTCAATCTGCCGGAGCGGTTCGGTGCGTTCTACATCGACGCCGACTCCGGCAAGAAGACGCCGGTGATGGTACATCGCGCGATCTGCGGCTCGCTGGAGCGCTTCACCGGCATCCTGATCGAGCATTACGCCGGCCACTTCCCGCTCTGGCTGGCGCCGACGCAGATCGTCGTCGCCACCATCACGTCCGACGCAGACGAGTATGCGCAGGACGTGCTGAAGCAGCTGCGCCGCGCGGGGCTGCGCGCCGAAATCGATCTTCGCAACGAGAAGATCAATTACAAGGTGCGCGAACATTCGCTGGCGAAGGTCCCGGCGCTGGTCGTCGTCGGCAAGAAGGAAGCCGAGACGCGCGGCGTCTCGATCCGCCGCCTCGGCAGCGAAGGCCAGAAGGTGATGTCGCTGACTGAGGCGATCGCATCGCTGGTCGACGAAGCGACGCCGCCGGACCTGAAGCGCGCGAAGCTGGAAGCCGCGCAGGCGGCGGAGTAACTGCTTGTCCCGGACGCGATGCAGCGTGCAACGCTGCTTCGCTGATCCGGGACCGTTCCAGATTCCGTGGGTGGTATGGCCCCGGATCAGCAGCGTAACGCTTCGCATTGCACTGCGTCCGGGGCAAAGTTAGACACCTGCTAAACTGCGCGCTCTTGTGATGCCGCGATCAAACCTCGATATGACAAGCAGATTTGCTGGCTATTGAAAGTTCGCCTGATGCCCGACGCCCTCGATCTTCTGAAAACCCGCCGCTCGCTGAAGCCGTTCGACATGAGCGGCCCCGGCCCCTCGCCCGAACAGCTCGATACGATCCTGACCATCGGCTCGCGCGTGCCCGATCACGGCAAGCTGTCGCCCTGGCGCTTCATCGTGTTCGAAGGCGACGGACGCGAGCGCGCCGGCAGGCTCTTGGCCGAGCGTTTCAAGGAACGCAATCCGGAAGCCACCGCCGACCAGATCGAAGTCGAGCGCAAGCGCTTCCTGCATGCGCCACTGGTCATCGCCGTGGTCAGTCGCGCGACTGCGCATCCGAAGATCCCCGAGTGGGAGCAAGAACTCTCCGTCGGCGCCAGCGCGATGAACATCGTCCACGCCGCACACGCACTCGGCTTCGTCGCCAACTGGCTGACCGGCTGGGCCGCGTTCGATCGCCTGACCCTCGATGCGCTCGGCCTGAAGCCGTTCGAGAAGATCGCGGGCTTCATTCACATCGGCCGCGCGGCTGCGCCGATCGAGGATCGCCCGCGCCCGGCGCTCACCGACATCGTCACGCGGTTTTAGTGGAGTCCGAGCCGCTCACCATTGCGGTCGATGCGGAGACCAACGTCTCCGGCCTCTTGATGCTGCCGCCAAAGGCGCACGCGCTTTACGTGCTTGCGCACGGCGCGGGCGCCGGCATGGCGCATTCGTTCATGACGGCGATTGCCAATGAGCTTGCCGCCGTCGGCGTCGGCACGCTGCGCTATCAGTTCCCCTACTTCGAGCAGGGCAAGAAACGCACCGATCCGCCGCCGGTGTGTCATGCCACGGTCCGTGCTGCCGTCAACGAAGCGGCACGCCGCGCGCCGAAGCTCAAGCTGATCGCGGGCGGCAAATCGTTCGGCGGCCGCATGACCTCGCAGGCGCAGGCGCTCAGGCCGTTGCCGAACGTCGCCGGCCTCGCCTTCATCGGCTTTCCGCTGCACCTCGCCAAGAAGCCGGCGACCGAGCGCGCGAAACATCTTGCGGACGTGAAAATTCCGACGCTGTTCCTGCAAGGTACGCGCGACGAACTCGCGGACCTCACGCTGTTTGAGCCGGTCGTTGCGAGCATGGGCAAGGACGCGACGCTGAAGATCATCGACGGTGCCGATCACGCCTTCCATGTGCTCGCGCGCAGCGGCCGCAAGGATGCCGACGTGCTGCGCGAACTGGCGCAGGACATCGCGGCTTGGTCGAAGACACTCTGAACTGCCTTTTCATCCTGCGGGAAGCGTGCTTTTGCGCCATGACAAGCGCGTCGCAGCCATGTAGACAGCGTGGCATACCACCACGCTTTCCTCCCTCCGTTACCGCTGGACTTGAAGCCAATGCTGAATACGCCTCGTGCCCGCCGCGGCATGGTGACCTCGCCCCACAATCTCGCCAGCGAAGCTGGATTGCGCGTGCTGCGCGACGGCGGCAACGCCATTGAAGCGACGGTGGCGATGGCCGCGTCGCTCGCGGTCGTCTATCCGCACATGACATCGATCGGCGGCGACGGCTTCTGGCTGATTTCGGCAAAGGGCAAGCCGGTGATCGCGGTCGATGCCTGCGGTGGCGCGGCGAAGGCGGCAACTCCGGAGTTCTACAAGAGCAAGGGTCTCTCTTCGATTCCGCAGCGTGGTCCGCTCGCGGCGAACACGGTCGCGGGCACGCTTTCCGGCTGGGATGAAGTGCTGAAGATCAGCGCCGGCCTCGGCGGCAAGCTGCCGCTCTCGCGTCTGGTCGAAGACGCGGTGTGGTCGGGCGAGAATGGCTTCGCGGTCACCCAAAGCCAGGAAGAACTCACCGAAACAAAACTTCCCGAACTGAAGGACTCGCCGAACTTCACAAAGACCTTCCTGCTGAACGGCAAGCTGCCGAAGGAAGGCGAGCTGATGAAGCTGCCGGCGCTGGCGAACACGCTGAAGCGTCTCGGCAAGCAAGGTGCGTCGAGCTTCTACAGCGGCGAACTGTCGAAGGAGATCGCCGCCGATCTTGCGCGCTGCGGCGCGCCGGTGACTGCCGAAGACCTCGCCGCGCACAAGGCGCAGCAGCGCGCGCCGCTCTCGGTCAACGTCAAGGGCGCTTCGCTCTACAACTTCCCGCCGCCGACGCAGGGCCTCGCCTCGCTGATGATCCTTGCGCTGTTCGAACGGCTCGGCATCAAGGATGCGAACGGCTTCGACTATCTGCACGGCATCATCGAAGCGACCAAGCAGGCGTTCCTCGTGCGCGACCGCATCATCGGCGATCCGGGCTCGATGACGGAGAAGCCGGAAGCGTATCTGCAATCCGCCAAGCTCGACGAACTCGCGAAGAAGATCAACCGCAAGACTGCCCTGCCCTGGCCGTATCCGACCAATCCCGGCGATACGGTGTGGCTCGGCGCCATCGACGGCAACGGCCTCGCGGTGTCGTTCATTCAAAGCATCTACTTCGAGTTCGGCTCGGGCTGCGTGCTCGAGAACGCCGGGCTCGTCTGGCAGAACCGCGGCTCGAGCTTCTTCCTCGAAGGCAAAGGCCCGCGCGTGATCGGTCCGGGCCGCAAGCCGTTCCACACCCTCAATCCGGCGCTCGCTCTGTTCGAAGACGGACGCCGCATGGTCTACGGCACCATGGGCGGCGAAGGTCAGCCGCAGACGCAATCGGCGGTGTTCAGCCGCTACGCCATGTACGGCCAGGGTCTGCAGGCGGCCGTCACCGCGCCGCGCTGGCTGCTCGGGCGGACATGGGGCGCGGAGAGCGTCACGCTGAAACTCGAGAGCCGCTTCGATCCGAAGCTGATCGAGCAGATGCGCGCGGCCGGTCACGATATCGAGGTGCTTCCCGACTTCACCTCGACCATGGGCCACGCCGGTGCGATCGTGCTCTATCCGGACGGCAAGTTTGAAGGTGCCACCGATCCGCGCAGCGACGGCGCGGCGATGGGGTTCTGAGGTCTGTCATTCCGGGACGCCCGGAGGGCGGGCCCGGAATCCATACGCCGCAGCAGACATTTGGCGAAGATCAACAATGGCTCTGCGACGGCAAATCCCAATGAGCACCGGGGTTATGGATTCCGGGCTCGCTCGCTTTGCTCGCGCCCCGGAATGACGACAACTACCTCAGCGCCTTCATCGTGCGCTCAGCGCGCGCGGTGATCGCATCCCAACTGCCCGCTTCGACCTCGGCGGCAGGCGTCAGCCACGAGCCGCCGACGGCAATCACATTCGGCTCGGCGAGCCACTCGGCGGCGTTGGCGTCACCGATGCCGCCGGTCGGACAAAAGCGAACGTGCGGGAACGGCCCCGCCAGCGCGCGCAACATCGGAATTCCGCCCGCGGGTCCAGCGGGAAAGAACTTCATCGTGGTGAGGCCGACCATCTGCACCGCCATCAATTCCGATGCGGTCGCGACCCCCGGCAGGAACGGAAACCCAAACTCGACCGCAGTCGCGAGCAATTCCGGCGATGCGCCGGGACTAACCGCAAATTTTGCGCCGAGCGACATCGCATGCATCAGGTCCTCGCGCCGCGTCACCGTGCCGATACCGACGATCGCATCCGGCACTTCGGCGATGATCCGCTGTGCAGCCTCTGTCGCGACCGGCGTGCGCAAGGTGATTTCCAGCGTCCGGACGCCGCCTTTCACCAGCGCCCGCGCCAGCGGCACGGCATGCTCGACGCGCGCGATCGTCAGCACCGGCACGACCCGCGCCGCCGTCAGCATGTCGAGCAACGCCTGACGCCCGTCCGCCGGCAGCTTCATCGCGATCCCTCACTCACAACATTCTTCGGCATCGCCGTCTCCGGAATGATCGCGCCGGGATGCTTCACCACCTCGCCCGCGAGGCGATGCCCTGCGCGCGCGGCGGCGAATGGTGCAACACCGGCAAGCCGTGCGGCAAGGTAGGCGGCGGAAAAACTGTCGCCGGCGGCCGTGGTGTCGACCACCCTCGGCGCAGAAGTTGTCGGCACGGCCTGCTCGCCGTCGGCACAGCGGACGACGCAGCCCGGCTCTGCGAGCTTCATGACGACCTCGCCCGCCGCCAGATGCGCCATCAGCCGCCCGGCATCCGGCGTCGCGTAGAGCGGCGCGAGGTCCTCGACCGACGCCAGCACGATGTCGCTGACGGAAAACGCCAGTTCGAACGCATGCCGCGCCACGTCGGTCGACGGCCAGCCGCGCGGGCGGAAGTTGGTATCGAAGGCCACCCGCACGCCGCTCTGACGTGCCCTCGCGAGAGCATCGAGCAGGCGCGCGCGGCCGCGCTCGTTGTAAAGCGAGAGCGTGATGCCTGAGAGATAGATCACGTTGTACGCGGACAGCGCACCGAGCAGCGCGGCGGTGTCCGGATGATCCAGCAATATGCGCGCGGCCGAATTCTCGCGCCAATAATAGAACCGCCGCTCGCCGGCCTCGTTGGTCTTGATGGCGTAAAGGCCGGGCAGCTTACCTGCGATGCGCAGCACCCGCGTGGTACCGATGCCTTCCGCCTGCCATGCTTCCAGCATCTCATCGCTGAACGGATCGTCGCCGAGGGCGGTGATGTAGTCCACATGCGCGCCGAGGCGCGCGAGATAGACGGCCGTGTTGAGCGTATCGCCGCCGAAACCGCGCACCGCGCGGCCTTCGGCGTTCTCGCTCAGTTCGATCATGCATTCGCCGATGCAGGCGATGGTCGTCATAACGACTGCCTCGATATCATCGTCATTGCCGGGCTTGACCCGGCAATCCATCTTCTTGCCAGAAGCTTTAAAAGATGGATCACCGGGTCAAGCCCGGTGATGACGATTGCGGGCAACATCACAGCCCGCGAAGAGGCGTGAATACGGAGCTACACATTGACCCTCGGTGGAATCGGCAACCTCGACCACACCATCCTCTTGTGCAGCAAGATGGCGGAAACGCGCGCGTTCTATCGCGACGTGATGCAATTTCCGATCGAGACCGATCTCGAGAACTGGGTCAGCTTCCGCGTCGGTTCATCCCTGCTGACACTGCGCCCACGCGGTTGGACCAATTTCACCGATGGAGAAGCAGCACCCGGATCAGCGTCCGTCCAGCTCGCCTTCCGGGTGCCGCCACCAGCCGTCGATGCCTGCCACGCGGAGCTTGTCGCCAAGGGTGTGCCGGTTCTGCGCGGCCCGACCGATCTGCCGAGTTGGCGTCACCGCACGCTGTTCTTCCGTGACCCGGAAAACAACCTCATCGAGATTTACGCCGAATATTGAGCCGCGGGCGGCGCCGTGCCTTTAGACGAAACCGCACGCCTTGCACCCACGCGTTAATTTGCCCATCCTTGCGCGCAACAAGAAAAGACGAGGACGCGCGCATGACGTGGAAGGTCGGCAAGGTCAAGATCACCAAGGTCGCTGAGATCGAGGCGCTCGGCGGCACGCGCTTCATCTTGCCGCTGGCGACCTATCAAGAATGCCAGAAGATTTCCTGGCTGGCGCCGGCGTTTGCGAACGACGAAGGCAAGCTGCGGCTCACCATCAAATCGCTGATCGTCGAGACGCCGAACCGCCGCATCGTCGTCGACACCTGTCTCGGCAACGACAAGCAGGGCCGCAGCGTCCCGACATGGAACAATCTGCACACCGACTTCCTCGATCGCATGAGCGCCGCGGGCTATCCGCCGGAGTCGATCGACACCGTGTTCTGCACGCACATGCATGTCGACCATGTCGGCTGGAACACGAAGCTTGTCGACGGCAAATGGGTGCCGACTTTCACGAAGGCGCGTTATGTGTTCGCGAAACCGGAATACGATCACTGGCTCGCCGGCAACGGCACGCATGAGCAGCAGAACGTCATCGAGGATTCCGTTAAGCCGGTTGCCGCGGCCGGCCTCGTGGATCTGGTGCCGGCCGATCACAAGCTCACCGACGAACTCACACTGATCCCGAGCTTCGGCCACAGCCCCGGCCATGTCTGCATTCACATCAAATCCGACGGCGAGGAAGGCCTGATCAGCGGCGATGTCGCGCATAGCCCTTGTCAGATGGCGCACCTCGACTGGTCGGCAACGGTCGATTCCGATCCGCTGCAATCGGCGCGGACGCGGCGCGAGGTTTTCTCGCGCTTTGCCGACACCCCGACCCTGATCATCGGCGGGCATTTCGACCCCGGCTACCTCAAGCGCGACGGCGACGCTTTCAAACTGATCGCCATCTAACGCGCTCCGTAATATTCCGAGCGTCGTTTTCGCACCGCAGCGAAGAAAGGCCCGTATTTGAGGCACTTTTGAGCGATCGGCGTAAGGCTTATGCGCTTGCGCCGGTTGAATTTTTCGGGTCCCTGTTCCATGAAAGGCGGCAACAAGAAACCCCGCAGGGAAGGACGATCCATATGAAGTTGCTTCGGTACGGCGCACTCGGCCAGGAAAAGCCCGGAATTCTCGATAGCGCCGGCAAAATCCGCGATCTGTCCGCCCATGTGAAGGATCTCGATGGCACCGCCTACTCGCCCGAGGGCCTGAAGAAGCTCGCCGCCATCGACGTCAATTCGCTCCCCGCCGTCTCCGGCTCGCCGCGCATCGGTGCTCCCGTCACAGGCATGTCGAAGTTCGTCGCGATCGGCCTCAACTTCGCCGACCACGCCGCCGAAACCGGCTCGTCGGTCCCGACCGAGCCGATCTTCTTCCTCAAGGCCAACACCAGCCTGTGCGGGCCGAACGACAACGTCGAGAAACCGCGCGGCTCCACCAAGCTCGACTGGGAAGTCGAACTCGCCATCATCATCGGCACGCGCGCCAAGTACGTGACCGAAGCACAGGCGATGGATCACGTCGCCGGCTACTGCGTCTGCAACGACGTATCCGAGCGCAACTTCCAGCTCGAGCGCCTCGGCCAGTGGACCAAGGGCAAGTCGCACGACACCTTCGGTCCGGTCGGTCCGTGGCTCGTCACCAAGGACGAAGTGCCGAACCCCGGTAGCCTCGGCATGTGGCTCGACGTCAACGGCAAGCGCTGCCAGAACGGCTCGACCAAGACGATGATCTTCTCGGTCGCCAAGGCCGTGTCGTACGTCTCGCAGTTCATGACTCTCTTGCCGGGTGACATCGTCACCACCGGCACACCTCCCGGCGTCGGCCTCGGCATGAAGCCGCCGAAGTTCCTCGAGGTCGGCGACGAAGTCGCGCTCGGCATCGAAGGTCTCGGCGAGCAGCGGCAGAAAATCGTCGCTGCCTGACGTCACAGGATTGCCGCAACATTTCCGAGCCCCGAAAGGCGCGTCATGAAGCTTGTGTTTTCGCCGTCATCACCGTTTGCGCGCAAGGTCCGGATTGCCGCAATCGAACTCGGACTGATCGACAAGATCGAGTTCATCTCCGCAAAGGTCGTTCCCGGTGAGGCGAACGACGAGTACATTCGCGACGTCAATCCGGTGAAGAAGCTGCCGGCCCTGATCCTCGACAACGGCGATGTCATCGTCGACTCTTACGTGATCGTCGAATATCTCGACGAACTCGCAGGCGGCGGCAAGCTCATTCCGGCGTCGGGCCCGACGCGCTGGCGGGTCAAGAGCGATCATTCGATGCTGCAGGGCATGCTCGATTCGATGCTGCTCTGCCGCTACGAAAAGGCCGTGCGGCCCGAGCCGTTCCGCTGGCAAGCCTGGAACGACGATCACTGGAATCGCGTATGGCAAGGCATGGCGCGTTTCGAAAAGCGCATCGATACCCTCTCCGGCCCGCTCGATATCGCGCAGATCGGCGTGGTCTGCGTTCTCGGTTACGCGGACTTCCGCTTTGCCGATTGCGGATGGCGCAAGGCCTATCCGAAACTCGCGGCCTTCCACGAGAAGATGATGCAGCGCGAGTCCGTGAAAATCTCGGTGCCACCGCCGGCATAAGGACAATTGCCATGCTCAAGCTTGCTGCCGCTGCCGTTATTGCATTTCTAGCGGTTGGATCACCGGCCACAGCCCAGCAAGCAAGCACGTCCCGGCTCGACGACATCGTGACCCGTGGCACGCTGAGGGTCGGGACCACCGGCGACTACCGTCCCTTCACACATCTCGTGAAAGAGAACAGTAGCTACGAGGGCCTCGACATCGACATGGCCAATGCTCTTGGCCAGGCGCTCGGCGTCAAGGTCGAGTTCGTACAGACGAGCTGGCCAACGCTGATGAAAGACTTCGAGGCTGACCGCTTCGACATCGCCATGAGCGGTATTTCGATCACGCTGGATCGGCAGAAGAAGGGCTTGTTCTCGACGGCCATCCTGCGCGACGGCAAGACACCGATCGCCCGATGCGCCGACAAGGGCAAGTACGAAGCTCTGAGCGACATCGACAAGCCGGGCGTCCGCGTCATCGTCAATCCGGGCGGCACCAATGAGCGTTTCGCGCGAGCGAACGCCAAGAACGCCGAAATCAGGGTTCATCCGGACAACGTCACGATCTTCGAGGAGATCGCCAACGGCCGCGCTGACCTGATGATGACGGATTCGACCGAGACCCGCTATCAGCAGAAGCAGCATCCGGGCGTGCTCTGCGCCGTGCATCCGGAGAAACCGTTCGACTTCGCGGAAAAGGCCTACTGGATGCAGCGCGATCCCGCGTTCAAGGCGTTCGTCGACCAGTGGCTACACATCGCCCGTGAGAAGGGCGAGCTGAAAGCTGCGCTGGCGAAGTGGCTGGACTGAGCTGCGCCGGAGTATCTGGCAATCGCGGCACGGACTGCTAACCTCCCTGCACCATCTCGTCCGGAGGTTGTCATGGTCGATGCGCGCTCGCTTGTCCTGATCTCGATCGTCTGTCTTGCCGGCCTATCCTCCGCCATCGCGCGCGACGCCAAGCTCCTTGCCGCCGCCGAGCAAGCCAAGCCTGCCTTGATCGAAACCCTTCGCGACCTGGTGCAGATCGAGTCCGGCAGCAGCGACACCGCCGGCCTTGCCAGGATGGCCGATTACCTTGAGCCGCAGCTGAAAGCGGCCGGGATGACGACCGAGCGGCGCAAGACGGTGAGAGGTGCGCTCGCGGATATCGTCATCGGTACGATGACGGGGACCGGCACCAAACGGCTGATGCTCATCGCCCATATGGACACGGTCTATCAGCGTGACATTCTCGCCACCCAACCCTACCGCGTCGACGGCAACAAGATCTACGGACCGGGCATCGCCGACGACAAGGGCGGTCTTGCGGTGATCCTGCATGCACTAAAGATTCTGCAAGACGCGAATTGGCGCGACTACGCCAAACTCACTGTCGTCATCAACCCAGACGAGGAAGCCGGTTCGGTCGGATCGGGCGATATCATCTCCGAGATCGCCGATCAGCATGACTACGTGCTGTCATGCGAGCCATCGGCCCTCAGGGATGCGGCGAGCAATGAAGCGCTGACGCTCGGCACAAGCGGCATCGCCACGGCCATTCTTGAGGTGAAGGGCCGCGCGTCGCATGCGGGCGTCGCGCCCCTGCTCGGCGCCAACGCGCTCGTCGAGCTGTCGCACCAAATCTTGCAGACTCGCGACGTCGCGAAGGAAATTCCCGGAACGCAGTTGAGCTGGACGGTGTCGCAGGCCGGCACCGTCCGCAACCAGATCCCGGAGAAGGCAACAGCCTACGGCGACATCCGCCTGACCGTACCGGATGGACTCGAACGTCTCCGCTCAGCGCTGCAAGCCAAGATCGACTCCAACAAGCTCGTTCCCGGTACTGAAATCACCCTGCGGCTCGAGCCGGGCCGCCCGGCTTTTGTCGGTGGCCCGGCCAGCGTCGCTGTCGCGGAGCAGGCGATGCGCATTTATGCAGAGATCGACCGCAAGCTCGATCTCATTCCCATGACCGGCGGCGGCACCGATGCGGCGTATGCGGCGCGCAACGGCAAGGCCGTGGTGGTGGAAGGCTTCGGGCTTGGCGGATTCGGTTATCACGCCCGCGACGAATTCATCGTCACGGATTCCATCGTCCCGCGGCTCTATCTGGTGACGCGGCTTCTGAACGAGCTCGCGAAGAAATAAGAAACGTAAGAGGAGACCAATCGCATGGTGACGATCGCCGCCACCCAGCCGGCCACGGACGGACGTGTCGAACCAAACCCGTGGCACGCGGTCGCGGATCTCTACCATGCCTATTTCACCGGTCTGATTATGACGCTGGTGACACGGCGGAATACGGCGGACGCCGCCGAATTCGTCTTCCGCGTCTTCCGGCGGCAGCATCATGAACGATTTCTGCCGGGTCTGATCAAGCTCGGCCTCGACAAACTGCCGCATCCGGTCGCCGCCGCGCAGTACCACTATCTCAGCAATTTCATCGGCGGCGTTTCGGTCGAGTACATGTATGAGTCCGACCGCAAGGCCTGGGTGCGTTATCCGCCGCCGCGCTGGATCTGGAAGGGCACGGCGATCTGTGCCATTCCGAGCGAGGTCTCGGCGGCGATGCTGCGCGGCTGGCACGCCCACAACGGCGTCTCGTTGAAAAACCCGCGCATGGGCTTCGTCTGCACGAAGCAAACTGTCGATGGGGAGAACGGGCTCGAAGGCTTCTATTACGAATACGACCGCGAGCTGCAGCCGGAAGAACGGTTGCGCTTCGAGCCGGGGCTCGAAGCACCGCTGTTCGATTTCGCAAAAGCGCCTGCGCTCGCCGGCAACAACTGGCCGAAGGCGCGCCTGGACAAGGCCTATCGCAACTACGCGATGGAATATGTGCGGACGGGATTGCCCGTCGCGGCGGCCCTGTTCGGTTCGGACGCTGCGGCGCCCCTGCTCCATACCAATGGCAAGCTGGTCGGGATGCAGCTCGGCCCTGAAATCGCACCGCATCTCGGCGGGTATCATTCAAGCGGGGTTGGCGACGGTCCGGATGGCTTCGCGCGCCTGCTGCTTGCGCTGATCGAGGCGCAGGGCGACGAGGCTTCGCTCACGCGGGAGGCGGGCAAGGTCGTCGTCGTTCAGAAGCAATGGGGCAATATGGCCGGTCTCGCCGACTACGATCGAAGCGGCCTTGCGGCGTTGTCAGGCATTGTCGACGGACTCGCGGCCGCAACCGACCGGCGGATCACCGTGCAGCTGGATGCACCCGGCGGCCAGCCGGGACCACTGCGTTGGATCATCGGTTATGGCGGGCTGAAGCCGTCCGGCAACGATCGCTATCCGGCCTGATCCGCGCGCATCAAAGCATGCGTGAAATAGCAACAACAATCGCGGCTTGCGTCACAGGGCTAAAACCGGATTAGCTTGCGGCCAACAAAAACATAGTGGGGAAACGCAATGAAGGCCGCCGTTCTGCACACCGTCAATCAGCCGCTCGCGATCGAGGATGTCATCCTGCAGAAGCCAGGACCGCGTGAGGTTCTGATCCGGACCAAGGTTGCGGGGCTCTGCCATTCCGACCTGCACTTCATGGAAGGCCTCTACCCTCACCCGCTTCCCGCGGTTCTGGGCCACGAGTCGGCCGGCGTGGTTGAACAGGTCGGCGCCGACGTCACCTACGTGAAGCCCGGCGATCACGTCGTGACCTGCCTGTCCGTGTTCTGCGGCACCTGCGATAACTGCGCGACCGGCCGCACCGTCATCTGCACCAACACCGACGTGAAGATGCTCCCCGGCCAGTCCAAGCGGCTGAGCTGGAAGGGCGGCGAGCAGATGCATCAGTTTCTCAATCTGTCGTCGTTCGCCGAACAGATGCTCGTGCACGAGAACGCGATCGTGAAAATCCGCCGCGATATGCCGCTTGAGCTCGCAGCGCTGATCGGCTGCGGCGTCATCACCGGCTACGGCGCGGTCGTGAACACAGCCAAGGTCGTTGCCGGCGAGACAGTCGCGGTCATCGGTTGCGGCGGCGTCGGCATGGCGGCGATCAACGGCGCGGCGATCGCCGGCGCCGGCCGCATCATCGCCATCGATACCAACCCGGTAAAGCTGCAGCTCGCAACCAAGCTCGGCGCGACTGACCTCGTTAATCCGAAGGATGGCGATCCCGTCGAGCAGGTGAAGAATCTGACCAACGGCAGCGTGCAGCACGCGTTCGAGGTGCTGGGCAGCAAGAAGACCGCCGAGCAGGCCTTTCAGATGCTGGCCGTCGGCGGCACTGCGACCATCGTCGGCATGGTGCCATTCGGCGAAAAGATCGAGCTGCACGGCTTCGACTTCCTGCGCGAACGCAAGATTCAGGGCTCGTCCATGGGCTCGAACCACTTCCGGGTCGACATGCCGCGTCTGATCGAGTTCTACATGCGTGGCAAGCTGCACCTCGACGACTGGATTTCGGCCAAGCTGAAGCTCTCCGAAATCAACGAGGGCTTCGCCAACATGAAGGCCGGCAAGACGCTGCGCAGCGTGATCATGTTCGACTAAGGCTTGCAGGCCGTCACACAACGGCAAACAGACTTGCCTTACCTGTTGCCTGAGCACTGATTCGCAATCAGGCAACAGGAGCCGGTTTTGACGCAAGCGGACAGACCCTGGTGGCAGACGACAACGATCTACCAGATCTATCCGCGCTCATTTCAGGATTCGAACGGCGACGGTGTCGGCGATCTGCGCGGCATCATCGCGCGGATTCCCTACCTCAAGGAGCTGGGAATCGAGACGGTCTGGATTTCGCCGTTCTTTCCCTCGCCGATGAAAGACTTCGGCTACGACATTTCCGACTATTGCGGAATCGATCCGCTGTTCGGATTGATGGCCGATTTCGACGCCCTGCTCGCTGAGCTTCACGCGAACGGCTTGCGGCTCATACTCGATCTGGTGCCAAACCACACTTCGGACCAGCATTCGTGGTTCGGCGAGAGCCGTTTGTCGCGCTCGTCGCCCCGGAGAGACTGGTACATCTGGCGCGATCCGGACGGGGACGGCGGACCTCCCAACAACTGGCTCTCGGAGTTCGGCGGCAGCGCCTGGACGTACGATCCCGCCACGAGCCAATATTATCATCACGCGTTTCTAGGCTCCCAGCCCGATCTGAACTGGCGCAACCCGGATGTACGCGCAGCCATGCACGACGTCATGCGTTTCTGGCTGCGCAAGGGCGTTGACGGCTTCCGCGTCGATGTGATGTGGCACCTGATGAAAGATGCGCAATTCCGCGACAATCCGCTGAACCCGGCTTACGACGCTAGCCGGCCGCCGTATGAAAGTCTGCTGACTCGCTATTCGGCCGATGTCGACGAGGTGCACGATGTCGTTCGCGGCCTGCGCGAGGTCGTCGACGAATTCGACGATCGCCTTCTAATCGGCGAGATCTATCTGCCGCTGGAGCGTGTCGTTGCCTATTACGGCAACAACCTTGGTGGCGCTCACCTGCCCTTCAATTTCGCACTGCTGACCACACCGTGGACAGCCGCGGACATCGCGGCATTTGTAAAGAGATACGAAGCATTACTGCCGGCCGGCGCCTGGCCCAACTGGGTGCTCGGCAATCACGATCGACGCCGCCTCGCAAGCCGCGTCGGCAAGGCGCAACTGCGCAACGCGGCGATGTTGCTGCTGACGCTGCGCGGCACGCCAACTCTCTATTACGGCGACGAAATCGGCATGATGCACGCCGATATTCCGCCCGATCGCATTCGCGACCCGTGGGAAATCAACGTGCCGGGCAAGGGTATCGGCCGCGACGGCGTGCGAACACCGATGCAATGGTCGTCTGATAATAACGCGGGATTTTCATCGACCGAGCCGTGGCTGCCGCTGGGCGAGAACTGGGAGGCGCAGAACGTCGAAGCGCAAGCTGGAGATAGCGCGTCGCTTATGAACTTCTACCGGCGGCTGATTGCGCTCCGTAAAAAAACGCCAGCACTCCAGCTGGGCGTTTACGACGGCATAGGCTCCGAGAACGGCGCATTGTGGTTCGCGCGCGAATATGGCGCAGAGCGGTTGTGGGTCGCGTTAAATCTGACTGGCAATCCGGCGCTGCTCGAAACAGCGCCGGAGCGGGGAGAAATCGTCATCTCCACATTCGCAGACCGCGACCAGGAGGTCGTCGGGCGGTCAATCGAGCTGCGGCCGAACGAAGGTGTGATCGTTCGCGAGACCGCAGCCTGATCGCCGATTGGGATCTGTTCGTTACTTCTTCTTCGCCGGCGGCGGTGGCGGCGCCGGCTCATCGTCTTCCTGGAGCGCTGCGACCAGCTTGTCGTAGTACTTGGTGACGAGCTTCACGTTGTCCGGAAACTGCACGGACACGGCATATTTCTCCGCCTGCTTCATTTCAGCCAGCACAGCCTGCTTGTCCTTTGGCGGAATCTTCTTGTCGGCCTCGATCGCGGCGATCTGCTGTTTGATGAGCGCCGGCGGATCGGTGAACGCCTTCGACTTCGGCTCGATCCCCGACATCACCAGGCTGACGTTGTCGACGACCTGGCCGTACTCGGCATAGCTCGCGAAACCGTACTTCTTCACGACATCCTCGAACTGCGCGAGCAGCTTTGCATCGGGCTTGTCGGCTGCGCCTTCCGGCAGCTTGTCAGTGATGACGTCGAGATCCTTCTGCGCGGTGATGACGTTCTCGACCTGCTTCTCGGTGAGCGCAATCTGCTTGATCTCGGGTGGCGGAGGAGGCGCAGCCTGGGGAGCGGGCGCCGGCTGCTGCTTGGCTTGCGCAAATGCGGCCTCGAGCGGCATGGTCGCGGCAAGTGCGGCGATAAATCCAAAACTCAAGGCGGCAATGAGGGGGCGACGGGCGACGCGCATGGGCTCTCCTTGGCTAGTCGGGGACCAATCCTTCGATTGGTCAGCGTCAATGAGGTACCGGTTCAAATGCAGGACGGATGATGGCCGCCAAACATGGCTGGATCAACACGGACCTTTGGCGGCAGAATGACGGGCGCCTCGCGGTGAGGCCGGGAGATCGTGAAGTGACCGCCTACACCGGATCCTGCCATTGCGGCGCCGTGACATTCCGCATCGAGGCGGAGCGGATCGACGAACTCACCACCTGCGATTGCTCGCTGTGCGCCCGCAAGAACGCGCTGATGCTGAAGGTGCCGGAAGATGCGCTGGAGGTTCTATCCGGCGAAGAGCTGCTGTCGCTCTNNCCAGTGGAATACGCGACGGGCGAAGCACTACTTCTGCTCCCGCTGCGGAATCTACACCTTCCATCGCAAGCGCTCGGCGCCGGACCATTATGGCGTCAACGTCTTCTGTCTCGAGGCATTCGATCGCGCTGGCATTCCCGTGCGGGCGACCGACGGCGTCGGAATGTCGGTGACGGGTGCAATGCCGCGTGCAGAGTGGGCGGGGCCGCGCGAATAGAGCCCGCAAACCGCTCGAAGCGATCGGCACAAACAAAAACGCCGCCTCCCGAAGGAAGCGGCGCTTTTTGTTCAGCCATCTCACCTGCTGAGAAACGGCGAAATCGTAAAGAGGTTTGTTCTGTCCTTTGCAGGCCTGGCAGCGACCTACTCTCCCAGGGCTTAAGCCATAGTACCATTGGCGCTGA
>LWDM01000031.1 GCA_002083525.1 Proteobacteria bacterium SG_bin9 | reverse complement strand
ACAAGACCTCGCCGATCTACGGCATGCCGGTGCTTCAGGTCTGGAAGGCGGGCACGGTGATGTTCATCAAGCGCTCGCTCGCGTCGGGCTATGCGGGTATCGACAATCCGCTGTTCTACCGCGACAACACGATGATGCTGCTCGGCGACGCCAAGAAGGTCTCCGAGAACATCGTCAAGGCGATGTAACAAGCGATCGCTCCGATGGCAGTCCTCAAGTGGCTGCTGATCGGCGTTGCTTCCATCTATGCCATTCTGATCGCTGTGCTCTACTTCGCACAGCGATCGATGCTGTATCCGGCTCCCCAGACGTTCCGTACGTCGCCCGCCGCTGCCGGTTATCCGGAGGCGGAGGAGCATGTGCTCGATACGGCCGATGGCGAGAAGGTGATCGCCTGGCACGTGCCGCCGCGTGACGGTAAACCCGTCATTCTGTTTCTGCACGGCAATGGCGAGGTGCTGGCGTGGCGCGTGCCGCGCTTCCGCGCCATCACGTCCGATGGCACCGGGCTCGTCGCGCTGTCGTTCCGCGGCTATGGCGGATCGTCCGGCAGGCCGACAGAGGCGGGTCTCTTCCATGATGCGGACGCGGCGTACGCGTTCGCTGCCAGCCGCTATCCGCCGTCGCGCATCGCCGTGTGGGGCTTCTCGCTCGGCACCGGACCGGCGACGCATCTCGCGGCGACAAAGGCAATCGGCGAGCTCGTTCTCGAAGCGCCGTACACCTCGATCCCTGATGTCGCCTCACGCGCCTTTCCATTTCTGCCGGTGCAGTGGCTGTCGCGCGACCGGTTCGACTCTGACAAACGGATCGGCAGCGTCACCGCGCCGCTCCTGATCATGCACGGCGAACGCGATCAGGTGATCGGCATTGCGCTCGGCGAGCGGCTCTACAATCTTGCTCGCGATCCGAAGCGGATGATACGTTTTCCAAAAGGCATCCACGAAGACCTCGACGATCACGGGGCCGTCGAAGCCGTCAAAAAATTTCTCGCGGAAACGTTTCAGGACACACCCAAATGACCGAAACCGTGATCGATACCGGAACGGACGAACTGCTCTGCGCGGTCCGCGACAAGGTCGCGGTGATCACACTGAACCGTCCGCAGGCGCGCAATTCCCTGTCCGATCAGCTCTCGCCGGCGCTGCGGCGCATGATCAAGCATTGCGGCGCGGACGATGCGATCGGCGCGGTGATGATCACCGGCGCCGGCACGGCGTTTTGCTCGGGCGGCGACGTCAAGGGCATGGGCGCCAACTCCTCCAAGAACAACATGAGCTTCGACGATCGCGTTGCGGATCTGCGCGTGCGCGAGAAGGCGATGACCGGCGCGCTGGTGGGCTTGCGCAAGCCGACGATCGCCGCGCTGCCGGGTGCGGCGGCAGGGGCGGGGCTCGCCATCGCGCTCGCCTGCGACATCCGCGTGGCGGCGGAGAGTGCGAGTCTCATTGCCGGCTACGCGCGCGTGGCGCTGAGCGGCGACTACGGCATCGCCTGGCTCCTGACGCGGCTCGTCGGCACCTCGCGGGCGAGGGAGCTTCTCTTCTTCAACGAGAAGATCGATGCGCAGCGCGGTCTCGCGCTCGGCCTTGTCAACAAGGTCGTGCCGGACGCCGAATTGCAGACAACCGCGTTCGAGATGGCGCGTACGCTGGCTTACGGGCCGCGCGTGGCCTTCGCCTACATGAAGGACAATCTGGATCAGGCCGTATCCGGCAGCTTCATTGAAGCGCTGGATCAGGAGGCCGACCGTCTCGTGCGCGCAGCCGCGACTGCCGATCACAAGGAAGCGGTGCGCGCCTTCGTCGAAAAGCGCGCACCGGTCTTTACCGGCTCATAAGCAAGCAAAGCGGCTGACTGTTGCCAGCAGCCACTTGCTGGGGCGTTGCTCAGGCTTGTCTTATTCGGGTTTCGGCACGCGATGCAGCGCGCAGAGCTTGTTGCCGTCCGGATCGCGCAGATAGGCGAGGTAGAGCTTCACGCCGCCCATGTCGCGAATGCCCGGCGGCTCCTCGCAGGTTTTGCCGCCGTTGGCGACGCCCATCGCGTGCCATGCATCGGCTTCTTCCGGAGACTTCGCCGCAAAGCCGATGGTGCCGCCATTGGCGAAGGTCGCCGCCTTGCCGTCGATCGGCTTCGACACAGAAAATGTACCGGTCTTGGTGCGATAGAAAATGCGATGACGGTCAACGACGGCCGGCGGGATGCCGAGCGTACCGAGCACCTTGTCGTAGAAATCCTTGGCCCGGTCGAGGTCGTTGGTGCCGATCATAATGTGCGAGAACATGCTTTCCTCCAGATACGATGTTCAAACAGAGCGGCCGTTCTTGACGGGCGGCCGTTGATGGCAAGTTCTCCTGTCCTGTTTGTGAAAACGCAAGCCTGTGCTGAACCGCTGCGGCGAAAGATGCGCCTTCAGTTGATAAAAAGTGGCGGAGCGTCTCAAAACCGGTATCCATTTTTCAGCGTCATGCTTTAGGGTGACGGTATGTCAGCACAGTCACCCATGCCGCGCTCGTCGTGGCTCTTCCCGATCCTCGCCATTGCCTTCGTCGCCGTCACCGCGGCCGCGGGGCTTGCGTTCACGCGCAGTGCGGGCGGGCTTGTGTTCGCCGCTGTGCTGCTGGTGATCCTGTTCGGCACCGTGTTCGCGGCGGTCCACCACGCCGAGGTGATCGCGCAGCGCATCGGCGAACCGTATGGGACGCTGCTGCTGACGCTCGCCGTGACCATCATCGAGGTGGCGCTGATCGCGACCATCATGCTCGGCGAAAAAGCCGCCCCCGCGCTTGCCCGCGACACGGTGTTCGCCGTTCTGATGATCGTCTGCAATGCGCTGGTCGGCGTGTGCATCATCGCCGGCTGCTTCCGCCATCGCGAACTCGATTTCCAGGTGTCGGGGGTCAACATCTATCTCGGCGTGCTGATCGTGCTGGCGACGATCACGCTGATCCTGCCGAACTACACGCTCGCGGCTCCGGGGCCGTATTTCTCGGCCACGCAGCTCGCCTTCGTCAGCATCGTCACGCTCATTCTGTATGGACTGTTTCTGTACACCCAGACAGTCCGTCACCGCGATTACTTCATCGCCGGCGAACAGGGCGATCCGGATCAGCATCCGCCGGTGTCCAACGCGATGCTCGGCATCAGCTTCGCGCTGCTGCTGGTGTCACTTCTCGCAGTGGTGCTTCTGGCGAAAACGTTCTCGCAAGTGGTCGACGCGGTGACGCTGGCGATCGGCGCGCCGCCGTCGTTCGCGGCGATCGTCGTGGCGCTGCTGGTGCTGCTGCCGGAGAGCGTGGCGGCGATCGCGGCGGCCAAGCGCAACGATCTTCAGAAGGGCATCAACCTGGCGCTCGGCTCGTCGCTGGCGACCATCGGGCTCACCATTCCGGCGGTCGCTGTGGTGACCACGGTGCTGAACAAGGAACTGGTTCTGGGTCTCGGCGCCCGGGAGACCGTGCTGCTGATCATGACCATGCTGGTCAGCATGCTGACCTTCGGCACCGGCCGCACCAACATCATGTTCGGCGTGGTGCACGTGGTGCTGTTTGCCGTGTTCGTGTTTCTGGTGTTCGCGCCGTAACCTTTCCATTTTGAAAGGCTTGGGGCGAATTCCCACACCTAATTGCCACCGAACCGTCTAAGTTGATCCCTCAATCGGTCGAAAAGTTCCCGCATCAGACCATGGGTGGTCACGGGGACACGCATGCTGAAACACGTCTCGAATTTCTTCCTTCAGATTTTTCCGTCGGTGATTGCGACGGTGGTCGGGGCGTACATCGTCACGAACTACATCAACGCCAAACCGGCCGACGCGCCGAAGGCTGCCGTGGCCTCGACCGCAGAGCCGGCCAAGGACGTGACCGACGCGAAGGACGGCCCGGTCGCCAAAGCGGAAACGCCGGCCGAGGATGCCGACAAGCCCAAGTCAATCGAGAAGGCCGAAAAGCCCACGCCCGAAGCCAAGCGCCCGGCGGCGTCGAAGGCCGCCGATAAGTCCGAGAAGCCGGTGAAGGCAGCGCCGGCTCCGGTGGTGATGTCTGGCCCTGCGGCCCCGGCTCCCGTGACTGTCGCGGTCGCGCCGTCCGCGCCTATGGCCACCGATCCCGCTCCGGCGAGCGAAAACCGCGATGCCAACGAATTGGCGCGCGCGGCCCTCGATCGCCTGCGCGGTCCGGTCGAAGCGGCCAAGGACGTCCAGAAGGAATCACCGAAGCAGCCCGAGCCGCAGCGTCAGGCCGCGCCCGCCACGCCTGCTCCCGCGGCCCGTGCGCCGGAGCCGCCGAAGGTCGCTGCCGCCCCAACCCAGCCACACGTCCAGCAATCGGTTCAGCCGCTGCCGCCCGCGATGCTGGTGACGGCGCCGAACAACGGCGCAGGCCCGCGCAGCGATGAGGCCAACGCCAAGCCGCGTGAGACGGTGCGGGAGGAGCGTTCGTTCTCGTCGTTCCGTCCGCCGGCGGACATTCCCCTGGCGCCGCCGCTCGATCTGCAGGCGGCCAGCCGCCAGTCGACGTCGATTACGGACGATGTGGTGTCGACCGCGCGCTCGGTGATCAACGCGGTGATCCCGCGCTGATCGCGTCACGCGTCGACAAAACAGGGCAACAAAAAACGCGGGCGCAAGGCCCGCGTTTTTGTATTCGGCTTTCGTAACAGGACTTAGGTGCGGGGTCCGCGCGGACCAGCACCCGGGCCGCCTGCGCCGCCACGGCCGCCGCGATCACCGCCGGCACCCGGACCGGCGCCGAAAGCGGGCTTCGGCTTCATCGGCAGCAGGCCTTCGCGCTGCAGCTTCTTGCGCGCGAGCTTGCGGGCGCGGCGAACGGCTTCCGCCTTTTCGCGGGCCTTCTTCTCGGAGGGCTTTTCGTAGTGACCGCGGAGCTTCATCTCGCGGAAAATGCCCTCGCGCTGCATCTTCTTCTTCAGCGCCTTGAGAGCCTGGTCGACATTGTTATCGCGAACGAGAACCTGCACGCGGCATCCTCTTCTGAGTTAAGTCTTGATCGAATTCGGAAGATGGCGAGTGCCGACAAAGGCCATGCACCTCGCATCAAGGCGGCGGACATAGCAGATCGGTCAGCGAATGTCCACTTGCCGGACCCGGCCAATGGCCTGATTTTTGGCCGTTTTTACGAGGTTTCCCGGTCCAGCAGCCGCATGGTGGCGACCGCTTTCGCGCAAATTTGACCGTCCTCGGTGCCGATTTCGGCCTCGATATCGGCGCTGCGGGGGTCCCGGCGGGTGATTCTGGCGGAGGCGACCAGCGGCCCGATCGGGGCCGGGCGCAGAAACACCGTATCGAGCCGGGTGGTGACCGCCTTCAGCTCTGGCGCGAGGCCCGTGTTGAGGGCATTGCCGCAGGCCGAATCGAGCATGGCGGTGAGCACGCCGCCCTGAACCGTGCCGTGGCGGTTGGCGAAGTCGTCGCGCGCCAGAAAGCGCACGCGCACTTCACCGGATTCGTTGTCGCGGGAGAGGACTTCGCGTCCGAGCAGCTTCGCGATCGGCGGGACGACGTGGTTGGCATTCGGATTCAATGGATCAGCTCTTCTCAGGTTCGACCTGGGTCACATGACCCATCTTGCGGCCGGGGCGCGCGGCGCCCTTGCCGTAGATGTGGACACTCGCCCCCGGAACGCCAAGCCAGTTGCTGACATCGTCGATGTCATGGCCGATCAGGTTGGTCATGGTCACCTTGCCGTGACGCACCGGATGCGCCAGCGGCCAGCCGGCGATTGCGCGGATGTGCTGCTCGAACTGCGAGACCGAGCAGCCATCGAGCGTCCAGTGGCCGGAGTTGTGCACGCGCGGTGCGATCTCGTTGACGAGGATCGACGTGCCACCGGCGCCGGGCACGACGAACATCTCGACCGCGAGCACGCCGACATAGTTCAGCGCGGTTGCGATCTTGGTTGCGATGTCGCGCGCCTGTTTAGCCAGCGCCTCGGAGATCGCCGCGGGCGCATACGAGAATTTCAGGATGTGATCGCGATGCTTGTTCTCGGTGACGTCGAAGCAGACGACTTCGCCGTCCATGCCGCGCGCGGCAACGACGGAAATCTCGCGCTCGAACGGCACGAACGCCTCGAGGATCGCGGCCTTGGTCTCGAGGTCGGCCCAGGCTTTCGCCGGATCGTTGCCTTCGCGGATGATGACCTGGCCCTTGCCGTCGTAGCCAAAGCGGCGCGTCTTCAGCACTGCGGGCAGGCCGATCTTGGCAATCGCGTCGCGCAGCGTTTCGACCGAGGTGACGTCGGCGTAGCGCGCGGTACCGATACCGAGTTTGGTGACGAAGTCCTTCTCGATGAGGCGGTCCTGCGTCGTTTCCAGCACCTGATAGTTCGGCAGCACAGGCCGCCGCGCGGCGAGGATCATCGCGGTCGCGGCCGGCACGTTCTCGAACTCGTAGGTGAGCACGTCGCAATCGGCGGCGAACAGTTCGAGCGCCTCGACGTCGGCGTATTCGGCGCAGGTCGCATTCTGCACCACGTCGAACGCCGGCGAATCCGGATCGGGCGAAAACACGCGGCACTTCAGTCCGAGCCGCGGCGCCGCCATTGCCAGCATGCGGCCGAGCTGGCCGCCGCCGAGAATACCGATGGTGTCGCCTTCTTTCAGTTTAACCGGGGGGATCAAGCCTTGCTCTCCGGCCGTTCCGCGACGGCCTCCGTTTGCGCCTTGCGCCAGGCTGCGAGACGGCCGGCCAGCGCGGTATCGTTCAGCGCCAGGACGCTCGCGGCGAGCAGCGCCGCATTGATTGCACCGGCCTTGCCGATGGCAAGCGTGCCGACCGGGATGCCGGCGGGCATCTGCACGATCGAGTGCAGCGAGTCGACGCCGCTCAGCGCCTTCGATTCCACCGGCACGCCGAACACGGGCAGTTCGGTCAGTGAGGCCGCCATGCCCGGAAGATGGGCAGCACCGCCGGCGCCGGCGATGATCACCTTGAAGCCCGCCGCCTTGGCGCCCTTGGCGAACGCAAACAGCCGCTCCGGGGTGCGGTGGGCCGAGACGATGCGGGCGTCATGGGTGACGCCGAGCGCATCGAGCGTCTCGGCGGCATGGCGCATGGTCTCCCAGTCGGACTGGCTTCCCATGATGATGGCGATAGGGGCGGTCATTAGAGGGGCTTCAGAATCCGAAAAAAGAGCGCGGATTATAGGGTTGAAGGTCGGGGTGGCAAGGCGGAATAGGGTGCTTTTCGCCGCAGTTTTCAACGATTTGGCTAACGGCTGTGGCGGGCTTGGGCAGGCGGCTCAGGCGATGATATCGGGCGTGATCTGGTCCTCGATGAACGAGATCCGGTCGCGCAGCTGCAGCTTGCGCTTCTTCAGGCGCTGCAGCCGCAGCAAGTCTGGCGCGGGCGAATGATGCAGGGCTTCGATCGCAGCGTCGAGGTCGCCGTGTTCCTGCTGCAGCCGCGCAAGCTCCGCGCGCAGTTCGCCGTCGTTGTCGTTCATGGCCGCTATCAAATCCGAACGAGCCGTCGCGGAGATCCGCGGCAGCCTGTTCCAATTGCCTAATGCATTTTACGCCGGAGTGGAATTGCGTTCGCGGTGCGCCGCACCCTCCGGTCAACAGTTTGCGTTGCGGGCGAACCCGATATGCGCGGGCAGCACGGCAGGCGAGCAAGTTATCCCCGTAACTCACCGCCGGTTCCGGCTGGCCGGCTTTGAATTCCTTATGGAAACGCCTCAGTTTTGAATCGTTAACATTGAGAAGTTCCGGCGCGCGTCATGCAGCCGCTGCAGTCGCAATTCTGTCGACAGCCGGTGCGGCTCATGTACACTCACTCATCCAGGTTCAGGTGCTGAGGTCAAACCCCATAGAGGAGACTTCGTATGGCGATAGAGGCGCATCTCGTTGAGCTGGAACGCAAACACCGCAATCTTGAAAGTGAACTGCACGACGCGTTGATGCATCTGTCCACTGACGACATGCAAATCGTCGAATTGAAGCGCCGCAAATTGTATCTGAAGGATCAGATCGAGCGCTTGAAGCACGCAGCCAGCGACACGCTGCACTGATCGGTTTCACTGATCTCCTGTAAGAGTTTCGAACATCTTCACGCGTGATCGGATCGCTGCCTTCGTAAGAAGGCAGCGTCGATCGTAACGTTGTCCGCTGTTTCCGTCAGCCTTCGTCTGCGATCGTAGCGACGGCGTCGGCGATGGCGAGCGACGAGGTGAGCCCTGGCGACTCGATGCCGAACAGGTTGATCAACCCGGCGACGCCGTGTTCGCGCGGGCCTTGAATCACGAAATCCTGCCGCGCGATCGCGGGTGGCACGATCTTCGGCCGCATGCCTGAATAGCTCGGCAGCAGCGCGCCGTCCGGCAACGACGGCCAGTAGCGGCGGATCGCCGGATAGAAGCGCTCGGCGCGTTTCGGATCGACCTCGTAGTCGCGCGTCTCGACCCATTCGACGTCGGGGCCGAAACGCGCTTGCCCTGCCATATCGAGCGTTAGATGCACGCCGAGCCCGCCCGGCTCCGGCACCGGATAGATCAGGTGCGTGAACGGCGCGCGCACGCTGCAGCTGAAGTAGTTGCCCTTGGCGAGGTACGCCTGCGGGATCAGATCCTGCGGCATGCCGTCGATATTGCGCGCGATCGCCACCGCATCGAGTCCGGCCGTATTGATCAAAAGATCGCACTGGAGCGTCATCGCCGCCTCGCCGCCGACGTCGAGTGTGAAGCCGCCGCCGGCGGAGACCGACGCGCGGGTGAGCGGCGCTTCGAACGCGCATGCCGTGCCCGCGTCCTCGGCGTCGCCGCGCAGCGCCAGCATGTAGGCGTGGCTGTCGATGATGCCGGTCGAGGGCGACAGCAGCGCGGTGTCGGCGTTCAGCGCCGGCTCCATCGCTTTTACCTGTGCGCGGTCGAGCTGTTCGAGATCGGTGACGCCGTTCGATGCCGCCTGCGCCTTGATCGCGGCGAGCTTGGTGGATTCTTCCGGCGTGGTCGCGACGATCAGCTTGCCGCAACGCTTGTGCGGAACGCCGTGGCTCTCGCAATAGTCATAGAGCGCGTGTTTGCCGCTGACGCAGTGACGCGCCATTAGGCTGCCGGTCGGATAGTAGATACCGGCGTGGATCACCTCGCTGTTGCGCGAGGACGTGCCGTTGCCGATGCCGCCGGTCGCTTCAAGGACGATAACTTCGCGTCCTGCTTGTGCGAGCCGCCGCGCGATGGCCAGTCCGACCACACCCGCGCCGACGACGACGCATTCCACCTTGTCCATTTTTCAAGCAGTTCCCAAACCGGCGCGTTAGTTCCAATTTAATCTCTATTAAGCAACGGCGGCCATGTGAAGCGTTCGCTGTGCCAGAGCCGGACAATCGCGCATCCGGCGTTTACCGGGTCTTCACCATGTCGCCCCGGATGCTCGCAATTAAGTCAAATTGTCTGTCCCTTCGGCTAGGTGTTTACCCGATACCAACCGGTACAACTCACAGTGATGCCTGCGAATTTCGCAGGTGCGTAATGACGAAACGACGATGGCTGGCAGTAAGCGAGCCTAAATGTGGCCCCGTGACATTGGGGCTTTTGGCGTTTGCTCTGGTGATGCTTGCGGGTCCTGCGCTCGCGCAGCCGGCCAACGGCAGCTTCTATGCCGAGTCCAGTCTCGTCTCCGGCGATCCGCGTGTGTTCTGGCAGATCATGCTCAGCGGTTTCGCGATCTTCGCCCTGCTCTCCGCCATCATCGTCTGGGTGATGACCGCGCTGCGGCGGGTGCGCATGTCGCACAAGCGGCGTATCGCCTTCATCAACAGCTCGCTCAACCGCATGAGCCAGGGCATCGTGATGGCGAACGCGCAGCGGCGCGTGGTGTTCTGCAACGACCGCTATCTCGAAATCTACGGCATCGACCGGGCCGATCTGTTCCCCGGCATCACCAACGACGACCTGATCGAGATGCGCTACCGCAAGGGTTTCCTCGGCGGGACGATCGTGGACTACAAGGCGCGCGTCCGCGCCAGCGCCAAGTTCGTCGTCGAGTTGCCGGACGGGCGCTCGATCCAGATCCACAACAGCCGTTTGCCGTCGGGTGGCGTCGTGTCGCTGCACGAGGACTGCACCGAGCAGCGCGTGATGGGGCGTCAGCTCGCCACCACCAAGACCTTCCTCGAATCGGTGGTCGACAACATCCCGGTCTGTATCGCCGCGAAGAGTATCGACGACGGCCGCTATACGCTTGCCAATCGCGCCTTCGAGGAATTCTCGCGCATGCCGCGCGAAAAGATCATTGGCCGCCGCGCCGAGGATATCTTCTCGCCGATCTCGGCAGCCTCGATCAACAAGGCGGACCGCGCGGCGATCGACGGTGGCGGCGGTAATTACAGCAACGAGTTTGAAGTCGAGCGCTCCGGCGAGAAGCGCGTGCTCGCCAGTACCCGCGTTGTCGCCCGCGACGAGAACGGAAATCCGCAATTCCTGATCGCGATGTTCGACGACGTGACCGAACGCCGTCACATGTCGGACGAGCTGGAAAGCGCCCGCAAGTTCCTCGAGCGCATCGTCGACAACATCCCGGTGGCGCTGATGGTCCGTCGCGTCAACGACGGCCAGTACCAGATGGTCAACCGCGGTGCCGAGACGATCCTCAACCGCTCGCGCGAGGAAACCGTCGGCAAGAACATCGTCGACCTATTCGGCACCGACGTCGCCGAGCATGCCACGCGCCGCGATCAGGAAGCGATCCGGAAGAAGACGGTGGTCGCCGAAGAGCAGCCGATCCGCACCAACGAAGGTCTGCGGCTGTTTTCGACCCGCCGTGTCGCCGTGTTCGACGATGCCGGCGCGCCGCAATACATCATCCAGACCCATGAGGACGTGACGCAGCGCCGCCAGATCGAGTCGCGCATGGCGCACATGGCCTACCACGACGCGCTGACCGATCTGCCGAACCGCGCTGCCTTCCTGCAATCGCTGACGCAGATGATCGACGCCTGTGAGGGCACCGAGGAAGAGTTCGCGGTGCTCTCGGTCGACCTCGACCGGCTGAAGGAAGTCAACGACGTGTTCGGCCACGCGGTCGGCGACGAGATCCTGATCGAGGTGGCGCGCCGCATGCAGGCGGTGAGCTCGGGCGGCGTGGTCGCGCGCCTGTCGGGCGACGAGTTCGGCCTGATCATCGACGGCAAGCAGCCGGACGCAGCGATGCAGCTCGCCGAGCGGCTCGGCGAGGCCGTGCGCAAGGAGTTCGACTTCAACGGCAAGCCGATCCGGCTCGGCCTGACCATCGGCATTTCGATCTATCCGCACAACGGCACCAATGCCGCGACCTTGCTCGCCAATGCCGACGTGGCCCTGTTCCGCGCCAAGTCAAAGTCGCGCGGTTCGATCCGCTTCTTCGAAGGCGAGATGGATCAGCAGATCCGCGACCGGCGCGCGCTGCACCAGGATCTCTCCAACGCGATCCGCAACGGCGAACTCTCGCTGCACTATCAGCCGCAGGCGATGGCGTCGCGCGGCAACTCGGGTGATGCGGCGAGCAACGAGGTGGTCGGTTTCGAGGCGCTGGCGCGCTGGATTCATCCGACACGCGGGTTCGTCTCGCCGGCCGATTTCATTCCGCTCGCCGAAGACAGCGGCCTGATCGTCGAGATGGGCGAATGGATTTTGCGTGAAGCCTGCCGTGAAGCCGCGTCATGGCCGAAGCCGCTGGAAATCTCGGTCAACCTGTCGCCGGCGCAGTTCCAGCATGGCGATCTCGTCGGCCTCGTGCATTCGATCCTGCTGGAAACCGGACTTGCGCCGGGCCGGCTCGAACTGGAAATCACCGAGGGCGTGCTGATCGAGGACTTCGAGCGCGGCCTGCTGCTGCTGCGCCAGTTGAAGGCGCTCGGCGTCAAGATCGCCATGGACGACTTCGGCAGCGGCTACTCCTCGCTGACCTACCTGCAGGCGTTCCCGTTCGATAAGATCAAGATCGACCGTGCGTTTGTCATGAACCTCGGCCGCAACCCGCAGTCGGCGGCGATCGTCCGCGCGGTGATCGGCCTCGGTCATGGCCTGCAGATCACCATCGTCGCCGAGGGCGTCGAGACCAGCGAGCAGCTCGAGTTCCTTGCTCAGGAAGGCTGCGATCTGGTGCAGGGTTACTTCATCGGCAAGCCGTCGCGAATCGAGCAGTATCCGCATCTTGTCGGCCGCCCGGCGGCGAATGCCGAGGCCAAGCGCGCCGGCTGACGCCCTCCGCATCTGGAACGGTTCTGCGCATCGCTGCCTGATTGTCTCGACACGACACCTTGGCTTTCCCGGGCGCGCTTGCCATGGTGGCTGCGGGAGCAGGCACCATGGCGGACTACGACCTCGCAATCATTGGAGGCGGTCTCAATGGCGCTGCCATTGCGCGTGATGCCGCCGGCCGCGGCCTGCGCGTGGTCCTGATCGAGCAGGACGATCTCGGATCTGGCCAATCCGCCTGCTTGGGCCTGATGCAAGGCCGTGTCACCGCCATCGAGAAGGGGGCGCTGCGCCGTATCCGCCGTTCGCTGGTCGAGCGCGACCGCTGGCTGCACAATGCGCCGCATCTGGTCCGGCCCCTGCCGATCACCATGCCTGCCCATGAAGGGCGGCGGCCGCTGTGGCCGCTGCGGGCCATGCTGCACGTCTACGATCGCCTGGCGCCCGGCCGCGTGCTGCCGCGCTCCGAGACACTCGACATCACCCACCACGAGGCCGGCGTGCCGCTGAAGCGGCCGTTCGGTCTTGCGTTTGCGTGGCCGGAATGCCTTGCCGACGTGTCGCGATTGGCGGTGCTGGCTGCGGTGGATGCGGCCGAGCGCGGCGCCACGATCCTGACCGGCGCGCGCTGCGTCCGTGCCGACCGCGGCAAGATCTGGCAACTGGCGCTGGTCGATCGCGGCCGACGCACCTCGATGAGCGCGCGGGCGCTGGTCAATGCCACCGGCGCGTGGATTCCGTCCGTCACCGATACGGTGCTGCGGCTGAAGCCGCCGCCGGTCAGGCTGACGATCGCGAGCCAGATCGTTGTCCGCCGCCGTTTCGATTACGACGGCATCTATGCCTTCCAGAACGGCGACGGCGAGTTCATTTACGCCGCGCCCTGGCACGCGGACTTCACCATCATCGGCACCGCGGCGCGTCCGTTCGTCGGCGACCCGGCGATTGCTGCCGCCTCGGCTGTGGATATCGATCAGCTCTGCCGGACCATCAACCGCTATTTCCGCGAGCGCGTTGAGCCGTCCGATGTGGTGTATGCGCAGTCGGCCGCGCATGCGTTCAGCGCGCGCGGCGGCGATCCGCATCTCGGCACGGTGCTGCGCGATGCATCGCGCGGCGCCGCGCCGCTCGTCACCGTCTTCGGCGGTGACGTCACGCTCAGCCGGCGCCGCGCCGAAATCGCGGTGGATCGGCTGACGCCGTTCTATCCGATGTCGCCGCCATGGACGGCGCGCACGCCGCTGCCCGGCGGCGATGTGTCGTGGCAGGCGATCGGCGACGAAGCCGAGCGCGTGCGCGAGCGCTGGCCATTCCTCAATGCCAAGGAGGCCGCCCGGTTTGTGTCGGCTTACGGCACGCGCACTGGCCGCGTGCTCGGCGATGCAAGGACCCGCAGCGATCTCGGGCCGCAGTTCGGACCCGATCTGACCGGTGCCGAGGTGCGCTATTTGATGGCGCACGAATGGTCACGCTTCCCCGACGACATCCTGTGGCGGCGCTCGAAGCTCGGCCTGTCGATGCCGAAAGCGGCCCGCGACGCGTTGGCGCAGTTCATGATGTCGCCGCCGCTCAGCGCCGAGGGCGATCCACAGCCGCTCGCGCCCGAGTTGAGCCCCAGCCGCCCGGACGCTAAAACCGGCGCGTGAGGGCAGGGTGATGGCTGACGACGCGCCGACGACAGCAGCGGAGACGAGCGACGCACAGCCGGCCGTTGCGCCGCCACCTGCGGCTGCGCCGGCGGAGCAGGGGCCGCTGCTGCGCATCTCCTCGGTGACGAAACGCTTCGGCGGTTATCTCGCCGTCGACAATCTCAGCCTCGACATTCGGGCCGGTGAGTTCTTCGCGCTGCTCGGGCCGAGCGGCTGTGGCAAGACCACACTGTTGCGGATGATCGCGGGCTTCGAGACGCCGGACAGCGGCGAAATCCTGTTCAATGGCGAGAACATCGTCGAAGCGCTGCCGCATCAGCGCCCGTTCAACATGATGTTCCAGAACTATGCCCTGTTCCCGCATCTGAGCGTCGAGGGCAATGTCGGCTTCGGCCTGAAGCGCCTCGGCATGCAGAAGGCCGATATCAAGGAAACGGTCGACCGGATGCTGGCGCTGGTGCAACTCGACGGCCTCGGCAAGCGGAAACCGGATCAGCTCTCCGGCGGTCAGCGGCAGCGCGTGGCGCTGGCGCGCTCGCTGGCGCTGCGCCCGAAAATCCTGCTGCTCGACGAGCCGATGGCGGCGCTCGACAAGAAGCTGCGCGAGAGCACCCAGCGCGAACTGCTCGAACTGCAGCGCAAGCTCGACATGACCTTTATCATCGTCACCCACGATCAGGATGAGGCGATGACGGTCGCCGACCGCATCGGCGTTATGGATCATGGGCGGCTGGAGCAGGTGGCGCCGCCGCGCCAGCTTTATGAAGCGCCGAATTCGCGCTGGGTCGCCGAGTTCGTCGGCGACGTCAACGTATTCGAAGGCAAGGTCACCGGCGAGGAGCACGGCCGCATCACTATCGAGACGCGCGATGCCGGCGTCATTGTCGCGCCAAAGCCAGCCCAGCACAAAGACGATGCGACCCTGCTGGTTGCGATCCGGCCGGAGAAGGTGAAGATCTCGCAGCGCGGCCCGGTCACCGATCTCGGCGGCGCGGCGGCGTTCAACCGGCTCGCCGGTGTCGTCACCGACGTCGGCTACCTCGGCAATGCCACCATCTACACGGTGAAGCTCGATGCCGGCGCCACCGTGCGCGCCAATGTACCGAATGCGACGCGGCTCGATGCGGACAGCTATCACACCGGCCAGCGCGTGGTGGCGTGGTTCGTACCCGCCGACTGCGTCGTGCTGGAGCATTAACCGATGATGGCGCGCCGCCTGTTCGCCCGTCCGGCCCGCGTCGCGGCGATCGCGCCGTATCTCTGGCTGGCGCTGTTCTTCCTGCTGCCGTTCGCCTTTGTCGTGAAGATCAGTCTGTCGCAGACGGCGATCGCGCTGCCGCCTTATGTGCCGGTGATCCCGCTCACCGAAGGATGGGCCGCGTTCAAGGCGGCGCTGGCGCAGCTGTCGCTCGACAATTTCCGTCTCTTGATGTCGGATAACATCTACGTGCTGTCGTATCTGCGCAGCGTTACCGTCGCGCTGACTGCGACGGCGATCATGCTCGCGATCGGCTATCCGATCGCCTACGGCATGGCGCGGTTGCCGCCGCGCTGGCAGCCGGTGGCAATGGTGCTCGTCATCGTGCCGTTCTGGACCTCGTTCCTGATCCGCATTTATGCCTGGATCAACATTCTGCAGAAGGACGGCTTGCTGAATACGGTGCTGGTGTCGTTACGCATCATTAGCGAGCCGGTGACATGGCTCGCGACCGACACGGCGATGTACATCGGCATCGTCTACTCGTACCTGCCGTTCATGATCCTGCCACTCTACGCCTCGCTGGCGAAGATGGATCATGCGCTGCTGGAAGCGGCTGCCGATCTCGGTTGCTCGCGGCTGAAGGCGTTCTGGCTCGTCACCGTGCCGATCTCGCTGCCCGGCATCGGCGCCGGCGCGCTGCTGTGTTTCATCCCGATCGTCGGCGAGTTCGTGATCCCCGATCTGCTGGCCGGCTCCGACCGCATGATGATCGGCCAGACGCTGTGGCTCGAGTTCTTCACTAACAAGGACTGGCCGGTCGCGTCCGCCACCGCAGTGGTTCTGCTGATCGTGCTGCTGATCCCGCTGGTCGTGTACCAGAAGCTGCAGCAGCGCCAGCTTGAGGGGAGATGACATGGCCGCCTCACGCAAGATCGTCAGCCTCACGCGCTTCAATGCAGTTTCGCTCGCGCTCGGCTTCGCGTTCCTCTACCTGCCGATCGTGATCCTCGTGATCTATTCGTTCAACGCCTCACGTCTCGTGAATGTGTGGGGCGGTTGGTCAACGCGCTGGTACGCCGAGCTCTGGAACGATCAGGCGATGCTCGCCGCCGCATGGATGAGCCTGCGTGTCGGTGTGGTGTCGGCAACCGCCGCGACCATCCTCGGCACTTTGGCGGCGCTGGCGCTCTCCCGTGGCGAACGCTTCAAGGGCCGCACGCTGTTCTCCGGCATGCTCTATGCGCCGCTGGTGATGCCGGAAGTGATCACCGGCCTCTCGCTGCTCTTGCTGTTCGTCGCCACGCAGACCGAGCGCGGATTCTGGACTGTGACCATCGCGCACACGACACTGACCATGTGCTTTGTCGCGGTGGTGGTGCAGTCGCGGCTCGGCGCCGTCGATCGCAGCTTGGAGGAAGCGGCGATGGACCTCGGCTGTCCGCCGGCGAAAGCGTTCGTCTGCGTCACGTTGCCGATCATTTTGCCGGCAATCGTCGCGGGCTGGCTGCTCGCCTTCACGCTGTCGCTCGACGATCTGGTGATCGCGAGCTTCACCACCGGTCCCGGCTCGGCGACCCTGCCGATCCGCATCTATTCCGAGGTGAGGCTGGGGGTGAAGCCGCAAATCAACGCCATCTGCACGCTGATCGTCGCGGCGATTGCGGTCGTGATCGTCACCGCATCGCTGGCGGCAAAGCTGTCGAGCGTGAAGGCCGAGAACGCCGCGCCGCTCTAATTCTTTGCTTCAGCCGGCGGCGTGGCCGCAGCCGGTGGCGCCGCGGGCGCGGTCCCGGGTGCGCCCTTGGTCAGCCGTTCGATGGCATTTCGCACGGCGTCCCGCGCTTTGCGCGAGTCGAGCAGCGGCGCGGTGGCAGGCGAGCGGCGCAGCAGGCTTTCCGTGTCCGGGAAGATCAGCGGATCGTCCCATGGGCCCTGGATCACGAACGGAAGCTCGAAGCCGGGCGGCGCGTTGGCGGCAGTTACCAGACTGGCGATGCCTTTCAGGTCGTACTCGCGCGCGGGCAGCGAACTCGTGCCGGTCAAGCTGAGCCGCGTGGCCGGGCCTTCCATGCGAAAGTCTTCGGCGGTCGCGACGCCATCGTTGATGCGCAATGTCGCGTTCAGTTCGGTGAAGGGCGTGCGGCCGGTGCGGAATTCGCCGGCGCCGCCGAGCGGCCGCCGTTCGAGCCGGCGCAGCAGCTGCTCGACATTGAAGCCCTGCAGCGCGCCGTTCTGCGCCACCAGCGTGACCGTCCCGTCGAGCGTCTGGGCGAGGCCGAACGCGCTCGAGCCGGACGCTTCGAGCGAGACGTTGACGTTGCCGCGGCCGGACAGGCGGCGCACGCCGAACAGCTCGCTGCCGGCGGCGTCGAGGTCGATGTCGATGAACTGGTATTCCGCCTTCACATCGGCGATGGCATCGGACTTCGCAACACCGAGCGATCCCCGCACTGTGCCGCCGAACGCCTGCGCCTCGCCGAGGCTCAGCGCGAGCTTGCCGCTCTTCAGGCTGACGCCGAGCGCAGTGCGTCCGAATTTGGAGCTGCCGACTGTTACTTTGCCGGCCGACAGCCGCATGTCGATGTCGCGGGCGATCAGCGTTTCGAGATCGAACAGTTGCCTGTTCCAGTCGCGCGCGCCGCTGGCGAGCAGGCGCATGGTCATCAGATAGGGCGTGAGATCGAGATTGTCGGTGGCGAGCGTCGCTTGCACCACTGGCCGGTCGGCGAAGCCAAGCGCCATTACGCCTTCGCCGACATTGCCGTCGAGCTCGATGTTGACGTTGCCGAGCGCGACGTTCGGCCCGACCATGGTGGCGCGCGCTTTCAGCGCGAAGCGGCCGAAGCCGGTGTTGCCCGGCGGGTTCTGGCCGACGAGCCGCAGCACGTTGCGCAGCGATGGCGAGTCCACCGTCAGCGTGCCTTCGGTGCTACGGTTCTTCGCGGTGGTCGCGCCATCAAATGCGAATTTGAGGTTCGGGCTCGAGATGCGCGTCTTCAGGCCGGAGCGTTCGCCGGCGAGCGCAGCGCCGAAGTCGGCGACGCTGAGGCTGCCATCGATCCGTTCGCCCTGCCAGCTGAACTGGCCGGTGGCGGCGAAGGAGCGGGAGATTGACGGCCAGGCCAGCGACAGATCGATGTCTTCGATGGTCTCGATCGTCCGCCCGCTCTCGTCGCGATAGATCACTTCGCCGTCGGTGACGCGGATCTCGGAAAACTGCACCGGGCTCTCGGAGCCGGGTTTCATCGCCTTTGCCAGGGTCTCGGCGATCGGGCTCCAGTTGGTGCGGCCCTGCGCATCGCGCACGACGCTCACCCGCGGTTTCACCAGCGCCACGTCGGCGATCTCAAACTTCTGCAGGAGAAGAGGGAGCAATTGCAGATTGGCAATCAGCTTCTCGACGCGCAGCGGATCGTCGGCGGTGACGCCGCGCAAGCCGACGTCATGCAGCGTGACGTGGCTGGTCGGGAAGATCGACACCTCCGCAGAGCCGTTGACCATCAGGTCGAGGCCGGTCGCGGCACGCACCTGCGCCTCGATCGATGCACGCAGAGCATCGCGATTGACCAGCCATGACGTGACCGCCAGCCAGCCAATGGCGAGCGCCAGCACGGCGGCAATGGTCAGCGACAGGCGTTTGATGACAACGGTCATTCAGAAGGGTTTCTTGGGCCGGGTTGCGGTCTGATTGGTGCGCCGTAGGGCGGAGAGCCGCCGCGTTCCGTGATGGGGGGCAACTTGCTGGGTTTTCTTGACCCTTTCAAGGCCATAGCCGCTGTTTTGGGCACCTCCGGCGACCCTTGACCGGCGTGATGATGACGCGTGCGGCATGCGGCGCGCGCCGATTGACGGCTGTTGCGGATTTTGCCTAATACCGCCCCACGTAACGGCCCCGCAGAGGCCTTTCTGATCAGGTGGGATGGCGATGAACAAGGTCTATCCGGACGCGAAATCGGCGCTCGATGGCGTCCTCAAGGACGGCATGATGATCATGTCGGGTGGCTTCGGCCTGTGCGGTATCGCCGAGACGCTCTCGGATGCGATCCGCGACTCGGGCGTGAAGGGGTTGACGGTGGTGTCGAACAACGCCGGCGTCGACGGCATCGGCCTCAGCCGTCTGCTCGAGACGCGTCAGATCAAGAAGATGATCTCGTCCTATGTCGGCGAGAACAAGCTGTTCGCCCAGCAGTACCTCGCGGGCGAACTCGAACTCGAATTCAATCCGCAAGGAACCCTTGCCGAGCGCATTCGCGCCGGCGGCGCGGGCATTCCGGCCTTCTATACCAAGACCGGCGTCGGCACGCTGATCGCCGAAGGCAAGGAAGTGAAGGAGTTCGACGGCCAGAAGTACATCATGGAGCGCGGCCTGTTTGCCGATCTGGCGATCGTGCACGCATGGAAGGGCGATACCGCCGGCAACCTCGTCTACCGCAAGACCGCGCGCAACTTTAATCCGATGATGGCGACGGCCGCGAAGGTCACGATCGCCGAAGTCGAGCATCTTGTGCCCGCCGGCGAGATCGATCCCGATCACATCCACACGCCTGGTATCTTCGTGAAGCGCGTCGTGCATGTCGGCACGGAAAAGAAGCGCATCGAATTCCGCAACACCCGTCCGCGGCCGGCGGCGTAATTCACGATTTTTGATCGAGCCGTCATTGCGAGCGTAGCGAAGCAATCCACGGCCCAGGAACTGAAACTGGATTGCTTCGTCGCTTTGCTCCTCGCAATGACGAAATAGAGAACAGGAGATACCGATGGCCTGGACCCGCGAACAGATGGCCGCCCGCGCCGCCAAGGAATTGCGCGACGGCTACTACGTCAACCTCGGCATCGGCATCCCGACGCTGGTGTCGAACTTCATCCCGGAAGGCATCGACGTTTCGCTCCAGAGCGAGAACGGCATGCTCGGCATGGGCCCGTTCCCGTATGAGGACGAGGTCGATCCCGATCTGATCAACGCCGGCAAGCAGACGGTCAGCGAATTGCCGGACACCAGCTATTTCTCTTCCGCCGACTCGTTCGGCATGGTCCGCGGCGGCCACATCGACCTGTCGATCCTCGGCGCCATGCAGGTGGCCCAGAACGGCGACCTCGCCAACTGGATGATCCCNNCCGGGCAAGATGGTGAAGGGCATGGGCGGCGCCATGGACCTCGTCGCCGGCGTCAAGCGCGTCGTCGTCGTCATGGAGCATTCGGCCAAGGACGGCGCGAAGCTGCTGAAGCAGTGCAACCTGCCGCTGACCGGCGAGCGGGTGGTGGACATGGTGGTCACAGACCTGGCCGTGTTCACCATCGACAAGCACGGCGACAACGGCATGGCGCTGATCGAGCTCGCCGACGGCGTGACCTTGGACGAGGTCAAGGCCAAGACCGAGGCCGATTTCCGCGTCGCACTGAAGAACACCTGATCGTTAACGCCGATCGCTTCAACCTTACGTGAAATGTCCTGCTCGCATGCAGGGATTTCATGGATGGAATCCGCTGTGTAATCTTGCCCGGACGGCAAATCGGCGCTTCAATGCACGCCGCCGGATATTGCAGGCGAAAGAGCGAACATAGCGAGATGAGCAGGCCCGTCGTTGGCGTGATTGGAAACGCCCACCTGATGGACAACCGTTATCAGGTTCAAGCCGTCGGCGAACGCAACCTTAAGGCCGTTGCGAACGTGGCCAACGCGCTGCCGGTGATGTTTGCCGGCTCTCCCGACATCACCGATATCAGCGGCATTCTCGACGTGGTCGATGGCGTGCTGCTGACCGGCGGCCGTGCCAACGTGCATCCGTCCCACTTCGGCGTCGAGGCATGCGAAGCTTACGAGCCCTACGATCAGCGCCGCGATGCGCTGGCGCTCGCTTTGATCGAAGCCTGCGTTGATCGCGGCGTTCCCATTTTTGGCATCTGCCGGGGCATGCAGGAAATGAACGTCGCCTTCGGCGGCTCGCTGCATCCGGAAATCCGCGAAATCCCCGGCCGCATGAATCATCGCATGCCGCGGCTCGAGAACGGCGAGATTCACCCGGACATCAACGTCATCTTCGCCGACCGGCACGATGTGAGCCTCGTTTCGGGCGGAACGTTCGCGACCTTGCTCGGCCGCGATACCATTCGCGTCAATTCGCTGCACGGGCAGGGCGTTCTCGATCCGGGCAAGCGCGTCGTGATCGAAGGCGTGGCCGAGGACGGGACGGTCGAGGCGATCCGCATCGCCGAAGCACCGGGCTTTGCGCTCGGCGTGCAGTGGCACGCCGAATACGATCCGCATAAGAACGAGATTAACCGGACGCTGTTCAAGGCATTCGGCGATGCGCTGCTCGTGCACAAGCGGCGTAAGGACACGGTTCGCGTCTGAGACTTACGCCGGTCCGCTCGGCACGTCGGCAAAGCGCGTCAGCCACACCACCGGACCGACGCTGGCGGCGACGATCAACAGCGCCGCGAGCGAGCCTTCCTCGAAACTGCCGCGGCTCGCGAACTGGTAGATCGAGGTCGAAAGCGTCTCGACGTTCAGCGGCCGCAGCAGCAAGGTCGCCGGCAATTCCTTCAGGCAATCGACGAACACGACAATCGCCGCGCCCCACAGCGCCGGATTGAGCAGCGGCAGATGAATCTTCCGCACGGTGACGATCTGCCCCGCGCCGGAGACGCGCGCGCTGTCGTCATAGTCGAACGGGATGCGTTCGAAGCCGGCCTGGATGAATCCTGTCGGCACCGCGATGAAGCGCACGACATACGCGATCACGATTGCCGCGCCCGATCCCACCAGCACCAGCCCCGGTGCTGGCAGACCGGCCCAGCGCGCGATGCCGTTGATGGCGTGATCGATCGCAAGCACCGGCGCGAGCAGGCCGAGCGCGAGCACGAGGCCGGGCAGCGCGTAGCCGGAGCGGGCAGCGGCGATGCACATCTTCTCCAGTGCACCGAGCCGCCAGCGGTTCGCGGTCTGGATCGCAAAGCCGAGCAGAATGGCGATCGAGGTCGCGAGCGTTGCGAAGACGACCGAGTGAAACAGGTCGCGCGCGATCGCCGCGTCGAAGTGGCCGAACAGGCCGCGCTTGATACATTGATAGACGAGGTACGCGAAGGGAATGGCGAAGCCGCAGATCGCAGGCAGCAGGCAGAGGAGATAGGCGGCGAACGCCCGCGCGCCGTGCAGCTGACGCCGATGCACAAGCTGTGGGCTCTCGGCCGATAGGGTGAAGGCGCGGTCGCGGCGGCCGTAGCGCTCCATCGCGATCAGGAGTGCGACGATCAGCAGGATCAGGCACGCGATCTGCGCCGCGCCCGGAAGGCTCGAGCGGTTATGCCAGGTGGTAAACACCGCAACAGTCAGCGTGCGGATGCCGAGATATTCGCTGGCGCCGATGTCGTTCAGCGTCTCCAGCAGCGCCAGCGCGAGGCCGATGGCGAGTGCCGGCCGCGCCATCGGCAGCGACACGCTCCAGAACGTGCGCCAGCGCCCCGCTCCGAGCGTCTTGGCCGCTTCGATGAATTCGGCGCTCTGCACCTGAAACATCGCGCGCGCCGAGAGATAGACGTAAGGATACAGCACGAGCCCGAGCACGAAGATCGCGCCCGGCAGCGAGCGCATGCTCGGCAGAAGCTTCGCGGCGTCGCCCATCGGCATCCAGGTGGCGAGCGCACGCTGGGCGATGCCGAGCGGCTCGAAGATGTCGGCGTAGACGTAGGCGCCGATGTAGGTCGGGATTGCGAGTGGTAGTGGCAAGAGCCACAGCAGATGACCGCGGCCGGAAAAATCGAACGACGACACCAGCCACGCGGTTCCGGCGCCGGCGGCGAGTGTCACGATGCCGACGCCGATCAGCAGCAGTGCGGTGTCCCACAGCGCCTGCGGCAGCACGTAGTTGAAGAGATGCGGCCACAGCTCCGGCACCGGCTGCAGCGCGGTGAGAAAAATGCTGAGGACCGGGCTGGCGACGGCCACGGCCGTCAGAACGGCAAGCGCCGAGACAAGCGTCTCGGCGCGAACCAGTCGTCGATGATGAAGCCCGCGCGGAGCGGGCATCGCGTGAGTACTAGTTGTCAAAGCCGACCTTGTCGACGAGCGTGGAGGCGGCCTTGCGGCTGCCCGCGATCTTGGCGAGCGGCAGCGTATCGGCGTTGAGCTTGCCGTAGCCTTCGATCACCGGGTTGACCTTGATGCCGGCGCGAACCGGATACTCGTAGTTGATGTCGGCATAGATCTGCTGGGCCTGTTCGCCGGCGAGCCAGTCGATCAGCTTCATGGCGTTGGCCTTGTTCGGCGCATTCTTCGTCAGCAGCACGCCGGACAGGTTCACGTGGGTGCCGCCGCCCTGGAAGGTCGGTAGGATCACCTTGGTGGCTTCCGCCCACGGCTTCTTGTCGGCTTCCTTCTCCTGCATCAGCGCCCAGTAGTAGGTGTTGCCGATGCCGATGTCGCACTTGCCGGCCGCCACGTCACGCGCCTGCTCACGGTCGCCGCCCGATGGCTTCTGCGCGAGGTTGGCCTTCACGCCCTTGATCCACTCTTCGGCTTTCGCTTCGCCGTACTTGGCGACGTAGGCCGCGAACAGCGCGTTGTTGTAGATGTGCTGGCCGGAACGGATGCAGATCTTGCCCTTCCACTTCGGATCGGCGAGCTCTTCGTACGTGATTGCGTCCTGCTTCACACGCTCCTTCGAGGCGTAGATCACGCGGGCGCGCATCGAGATGCCGTGCCAGTGCTTGTCCGGATCGCGGTACTGCGCCGGCACCACCTTGTCGATCACGGCCGAGTCGATCGGTTGGGTGATCTCCGCCTTCACCGCGTCGTCGATGCGGCCGATGTCGACGGTCAGCAGGACGTCGGCGGGCGAGTCCTTGCCTTCCTGCTTGATGCGCTGCTCGAGGCCCGAGCTCGCCGAGGTGACGTTGACCTTGATGCCGGTGTCCTTGGTGAAGGCATCGAACAGCGGCTGGATCAGCTTGGTTTCGCGATAGGTGTAGACGTTGACTTCGCCGGCCTGAGCGAGCGCCTGCGAGGCGCCGAGCGACAGCGAGATGAGGGCAGCGGAAGACGCAGCGAGTGCGCGAAACCCGGACATGAAATGCTCCAAACGTTGAAGGATGCGAACGGCGAATGCCGCGCGTGATCGGCTGTTTCTGTAGCGCAATGTCAATGAAGGCCGCTGCGGCGAATACGCCAAAGCACATCGCTTTAGAGCGATTCCAATTTACTCTTTAGATCGATTCCAAATTGAAAGGCAGGAATGGATCGCAAGGCTGCGTATTGCGCCTTACTGCGCGCTGGCACGGGCGGAGGTTGCCGGAAACCGGACCTCGATCAGCGTGCCGGACTGCGGCGAGCTTTTGATCTGGAAATGTGCGTGGTTCGCTTCCACCAGCGCCTTGGTCAGCGACAGGCTGATGCCGGAGTTGCCGGGCGTCACATCGTCGGGTGAGACCGGCGCGCGGAATGGTGCGAGCGCAGCCGCCATTTCGTTGTCGTTGAGGCCCTGGCCGGTGTCGCGTACGCGCAGCACCACATCGCCGAAGTCGGTCAGCGCGGTCGAGACGATGACCTGGCCGCCGGCATTGGCGAGATGGATGGAGTTGCCGATCAGGTTCATGGCGATCTGGCGCAGCGAGCGCGCATCGGCCATCACGCGCGGCAGCGAACGCGCGAGCGAGGTGCGGATGATGATGCGCTCGCGGTTGGCCTGCGGCTGCATCACGCCGACACACTGCTCGACGAGATCGTTGAGGTCCTGGCTGGCGAGCGTCAGATCGAGCTTGCCGGTCTCGATGTGCGAGAGATCGAGCATGTCGTTGATGATGGCGATCACGCGTTCGCCGGAAGCGCGGATGTCCTTCAGGTATTCGGTATAGCGCTCGTTGCCGAGCGCGCCGAAGCGCTCGCCGATCATCACCTCGGCAAAGCCGATGATGGAGTTGAGCGGCATGCGCACCTCGTGGCTGATGCGTGCGAGCACGTCCGCCTTCACGCTGGCGGCGCGATCGGCCTGCCGCTGTGCGCCGAGCAGTTGCGCTTCGGTCTTCTTGGCGATGGTGAGATCGCGCAGCACGGCAAAGGTCGCAGGTGTTGCACCGGTGGTGCGGCTGACCGTCATCGAGAGCGGCGCGAGGCTGCCGTCGGGGCGAAGCGCCAGCACCTCGCGGCTGCGTTCGCTGCCACCATGGCGCGCGGCTTCGACGGCATCCTGCACGGCGGTCCGGCTTTCCGGCGCGAACAGGCCCGCGAAAGCGCGCGGCGTCGTGGACGCGCTGTCGATTGCGAACAGGTCGCGGGCGCTGCGATTGGCTGCCTGCAGCATGCCGGTGTCGTCGAGCACGAGCAGCGCATCGGGCACGGCTTCGAGAATGGCGTTGAGCTGTTCGGCTTCGTGATTGTCGGCGGGCGGCGGCGTCACCACCGGCGCCGGTGCAAAAGTAGGAGTAGCGATGCCGCTGCTCGCAATGCTGCTCGTTCCGAGGAAGATCAGCGCCATCGCGTGATCGCCATCCCAGACGATGGTGTGAAGCGCCGCATCGGCCGGCGGCGTGTTGCTGCGGTCGGACGAGACGCGCACCGGCGTGCCGGTGTCGGACGTGCTGCTCGCGGCCGGGACGCCGGGTTCGACGAACAGCGCATCGAGGCCGCCAGCGTCGGTGAGCGACGGCAGGTCGCCGTAACCGACCTGATCGAGGAAGGCGCGGTTGGCGTAGAGCAGGCGGTCGAGGCGATAGATGAGAACGCCCGCCGGCATGCGGTCGAGCAGCGCGAGGTCGCTGTGCGAATGGCCGCGCGGCGCCTCCGTGACCGGCGCGAGCCAGCCCGGCGTTTCCGCGGGCGGTGCGGGCTCTTCAACCGGCGGGTGCTCAGGCTCGCTCTCGGTCGCGAGCGCAGGTAGCTCAGCCGGTTTGCGGGTGGTGTCGTCGAGCCGGGCGGAGAGTTGTCGCGCCAGCTCGTTGAAGGCCGAATTCTCGACTGCCGTCAGCGTCGGCCGCACGTCTTGCACAGGACGGAAGGGCACAACATTGGGCGCCGGCTCGATAGCGCGCTGAAACTCGTCCAGTGTCGTAGGAGCCAAGACGTGTTCGTCGTGCGATGCGGGTTGCGGCGCTTGTGTTTTTTCTTGGGTCTGCTGCTTCGAGGCGAATTGCAGCGGTGCCCCGACGTCGCGCACGAGGCCGAAGCCGCGATAACCGGCGAATTGCCGGTCGTTGTCGTAGAACGGCACGCCCGACAGCTCGGCGTGAATGCGCCTGTCCGGATCGTCGGTCGGCCAGGTGATCGCAACGCTCGAGAGCGTGCGGCGCGCGGCAATGGCCGCAGCAACGATGCCGTGCGGATCGAGATTCAAACGCGCGGCGATGTCGGACCATGAGCCGTTCAGCGTTTGCGCCGTTTGCGGTCCGATCAGCTGCGCGAAGTCGCCGGACTGCAGCGCGAAGCGGCCGTCCGCATCGATATGCCAGATGAAGCGCAGCGGCAGCTTGCCGGGCGGGGACACCGTGATCGAGGGCGGAGTTGGGTCCATGGTGACGCTGCTGTAAGTGCTAGCTGGCTCGTCCGGCGTCGCAGGCGGCTCGCTTGCGGCCACCGGCAGCGGCGCGACGGCCTGCTCGTGTCCATCCGCCGCCGGTTCATCCTTATGCGTAGCGACATTCTCTGCCGGCGCGCAAGCCGGGCTGGGGACAAACGCGGCAATTAGCGCCGGTTCGGCGGCGATACCGGTACGAACGATCTCGACATGGCTGGTACTGAGATCGGCGCTGGCGTGGCCGTTTTCAAGCGCATCGCCGATCAGAAACAGCAGCGCCGGATCGGCGAGCAGGTGCGGCAGGACGGGCGAGCCCCGTGCGGCCTCGTTCTGCTCGGTGATGGCGCCCGCGGCGTTGAGAACGACGATGGGCGTCTCGCCGCCGATCAGCCCGTGCAGCCGTTCGTACGGTGAGAGCGCGCGCGAGGACTGTGCCGCTGTCAAAAGCAGCAGCGAACTTTCGCCGAATGGGAGGCGGGTGCAGGCGCAGGTCGCTAGCCCGCCGAGCGGCGCTCCGAATCCGCGCAAGCGCTCGAGCCGGGTTTCGTTCGCACCGGTCAGCCGTCGTGCGAGCTGCATGACCTGACGCCGATGCAGATCGGCGGGCTTCAGTCCGCGTGCAATGGCCGTGGCGGTGTCCGGTTGCGCAAACACGCGTGCGCCGGCCGCGTTGGTCCATAGAAGACGATCGCCATCTGCCGACCAAAGCCACGCGGGCATCGGGCTGAGGGCAATGTCCGCCACCTGCGGAAGCCGAAGAAATAGAAGGTGCTCTGAGATTCCGTTCACCATTACGACGACCATATTTCGCGCCCGGCAGCGGGTCCACGCCTACGGAACCTGCGGCAGGGCCGAAATGCCCGATAACCTTAACTTGTCAGCCTTGGTTGAACCAATCCGAACGCTTCGCGTTGACCCAGTTGCAAAAGATTCCCGAAGGTTCACCATGGCTTGATCGCCGTGCGTCACACGGACGATGGCACGCATTGTTATCTTCCCGGAGACGTTCAACGCGACATCCTTCACATACCGCCTGCGTCAAACCTTCAGCACCGCACATTCAGCACTGCAAAGGAGACCGAGATGAACCCGAACGGCCGCGATCAATTCGAGATTCCGAAAGAGTTGCGCTCCATGGCGGAAGCCGGCTTCGAACAGGCCCGCAAATCGTTCGAGCGGTTCATGAGTGGCGCACAGCAGGCTGCGAGCGCGCTTGAAGGCCGCAGCGAAGCGGCCCGCGCCAACGCCAAGGAGCTCAGCGCCAAGGCGATGGGCTTTGCCGAGAAGAACGTCGCCGCGTCGCTCGATCACGCACAGCAGCTGCTCCAGGCCAAGGATCTGCCGGACATCATGCGCATCCACAGCGAGTACGTGCAGGCGCAGATGCGCAATCTGGCGGAGCAGGCGAGCGAGATGGCCCAGGCCGTCAGCAAGGCCGCCATGGACGCAGCCAAGCCGAGCAATCCGGCTTAAGGCTGCCGAGTGAGCGTCCGGCGGCTCGCCGCCTGAGAGCTCCGTTAACGATCGTTGGGGCAATCCGACCTGCAACGCAACAATTTGTTGCGTTGCACAACATCCATGCTACGCTTCCTAGAACCTTATCTGGCCGCGCATCACCCGGCCGGAGCAGACCGTTTTCGAGTCGCTCAAGCCAGGGCCCGGCCGTTCCGGGATCGAGACTTCAATCTCCCGAGGATCACCATGACGAACAATGCTTTCTCCGCCACTGTCGTGCCCTTCCAGATGCCTGAATCCGTACGCGCCATGGCCGAAAAGGGCGTGTCGCAGGCCCGCGAAGGCTATGCCCGCTTCAAGGAAGCGGCCGAGACCGGCAACGGAGCGATCGAAGCCGCGTGCCACACCGCCACCAAGGGCGTCAGCGAATACACGGCCAAGGTACTGGATCTGACCAAGGCCAATACCGATGCGACCTTCGACTTCGCTCATCAGCTCGCCAGCGCGCAGTCCGTTCCCGCCGCGTTCGAACTTTGGAGCTCGTTCGTGCAGAGCCAGTTCCAGGCGCTGACGGCTCAGACCAAGGAGCTCGCGGAGCTCTCCCAGAAGATTGCCACCGAGACCGTCGAGCCGATCAAGGCGTCGGCCGCCAAGGCCTTCCCCAAAGTCGGCTGAAGCGGCTGATTTCGCGGGATTTTTCCCGCGACACGCGGTTGTTGAATGATTGGCGCGCCAGCCTTGCCAAAGGCTGGCGTTGCTCATAGTTTCCCGCCCGTTCAGGCCGTTTTGGCGGCCCGAAACAACCTTGCACCGGACGGTTTGAACCCTCCGGATGCGGCGCCGGACCAAGGCACGTCAGCCGTCGTCGGCGCACTTGAGGATGCAGTTGTAGCTCAGCTGGTTAGAGCGCCGGATTGTGGATCCGGAGGTCGGTGGTTCGATCCCACCCAACTGTACCACTCCGGCCAGTCCCTTTCTCTCAGCCGTCATTCCGGAAGCCGCGAAGCGGCTGTCCGGAATCCATACGCCGCAGCCAGCGTTTGACGAAAATGAGAAATGGCTCTGCGACTCTTGCGGCAAATACCAAACGGCACAGGGGATATGGATTCCGGGCTCGCTCGCTTCACTCGCGCCCCGGAATGACGAAGAGCAAACACCATCGCAAACTGATGCAGCGATCGCTGCATCGCTTCGCGTCTCGTCACGCGCCGTCTCGAAAAATGATTCCAGAAATGATTCTGCGTAACGCAGATAAGACTCGCTTCGGCGGTAATCGAAGATGTCATGCACTTCATCGATTGCGCGATGCATTTTTTGTATTCTTGAAATTCGGTTTTCAGCTACCGCTCGTAAGGTTTTGTTAAATGCGCTGCGTTGCCGCAGGCAAAAATTGCCGCACATTTTCGTGAGCACGACGCCTTGCGATGCGTGGGAGAAAGCCCTGTGCCGCAGCGCTTTCTTACATCTGAAATGCGGATGGTATCTGAGCACAACGCGATTGTTCGATGAAAAATCATCGCGCGTGCGCGTGTGTTTTTCCTGTCACAGCTTTTTTGTGCGACGCGTGGTTCTGTGAATCCAGCGAGTGAACATTTGCTTCGCATTCAACAGCGTTCTGGGGAACACAAATGAGAAAGATTGCTTTTGGCGCGGTCATCGCTGCCAGCACGGCACTCGCCACGCAGGCGTTTGCTGCTGACCTCGCGCGCAAGGCGCCGGTCAAGGCTCCGCCGCCGCCGCCGATCTTCAGCTGGACTGGCTTCTACGCCGGCGTGAACGTCGGTTATAGCTTCGGCGCCGACAGCGACATCACCACGACAGGCATTGGCGTTGCGAATATCAACGCGGTCGCCGACCGTGCTCGTCCGCCCCGTCTTCGCCTGGATCGCGAAGGCTTCATTGGCGGCGGCCAGTTCGGCTACAACTGGCAGGTCATGCCGAATTGGGTGCTCGGCATTGAAGCCGACATTCAGTACTCGGATATCCGGGAGAGCGTGAACGGCGTGACTTCGCTCGCTGTAGTCGGCGTCAACGGCACGGCGGCCGGTACGCGCCAGAACCTGTTCACGACCGAAATGGAATACTTCGGCACGGTTCGCGGCCGTCTCGGCTACTCTTGGGACAAGACGCTGCTGTACGCCACCGGCGGTCTCGCTTACGGCGAAATCACCAACACGGCGACATTTACCGGCGTCGGTCCGGCTTTCGCGACCCAATTCGTCGGGCAGCGCAGGAAGACTGAGACCGGTTACACGGTCGGCGGCGGTATCGAGCACGCTTTCGCCCCGAACTGGAGCGTGAAGGCCGAGTATCTCTATTATGATCTGGGCGACACCTCGATCTCCGTTCTGAACATCGGCGGTCCGGCGGCTGCCGGCGGTCCCGGCTACAACTCCCGCTTCGAGAACACCGGCCACATCGCGCGCGTCGGCCTGAACTACAAGTTCACCGGCCCGATCCTTGGCGGCCGCTGAGTCACGTCGTCACACTTTAACGATCGACAGAAGGCCGGCCTTGCGCCGGCCTTCTTGTTTGGTGGCGTAGCCCCGTGTGATTCGCGCGTTGCATCCCTGCTTATCGATGCCGATCGCCACAATTGCCCGCCATATTTCGCGGTCTCACTCTCATTCACGGCAATCGGCATCGCCATATCGGCATCTTGATGCATTTATTACGGGCACTCGCCGCCACAATTGCTTGTGTGTTGCTGAATTGAATCACGCAGCGTGCTGAAAAGTTCGGACTGGAAATTTTTCTTTTACGAATCAGCGAACTGATTCATTTTCGCCACCAGAGTCAATCTGGAGGCCAAGCCATGAACATTATTGTTTTTGCGTCGCGTAAGGGTGGCTCGGGGAAAAGCACGCTCGCTGCTCATCTCGCCGCCCATGTCCACAAGACGTCGAAGCCCTGCCTGCTCGTGGATGCGGATCCGCAAGGATCGCTGACGCTGTGGCAGAAGCTGCGTGGCACGGATGAGCCGCCGATTCGCCAGGCTGTTCGTTCGGTCAGCGAAATCGTCGCAGCCGCCAAGCGTGACGGTTATGAATATGTCTTCATCGACACACCGCCCACCATGTCGGCCGTGGTCGAGGATGCCATCCGCAACGCAACGCTCGTCGTGATTCCGGCGCGTCCGGGAGTCTTCGACATCAACGCGGTGCAGGAAACCATCCAGCTCTGCCGTTCGGCCCGCCGTCCATATGCCGTCGTCCTCAACGGGGCTCCGGCGATGCGCGACAACGTGGAAAGCCGGCTGGTGCGGCTTGCGCGTGAAGCGCTCGCAAAGTTCCGCGTTCCGGTCTGGGGCGGTCAGGTGACCAATCGCGCCGATCTCATTCTCGCACTCGCCCACGGCGAAGGCGCGAAGGAATATTTTGCGGAAGGCCGCGCTGCATCGGAAATCAACCGGCTGTGGACGGCGATCGAGCGTTCGATCAAGGCGATCCGCGGCACGGTGTCGTCGAGCGGTGCCATGCACAAGCAGGCTGCTTGATCGTTTGATGTTTCCGAACGGCCGGCAAGTCTTCAAGCGATAATCGCCGGCCAACTTCGACAGAACAACGCGCAGCGACTGCGCGTTTTTTGTTTTTGAGCACGTGCGGCAATTCGCGCGCCCACGAGAGTTCAAGAAAAACCAGTGCTCAAGAAAAAAGCCGGGCTCCGAAGAGCCCGGCCGGATAGTTTTTGGCCAAAAGAGGCCGACACAATCACCTTCCAAGAGGGTTCC
>LWDM01000030.1 GCA_002083525.1 Proteobacteria bacterium SG_bin9 | reverse complement strand
CCCTCGTCGCCGGTCAATTGGGGCAGGGGGAAATAACCGGCTTCGTGAGTAACTGCGTCCGAGTGTATCCGTTCCCGGCTTCTCAAAAATTTTTGAGGGAGCCGGCCCGATTCCCCTCCGGAACATTGCGTTCCGGCCGCCGTTGATCCGCCAAGCACAACGGCAATTGTTTGAGGCCGACCATGGCTCGGATTTTTCCAATGATTCTCGGTGTCGCCGCGGCGACGCTGGCTTTGAGCGGAGCGCATCTGGAGATGGCGTCCGGCAACGATCTCGGTTCCTTTGGCGCGCGGCATGGCGAGGCCGTCCTGATTGCGCCGGGTTCCGCGCCTGAAATCAACCGCGAGGCGAAGGCCGATCGCGATGTGGTGACTGCGCCGTCCCGCCAATCGCTGCGGACGGTGTCGATTCAGGTCGACCAGTTGGCGCATACTTCGGTGCTGATCCGCGTGCCAGCCGATCAGGTTCGCGGCGAGACCGCGCCCGCACCGGCGGCCAAGCCTGCCAAGCGAAATGCTCCGGCGCGCAAGATGCTCGCTTGCGAACCGGTGGTCAGCGGACTGACCGAAATCGCCAAGGTTCTGGATTCCGGCCGCTGCGTGACCTGACAGGATGTGTCGGGACGTCTGTGATTCAGTCTTCTGCCGGATCGGCGCCCGTCCGATTGGCCATTAGGCCAAACGCGATTCCGCCGATCGCGAGAAGCGGCAGCAGCCGCTTCACGCCGACCGTGCGGACGATCTGCAAACCGGCGGCGAGCACCATGGGATCGGCCAGTGCGCTCTGCAGCACCGTCTTGGCCTTCTCGGCCGCCAGCTTCTTCGCCTGCTGCTTGCGATAGAGATAGACGCCCGCCGCGATCGCCGTCAGCAAGGCGTAGATGCCGGCGGCCGTCAGGCACGCCCACATCAAACCGTGCTTGTTGAGGACAACCACGAAAGCCGCGGCGCACAGGAAAGCGGTTGTGATGAACAGCGAGATTGCCGCCGCCATCGCAATCGACGTCATGCGCAGAAGCGAGCCCGTGCTGTCCTTCAGGTCGTCGACCAGCCGCATCATGGGTGCAATTTCTCCCGATCAGCGGCGCCAGGTCACGCCGATCAGAAAGCCGAGCCCGATAGCGAGGCCAACCGCTGCCAACGGGCGCTGGTGGATCGCGTCTTCCATCGTGTCCTCGAGCGTCGCGGCGGCTTCCTGCGCGGCTTCGAGTGCGGCACTGCCGCGCTCGTTCATGTCGGACATGACGGAATCGACATTGGCCCGTGCGCGCTTGTAGCCGCGGCGTGCTTCCTTGCGAGCGCTGCCAGCCAGCGCGTTCAGGGCCTCGGTGATCTGTTCGCCAAGTGCTGACATGTCGTTTTTCACGGCCTCGATATCCTTCTCAAGTCGGTCGTAGGTTGCTTTGTCGGCCATCGTTCTCATCTCGCTTTCGCCGTCGGTACTGGACATTGGCGTCTCTTCGGTCAGATGTGCATGTGTGGCAAACGCGTGCTCGCGAGCGAAGTTCCATTGCGAAATCGTTGGTTAGCCTTCAGGGAGCGGTCCGTTCGCATCGGGCATCAGATGCTCTTTCAAGATCAACCCGACGATCAGGATCGGCGAGGACAGGAATGCGCCCATGGGTCCCCAGATCCACGTCCAGAACGCAATCGCAAGGAAAACCGCGAGCGCGTTCAGCGCGAGCCGCCGTCCGATGATCGCGGGCGTGACGAAGTGCCCTTCGATAAAGGTGACTGCAGCGAACAGTGCGCAGGGGACGATCGCACCGCCGATCGACGGGAAGCTGATGAGACCGACGATCGCGATGATGACGAACATGACGATCGGGCCGATGATCGGAATGTAGTTCAGCGTCGCGGCCAGGGCGCCGAGACCCGCCGGATTCGGCATACCGGTTACGGCGCAGATAACGCCGGTAGCGATTCCGACGCCGATGTTGATTCCTGTTACCATCAGCAGATAGTTGCCGAGCCGGCCTTCGATCGCATTGAGAATACGCAAAGTGCGCAGCCGCGCCTCTCGATCCGGAAACATCAGGATCGCCGCGCGGCGCATGTCCGGCCAGCTCGCAATGAACAGGACGAGCGTCGCGAAAAACACCAGAAGCTGGGCGATTGTCGGCGATACGAATTCAAGCGTCGGCTGCACCCAGTCGATTTTGGGTAGGGTCGGCGCCGGCGTCGGTGGCGCTGTCTCACCGAACATTTCGCGGAATTGATTCCATAGCGCGAGCGGCCGATCGAAGACGTGCGACTTGGCTTTGATGGTTGCGACAATCTCGGGGATGCGCTGGCTCCAGTCCATCAATGGCGCCGAGATCAGCCCGATCATGAACAGCAGAGCCAGGCAGACCCCGGCAACGATCAGCACGGCGCTGATCGTGCGGGGGATGCGGTACGCGGACAGCAATTGCGCTGCCGGCGACAGCATCGTTCCCAATACAAACCCCGTGACGATCGGAATGAAGAACAATCGCCCGGCGTAAAGCGCTGCAATGAATGCAATCAAGGCAATCGTGATGATCGAAAAACTTGCGATATCGCGAAGCGAAAACCTCAGCGGTGGCGGCTCATCCGCCGCCAGTCTCACCGTTGGCGCATCCTTCCGCCGCGCGGCCTCCGCTCCCGCCATCGCTGCGTCCTCGCATCACGCGCTACAGTTTGCCCAGCAAGGCAAGAATCAGAACGATGATCAGAATAGTGCCGACGATCCCGGACGGGCCGTAACCCCAGTTGCCGCTGTAGCCCCACCTCGGGATCACACCGAGCAGCGCCAGAATCAAAATGATGACGAGAATGGTACCGAGGGTCATTCCAGCTCCTCAAACTCCTGCACCCAGACGTTCATCGCGACCTGAGACGCTCGTTCGATCGTCTCGCAGCCTGCGCATCGTGTGACGTGAAACGATACCGGCGAGGCAAAGTTCCATCGCGCAGTGTTGATCGAGGCGTGTGCGCGGCAGAAATGCCGACGCATCGTTCGTAGGAACTGCAGGCGACCATCCGCGTTTGTCTGGTGCCGGATATGCCGGTGCAAACGCAGGGGCCTTCCATGAGCGCCAGGTTGAAAGTTCGTATCGCATCGCGGCGGACGGTCTTTGCCGTTGCCGCATCTGCTCTCCCATTCCTTGTTCTGCCGGTTGTAACGGCGCACGCTCAGGCGCTGAGTTACGCGCCCGCCCCATCGGCGACATGGTCGAACGATGCGATCAGTCGCCCCGACCTCAATGCCGTGGAAGATGAAGCGGTCGTGATGCCCGAGCGTCTGCGCCGCATCACAGTCAATTTCCCGACGCGAGAGGCTGCGGGTACGATCGTGATCGATACCGGCAACACGGCGCTCTACTACGTGCTCGGTGGCGGCAAGGCGATCCGGTACGGCGTCGGCGTCGGCCGCGAGGGCTTCACCTGGTCGGGCGTGCAGACGGTATCGCGCAAGACCGAGTGGCCGGACTGGCATCCGCCGCAGGAGATGATTGCGCGCCAACCCTATCTGCCCCGCTTCATGGCCGGCGGACCGGGTAACCCGCTCGGTGCGCGCGCCATGTATCTCGGGTCCAGCGTCTATCGCATCCACGGCACCAACGATCCGACCACCATCGGCAAATTCGTGTCGAGCGGCTGCATTCGCCTGACCAATGAGGATGTCGTCGATCTGTTCAATCGGGTCAACGTCGGCACCAAGGTCGTGGTGTTGCCGAAGGCTGTACCGCTGAAATTCGAGGCGATCGCGGAAGCGCCGCGATCGGTGACATCGGCATCGTTGCGCGACCCGCGCGCCGGCGCCATGTCGTCGCTCTATTGAGGAGGGTTCGATGCGCTCCGCTCCGAGACGATTTGCAGTTGTTGCCGCGAGCGTCGCAATCGCGACCGCGCTCGGTGCGCCGCATGCGTCGGCGCAGGATCTGTTCTCGTTCTTCAGCGATGTGTTCGGTGGCGGACGTCGCGCGGCGCCGTCGGCGTCATATGCTCCCGATGCTCCATTCGAGAACGGCGGCGTACGCCGCGAGTCGGCCAATCGCACCTCAGGTGCGGGGACCTACTGCGTCCGCACCTGCGACGGCCGCTATTTCCCGCTGCCGTCCGCGGCAGGACAGAGCAAGGCGCAGACCTGCAACAGCTTCTGCCCGGCGAGCGAGACCAAGGTCTTCTACGGCGGCAATATCGATCATGCCGTCTCCGACAACGGCAGGGCCTACAGCGATCTGCCGAACGCGTTCCGCTTCCGCAACGAACTGGTCGCGGGCTGCACCTGCAATGGCAAGGATTCCGTCGGGCTGGCGCAGATCAGGATCGAGGACGACAAGACGGTGCGGCGCGGCGACATCGTCGCTGGGCCGAACGGCTTGATGGTCGCCAATGGCAGCGCGGAGGGCCGGCGCAAGTCGGTCGAGTTCTCGCCTGCCTCATCGTCGGTGCAAGCGCGATTCAGCCAGCTTCCGGTGGTTGCCGCGCAGTAGCCGCCGCTCGTAGAAAGAAAAAAGGCCGCGTTCAGGTGAACGCGGCCTTTTGTGTTGAAGAGCTGTCTCAGGCGGCGCGAATCTTGCCGAGGAACTCGTTGACCTGATCGCGCAGATGCTGCGCCTGTTCGCCGAGCGCTTCGGCCGCCGACTTGACGTTCTGTGCCGAGCTTCCGGTTGCGTCCGCGCCGGCGCTGACGCCGGTGATGTTGTCCGACACGTCCTTGGTGCCCTGAGCCGCTTGCTGGGTGTTGCGGGTGATCTCCAGGGTCGCGGAACCTTGTTCCTCGACTGCAGCCGCGATCGCGGTCGCGACCTCGCTGACTTCGCCGATGGTGCCGCCGATGCCCTTGATCGCATCCATGGCATCCTGCGCGACCTTCTGCACGGCCGCGATCTGCTGCGAGATTTCCTCGGTTGCTTTGGCCGTCTGGTTGGCGAGCGACTTCACTTCCGAGGCGACGACCGCAAAGCCCTTGCCGGCTTCGCCCGCGCGGGCGGCTTCGATGGTGGCATTAAGCGCCAGCAGGTTGGTCTGCCCGGCGATGTCGTTGATCAGCTTGACCACGTCGCCGATCTTGCTGGCGCTTTCGGACAGGCCCTGCACGGTATTGTCGGTCTGACGGGCTTGTTCGACGGCCCGGCCGGCGATGCTGGCCGCATGGCTGACCTGACGGCTGATGTCGCCGATCGAGGCGCTGAGCTCTTCCGAAGCCGCAGCGACGCTCTGAACGTTCGCCGATGCTTCGCCGGAGGCTTTTGCGGCCATCTGCACCTGCGAGTTGGTCTGTTCGGAAATCACCGACATGCTCTCGGAGGTCTGGCGCATCTGATCGGAGGCCGACGCCAGCGTATCGAGCGTTTCGCGAACCTGGCTCTCGAACGCCGAGATATGGTTTTCGATCGCCTGCTGACGCGAGGCGTTGCGGCCATGCCGCTCGCGCTGTTCGTCTTCGATGCGCGCCTTCTCGGCGGCGTTCTGCTTGAAGGTGCCGAGCGCGCTCGCGAGCGCGCCGATCTCGTCCTTGCGGTCGGTGTACGGCACCTCGACATTGGTGTCGCCGGCGGCGACCTTCAGCATCGCATCGCGGATGATGTGCAGCGGGCCGGTCATGCGGCGGGTGACGATCATCATGCTCGCCACGGCGAGGCCGATTGCCAGCACAAGCAGCGATAGCTGAATGATCAGGCTGCGCAACGCCGCTTGATACAGCATCGAACCATGGTCCTTGGCGGCTTCAAGCGCACGCTCGGCGACGGCGACCGCGCTGCCCATGCGCTCGACCGTGTACGGCGCCCACTGAGCGGACGTCATTTCGGCCTTCTCGCCGTTGACCATCGCATTCAGCAGCTTGTCGCGCATACCGACATACGACGGTTCGAAATAGGCGGTTTTCGCAGCAGCCATGGCGCCGGTCACGGAGGACGGCAGCGGGCCGGAGGCTGCGCCTTCCAGCGCATTCCAGGCGGCGTCGATGCCGCCGACATGTTTGGTGTAGGTCAGCCGTGTTTCGGGCGTTGCCTTGCCGGCGCCGAGGCTGTTCGACACCAGGAGCGAGGCTTCGCCGGCGGTGTTGCGCAGCAGCCAGGCCATCTGCTTGATGGCCAGGAATTGGTCGACGTTGGCGTCACTGTGCAGGATGGTGGCGGCGAGGCGGGTCGAAATCCTGTCCAGAACGTCGAGCAACGACGTTTCGGTGTCGGAGAATTCTTTCGCGAGCGTCGCGCGGCGCGACGCCTTCGGCTTCGCCATGGCGTCCCACGACTCGGTTTGCAGGCCGACCAGCGTCTGGTTGAGGCGCGTCAGCTCCGGCAGCAGCGTTGCCTTGTCGGCGAAGTTAAGTCCGCCCAGCAGGTTGATCGCCGTTTGCAAAGCCGGCATCTGAGCATCACGGATCTTGCGCAGGTACTTGGCAAGTTCCGGATCGATGGTGTTTTCGCCGTTCAGTGTGCGCGTCGTCGACGAGCGGTCGGTGCGCAGATTGTGCATCGCCTTGAAGGCGTTCGCAGATGCATCTGCGGTCGCGGCGATACGGCTCGTAACCGCAAGCCGATCCCATGAATGCCAGCTGTCCAGCGCCAGCATCAGCACGATGCAGGCCACCATGACGACGATGACAGATTTCACCAGAAAGCTGCCGCTGAGGCGTGCAAGCATGTCGATTTCCCCCGGGAGAAGCGTTCACGGCAATGTGAGGGAAGTTCGTAAAGAAAGCGGTAACCATATACGCACGTTTAAGCTGTCTGGATGCACGCGGGACGTGTGATGGATGAATACCCAGCAGCGTGTTCCAGAAGCGGAACAATCGGTTACCGGCGCGCGTTAACCGGCGCGGCAACGGGCCCGCTGTTCAGCTTTCGAGGATCGCATGTCTTTGCTGATTGGCATTCTGATCACGTTTCTTGTCGTCATCCTCGTTCTCTATCTCATCAACATGTTGCCGCTCGATGGACGCGCCAAGCAGATCGCGCGCGTCATCGTCATTATCATCGGCATCATCTCGCTGCTTAAGTATCTGGCAGTTTTCTAGGCGAAGCGAAGCTTGCGCGAATTAACCAGGCAACCGCAATTCCTTTGATTGCAGCCGCGTCCTGTCATACGCGTGACGGCGATCGCTGCTTTGCTTTGTTATTCATTGTTCGTGGCTGCTGGAGCCGCTTGTGCGCAGTCGTAGCTTATTCGTGTATCTATCCATTATCCTGCTGGCACTTGCCGTTGTTGATTGTGTGCCAACGCCCGCCGACGCACGCGACTTCTTCACGTCGTTTAATGCTGCTCCACCGGCCGCCGCACGCGTGACGTTCCTCTCGCCGTTCGATCAATCGTCGGGCGGAGATGACCAGCCGCAGACGCGCATTATTGTGCGGCCCTCGATTCGAAAGAACATTGGGCAGGGTGCGCGCGGATACTGCGTGCGAACCTGCGATGGCCGTTACTTTCCGGTGGCGGCAGGACGAGAGGAATCAAGCAAGGATTATTGCAAGAGCATTTGCCCTGCGGCCGAGACCAAGCTCTACTCCGGAAGCTCGATCGAGACCGCGTACGCTTCGGACGGCAAGCCTTACAGCAAGATCGCCAACGCATTCCGCTATCGCAACGAGTCTGTCCCAGGCTGTTTCTGCCAAAGCGACGGCAGAGCCGGTCTCGCCCACATCCGGATCGAGGACGACAAGACGATCAAGGTCGGCGATATCGTCGCCAATGCGAACGGGCTGATGGTCGCGTCCGGTACAGGCCGGAAGGGGATCATCTTCGCACGTATCAATGCCGCGCGCCTGAAGGCGGAGAAATTGCCGGCGGTCGCCTTGCGCTGATTTTCAATCCCCGAAAAGAAAAGCCCCGGCACTGGCCGGGGCTTTGTTGTTTCAGCGCTGACGCGGCGTCAGCCGGCCGCCTTCGCTTCCTTGCGGCGAGCGGTGAGGACGAACTCGGTGTAGCCGTTCGCCTGTTCCTTGCCTTTGAACACGAGATCGCAGGCCGCTTTGAAGGCGATGCCGTCGAACTTAGGCGCCATCGGCTTGTACTCGGCATCGCCGGCGTTCTGGCGATCGACGACGACCGCCATCCGCTTCATCGCCTCCATCACCTGATCGTTGGTGACGACGCCATGATGTAGCCAGTTGGCGAGATGCTGGCTCGAGATGCGCAGCGTCGCACGATCCTCCATCAGGCCGACATCGTGAATGTCCGGCACCTTCGAGCAGCCGACGCCCTGATCGATCCAGCGCACGACATAGCCAAGGATGCCTTGGCAGTTGTTGTCGATCTCCTGCTTCACGTCGTCCGGTGCCCAGTTCGACTGCGACACGGGGATCGTCAGAATGTCCGAGAGCTTGGCGCGCGGGCCCTTGCTCTTCAGCTCGTTTTGACGCGCGACCACGTCGACCTGATGGTAATGCAGCGCGTGCAGCGTCGCGGCGGTGGGCGAGGGGACCCACGCTGTGGTCGCGCCGGCCTGCGGATGCGCGATCTTCTGCGTCAGCATGTCGGCCATCTTGTCGGGTGCCGCCCACATGCCCTTGCCGATCTGCGCATGGCCGGGAAGGCCGTCGATCAGGCCGTTGTCGACGTTCCAGTCTTCGTAAGCTTTGATCCATGCGCTTCCGCGCATGTCGTTCTTGCGGATCATCGGACCCGCTTCCATCGACGTGTGAATCTCGTCGCCTGTGCGGTCAAGGAAGCCGGTGTTGATGAAAACGATGCGCTGGTAGGCGCGATCGATGCAGGCCTTGAGGTTCACCGTGGTGCGGCGTTCCTCGTCCATAATGCCGACCTTCAGCGTGTTGACCGGCAGCGACAGCATCTTCTCGACGGCGGCGAACAGGTCGCAGGCGAGCTGCACCTCGTCCGGGCCATGCATCTTCGGCTTGACGATGTAGACCGAGCCCTTGCGGCTGTTGCGATATTTGGTCTGGCCCTTGACGTCGTGGATCGCGAGCAGACCCGCGACCGCGGCGTCGAGATAGGTCTCGGGGATTTCCTGACCGTTCTGGTCGAGCACGACGTCGGTGTACATGTGATGACCGACGTTGCGCATCAACAGCAGGCTGCGGCCATGCAAGGTCACGTCCTTGCCGCCGTTCGGCGACTTGTAGGTGCGGTCGCCGTTGAGCGAGCGCGTCATCGATTGGCCACCCTTCTCGAACGTATCCTTCAGCGTGCCGTTCATCAGGCCGAGCGTGTTGCGATAGACGAGAACCTTGTCCTCGGCATCGACGGCCGCGACGCTGTCTTCCATGTCGAGAATGGTCGAGACTGCTGCTTCCATGATGACGTCGGCAACGCCGGCCGGATCGTCCTTGCCGATCGAATGGCTGCGATCGATCTTGATTTCGACGTGCATGCCGTTGTTGACGAGCAGCACGGCCGATGGCGAGGCCGCATCGCCCTGATAGCCGGCGAGCTGTGCTTCTTTCTTGAGAGCAGTGGCGTTGCCGCTCTTCAGCTTCACATCGAGCTTGCCGCCGACAATGCTGTAGGAGGTGGTGTCGCTGTGGTTGCCGGTCGCAAGCGGTGCGGCCTGATCGAGGAAGGCCTTGGCCTTGGCGATGACCTTGTCGCCGCGCGACTTGTTGTAGCCCTTGCCGCTCTCGCTTGGATCGTGCGGAATCGCGTCGGTTCCGTAGAACGCATCGTAGAGACTGCCCCAGCGCGCGTTGGCGGCGTTCAGTGCATAGCGAGCGTTGGTCAGCGGCACCACGAGCTGCGGTCCGCAAATCTGGCCGATCTCTTCGTCGACGTTCGTGGTCTCGACCTGTCGCGTTGCCGGCTCAGGCAGCAGGTAGCCGATCTCCTTCAGAAACGCGGTGTAAGCGTTGAGGTCGATCGGCTTGCCTTTATTGGCGCGATGCCACGCGTCGATCTTCTCCTGCAACGTGTCGCGGAACTTGAGCAGCTCCTTGTTGCGCGGAGCGAGGTTCTTCAGGATTTCGGCAAATCCGGCCCAGAAGGCGTCCGGCGAAATCCCGGTTTGCGGCGCTGCTTCCTTGGCGATGAAATCGAACAGGATCGGCGCGACTTTCAAACCACTGGCATCAATACGTTTCATCTTCGCAGGTCTCACGGCTACGGCCTTGCGGCCGCTGGATTTTGGGACAGGAAAAGGCCGCCCGGAGCAGGCGGCTGGCGTTCAAGGCGTCCTTGTAGCGCCAAAGGCCGGGCCAAGGAAAGCCCGCCAAAGGGCTGGGGATTCGCGGCAAATACCGCCAGCCCGCCGAGCCCGCGCATGCGTGAGAAGTGCCTGTTTTAAGGGCTGTTTGTTCGTCCGGGGCGTTTGAGCCCCGGATAGGTGTTCGCCCAGTGACTAGATGTTGGCCGCGAGATCGGCCGGCTGGATGAAAACCACGCCGGTCTCGATCAGCATTCGCTCGACCCTGTCGGCGGCATCGGCCACCGAAAGCGCAGTGGTGTCGATGGTGAGTTCGGCTGCCTGCGGCGTCTCATAATCCTTGCCGATGCCGGTGAAGTTGTTCAGCGCTCCGGCGCGCGCCTTCGCATAGTGACCCTTCGGGTCGCGGCTTTCGCAGACCTCGGCAGGCGTCGAGACGAAGATTTCGCGGAACGCGGTGTCGGCGATGCGGCGCGCGCGGGCGCGATCCTCTGTCGACGGCGACACGGCAGCGACGATGGCGATATGGCCGTTACGCGCAAGATGCGTCGCAACTTCAGCGAGGCGGCGAATGTTCTCGCTGCGATCCTGCGGCGTGAAGCCGAGGTCGCCGTTGAGGCCGGCGCGCATGGTGTCAGCGTCGAGGAAGATCGGCGACGCCCCGCGGCCGAACAGCTTCCGCTCGACCGCCTGCGCGATGGTCGATTTACCCGAGCCCGGCAAGCCGGTTAGCCACAGCACCGCACCGGCGTGGCCGAAGCGAGCGGAGCGTTCGTCCGCGCGCACGACGGATTCGACCGGAACAATGTCGACTGGAATGGCGCGCTCGCCGGCATCGACGCTGAGCACGAGGCCGCCGCCCGCGATACGACCGGAGACCTCAATGACGAGACGACCGGTACGAGGGTTGTCGGAATAGGCATCGGCCGCCAGCGGCTGCGCCAGCGCCAGATCGATCTCACCGACGTGATTGCGCTTGATGGCTTCGGCTTGAACGCTCGCGAGTTCGCCTGGATCGACTGCCTTGTCGATGGCGATAACGGTCGCACGGGTTTCCTTGGTGCCGAGGCGCACGAGAATTTGCGCGCCCTTGGTCAGCGGTGCGTCATGCAGCCAGAAGATGCGGGCCCGCAAGCGGCGCGTGTCGCGCGGTGCGGTGCCGACATGGCCGATGATGTCGCCGCGCTCGAGGAACAATTCGCGATCGAGTGTGATGCCGACCGAGCGGCCCGCGCCGAGCGGTCCCTTGATCGGTGTGACCGGCCAGCTTTCGATCGACTTGATCTTGGCGATCTTGCCCGTCGGCATGATGACGATCTCGTCGCCGGTATTGAGCGATCCGGCTTCGATGCGGCCGGCGACAATGCGGCGGTCGTCGAACTTGTAGATCGCCTGGATCGGCAAGCGCAGCGGCAGTTCGGTCATCGGCCGTGCCGGATCGAGCTTGTCGAGCGCGTCGACCACGGTCGGGCCCTTGTACCAGGCGATGTTGGCGGTGTGAGCCGCGACGCCGTCACCGTCGCGAGCGGAAATCGGAATGATCGCTGTCGGTTTGACGCCGAGGCCGGTCAGGTGCGCGGAAATCTCTTTGGCGATCTCGTCAAAGCGCGCCTGCGCGAAGCCGACACGGTCCATTTTGTTGATGACCACCGCGACTTTCCGGATGCCAAGGAGATGCAGAAGATAGCCGTGGCGGCGGGTCTGATCGCGCACGCCTTCCAGCGCATCGATGATCAGCACGGCGGCGTCGGCCTGCGAGGCGCCGGTGATCATGTTGCGCAGGAATTCGGCGTGGCCCGGTGCGTCGATCAGCACGACGTCGCGCGACGGCGTCTTGAAGCGGATCTGCGTGGTGTCGATAGTGATGCCTTGGTCGCGCTCGGTCTGCAGCGCGTCGAGCAGGAACGACCATTCGAACGGCATGCCGCGGCGTTCGCTGACGGCTTTGAGCATTTCGAGCTTGCCGTCAGGCAGGCTGCCGGTTTCGTGCAGCAGCCGGCCGACGAGCGTCGACTTGCCGTGATCGACATGGCCGACGATGACAATACGGACCTGCGGGCGCGCCGGTGCGGAAACAGCTGCGGCAATGGAGGCGGCGGGAGCGAGCATGTTCATAACGGCGCCTTACAGATAGCCGGAGACGCGAAGCCGCTCGAATGCGTCTTCGGTTTCGTGGTCGAGCGCGCGGCCGGCGCGCTCCGGAATCTTGGTGTTCTCGAGCTCGATCATGATCTCTTCGATCGAGGAGGCATTCGATGCGACAGGGAAGGTGATGTCCTGATCGCCGAGCGAGCGATAACGCTTCCCGTTGTTCGACAGGTATAGCGGGATGATCGGGATGCCTTCGCGCTTGGTGTAGGCCCAGATATCGGCCTCGGTCCAATGCAGGATCGGATGAATGCGCAGATGCGCGCCCGGGGGCGGCGACGCGTTGAACTGATCCCAGAACTCGGGCGGCTGATCGCGCACGTCCCATCCGCCTTCGGTGCCGCGCGGCGAGAACACGCGCTCTTTCGCGCGCGTTGCTTCCTCGTCACGGCGAATGCCGGCGATCAGGCCGTCAAAACCGTATTTCGCGAGCGCCATCTTCAGGCCCTCGGTCTTGCGTGCGGCGGAGCGGGCGGCCGGCGGCAAGGTCGGATCGACCGCGTCAATCGGCGGGCAGGGGTCGACGCGCAGGTCGAGACCCCACTCCTTCGCGTACTGTTCGCGGAAGGCGTACATCTCGGGAAATTTCTTGCCGGTGTCGACGTGCAGCGCCGGGAACGGGACCTTGCCGAAGAACGCCTTGCGGGCGAGCCAGATCATCACATTGGAATCTTTGCCGAGCGACCACAGCAGCGCCAGCTTCTTCAGCCGGCCGAACGCCTCGCGCAAGATGTAGATGCTCTGCGCTTCGAGCTCGTCGAGGTGATCCATGCTCGGCACCAGATCGCCGGAATGTGATGTGGGAGCCTCGCCATTGAGACTGTGAATCGCGTCACTCATGCGCCGGCCTCCAGCCAGTCCCCGAACGCTGAAATCGGCGTTGCCGTTTGCCGGAGAAGATTTGTCTTCCGGCCGTAGCGTTCAGGGTCGAAACATTCTAAAGTTGCGGTGCAGCGTAGAAGAAATAATTTTCTCTTTGCCGCCAGTTGAAGATACATATATATAAAATAATTCCAGTCAACCCCGCCATTGGGGAAGCGGAGCACTTCGGACCACTAGGATGCGTTTTCTGCCCGTCTTCCTGGATCTGCAGGCCGGCCCCATCGTTCTCGTGGGTTCGGGTGAGCTGGTGCGCGCCAAACTGCGGCTCCTGTTGTCGGCCGGGGCGCATGTGCGCTGGTATGCGACCGACGGTGATTTCGAGGTGTCGGGTCTCACGAACGACGGCGCGCGCATCGAGCGCGTGTCGAGCGATCCGCTCAGCGACGATCTGAAGAACGTCATCGCCATTCTCTGCGCGGGAGCAGGCGACATTGGAATCGCGATGGCCAATCGCGCGAAGGCGGTCGGTCTGCCCGTCAATGTGATGGACGACCTTCAGCATTCGACTTTCATTTTTCCGGCGATCGTCGATCGCGGCGATGTGGTTGTTGCGGTCGGCACCGGTGGTGCGTCGCCGGTCGTCGCGCGCCGAGTGCGCGAGCGCATCGAAGCCGCGCTGCCGTCGCGCATCGGCGATCTCGCAACTTTCATCGGCAAATTCCGGAAAGCGTTTGCCGAGCGCATCGGCGACATGCCGTTGCGCCGCCGCTTCTGGGAGCGCGTGATCGACGGCCCGATCGGCGCAGCCGTTCTCGCCGGTCGCACCGGCGATGCCGAGAAGCAGCTCAATGCGATTGCCGATCCGGCCGCGTTTGCCGGCAAAGCCTCACCCGGTTTCGTGACCTTGGTCGGCGCAGGCCCCGGCGATCCTGATTTGTTGACGGTAAAGGCGCTGCGGGCGCTGCAGGACGCGGATATCGTTTTCTACGACGATCTCGTGTCGCCGGAGATACTCGACCGCGCCCGCCGCGATGCCGCGCGCGTCTCGGTCGGCCGCCGCATAGGTAAGCCGGGCATCGGTCAGGACAACATCAACACGCTGATGATCGAAGCCGCGCAGGCCGGTCAACGCGCGGTGCGGCTCAAGGGCGGCGATCCGTTCGTGTTCGGTCGCGGCGGCGAGGAAATCGCGGCGCTGCGCGAGGCGGGTGTTGCTTACTCCGTCATTCCCGGCATCACCGCCGGCTGGGGCGCGGCTGCCGAAGCCGAAGTGCCGCTCACCTTCCGCCATCAGGCGTTGCGCATCACGCTGCTCACGGCGCACAAGGCGCATGACGCCGAACGCGTCGACTGGTCGACGCTGACCGACACCAAGATGACGATTGTCGTCTACATGGGCATCAGCGCGGCTGCGACGATTCGCGAGGGCTTGCTGGCGGCGGGCCGCTCGCCGCAAACGCCGGTGGGTGTGTTCGCCCGTGTCACTCGCCCCGATGCAAAGTCCGTCGTCGGCACGCTCGATCAACTCCCTATGCTCGCCGCACAGGTGGAGAATGGCCCGGCCATTCTGATCATCGGTGATGTGGTGATGCACTCCGCGCCCTGGCGCGATGCTTTTCTCAACGATCTCGTCACTCACGTACCCACCGATATGAAAATGGCCGCCGAATGACCTCTCCCCTCCAACAAAAGATCAAGATCACCGGACCGTCGATCGTCACCGCCAACCGCACCAGCGATGGCGCGGTGATCTACCGGACCGACAACGGCTGGTCGGTGCGGATTTCCGATGCGGCAGTCGTGCGAAATGCAGATGACGCCCGTGCGCTGCTTGCAGGGGCCGTGGCCGATGACGTCGGCGCGATCGGTTCTTACATCGCTCCCGTCGATGTGATCGAAGGCAAGATTGAGCCCGGCAATCTGCGTGAACACATTCGCTCGGAAGGCGTGACCATCCCGCTGCTGCCGGTGACGGCTTAAAGGTTCAACATGTACGCTTACGATGAAATCGATCGCACTCTCGTCAACGAGCGCGTTTCGGAATTCCGCGATCAGGTGAAGCGTCGTCTTTCGGGCGAACTGACCGAGGACGAATTCAAGTCGCTGCGGCTGATGAACGGCGTCTATCTGCAGCTGCACGCTTACATGCTGCGCATCGCGATCCCGTACGGCACTCTATCGTCGCCGCAGTTGCGCAAGCTCGCGCATGTCGCGCGCCGCTATGATCGCGGTTACGGCCATTTCACCACGCGCCAGAACATCCAGTACAACTGGATCAAACTCGCAGAATTGCCCGATGCGCTGGAGGACCTCGCGTCCGTCGGCATTCACGGCATGCAGACGTCGGGTAACTGCATTCGCAACATCACCACCGATCAATGGGCCGGTGTCGCGCCGGGCGAGGTCGAAGACCCGCGCATCTGGGCGGAAATCCTGCGCCAGTACTCGACGATGCATCCGGAATTCTCGTTCCTGCCGCGCAAGTTCAAGATCGCGATCACCGCGTCCGACCATGACCGCGCCGCGATCAAGATTCACGACATCGGCCTGCGTATCCTGAAGAACGCCAAGGGCGAGACCGGCTTCGAGGTGCTGGTCGGTGGCGGTCTCGGCCGCACGCCGTTCATCGCCAAGACGATCAAGCCGTTCGTCAGCCACCGCGACATTCTGAGCTACGTCGAGGCGATCCTGCGCGTCTACAATCAGTATGGCCGCCGCGACAACATCTACAAGGCACGCATCAAGATTCTGGTGCACGAGCTCGGCATCGAGAAGTTCGCGCAGGAAGTGGAAGACGAGTGGCTGCAGATGCGCGATGGTATTCTCGCACTCGATGAGGCGGTGGTCGCCGATATCCGTTCACGCTTCACCTATCCGGACTATCAGAAGCTCTCCGACGACCCTGAAGAACTCAGGAAGGCCAAGGCGAGCGATCCGCGTTTTGCCATGTGGCTCGGCAATTCCGTCGCGCCGCACCGTGAGTCCGGCTATTCGATCGTCACGCTGTCGCTGAAGCCGGTCGGCGCTCCTCCGGGCGATGCGACGGCCGAGCAGATGGATGCGATCGCCGATCTGGCCGATAAGTATTCCTTCGGGGAAATTCGCGTCGGCCACGAACAGAATCTGGCGCTGCCGAACGTTGCCAAGAAGGACTTGCCGGCGCTGTGGCGCGCGCTCGACAAGATCGGCGTCGCCACGCCGAACGTGAACCTCGTCACCGATATTATCGCGTGCCCGGGCCTCGATTACTGCTCACTGGCAAATGCGCGCTCGATCCCGATCGCGCAGGAGCTCACGCGCCGCTTCGCCAATCCCGAATTGGCTGCGCTGATAGGCAAGCTGCACATCAATATCTCGGGCTGCATCAATGCCTGCGGTCATCACCACGTTGGTCACATCGGTATTCTCGGCGTTGAGAAGAACAACGAGGAATTCTACCAGATCACCATCGGCGGCCGCGCCGACGAGCACGCCGAGATGGGCACGCTGATCGGGCCGGCCGTTCCGTTCGCCGAAGTCGCCGACGTGATCGAGGACATTGTCGAGGCCTATCTCGCGCTGCGGGCGCGGCCGGATGAAACTTTCGTCGAGACCGTGAAGCGGCTGGGCGTGACCCCATTCAAGGAGCGCGTCTATGCCACTCGTTAAGGGCAACACAATCGCCAACGACACGTTCGTCAGCGTCGCCGACGATGCGGAGCTGCCGGCTGGCGGCGACGTGCTGGTCAGCGCGGCGCGGTTTCTCCCCGATCCGGCTGCGATCCTGTCGCGCGTCGGCAAGGTCGGCGTGATCTGGCCGAACAATCGCGACGTCGATGATCTCGTGCCACACCTCGACAAGCTCGCCGCGGTTGCGCTGGTCTTTCCGAGCTTCCGCGATGGGCGCGCTTACACGCAGGCGCGGCTTCTGCGCGAACGGCATGGCTATAAGAGCGAGCTGCGCGCCACCGGTCAGGTGTTGCGCGATCAGTTCGTCTTCATGCTGCGTGCCGGCTTCGATGCGTTCGAGGTGAAGAAGCAGAGCGACGCGGAAGCCTTTGCCGATGTCGCGAAGCGTTATTCGGTGTTCTATCAGCCGACGGGCGATGGCCGCGCCACGGCGTTTCGCCAGCGTCTCGCTCGCCATACGGAGACCGCTGGGTCATGAGCACTGTTGCACCATCGCTGGGTACGGACCGCAGCGCGCCGCTGCCGGCAGATCAATCCGCTGACGATTTGAATCGCGCGCTGGCTGATGCCGCGCCGCGCGAAATTGTCGCTGCTGCACTGCGGGCGGTTGGTCGGGATGATCTCGCCGTGGTGTCGTCGTTCGGGACCGAGTCCGCCGCCCTGCTCAAGATCGTGGCGGATGTCGATCCGGCGATTCCGGTCGTGTTTCTCGATACGGGCTGGCTGTTCGAGGAGACGCTCGCCTACCGCGACACCTTGACGGCGCAGCTCGGGCTCAAAGACGTGCGCAGCATCAAGCCTTTAGAGGAGAATCTCGCGCGTGAAGATGGCGAGCGTGAGCTGTGGTTCTCCGATCCCGATCGCTGCTGCTTCATTCGCAAGGTCGAGCCGCTGCAGCGTGCGCTAAAGCCTTTCAAAGCCTGGATTAATGGCCGCAAGCGCTTTCAGGGTGGCGAACGCTCGGCGATTCCCGTTGTGGAAACCGATGGCAATCGTCTTAAATTTAATCCGCTCGCGAATGTCTCTCGCGAGGAACTGGAAGCGATCTTCAGACTTTCTAACTTGCCCCCGCATCCGCTCGTCGCGTCGGGTTACGCGTCGGTGGGATGCATGCCGTGCTCGAGCCGAACTGCGCCGGGAGAGGACGAGCGCGCCGGCCGTTGGCGCGGAAGGAGCAAGACAGAATGCGGCATTCACACTGTGAAGATGTCATAGCATGCTGATCTACTTGCGCGCGCCACAAAGAAAACCGCTTTCGTTGACACCATGAGCCTTCTCCAAGACCTTCGCCGCGGCCTGTTACGACCACTGTCGTCTGGTACATGGAGATCGAAAATGAATCGCCGTCTGGTTCTCGCCGCTGCTGCGAGTCTGCTCTCAGTAAGTTTCTTGGCAAGTTCCGCGTTCGCCGCCGATATCACGCTGCTCAACGTGTCGTATGATCCGACGCGCGAGCTCTATGCCGAATTCAACAAGGCGTTCGTTGCGGCGTATCAGAAGGACACCGGCAAGAGCGTCGAGGTGAAGCAGTCGCACGGCGGCTCCGGTTCGCAGGCGCGTGCGGTGATCGATGGCTTGCAGGCGGATGTAGTGACGCTTGCGCTTGCGTACGACATCGATGCGATCGCCGCGAAAGGCCTGATTGCGCAGGACTGGCAGAAGCGGCTGGCGTTGAACGCGTCGCCCTACACGTCGACCATCGTTTTCCTGGTGCGCAAGGGCAATCCGAAAGGCATCAAGGACTGGGACGACCTGCTCAAGTCGGGCGTCTCCGTCATCACGCCAAATCCGAAGACATCCGGCGGCGCGCGCTGGAATTATCTCGCGGCCTGGGGTTACGCGCTGAAGAAGTTCGGCTCCCCGGACAAGGCCAAGGCGTTTGTCGCCAGCCTCTACAAGAACGTGCCGGTGCTCGACACGGGCGCGCGCGGTTCGACGGTGACGTTCGTCGAACGTGGCGTCGGCGACGTGCTGCTGGCGTGGGAGAACGAGGCGTTTCTCGCGGTGAAGGAATTCGGCAAGGACAAGTTTGAGATCATCGCGCCACCAGTATCCATTCTCGCCGAGCCGCCGGTGTCGATCGTCGACCGCGTGGCCGACAAGAAGGGCACCCGCGCGGTCGTCGATGCCTATCTGAAGTACTGGTACACGAAGGAAGGTCAGGAGATTGCCGCGCGCAACTCCTACCGTCCACGCGATCCCGAGATCGCCAAGCAATATGAGAGTTCGTTCGCGAAGGTCGACCTCTTCACGATCGACGACGTGTTCGGCGGCTGGACCAAGGCGCAGAAGGATCACTTCGCCGAGGGCGGCATATTCGATCAGATCTACAAGAACTGATTTGAGCATCGTTGCGGGGGCACTGTGAGCGGAGGACTTGGACGACAACGGACGCTGCCGGGCTTTGGTCTCTCGATGGGGCTGACGCTGACATGGCTTTCCATCATCGTTCTGATTCCGCTCGCGGCCCTGTTCCTGAAGACGTTTGAACTCAGCGCTGCGCAATTCATCGAGATCATTACCAGCCGCCGCACGCTGAACGCGCTGAAGATTTCTTTCGGGCTCGCGTTCCTGGCCGCGCTCGTCAATCTGATCATGGGCACGATTGTGGTCTGGGCGCTGGTGCGTTATCGCTTCCCCGGCCGGCGTTTGTTCGATGCGGTGGTTGACATTCCGTTCGCGCTGCCGACCGCGGTGGCCGGCGTCGCGCTGACTGCGCTGTTTGCGCAAAAGGGTTGGCTCGGTGCGCCGCTCGCCGAACTCGGCATCAAGGTCGCGTTCACGCCGATCGGCATCTTTATCGCCATGGTGTTCATCGGCATCCCGTTTGTCGTGCGTACCGTGCAGCCGGTGCTGATCGATCTCGATCCGGAGATCGAGGAGGCGGCCGCCAGCCTCGGCGCCAGCCGCTGGAACACAGTCACCCGCGTGATCATCCCGAGTCTGACGCCGGCGCTGCTCACCGGCTTCGCGCTCGCCTTTGCGCGCGCGGTCGGTGAATACGGCTCGGTGATCTTCATCGCGGGCAACCTGCCGAATGTCTCCGAGATCGCGCCGCTTCTGATCGTGATCCGCTTGTCCGAATTCCGCTACGCCGATGCGACCGCGATCGCGGTGGTCATGCTCGTCGTGGCATTCGTCATCATCTTTTTCATCAACCGGGTGCAGCGCTGGGCGCAGACCCGCGTGCCCGCGCTGTAGGATAAAATGGCAGAGCTCGAACTCACCACTGCGGTTGCAACGTTCCCGGCGCGGGAGACGAGCAAGGTCGCGCATGACGTGCGTGACGAGCCGCGCGTGATCCGCTTTGTGATTATCGCAACTGCGATCTCGTTCCTGACGCTGTTCATTGTGCTGCCGCTGGTGCTTGTGTTCGCGCAGGCGTTCTCGCGCGGCATTGGCGCCTATCTCGCAGCGCTGACCGAGCCGGAGGCGCTGTCTGCGATCAAGCTGACGCTGTCGGTCGCTGCGATTTCGGTCACGCTGAATTTGGTCTTCGGTGTGATTGCCGCTTGGGCGGTTGCAAAGTTCGAATTTCCTGGCAAGACCATGTTGATCACCCTGATCGATCTGCCGTTCTCGGTGTCGCCGGTGATCTCAGGCCTCGTGTTCGTGTTGCTGTTCGGCGCGCAGGGTTACTTCGGCGCGTGGCTGCAGGCGCGCGACATCTCGATCCTGTTTGCGCTGCCGGGCATCGCGCTGGCGACGACGTTCGTGACCTTCCCGTTCGTCGCGCGCTCGCTGATCCCGCTGATGCAGGAGCAGGGGACGCAGGAAGAAGAGGCCGCTCTCTCACTCGGCGCGTCCGGCCTGCAGACGTTCTTCCGCGTGACCTTGCCGAACATCAAGTGGGGCCTGCTTTATGGCGTGCTGCTCTGCAACGCGCGCGCCATGGGTGAGTTCGGCGCCGTCTCCGTGGTCTCCGGCCATATCCGCGGCGAGACCAACACCATGCCGTTGCTGGTGGAGATCCTATATAACGAGTATCAGTTTGTGGCGGCTTTCGCGATCGCGTCGCTCTTGGCGATGCTGGCGTTGATCACGCTGGTGGTGAAGACCATTCTCGAAAGCCGGCTGCAAGAAGGGCAAGTGGCACGTGACGATTGAAGTCCGCAACATCGTAAAGAAGTTCGGCGACTTTGCCGCGCTCGATGGCGTCGATCTGAAGGTTGGCAAGGGCGAGCTATTGGCGCTGCTCGGACCGTCGGGTTCAGGCAAGACCACGCTTCTGCGCATCATCGCCGGTCTTGACTGGCCCGACTCCGGCGAAGTCCGTTTCGACGGCGAGAACGCGCTCGCGCGCGGCGCCGGCGAGCGTCACGTCGGGTTCGTGTTCCAGCACTATGCGCTGTTCCGGCACATGAACGTGTTCGAGAACGTTGCCTTCGGTCTGCGCGTGCAACCGCGCGCGATCCGGATGAATGAGGCCGGCATCAAGCGGCGCGTCAACGAACTGCTCGATCTCGTGCAGCTCGGTTGGCTCGCCGATCGCTATCCAAGCCAGCTGTCCGGCGGTCAGCGTCAGCGCATCGCGCTGGCTCGTGCGCTCGCGATCGAGCCGCGCATTCTGCTGCTCGACGAGCCGTTCGGCGCGCTCGATGCCAAGGTGCGCAAGGAATTGCGCCGGTGGCTGCGCTCGCTGCACGACGAAATTCACGTCACATCGATCTTCGTCACCCACGATCAGGAAGAGGCGCTCGAAGTCGCCAACCGCGTCGTCGTCATGGACAAGGGCAAGATCGAACAGATCGGCACGCCGGGCGAGGTCTACGACAATCCGGCGACGGCCTTCGTGCACGGCTTCATCGGCGAGTCGATCGTGCTGCCGGTGGACGTGCGTGACGGCCGCGTGGAACTCGGCGGCAAGCCGCTCAACATCGAGACGCAGGGCGTCGGTGCAGGTCCATCACGGCTTTATGTGCGCCGGCATGACATGCAGGTCGGTCCGGTCGGCTCCGGCGTGATCGAGGGATCGGTGCGGCGGGTGCGGGCGTTCGGTCCGATCCAGCGCGCCGACGTCGTTCTGCCAGGCGGCGAGAGCGAGACGATGATCGAGATCGATACGCCGCGCGACCGGGAGTTGAACCCGGGCGATGTGGTCGGGCTGCAGCCGCGCCGATACCGCATCTTTTCAACCCCCGCATAACCGCTATCCGGCCCAAACGCCGCCCGCGTTCACCTTTCAGCCACGGTTGATGTGCAACAACCGGGGCTGGATTCGGGGGAGCGGTATGCTGCGGCTGGGGTTGGCGATCATTGGGCTCATCGTGTTGAGCGGCTGCGCGGCTGACCGCGATCCGCCGCCGGGCCAGCCCGCCTTCTATCTCAGCATGGCGAGCGCCAGCGCCCGGATCGATCCGCAGGTCGCGGCGTCGATGATTTCCGGCTACCGCCAGAATAACGGGCTCGGTGCTGTCGTCGTCGATCCTGAACTGATGAAGGCGGCCGAGGCGCAATCGCAGGCGATGGCGAGCCGCAACAAGCTCGATCACAACGTCGCCGGTGACCTCACCAAGCGGATCAAGGCGACACGTTTCGACGCGCGGCTTGCGGTCGAGAACGTGTCGGCCGGCTACCACACCCTCGCTGAGGCTTTCTCGGGCTGGCGGGATTCCCCGCCCCATCGCGCCAACATGCTGAAAAGCGGCGTCACCAAGATCGGCATCGCCACGGCTTACGCGCCCAACACCAAGTACAAGGTGTTCTGGACGCTGATTTTGGCTGACTCTGACGGCCGCAGCTGACGGCTAAAAGTTCCAAATCCCTGCAAAGGTTGACGGCGTTGCTCTGGAGCGCCATGCTGCGTTGCGGTATATTTCTTGAAACGCAATGTTCAGCGTGCCCGCCATGGATTCAGGTCTCTCGTCTCCAACTGCTCCCGCCCAAGCCCAGCGCGTCCTTGTCCTGCAAGGCGGCGGCGCGCTTGGCGCGTATCAGGCCGGTGCCTATGCGGCGCTGTGCCGGCACGACTTCGAGCCGAAATGGGTTGCGGGCATTTCCATCGGCGCCATCAATGCAGCGATCATCGCCGGCAATCCGCGCGAGAAGCGGGTCGAGAAGCTGCACGAGTTCTGGGATCAGGCGTCGGCGCCGGTGCCGTGGAGTCCGCTTCTCACCGACGACCGATCGCGGCTTCTGTTCAACGAGACGAGCGCGTCGCTGACGGCGGCGTTCGGCGTGCCCGGGTTCTTCATGCCGCGCGTTCCGCCGGCGCCGTTTTGGCCGCTCGGCAGCGAGCAGTCGCTCAGCTATTACGACACCGCACCGCTGCGCGAGACGCTGGAGCGGCTCGTCGATTTCGACCGTATCAACAATGACGGCATCCGCCTCAGTGTCGGCGCGGTCAATGTGCGGACCGGCAACTTCGCCTACTTCGACAATACGAAGCGCAAGATCGGTCCCGAGCACATCATGGCGTCGGCGGCGCTGCCGCCCGGCTTCCCCGCCATCGAGATCGACGGTGAGCCTTACTGGGACGGCGGCATCGTTTCCAACACGCCGCTCGACTACGTGCTCGACGAGGAGCGGCGCAACGATCTCCTGATCTTCCAGGTCGATCTGTTCAGTGCGCGCGGCTCGATGCCGGAATCGCTGCTGGAGGCCTCCGAGCGCGAGAAGGATATCCGCTTCTCCAGCCGCACGCGCATGAACACCGACGTCAACAAGCGCATCCATAACGCACGGCGGGCATGGCGCGAGTTGTTCACCAAGCTGCCGGACGAATTCAAGAACGATCCGCTGGCGCAGGCATTGAACGAGGCGGCGAAAGAAAACACGGTGACCGTGGTTCACCTGATCCATCGCCGCAAGAATTATCAGTCGTCATCGAAGGACTACGACTTCTCCCGCTACGGCATGCTCGAGCACTGGCGCGCCGGCGAGAGCGACGTCGATTGCTCGATGACGCATCCGGATTGGCTGGCGCGGCCGCAGCCCGGCGAAACCATGATGGTGTACGACCTGACCAATGATGGCCGGACGAGCCCATGCGAGGCGGTCCAAGATGTTCAAAAACAAGGAGCGAGTAATGGCTAACCTCAAGGGCAAGACCGCCGTTGTGACCGGATCGACCAGCGGCATCGGGCTTGCGATTGCACGAAAGATGGCGGGCGCGGGCGCCAACATTGTCATCAACGGCTTCGGCGCGCCGGCGGACATCGAGAAGGAACGTGCAGGTATCGAGACCGACTTCGGGGTCAAGGCGGTCTATTCGCCGGCCGACATGACCAAGCCCGCCGAGATCGCCGAGATGATCGCGCTCGGCGCCAAGACGTTCGGGTCTGTCGACGTGCTCGTCAACAATGCCGGCATCCAGTTCGTGTCGCCGGTCGAGGATTTCCCGATCGAGAAGTGGGATCAGATCATCGCCATCAACCTGTCGTCGGCCTTCCACGGCATTCGCGCCGCCGTGCCGCTGATGAAGAAGGCGGGATGGGGGCGCATCATCAACACGGCCTCGGCGCACNNTCGCCTCGCCCTTCAAGTCGGCCTACGTGTCGGCGAAGCACGGCATCGCCGGCCTCACCAAGACCATCGCGCTCGAAGTCGCGACCCACAAGATCACCGTCAACTGCATCTCGCCCGGCTATGTGTGGACGCCGCTGGTGGAGAAGCAGATCCCCGACACCATGAAGGCGCGCGGGCTGACGCGCGAACAGGTCATCAACGACGTGCTGCTCGATGCGCAGCCGACCAAGGAATTCGTCACGTCGGATCAGGTCGCGGCGCTGGCGCTGTATCTGTGTAGCGACGATGCCAGCCAGATCACCGGCACGAACCTGTCGATGGATGGCGGCTGGACGGCGGCGTGAGGCTGTCATTGTAACGGGTAACGACAGCAGTTGACACATGCCTTTGCTCCTCTC
>LWDM01000029.1 GCA_002083525.1 Proteobacteria bacterium SG_bin9 | reverse complement strand
GGCGACCTTCGCCGCCAAGCCGCGTCCGCCGGCTGCGCGGCCGGAGCGGCGTGTTGAAGACGCGCCGCCGAAGCCGGATGCACCGCCGCTGCCGACCAAGGTGCAGACCGTCACCGTGACGGCGGATGAAAACAACATGCGCGTCGATCGCTTTCTCGAAGCGCGGTTTCCGGGCCTCTCGTTCTCCCACATCCAGCGCATCGTTCGAAAAGGCGAGCTGCGCGTCGACGGCAAGCGCGCCGACAGCAAGGACCGGCTGGAGGAAGGACAGAGTGTCCGCATTCCGCCGCTCAAGCTCGACGCGCCGAAGGCCGCGCCCGGCAGTTTGTCCGAGGCGGCGCAGAAGACCCTGCAGGCGCTGAAGGAGATGACGCTTTACGAGGACGACGACGTGCTGGTGCTGAACAAGTCCGCCGGCCTTGCCGTGCAGGGGGGTTCGGGAATGACCAAGCACGTCGACCAGATGCTCGAAGTCATGCGCGATGCCAAGGGCCAGAAGCCGCGGCTTGTGCACCGGCTCGACCGCGAAACAGCAGGCTGCCTTTTAATCGCCAAGACGCGCTTCGCCGCATCTGCGCTCACAGGTTCGTTCCGCCATCGTTCGGCGCGCAAGATCTACTGGGCGCTCGTCGCGGGCGTGCCGAAGCCGAAGCAGGGCCGTATTTCGACCTATCTCGCCAAGGAAGAGAGCGAAGAGGATTCGATTATGCGCGTCGCCGCGCACGGCGACGAAGGCGCGAGCCACGCGGTAACCTACTATGCGGTGGTCGAGACCTCGGCACAGAAGCTCGCCTGGGTATCATTGAAGCCGGTGACCGGCCGTACCCACCAGTTGCGCGCGCATATGGCGCATATCGAACATCCGATCCTCGGCGATCCGAAGTATTTCAGTATCGAGAACTGGGAATTCCCGGGTGGTATCCAGAAGCGGCTGCATCTCTTGGCGCGCCGCATCGTCATTCCGCATCCGCGGGGCGGGTTTATCGATGCGACCGCACCGTTGCCGCCGCACATGCTGCAATCGTGGAACCTGCTCGGACTCGAAGGCGACCGGTTCGACCCCATCGAGAATGCCCCGGAAGAGTGAGGGCGGAACGTCCTTGCGCTCCGCGCATTGTCTTCCGATATGTTTGTGATGAAGCGATTCCTCACCGCCATGCTGACGATCGCCGCCTTGGCCCTGATAGCAGAAGGCGTTGCGGATGCTCAGGTTCAGCCGATGAACCAGCCGCTGCCGTCCCCCTCGTTCAACGTGCCGCCGCCACCTCCGCCGCCGCCACCTAAAATCGAGGTTCCGGCGATCCCGAAGATGGATGCTCCGCCGAAGCAGCCGCGCGTGAACGTCAACCCGCGCGGTTCATTCAGCGATCGTGTCACCAATTGCCTGCATGATGGCGCTGCCGCCGGGCTTGGCCCGAGCGAGCGGTCGGAATATTCTCGCGCCTGCGCCAACAGGTAATCAGCCAGAACCATGAAAGAGCTTTTCGACGAGGTCGCCGGTCAGTCGCGGCTCGATCCGCAGGAGGTCGCGCGGCAAGCGTCCGCGCCGCCGAAGCGCAAGCGTTTCTATAAGGACGTTGGCGTTGCCGAAGGTGAGGGCGGTTTCACCGTGACGCTCGACGGCAAGCCGATCCGCACACCATCGCAAGCGATTGTCGTTGTCCCGGCGCGTGTGCTGGCGGAGACGATGGCTGCCGAATGGGACGCGCAGCAGGAGTTCATCGATCCGCTGTCGATGCCGCTGACGCGGTTGGCCAACAGCGTTGTGCAAGGCGTTGCTGGGCGCGAGCAGCTCGTCGCTGACGATATCGCGAAGTTCTTCGGGAGCGATCTTCTGTTCTATCGGGCCGAGTTTCCGGATGAACTGATCGCCAATCAGGGCGCTCACTGGGACCCGGTGCTGCGCTGGGCGGCAGATAATCTCGGCGCCCACTTCATTCTTGCGCAGGGCATCATGCCTGTGCAGCAGCCCGAGCAAGCGATCGCGCATGCGCGGACACAGCTGCCGTCTGATGCCTGGCGTATCGGCGCCTTGCATGTGGTGACGACGATCACCGGCTCGGCGCTGCTCGCACTGGCGCTGCAAGCGTCGGTTCGCGATGCCGATGCGGTCTGGGCCGCGGCGCATGTGGACGAGGACTGGAATATCGCCCGCTGGGGCGCCGACGAGGAAGTTGCGGCCCGCCGCGCTGTCCGGCGCCGCGATTTCGATGCGGCAGTGAAGGTGATCGAGGCCTTGCGGGGCTGACGGACGCGTTCCGGTTAACAATTGGTTTACGGCGCTCGGCTAGCCTCGCGGCCATGGCGATCGCGCTCAATCCGATCTTCCCTGTCGTCAGCGCCAAGCCGGTTGCGGCCGATCTCGTGCTGCAGCCGGGGCAGGTGATCGATGCGCGCGTGCTCAAGGTGCTGGAGAACAATTTCGTCCGCATCGCCATCGCCAATCTCACGATCGACGTGCTGTCCGAAGTGCCGCTCCAAAATGGCCAGGCGCTCCAGCTGGCGGTCTCGCAGAATCCGCAAGGCATCAAACTCGCGGTGGTACCGCCGGGCGGTGGTGGCGCGGCAACTGTCTCCGATGTTGCCGATCCGGCCATCGCGCAGACCATCGCGACAAGCAAAGCGCTGTCACCGGCGCTGAACAATCTGCAGGCGCTGGCGGTCTCGTCTGCCGTGCAGGCGGCGGCAACGCGGCAAACCGGCCTATCGCAGCTGTTCGCCAATCTCGCCGCTGCGACGGGGACGCAATCGTTGCCGCCGCAAGTGCAGCAGGCGGTGGTGCAGCTCTTCGCGCTGCAGCCGGAACTGTCGGACAATCTCACCGGCGCCAGAATTCAGGCCGCGTTCGAAGCCTCCGGTTTGTTCCGGGAAAGGACGCTGGCCTTCACGCCCGCAAATCAGCCGCAGCTGGCGCCGCTCCCCGATCTCAAATCGGCGCTGATCGTTTTGCGCCAGACCCTGAGTGTGGCGTTGGCAAGTGCGGAGCAGCCTCAGGCACCAGGACAGCTGGCGACTGCACAGGGAAGCGTGCTGCAAGCGGCAACGGTAGCTTCCACGCCAGCGCAGCCGCAGATCGCGTCACAACTGCCGGCGCAGAGCATCGTGCCGCAAGCGACCGCTGCAGCAACGCCTTCCGTGGCACCGCAGGCAAATGTCGTTATCACTGCCGCGCCGCCGCTTGTGCCGGGCGCGGAGTTGGAGAGCGCTTTGCAGCCGCGGCCGCCGCTGGCGTCGCGCGCAGGCGATCCGTCCGATGTTGCGAAAACGATCAGCGTTGCCGCCAATGCGGTGCGGCAGGCGCCGGGCGGCGCACCGCTCGCACCGGACACGTTCCTCAGTCTGATCCGTAACGCCCTGCAGATTGCGCGTGCCGAAGCGGGCGTCGAGCCGGGCAAGGCGCTCGTGCAGCAGGCATCGTCCGATATCGATCCGGGTGTGGCGCAGACGAACGTTCCGCCGCCACCATTCCGGAGGGCTGCGCCGTCCGCGCAGCCGATCGCGGAGCCGACGCTGGCAGCGAATGCGCCGCAGCTTGCGACGGTGCGACAGCTGCTCGATGACACGGACGGCGCGATTGCGCGGCAGACGCTGTTGCAGGTCGCATCGCTGCCGGATCGCGTCGATGTGCCGGGCGCAAAACTCGATGTGGTGACGCCGCGTTGGAGTTTCGAGATTCCGTTCGTCACGCCGCAGGGCACCGCGGTGGCGCAATTCGAGGTCGCGCGCGATGGCGGCGGCAACGGCGAGGAGGGCTCGGCCAGCAAGGTCTGGCGCGCGCGTTTCTCGCTCGATGTCGAACCTGCGGGACCGGTGCATGCGATCGTCTCGCTCATCGGCGAGACCACATCGGTGCGGATGTGGGCCGAGCGGCCGGTGACGGCAGCGCAGCTGCGTGCCAACACTGCGCAGTTGGCGCATGCGCTGCGCAGCGCCGAACTCGAGCCCGGCAACATCGTGGTCGGCGAGGGTGAACCGCCACAAGCGGCAACGGCGCCCGCCGGTCATTTCGTGAATCGCGCATCATGAGTGTGAAGAGCGTCAACTCAAAGCTGGCCGTCGCGCTCGAATACGATCGCAAGGGTGCGCCGCGCGTCGTCGCAAAGGGCAAGGGCGCGCTCGGCGAGAAGATCGTCGAAGTCGCGAAGGCCAACGACGTTCCGATTGAAGAGAACGAAGTGCTTGCGGGCGCGCTTTCGAACGTCGAACTCGGCGATGAGATTCCGCCGGAGCTCTATCGCGCCGTTGCCGAAGTGCTGGTGTTCGTGTTGCGGCTATCGGGACATCGGCGCTGATCGCGATCGTGTGCGTTTTTTGGATTGCCACAATTCGAACGATCGCAAATTTCGCAACCGCAGCGGACAAACTCCTGCCCCATTAAGTCTTCAGCATCGGTTCATGTTCGCGGTGTGGGGACAACATCGCCGCGAGCATGCCGGTCTTGTCTTCGGGGTGTTCTGCGTAAAATCCAAACGGGTCCATCGGCGTCGCAGCCGAGGATGACTGCTGGCCGAAGCGCTTGCCGGCTTGCTTTCCACCTCAGGTGAGGGCGCCATCCGGCGTCGTCACCTGAGCGCCCACAGCTCATGGGGGACGCCATGAAATCTGCCGTCAAAGGCCTGCCCGCCAAAAGCCTGTCCGCCAAAAGTCATGCCGCCAAGGCGTTAGCGGAGCGGATGCTCGCCCGCTTCGGGGCGATGGCCGCCCTCATTCTGATCGGCGCGGTCGTCTTCTACGGGCGCTGACGGGTGCACCTTTAACGCTGTCGAAAATTTTCCGCCCGGCTGGAACGGAATTTGCCTGAGAGGATTACGGTTGGTGTTGACTGCGGGATAAAAAAGTCTACGGGTTAGCCCATTTCGGGGATGAGTGTCATGCGTGGCCTGCTAGCTGTCGTTGTTCTCCTCGTTGCCCAGCCTGCCTTTGCCCAAACTTACCTCAAACGCGAGCCCTTGTTGCTCAGGGCTTATGCATCCGTTCTCGTGCAGACCAGCGCCTGCGGTCCGGCTCATGTCATGCGTGTGACAGGCTCGACCGGTGCGCGGCCGCGCAAGCGGGTGTGCGTGCCGATCGGGGTCGAGCGCGCGTCGCTCGGCTTCGTTCAGTAAGGTTGGCCGGAAGGTTGCTGGCATCAAGCCGTTGAGCCGGGCCGGGAAAATCCGCCCGCGCCGGGAAACTGTCGACCCCGCAAACACCACCCGCCATGCTTTGCCCGCGCTATATTTTGACCGTAATGGCCGGTCTTGGTGCGCCGGACTGAAATACCTGTCCGGAGAGATCCCGTGATCCATCGCCGCCGTTTCCTTGGCCGCACCGCAGGCCTGCTGGCTGCCGTTGCCTTGCCCCGTTTCGCCGCCGCCAACGTATCGCCGCCCAAGGAGGTGATCGACGAGGGGCTGGCCAAGCGGTTTGCCGCGCTCGGCACCCAGGGAACGTTCGTTGCTTATGATGCCAACGGCTACACCATCACCGCCAGCGACAAGGTTCGTTCCGGCGAGGCCCAGCTGCCGGCCTCGACGTTCAAGATCGCGAACTTTCTCATCGCGTTAGAGACAGGGGTCGTGTCCGATCCGGACAAGGATATTTTCAAGTGGGACGGGGTGAAGCGGGCGATCGAGCCCTGGAATAAGGATCACACCCTGCGCTCGGCGATGGCGGCGTCGGTGGTCCCGGTCGGTCAGGAGATCGCCCGCCGGATCGGGGCCGAGCGGATGCAGACCTACGTCAACCTGCTCGAATACGGCAACCGCAACATCGGCGGTGGCCTCGAGCAATTCTGGCTGACCGGCGACCTGCGGATCGACCCGGTGCAGCAGATCGATTTCGTCGACCGGCTGCGGCGCGGGGTACTGCCGGTGTCAGCACGCAGCCAGGACATCATCCGGGACATCCTGACCGTGACCAAGACCGATACCGGGCTGTTTCGTTACAAGACGGGCTTGCTCGGCGCCGAGATCGGCAAGCCGTCGCTCGGCTGGGTCGTCGGCTGGGCCGAGAAGGGAGAGGGCCGTACCGTCTTCGCCATGAATATGGATTGCAAGACGCCCGAGCACGTTCCGGCGCGGATCGCGGTGACGCAGAACCTGCTGGCCGACGTGGGCGCGCTGTAGCTTCCGCGCGGCTGCGCCCTGTACTAGTCTCCGCGCCGTTGGCATCACCCGATTGATTTTGGTGTTCTTCGTGAATTTCGCGGTCCGCTCCTTTCTGATCGGCACTCTCTTCGTTGCGGCTACCATCGGGCAGGCCAGCGCCGAGAGCCGGCGTGCGCTTCTGATCGGCATCGACAGCTACCAGAACGTGCCGCCGCTGCAGAAAGCCGTCGGCGACGTGCAGTCCATGAAGCCCGTGCTCGAGCGGCTCGGCTTCACCGTCGATCTCGTGACCAATCCGGACCGGCGCAATCTCAATCTGAGCCTGTCGAGCTTCGTCGCCAAGCTGAAGCCGGGCGATACGGCGGTCGTCCATTTCTCGGGTCACGGGATCGCCGTCGATGGCGAGAATTTCCTGCTTCCGGCGGATGTGCCGAAGCCGGCGGCTGGCGACAAGGAGCTGGTGAAGTCCGAAGGTCTGCCGATGACGGGCTTGCTTGAGCGTATTCGAAACGCGGGGCCGCGCGTCACCGTTCTCATCCTCGATGCCTGCCGCGATAATCCATTTGCGCAAGGCGGTACGCGCGCGATCGGCGTGTCCGGCGGACTCTCGCAGGTGCAGTTAGCCCGCGGCGCAGCGCAGTCCGGCGTTTTTATTATGTATTCGGCGGGTTATGGGCAGACGGCACGGGACCGCCTCGACGACAACGATCGCGAACCGACCTCGCTTTATACGCGTGCCTTGCTTCGCAAGATCACGGTCGAGGGTAAGCCGATCACCGATCTGGCGCGCGAGGTGCGTGAAGATGTCGAGGCGCTGGCGATCACGGTGCGGCATGAGCAGCGGCCGGCCTATTACGACGAACTGTCCGGACCCGCGTTCTATTTCGCGCCGCCGGGCGCGATCGCCATTGCGCCGCAGCCCCAACCTGTGCGGCCGCCGCCGGACAATTCCGCGTCGGCACGACCGACGGCACCGCTGCCAGCCGCGCAGCCGATCGTTGCCCGGCCGAGCTTCGATTGCAGCCATGCCAAGCTGGCGGATGAGCTTGCGGTGTGCGCGAGTGTGCAGCTGGCGGCACTCGATCGTCAGCTGTCGCAGCTTTATTACGCCCGAGTCGATATGCTGGATGGCGATGCGCGCCTCGCGTTCCGCCGTCAGCAAGGCGACTGGCTCGGCCAGCGCAAGCTCTGCGGCTCCAACGCGGCCTGCGTGTCGCAGGCCTATTCGTCGCGCATTGCCGTGCTGCAGGGGCAGGGTGCGCCGGCGCTGGCGGCTGCACCCGTCGCAGCAACCCCGAGCTTCAATTGCGCCAAGGCCCGCAGCGCCGACGAAATCGCGATCTGCAACGACGGCGTGCTCGCGGCGAAGGACCGGCAGCTCTCGGCGCTCTACGGCAGCGTGCTGACGAGCCTTAGTCTCGACAGTCAGCAGCGGCTCGCCGCCGCGCAGAAGGTGTGGCTGCAGCAGCGCGGCCAGTGCGGCGCGTCGGTCGCCTGCATCGCCAGTGCCTATGACGGCCGCATCCGGCAGCTCAGCGGGCGCTGATCAGTTCAGGCCCGTCGCCGCCACCTGATCCGCCAGCATCGCCTTGGTCGCCGCCAGGTCGACCAGCGGGTAGGTGTCGAAATGCGCCGGAATGAGGTCGGCCCATTCGTTGAGGATGCGGTGGAGCAGGGCGTGATCGGGCACGTCGAAGATCGCCACCGCGCCTCGCCCGACCCGCGGGTGGATCTGCTGGCAAATCCTCTTGGCCTGATAGGGCGCGATCCAGTCCCAGAACTTCTGGCGGGTTGCGGCGAATTCGGAGGGCCGCTCGGGGCGCGGGGTCGAGATCACGAGGAACAGCATAGGTGCGCCTTTCTGCCTTGAGAAAGAACAGCTTATCGAAGCCGATCAATCCCGCCCAGCCCCTCGAAAATGCCCTCCCGGCCGTTTGCAGTTCACGAAATCCTATGTAGGACTGTCCGGAAATCTGATCCCGGCACCCGCTGGGCAAATCCGCATGATCCCGAAAAGTGGTCTTCCGGTTTTCGGACAAGATCATGCGGCCAGAAAAGACCGGGACCATTCATGAAAGACATCGTTGAGAAGCTCGACGCGCGCCGCAAGGGCGCCAAGCTCGGTGGCGGCGAGAAGCGAATCGAGGCGCAGCACGGCCGCGGCAAGCTGACCGCGCGCGAGCGTATCGAGCTTCTGATGGACAAGGGCTCGTTCGAGGAATTCGACATGTTCGTCGAGCACCGCTCGACCGAATTTGGCATGGAGAAGAACAAGGTGCCGGGCGACGGCGTCGTCACCGGCTGGGGCACCGTCAACGGCCGCACCGTGTTCGTGTTCGCCAAGGACTTCACCGTGTTCGGCGGTTCGCTGTCGGAAACGCACGCGCAGAAGATCACCAAGATCCAGGATATGGCGATGAAGGCGCGGGCGCCGATCATCGGCCTTTACGATGCGGGTGGTGCGCGCATTCAGGAAGGCGTCGCCGCGCTCGCCGGTTACTCCTATGTGTTCCGCCGCAACGTGCTGGCGTCCGGCGTCATTCCGCAAATCAGCGTCATCATGGGCCCCTGTGCGGGCGGCGACGTCTATTCGCCGGCGATGACCGACTTCATCTTCATGGTGAAGGACAGCTCCTACATGTTCGTCACCGGCCCCGACGTGGTNNCCGGACGTGGTGAAGACCGTCACCAACGAGGTCGTCACCGCGGAAGAACTCGGCGGCGCCAGTGTGCACGCGACGAAATCCTCGATCGCGGATGGCGCGTACGAGAACGACGTCGAGACGCTGCTGCAGATGCGCCGCTTGCTCGACTTCCTGCCGTCGAACAACACGGACGGCGTGCCAGAGTGGCCGTCGTTCGACGACATCGAGCGGGAAGAGCCGTCGCTCGACACGCTGATCCCGGATAATCCGAACAAGCCGTACGACATCAAGGAACTGATCACCAAGGTCGTGGACGAGGGCGATTTCTTCGAACTTGCCGAGACGTTCGCGAAGAACATCGTCACCGGCTTCGGCCGCGTCGCCGGCAAGACGGTGGGCTTCGTCGCCAACCAGCCGATGGTGCTGGCCGGCGTGCTCGACAGCGATGCCTCACGCAAGGCGGCGCGCTTCGTCCGTTTCTGCGATGCCTTCAACATTCCGATCGTGACGTTCGTCGACGTGCCGGGCTTCCTGCCGGGCACCGCGCAGGAATACGGCGGCCTGATCAAGCACGGCGCCAAGCTTCTCTTTGCGTATTCGCAATGCACGGTGCCGCTCGTCACCGTCATCACCCGCAAGGCCTATGGCGGCGCGTTCGACGTCATGGCGTCGAAGGAAATCGGCGCCGACATGAATTACGCCTGGCCGACCGCGCAGATCGCGGTGATGGGCGCGAAGGGGGCGGTGGAGATCATCTTCCGCGCCGACATCGGCGACGCCGAGAAGATCGCCGCGCGCACCAAGGAATACGAGGACCGCTTCCTGTCGCCGTTCGTCGCCGCCGAGCGCGGTTACATCGACGATGTGATCATGCCGCACTCGACCCGCAAGCGCATCGCCCGCGCACTCGCCATGCTGAAGGACAAGCAGGTCGAGGTGCCGATGAAGAAGCACGATAACCTGCCGTTGTGAGGCGAGATGAAGCTGGTTCTGCTGCCTCTGATCGTATGCGCCGCTCTGGTGACGCATGATGACGCAAACGCTGCAGCAGGCGACACCAACATCTACGTTCACTACAAGGTCAACGCCGTGCGCGTTCGGCCAAGCGCGCGCGTTGGCAGCGCGACGGTTGATTTCAGAATCGTTCTGCGAGCGAACGGTACGGTGAGCGATGCATTCGCCGTCAAAGACGGCCTTAAGGGGACCGCCAAGGTCAAGCTGGGGCGTCAGCCCAAGGGTGTCGTCTACCGGGTGATTGACGATTCAACGATCGAACGAACGTTCGATGTCGGGGCTCACATCCACAAGCTGACAGTGAAAGTCGCCGGCAAGAACTGCACGGCGACGAGCGATTACATTCTCAAGCCCGGCGAGAAAGAATTCCGGGACTATTCGACCGAGCTGAAGCAGATGGCGTATTTCAGCAGTCTGAAAGCTGAATACGTCACGTGCGTGATCGAGTAGGACGCGGGAACCATCGATTAAGGTAACACATTACGTAATCTCCCTGAATGCTGAACGCGAAGTTCAGCGCCGGTTCATGCAACCAGGCCAACTCTGTTGCGTGTTCGACTTGCTCACATGGGAGGACAAATCATGGAACGCCGGGAATTTCTGAAAGTCGCCTTGGGCGTTGCTGCGGGAGCGATGGTGGTGTCGTCCGCGGCACAAGCAGCACCTTTGATGCCGCCGCAACCGGCGCTGGACAAGTCCGGATCGCCGCAAGACCTCAAGCCGCAACCGGCTGTCGCCGACCAGAACGATCTCGATGCCGCGCGTATCGAGGAGGTTCGGTGGGGCAGGCGTCGCCGCTGGGGTTGGCGCCGCCGTCGCTTCTGGGGCTATCGCCGCCGCCGCTTCTGGGGCCGCCGTCGCTGGCGCCGTCGCCGCTTCTGGCTGTAGAGCGGGTTGAGTTCGTGCAGCCCCGATAAGTTCAGCCGGGGCTGCACAGCCTTCGACGCGGCCGCATTTTCTGCCGGTCATAGCAATTCCCCGCGTTCCGATGCAGGATGCTGTCCTTTAGGGCCATTGCATTTGGGGGATTGCACATGCCGTTATCGTTGCCGACGTTTCTGCTGATCGCCGCCGTCATCGAAGCCTTGTTCGGCGTTGGATTTCTGTTGTTGCCGGAAGCCGTGCTGGCGCCGCTCGGCGTCAAGCTCAATGCGGCGGGCGTGATGATGACGCGCATTTTCGGAGCAATGCTCATCGCGTTCGCGCTGATCTTCTGGTGGCTGCGCGAACTGCCGTCGAGCCTGGCATCGACCGCGGTTTTTCGCGCCGCCGCGATCTACTTCGCCGTCTCCGCCGTGCCGCTTTTGCTCGGTATCACTGGCGGACTTGCCAACGCGCTGGGGTGGGGGACATTTGCCATCCACGTGCTGCTGGCCGCTGGCTTCTGGCACTTCGGCTTCCGGAAGTAAGCCCGCGGCGCATCGGTTGGCGGCGGCTACTTCAGTCCCGTGCAGCTCGCGTAGAACGTCGTCGTCGCCGGCCAGTCGGAGAACACGCCGCGCACGCCGGCCTGCTTCGCCAGAACGTCGAGCACGGTCAAAGTATCGCCGTCCCGGTCGATCGCGCCTTTGACGGAGCGGTGATAGAAGCCGCCGCCCTTGTCGAGCGGACCGTCGCGCTCCAGCGACCAGGCGATGAGGTCAAGGCCCGCGGCCTTTGCCGCCTTGGCGTAGTCGGACGCCACGATCTCATTCTTGTCGTTGAGCGCCAGTAACATGTAGATCGGCGGCGCGAGGATCGGCACGCCCGCGGCCTTCATCTCGGCCATCGACGGCTTGAGCGTTTCGGGCTTGGTGTGATCGAAGCCGGATGTCTCATAGCGGCCGTCGAGATAGACCGCCTGCTTGCCGAAATCCGGCGCGGTTTTGATCCAGTGCAGAACGTCGGCGTAGTTGAAGCTCTGCGGGAAAACGTCGGACGCCGGAACGCCCGCGGCCTTGTAGTCATCCAGCATCTGCGTTGCGTATTTTTCCTGGGTGTAGTCGCCCTCGAACGGCATCGTCACTTCGGGCGCCTTCAGCTCGGGCGTGAACTTCGCGCCGAGCGATTTGATCAGCGCGATGCTCTCGGCATGGGTCATCAGCGTGCCGGTGGCGCTATAGAGATCGGTACGCCAGCGCGGGGTGCCGTTCTGATATTCGGCGACGGTTTTGCCGTCCGCATTGAACGCATCCATCTTCGCCGTCAGCGTCCTGAACTCGGCCAGCGTGATGTCGCTGGTGCAGCACTTGGCCGAGGCCTTCTTAGCCGTAGCGGGATCCGCCGGGCTGAAGGGCTGCGAGCATTTGGCCGCGAGCGCAGGGACGGAGAGAATATTGGTCGTGGTGTGCAGGTCGCACTGCGCATGGCGGCACACGAGCTGCCGGTCCTTGGTGAAGGTGACGTCGCATTCGATGATGCCGGCGCCCATGCGCGCCGCCGCCAGATACGATTCGCGCGTGTGTTCGGGAAACTGCAGCGCCGCGCCGCGATGGCCGATCGAGAAGTCGGTCTTGCGGAACGGGCCGGTGCACTGGCTCAGCTCTTTCTTCAGCGCGCCGTCCTTCATCTTGTCGACGAGATAGAACGGCCTGGGACCGATCTGCGGCTCGCGCGGCATCGCGTCTTGTGCAGCCGCGGGCAGGGATATCGCAAACAGCATCGATAGCAGGAGCGTATGGCGTTGCAGCATGACGTGATCTCTCGTGGGCGGCCCAAAACTACGAGATATCATCATGCCAGTGTGACGGCCGGATGTGATGCGTGATCGTTGTCATAATTCGCGGTGGAATCGCGTGGACAAGCTCTGGATGTTGCCGGAGGTTTACCGGTAGTTGCTCATAGCGGGTTGTTATCGATAATCCATGGCTATCGCCCCATTTTGGGCCAACTCAAAGGGTGCGATAATTTGCCATTGTCTGGAAATGGTGACTCCTCTATCGCGCGCAAAAGGGGGCGAAGATCCCCGCGACGGCGGAGTTTTTTGAATGACGGCTCGGGAGGGCGGCCCGGTGGTGAGCAACACGGCAACTGAATCGCATTCGCAGCGGTGGCTGATGCTGTTCGTGCTATTTGTGGCGCGGACTGCGCTCGCCTATCAATTCAAAACTATCGGCGCGATCGGGCCGATTCTTGTCGACGAGTGGAAGATCGATTTCACCTGGCTCGGCACGCTGATCGGTCTTTACATGCTGCCGGGGACGATCTTCGCAATTCCGAGCGGATTGATCGGCCAGAGGTTCGGTGCCAAGCGCGTCGTCCTGCTCGGCCTTGCACTCATGGTGCTCGGCGGCGCGATGACCGGTTCGCACACTTTCGAGGTTGCGTTCGCCGGGCGGCTCATCAGCGGCATTGGCGGCGTCGTCATGAACGTGATCATGACCAAGATGGTCGCCGACTGGTTCGCGCGGCATGAGGTCGTTCCGGCGATGTCGATCCTCGTCGCAAGCTGGCCGCTCGGTCTGGCGCTCGGCCTCGTCACGTTTCCGGCCATCGTAAGCTTCGGCGCGTGGCCGCCGGTGATGTACACCGCCGTCGCCGTTATCGTCGTATCGTTCGTTCTCGTCGCGCTGATCTATCGCGACCCGCCGGATGTGCCGGCGCTGCTCGATGGCAAGTTTCAGATCGCGCTCTCGGGCCGGGAATGGCTGCTGGTGCTCATCGCCGGATTCATCTGGGGCACTTACAATGTGGCCTACATTGTCATGATCACATTCCTGCCCGAGCTTCTGACCGCGCGCGGCTACCTGCTGACCGAGGCCGGCCGCATCGTCAGCGTGCTGGGCTGGGCGTTGATCTTCACCGTGCCGGTTGGCGGACTTCTCGCCCAGCGTTTCGGCCGGCTCAATCTGTTCATGGTGGTTAGCCTGCTCATTGTGGCGCTGGCCGGAGCGTCGCTGCCGTTCACAGACCACTTCATGGCCGCGTTTGCGGTCATGGTGATCCTCGCCGGCATCCCTGCGGGGTTGATCGTTTCCTTGCCGACGGAAGCCTTGTCGCCGCACAACCGCGCGGTCGGCATGGGTGTATTCTTCACATGCTTTTATCTTTCGATGGCAATCATGCCTGTGATCGCGGGGCGGGTGCGCGATTTCTTCGGCAGCCCTGCGGCGCCAGTGCTTTTCGCCGCTGCCATGATGGGCCTGGCCGTGATCGGGCTAGGCATTTTCCGCCTGGCGCAGCGCCGGACGATGCAACTGGAGCCGGCCTAGGCGAACCGTGCTACACAGGGGCATGGCCCACGCCGAGAATCTGCTGTTTCCGCTTTCGATCATCGGTCTGATCGTCGTGTCGATGACGGCAGCGCTCGCCGCCGGCCGGCGCAGCATGGACTGGATGGGCGTCGTATTGTTGGGCTCCATCACCGCGCTCGGCGGCGGATCGACGCGCGATGTGCTGCTCGGCAACTATCCCTTGAGCTGGGTACAAGAGCCGTATCTGCTCGGCATCACGGCGGCTGCGGCGCTCGCCACGATTGCGCTCGCGCCGGTGATCCATCATTTCAACAAGGCCTTCCTGTTTCTCGATGCCATCGGGCTTGTGCTGTTCACCATGCTCGGGTGCAGCGTGGCGCTGAAGGGCGGTCATCATTTCGCGATCGTTATCATGGCCGGCATGATCACCGGCTGCGTCGGTGGCGTGCTGCGCGATGTCCTTTGCAACGACGTGCCGCTGCTGTTTCGCGCCGAGCTCTACGCCAGCGTCTCGATTCTCACCGGTCTCGTTTATGTCGAAGGTTTGCAGCTCGGCCTCAATCCCGATCTCGTGACGCTGGTTGCGTTCGTCTTCGGTCTCACGTTCCGCTTGCTGGCGATCCGCTTCCGGTGGGAAATGCCGAAGTTCGTCTACGAGCGCGACGCGGGGCGGTAACGCCGCACGGACGCACCTGCAACAATGTCCGTTACACGGGTGTGTTTGACGGCTTGTTACTGCGCCGCGACATCGGCGGGCTTGCCAAGTGCAAGGTCCGGCGGCAGCATGAGCCAGAGGTCCAGCGATAAGGACCCTTGATCGCGCGAATGCAGCACGTTGGGGAGTCGGAATGACCGCAACACCCACACCGAAGGGCGCCTGGCGGATAACGTTTCTTCTCTTCCTGTTCATGCTGGTCAACTTTGCGGACAAGATCATTGTCGGCCTGGCCGGTGTCCCGATCATGAAGGAGCTGCAGTTGAGCCCGGAGCAGTTCGGGCTGCTGGGGTCGTCCTTCTTCTTCCTGTTCTCGATTTCTGCGGTGGTCGTCGGTTTCATCGTCAATCGTGTGCCGACCCGCTGGGTTCTTCTGGTCCTGGCGCTGATCTGGGCGCTGGTGCAGTTTCCGATGGTCGGCACTGTCGGTTTTACGACGCTGCTCATCTGCCGCGTTCTGCTTGGCGCGGGTGAGGGGCCGGCCGGCTCAGTTGCTATTCACGCGGTCTACAAGTGGTTCCCTGACGAAAAGCGCACGCTGCCGACCGCGATCCTCGCGCAAGGCTCGGCGTTCGGCGTCATCCTTGCCGTGCCCGCGCTGAACTGGATCATCGTCAACTACAGCTGGCACCACGCCTTCGGCGCGCTCGGCATTGTCGGACTGATGTGGGTTGCGCTGTGGCTCTTGCTCGGCCGCGAAGGGCCGATCACCGAGGTCGTCAGCGATCTCGACAACGAAAAGATCCCGTATTCGCAGCTTCTGCTGTCGCGTACCTTCATCGGCTGCTGCGCGGCGACGTTCGGTGCGTATTGGGCGCTGTCGCTCGGTCTGACCTGGTTCACGCCGTTTCTCATCACCGGACTTGGCTTCTCGCAGAAGGATGCGGGGCTTATCTCGGTCTTGCCGTGGGTCTTCGGTGCATCGATCGTGCTGCTGACGGGATGGGTGTCGCAGGTGCTGGTCGGTCGTGGAATGTCGACTCGCCATGCGCGCGGCGTTCTCGGCTCAGCGCCGCTGGTCTTCGGCGGGATCATTCTCCTGCTGATGCCGCAGGTTCAGGGCGCGAACGGGCAGGTCGCGATGCTGGTGCTCGGTACAGGGGTCAGCGGCGCGATCTATGTGGTTTGCGCGCCGATGATCGCGGAGTTCACGCCGACCTCGCAACGCGGGGCAGTGATTTCGATCTACGGCGCCATCTACACACTCGCCGGCATCGTGGCCCCGTACGTGATGGGAAGTGTCGTGCAGGCGGCAGCCACGCAGCATGCCGGTTACATGACCGGTTTCATGATCAACGGCGCCATTCTTATCACGTCGGGCATCTCCGGCCTGCTGCTGCTGTGGCCCAATGCCGAGCGTGCGCGCCTGCGTGGCGCAGCGATTCCGCAGAAGCTGGCGCCCGCCGCGGAGTAGCTACTGCACCTTCGGTGCAGTCTCGAAATTTCCGCCGACATCGACCGTGCGCAGGTGCTGCAGCTTGCCGTTGTCGCCGATGATGTAGAAGTGCAGGCCGTTGACGCCTTTCTCGTTGCGGCTGCCGGCGAACACGACGAGCCGGCTGTCGGCACGCGACAACACCGGTTCGAAGTCGTCGGATACTTCACGCCAGCCCGACACCGTGTCGAATTCAACGATCTTGCCATTGGTCGCATCAAGAAACGTCGGCTGCGCGCAAGCCGAGCCGCACGGCAGCTTCACGACGATGAAGCGACCGCCTGCGTTCACCTTCTCGTCGCTGACGGCGGATTGATAAAGCTCACGCCGATCGCGCAGGTCCTGGGTGTGGAAGCGCGGCTTCGCCGTTTTTCCGGCGAAGACCTTGACCGGATAATCCTTGAATTTCGGCAGGTCGTCGGCGTTGGCGCGTCCGACTGCGAAAGCGATGGAGAGGCAGGCGAGCGCGAGGGAAGTCAGACGTAGCATCGCAAATTCGACTCTGTTCAATTGGTGCGTGGATGCCGTAGGTCGCGCGAATGCCCAGTATTGTTCAACGCAACACGCCAAAGATGGAACCGCATTGGTCTAAAGTCGGGGAAAAGGTCAGGTATTCTAGGGGGTTGCGGCGATCCGCCCGGCTTGCCAAGCGAGGGCCGGGATGGCCTAATCCGGCCGTTGCTACGGGACTATAAGAAACATTGAGGAAACGCATGATCAGGACGACGTCGCTGCGCATTCGCGCGGCCGGGCTTTTTGCAACTGTTGCGATGGCTGCGATCGCAGCGCTGCATGCGGGGCCCGCTGCAGCACAGTGGCCGGACCGGCCGATCTCAATGATCGTTCCGTTCCCTGCGGGTGGCGGCACTGACGCATTTGCGCGCCCATTGGCTGCGCAGCTCGAGAAACAGCTCAACCAGCGCGTCCTGATCGACAATCGCTCCGGCGCGGGCGGTACGGTCGGCGCAAGCGCGGCGGCCAAGGCTGAAGCCAACGGCTACAATTTCTTCATCGGTGCTGCGCATCACGCGATCGCAGCAACGCTTTATCCGAAGCTCGACTACGACTTGACCAAGGACTTCATCCCGGTCGCGCTGATCGCTGCGCCGCCGCAGGTGGTTGTGGTCAATCCTGCGAAGGTCGGCGCCAAGACACTTGCCGAGTTTATCGCGGATGCGAAGGCCAACCCCGGTAAGATCGACTACGCCTCGGCCGGTCTCGGCACCACGCATCATCTGGCCGGCGAATTGTTCAAGCTGCTTGCCGGCGTCAATTTGAACCATGTGCCGTACCGCGGCGCCGGTCCGGCGATGCAGGATCTGGTCGCAGGTCACGTGCATGTCATGTTTGACGGGCTCGGCTCGTCGGCGAACCAGGTGCAGGGTGGCCAGATTCGCGCGCTCGCGGTCGCTTCGACCGAGCGGTCGGAAGCGATCAAGGATGTGCCGACATCCGAACAGGCAGGCCTGAAAGGCTATGAAGTTGCGACCTGGTACGCGCTATTTGCGCCGAAAGGAACGCCGCAGCCCGTGATCGACCGGATGGCGGCCGAGGTACGCAAGGCGCTCGATTCCGAATTGCTGAAGGACGCATGGAAGAAGAACGGGTCGCCGACGCCGACACTCGTGAAAGATGAGTTCGGAAAGTTCGTCAGCGCGGAAGTTGCCCGCTGGGCGGACGTGATTAAGAAAGCCAACATCAAGCTGGAATGATGCGAGTGGAAAACGCTTGACTGCCGGGGAACAATACCGGCGGGATTGAGTTGGCCCGAGCTGTCAATTCCGGCAGCTCTCGATGACGACGGACAACCTCGTTCCTGAATACGCGGTTCAGTTTCGGTTCATCAGTTGAACGCGATCATCGGGCCTCAATTGTTGCTCCAAAGGGAGGTCACGATTATGGAACGACGGGATTTTCTGAAACTTGCGCTCGGCGTTGCAGCCGGCGCGAGCCTTGTTGCAGTTGCCGGGCCTGCCAGCGCCGCGCCGCTGATGGCACCGACCGATCCGCTCAAGGGCCCGAAGCCCGAGCAGCCCGATCTCGAAGCCAAGCCTGCGATCGCGACCGAGCAGGACATCGAGGACGCCAACGCTGAGCAGGTCCAGTATTACGGTTATGGCTATCGCCGTCGCTACTATCGCCGTCGCTACTATCGCCCGCGGTACTACCGCCGTTACTATCGTCCCCGGTTCTATTACTGAGCCGATGTGGTGAACGAAACCCGGTCTGACGAAGTCAGGCCGGGTTTTTGTTTGCGTGTCTGTTAGCTGGTGCGTGTGCCCGTCTAGAGCTTCGGCGCGCTGCCCGACGGTGCGGCTGATGGCCCGCTCTTCGCGGCGTCATCGTCGATCGCTGCAGCGCTGGTGATCCGCTTGAAATCAACCATCATGAATTCAGCCTTACCGGTTCGTTCGGGGCTTCCACCCGGCGCCAGCGTGATTGTCAACGCGGCGTCACAGTTGGCGTCCTTGGCCTCGGCGAGCAGGCCCTTCAGCGTCTTGTCGAGTGCGCCGACGTGCTTGACTGCGGCGACGCAACTGCCTTGGCCCTTAGCATTGTTCAGTGCAACCGCAGCCTTCGCGTTCAGCGGCTTGTCGAGCGCATCGAGTGCCGTATCCGGCTTGTACTTCTGCTTCACCGAAACGACCTTGCCGCCGCGATAGAAGTAATAGACGTTCTGGCTGCCAACCAGCGTCGGCTCGCCGTACTTGTCCATCACCTGTTTGAGCAGATCCGATTTCAGCGGCTGAGCGGCGGCTGCGAACGTCAGCGTTCGCGAAATCAGGAATGCACGGTTGGCACTCGCGGGCGAGGAGAACATCATCGCAATGGTTTCGCCGCCGTCCTTTGCAGTCGCCGGCTGATCGAAGGTGAGGGAAGGGGTGTAGCTCGCGCGCGTTGCGCCGAAGGTCTGCTGGCCGATGGCCGGTTTGACGCCCTGACGATCCTTGAAGTGGGCTTCGATGGCGCCTTTCGCCTTCGCCGCGTCATCCTCGAGTGACAACCCCAGAATGTCCGGCTTGATTTTGCCGGAGAAGGCAGTGTCCGGCATCTTTGCCTTGATATCGCTGGCAAGCGCCGTGGCTGGCATCATCGCGCACGCAATGAGAAGGGCTTTTCGCATCGGTCCAGTCCGTAATCGTTTGAAATGAATAAGGTTGGGGCGATTAGCCCAACTGGGCCGGGGGCTGTCAACTGATCGATTTGCCTCGTTTTTCGACGACTGCGCGTGGAGCAGCGAAAAAGCCCGCCCGGTCGTCCGGGCGGGCCTTGATGATCCGATGACATCGTCAGTTCGATGAGGGCGCGATCCGCTGCGCCATGCTTTGCGGTGGCGTTGCCCCGACGCCTGCCGATTGGAAGTGGTTGATCTCGTACAGCAGCAGGCTGAGCATGATCAGCACGCCGAGGCCGATGAGGGCCTTGGTCGGCTTTTCCTGAAACGTATCCTCACCACCTGACGTCCCGGATTTGGTCTGAGCCGGCGGGGTTTCCAGCTCACGGTCGCTCCAGTTCATGTCGTCCTCCCGCTTTTTTAAAGCCGCGCGTACGAGCGCAGCGGCCGATGTCCCAAGACAACGGCGCTGGACGTTGCGGTGTTCCGTTGAAGGCGTGCGACGCCTTCGGAGCAGCCATGCCGGAACGGGAATGTGAGGCGTCATTTTGCGGTGCGGCGAAGTCGCTGCCCGGCGGTCCGCAGCAACATTGCGAAGCGAGGCCGCGACACGACACGAAGCAAGCAACGGCAGGGCTTTCCGAGAACGAAATTGCTTGTCCGGTCAGCCAGATAATCTCGTCGAATCTTGATGCAGCCGGCACGAAAACCGACATAGAATGTTTCAAATAAGACTCGGAAATGCACGCCGGGCAAAGGCGAACACGGGCGGCTCAAGCGCGGGATCGAGAGGCGGGAATGGGAATCAATCAAGGACCGATCAGTCTCGATCAAAAATACACGCAAGGTTCCGGCCATATCTTCCTGACAGGCATTCAGGCCCTGGTGCGCTTGCCGATGGCGCAGATCCGGCGCGATCGCGCTCAGGGCCTCAACACCTCCGCCTTCATTTCCGGCTATCGCGGCTCGCCGCTCGGCGGCTATGACCAGCAACTCCACGCCGCTCGCCACCATCTCGATCAGTACGGCATCAAGTTCCAGCCCGGCGTGAACGAGGACCTTGCGGCCACCGCGATCTGGGGCTCGCAGCAGCTCAATCTGTCGCCCGGCGCGAAGTACGACGGCGTCGTCGGCATCTGGTACGGCAAGGGGCCGGGCGTCGACCGCTGCGGCGACGTGTTCCGTCATGGCAACGCGGCGGGCTCCGCCGCGAAGGGCGGGGTGCTCTGCCTCGCCGGCGACGACCATGGCGCCAAGTCATCGACAGTGCCGCATCAGTCGGACCACGCCTTCATCTCGGCGCTGATGCCGTATCTCTATCCGTCCAGCATCCACGAAATGATCGAAATGGGGCTGCTCGGCATTGCCATGTCGCGCTACTCCGGCTGCTGGGTCGGCATGAAGGTGATCACCGAGACGGTGGAAACCACGGCCGAGATCGATCTCTCGGATGAGATGACGCCCTTCAAAATTCCGACCGACTTCGAGATGCCACCGGGCGGCCTCAACCTGCGCTGGCCGGACGATCGCTTCGCGCAGGACAAGCGGTTGCAGGATTACAAGGGCTTTGCCGCGATCGCATTCGCGCGTGCCAACAACGTCAACCGCGTGGTGATGGATTCGCCGAACCCGCGTTTCGGTATCATGGCGTCGGGCAAGAGTTATGAGGACGTGCGGCAGGCGCTGCGCGAACTCGGCATTACCGAGGAGGTCGCCGCCAAGATCGGCCTTCGTCTCTACAAGATCGGCATGCCGTGGCCGCTGGAGCCGGAAGGCGTGCGCAAGTTTGCCGTCGGCCTTGAGGAAATCTTCATCGTCGAAGAGCGTCGTGAAATCGTCGAGAACCAGGTCAAGCAGGAGCTGTTCAACTGGCGCGACGATGTGCGCCCGCGCATCGTCGGCAAGATGGACGATCACGACAAACGCTTCCTTCCGTTCGCTGAAGAACTCAGCGTCGCCTCGCTTGCAACCTCGCTGACCGAACGTCTCCTCCGCCTCAACCTGAATCCCGAAATCGCCGAAATGCTCCGCGCCAAGGCCGACTGGTTCAACGGCCGGCAGGCGTCGCAGGTTCAGGCCGTCGCGCCGGTGACGCGCACGCCGTATTTCTGCTCGGGCTGTCCGCACAACACCTCCACGAAAGTGCCGGAGGGGAGCCGCGCGTTTGCCGGCATCGGCTGTCACTTCATGTCGCTGTGGATGGACCGCAACACCGAGACGTTCACACACATGGGCGGCGAGGGCGTGCCGTGGGTCGGCATCGCGCCGTTCACCAAGGAAAACCACATCTTCGCCAACCTCGGCGACGGTACGTATTTCCACTCGGGCAGTCTCGCGATCCGCCAGGCGGTCGCCTCGAAAGCCAACATCACCTACAAGATCCTCTATAACGACGCGGTCGCGATGACCGGCGGTCAGAAGCACGACGGCGATCTCTCGCCGCAGCAGATCACCTTCCAGCTGCACAGCGAGGGCATCCGCGAAATCTATCTCGTCTCGGAAAATCCCGACGCGTATCCGGGGTCGACTATTGCGCCGGGTACCAAGCTGGCGCATCGCGACGAACTCGATGCGGTAATGAAGACACTGCGCGAAACGCCGGGTTGCTCGGCGATCGTGTTCGTGCAGACCTGCGCGGCAGAGAAGCGCCGCCGCCGCAAGCGCGGCCTGATGGAGGACCCGCAGCGCCGCGTGATGATCAATTCGGCCGTCTGCGAAGGCTGCGGCGATTGCTCGGTGCAGTCGAACTGCATTTCGGTCGAACCGCTCGAGACGCAAATGGGCCGCAAGCGCACCATCAACCAGTCGAGCTGCAACAAGGACTATTCCTGCGTGAAGGGCTTCTGCCCGTCGTTTGTCAGCATCGACGGCGGCAAGCTGCGCAAGCGCGCGCCGGTTGACCTCGGCAATCTCGGTGACATCCCGGAGCCCGCGCATCGCGTGTCGCTCGACAAGACGTACAACGTTGCGGTCGGTGGCGTCGGCGGCACCGGCGTGCTCACCGTCGGTGCCTTGCTCGGCATGGCCGCACACATCGAGGGCAAGGCCAGCATGATCCTCGACATGTCCGGCCTCGCGCAGAAGGGCGGCGCGGTGCTGAGCCATGTCCGGCTATCGCAGAACACGGATGACGTCCGCTGCTCGCGCATCGTCACCGGCACCGCTGATCTGCTGATTGCCGCCGACGAGGTCGTCGCTGTCGCCAAGGACACGATCACGCTCTGTGAGTCCGGGCGGACCACCGGCGTCATCAACACCCACCTTATTCCGATTGCCGACTTCATCCATCAGCGCGACTTCAACTTCCAGCGCCGCAAGGTGAACGGCGTGCTCGAAGCGTCGCTGCGGAAGGAGTCGGTATTCTTCGATTTCACGCATGCCGCCGAGGGCCTGCTCGGCGATGCCATCGCGACCAATCTGATGATGCTCGGTTACGCCTATCAGCAGGGGTTGCTGCCGGTGTCGTCGGAAGCCATTCTGCGCGCGATCGAACTCAACGCCGTTTCGGTGAAGATGAACACGCTCGCCTTCCAGCTCGGCCGGCTGGCGTCGGTCGATCCGAAACGGCTGGCCGCAATGATGAAGGATGAGGAGGCGGCGCCGAAGACGCTGGCCGAGATGTCGCTCGATGAAGTCATCGCGCATCGCACGGCGCTGCTCACCGGCTATCAGAACGCGGCGCTTGCCGCTCGCTACAACAACCTCGTTGTGCGCGTTCGCAAGTCCGCCGAGGGCGGCGGTTATGGCGACGCGCTGCCGCGCGCGGTGGCGCTGAACTACGCCAAGCTGCTCGCCTACAAGGACGAGTACGAGGTGGCGCGGCTTTACACGGACGGCAAGTTTGCGCAGCGGATCGCCGAGCAGTTCGAAGGTGAGTTCAAAGTGAGCTATCACCTCGCGCCGCCGATCCTGCCGGGGACCGATGCATCGGGCCGTCCGCTGAAGCGTCAATTTGGTCCGTGGATGCTGCCGATGTTCCGCGTTCTTGCGAAACTGCGGGGCCTGCGCGGCACGACGCTCGATATCTTCGGCTACAGCGCCGAGCGCAAGATGGAACGGGGGCTCATCGAGTCTTACGAAAAGGACGTCGCGTCGGCTTTGTCGGCTTTGTCGCCGCTCACGCACGACATCGCGGTCGAGTTGCTGTCGGTGCCGGATCAGATCCGCGGCTTCGGCCCGGTGAAGGAGAAATCGGTAGCCGAGGCGAAGGTCCGCCATGCGAAATTGACGGCGGACCTTGCAAATCCGCCACCGCTGGTGACGCCCCAGATCGCTGCCGAGTAGCGCTCAGCCGCTTGCCATTCCACGTCTGACAGGCCAGACAATCCGCTAGCCAAAGCTCCAGCGGAGAAGAAACTTGAGTATCAAGGGGAAGGCCTACATCGCCGGGATCTACGAGCATCCGACTCGCAAAGCGCCCGACAAATCCATCTCCCAGCTCCACGCAGAAGTTGCCAAGGGCGCGCTCGAGGACGCAGGGCTCACCAAGGCCGATGTGGACGGCTATTTCTGCGCCGGCGACGCGCCCGGCGGCGCCATGGGCATGGTCGATTACCTCGGCCTGAAGGTGAAGCACTTCGATTCCACCGACACCGGCGGCTGTTCCTATCTGGTGCATCTCGGCCATGCGGCGGAAGCGATCGCGGCAGGCAAATGTTCAGTGGCGCTGATCACGCTCGCCGGCAAGCCGCTCACCGGCGCAGTACCGGTGCGTGCGACTGGCGCCGAGCACGATTTCGAAGTTGCGTACAACGCAACCACGCACAACATCTACGGCACGTGTGCCATGCGCCACATGCATGATTTCGGCACCACCAGCGAACAGCTCGCCTGGATCAAGGTCGCCGCATCGCACCACGCTCAATACAATCCGCACGCGATGCTGAAGGACGTGGTCACGGTCGAGGATGTGCTCAACTCGCCGATGATCTCAGATCCGCTGCATCGTATGGACTGCTGTGTCGTCACCGACGGCGGCGGCGCGCTGGTCGTCACCACGCCGGAGATCGCCAAGAGCCTGAAGCGGCCGCTGGTGCGGCTGATCGGGCAGGGCGAAGCGATCAAGGGACCGCGCGGCGGTCAGGCGCTCGACCTGACGTATTCGGCGGGCGTGTGGTCCGGCCCGGTAGCATTCGCGGAAGCGGGCGTGACGGTGAAGGACATCAAGTACGCGTCGATCTACGACAGCTTCACCATCACCGTGCTGATGCAGCTCGAGGACCTCGGTTTCTGCAAGAAGGGCGAGGGCGGCAAGTTCGTTGCCGACGGCAATCTGATTTCGGGCGTCGGCAAGCTGCCGTTCAACACCGATGGCGGCGGCCTCTGCAGCAACCATCCGGTCAATCGCGGCGGCATGACCAAGATTCTCGAAGCCGTGCGCCAGCTGCGTGGCGAGGCCCATCCGAAGGTGCAGGTGCCGAACTGCGACATCGCGCTCGCGCATGGCACCGGCGGACTTCTCGGCGTGCGCCACGCCGCATCGACGACCATTCTGGAGCGCGTGTGATGAACGATAAGCCGAAACTCCCGACACCCCAAGGCAATCCGGAATCGAAGCCGTTCTGGGATGCGGCCGCGCAGGGCAAGTTCCTGATCAAGCGCTGTACCTCCTGCAAGGAGCCGCATTACTTCCCGCGTGCGCTGTGCCCATTCTGTTTTTCCGACAAGACCGAATGGGAAGAGAGCAAGGGTGAGGGCAAGATCTACAGCTTCAGCGTCATGCGGAAGTCGCCGACCGGGCCTTATGCCATCGGCTACGTCACGCTTGATGAAGGTCCGTCGCTGCTGACGAATTTCGTCGACACCGATCTCATGAAGCTCAAGATAGGTCAGCGCGTGAAAGTCGTGTGGAAACCGACCGACGGCGCGCCGTTGCCATTCTTCACGCCGGTCTGAGCCGCACGACGGCCAATCAAGAACACCAGAGGAAGCGCCATGCCGTTCAAGTACGAAGAGGCGATCGGCCTCAAGAAATTCGGTCAACCGTATGCGTGGACCGATCGTGAAGTCATGCTCTACGCCTACGGCATCGGCATGGGTGCCGATCCGATGGACGAAAAAGAGCTGCAGTACGTCAACGAGGGCTACTACACGCCGAAACCGCTGAAGGTCGTGCCGACGTTCGCATCGGTCGCGGCCTGGGGTGCAGCGCCGGGGCACATCGACGTCAACCGCGTGATGGTGGTCGACGGCGAACGTGACATCACCTTCCACAAGCCGCTGCCGGTGGCCGCCAACATCACCGCCGACGTCAGCGTCGTCGACATTTTCGACAAGGGTAAGGACAAGGGCGTCGTCATCATCCGCCAGACGGTGCTGCGCGACGAGAAGGGCGAGGCGCTTGCGACGTTGCTGGCCTCGCAGTTCGCGCGTGGCGACGGCGGTTGCGGCGGTCCCGGCGGTGCTCAGCCTGAGCCGCATCCAATCCCGAAGCGTTCGCCGGACAAGACCATCCAGATCACCACGCGGCCGGATCAGGCGCTGGTTTATCGTCTCTGCGGCGACCGCAATCCGCTGCACAGCGATCCGGAGTTCGCGGCGAAGGGCGGCTTCAAGCGTCCGATCCTGCACGGCATGTGCACCTACGGCATCACCTGCCGTGCCGTGCTGCAGACGTATGCCGACTACGACGCGTCCGCGTTCAAGCGGCATGCGGCGCGCTTCTCGGCGCCCGTGATCCCCGGCGACACGGTGACCGTCGATCTTTGGAAGGACGGCAACGTGGTGTCGTTCGAGGCGCATGTGAAGGAGCGGAACGTCACCGTCATCAAGAACGGCAAGACGACGCTCGCGTAAGCAATCAGAACGGTACGTCGGAGGAAGCGATGGGTTTGCTTGACGGCAAGGTTGCGATCATCACCGGTGCGGGCGGCGGTCTCGGCGAAGCCTATGCGAAGCTGTTCGCGCGTGAGGGCGCTGCCGTCATCGTCAACGACCTCGGCGGACCGCGCGACGGCTCCGGTTCCGACAAGGGGATGGCACAGACGGTCGTCGACGCGATCAAGGCCGAAGGCGGGCGTGCTTATGCGAACGGCGCGGACGTTTCGACCATAGAAGGCGGGCAATCGATCTTCGACGATGCGATCAAGCAGTTCGGCCGTGCCGACATTCTCGTCAACAACGCCGGTATCCTGCTCGATATGACTTTCGCCAAATCGACGGAAGCGGCGTGGGACAAGGTGATGAAGGTGCATCTGCGCGGCACCTACTGCGTGACCATGCCGGTGTTCAAGTGGATGCGCGAAAACGGCGGCGGCGTCATCGTCAACACCTCCTCGACCTCCGGTTTGATCGGCAACTTCGGCCAGAGCAACTACGGCGCGGCCAAGGGCGGCATCTGGGGCCTCTCGAACGTGCTCGCCATCGAGGGCCGCAAGTACAACATCCGCATCTGGACGCTGGCGCCCGGCGCGCTGACCCGCATGACGGCGGACCTGCCGCGCTACATCGAAAATCCGGGTGCGGCCTTCGGTCCAGACCAGATCGCGCCGGCGGTGCTCTACATGGTCAGCGATCTGTCCGGGAACCAGACCGGCAAAACGCTCGGCGTTTCGGGCCCGCGCGGCGTCCGGGAGATGAAATTGCAGGAAATGGGGGGCTGGAAGCCCAAGGGGCAGTGGTCGGCGCAGGATATTGTGACCCACGCCGGCGAGATATTTTTCCCCGAGAACGATAAGATGGGCGCCCGCAGATTCTGACAGGGCAACCAAGAAGGCCTCCCATGAAGCTCACCCACGAAGCCAGCGGCACGTTTGCCATCGCGCCGACCCCGTTCCATCCCGATGGCCGGATCGACGACAAGTCGATCGACGGGCTGGTCGATTTCTACGACAGCGTCGGCTGCAATGGCGTCACTGTGCTCGGCATCCTCGGCGAGGCGCCGAAGCTGGACGGCGCCGAAGCCGAGGCGGTGGCGATGCGCTTCGTCAAACGCGCCAAAAACATGCAGATCATTGTCGGCGTCTCCGCGCCGGGCTTCTCGACCATGCGCTCGCTGGCGCGCGCGTCGATGGACGCCGGCGCAGCCGCGGTCATGATCGCGCCGCCGCCGCATCTGCGGACGGACGACCAGATCACCACCTACTTCAAGCAGGCGACCGAAGCGATCGGCGACGACGTTCCGTGGGTGCTGCAGGATTATCCGCTGACGCTGACGGTGGTGATGACACCGGCCGTGATACGCAAGATCGTCATGGACAGTCCGGCGTGCGTGATGCTCAAGCATGAGGACTGGCCCGGCCTTGAGAAAATCACGGCGCTGCGCAATTTCCAGAAGGACGGTTCGCTGAAGCCGCTCTCGATCCTCACCGGTAACGGCGGTCTCTTCCTCGACTTCGAGATGGAGCGCGGCGCGGACGGCGCGATGACCGGCTACGCTTTCCCTGAACTCTTGATCGACACGGTGAAGCTATCGAAGCAGGGACGGCGCGATGCTGCGCACGATCTGTTCGATGCGCATTTGCCGTTGATCCGCTACGAGCAGCAGCCGGGCGTCGGTCTCGCTGTGCGCAAGTATGTGCTGAACAAGCGCGGCATCATCGCGTCCGATGCGCAGCGCAAGCCCGGTTCGTCACTCAGCGCGATCGCCAAGACGGAAGTCGATTATCTGTTGTCGCGGGTCGCCCGCACGGACGCCCGCGCCAAGATGGCAGCGTAACGGAGTTCTCATGTCAGAAGCAGCACCTGCGGTTCGTCCGGCATCCACGATGCTGCTTCTGCGTGACGGCAAGGACGGAATGGAAGTCTTCATGGTGGTGCGCCACCATCAGATCGACTTCGCCTCCGGCGCGCTGGTGTTTCCTGGCGGCAGCCTCGATCCGGATGATCAGGTCCTCGCGTCAAAGCCGGACCTCTATTTCCATCCGGACAAACTCGACGCGCTCGCGCTGGCCTTCCGCATCGGTGCGTTGCGCGAGACCTTCGAGGAGTGCGGCATCCTGCTGGCGCGGCCGAAGGGATCGAAGGCGCCGGTGTCGGCTGCGCAGGCGCAGCAGGTCGAAGACAAGCATCGCGCGGCGTTGTGCGAGGGCAAGATCAAGTTCTCGGAAATTCTCGCGGGCGAGGGCCTCGTGCTGGCGCTCGACACGCTGGTGCCGTTTGCGCACTGGATCACGCCGGTCGGTATGCCGAAGCGGTTCGACACCCAGTTCTACATCGCGCGGGCGCCGGAAGATCAACTGGGGGCGCACGACGGTCACGAGTCGGTGGACTCGGTCTGGGTCACGCCGCAGCAGGCGCTGGCCGATACCAAGACCGGCCGTTTCAAGCTGGTGTTCGCGACCGAACGCAATCTGCTCAAGCTCGGCGAGAACCGCACCGTCGATACGGCGCTTGATGCGGCCCGCAAGAGCAAGCCGGTCACGGTGACGCCGGAGATCATCCCGGGCGAGGGCAAGAAGCGGCAGCTGCGCATTCCGCTCGAAGCCGGCTACGGCGGCGAAGTTTTCGATTTAACGTGAGCACGCGCGGATATCCGCCGTCGCGTATCGTTTGCCTCACGGAAGAGACGGTCGAGACGCTGTATCTGCTCGGCGAGCAGGATCGCATTGTCGGTGTGTCCGGTTACGCGGTGCGGCCGCCGCAGGTACGCAAGGAAAAGCCGCGCGTCTCAGCGTTTATTTCCGCTGATATTCCAAAAATCCTCGCGCTCGAGCCCAATCTCGTTCTCGCGTTTTCCGATCTGCAAGCTGACATCGTCGCAGGTCTGATCAGGGCCGGTGTAGCGGTTCATGCTTTCAACCAGCGCGACATCGCCGGCATCCTGGCGATGATCCGCACCCTCGGCGCGCTGGTCGGCTGCGCGGACAAAGCCGACGCGCTGGCGCTGGGCTATGAACGGCGTCTGGAGAAAATCGCGACGGAGGCGAAAGGGAAGCCACGCCCGCGCGTCTATTTCGAGGAGTGGAACGATCCGCTGATCAGTGGTATCGGCTGGGTGTCGGAACTGATCGCGATCGCGGGCGGTGACGACGTGTTTCCTGAGCTTAGCAAACAAAAGTCAGCAAAAGACCGCATCGTATCCGCCGCCGCAGTGCGCGTGACGATGCCGGACGTCATCCTTGCATCATGGTGCGGAAAGAAAGTCGTGCCTGACGCCATTCGTGGGCGGCCCGGATGGAGCGATATTCCCGCGGTACGTGACAACCGCATCATCGAAATCAAATCACCGTTGATCCTGCAGCCGGGACCGGCGGCGTTGACCGACGGTCTCGACGCGATCATGGCGGCCTTGCGAGTTTCCGCCTGATCGGTTCCGTCGATCGTTTCGCATCGCGGAGCGCGCGCAGTGCGTGCTTCAGGGGAGGAACAGATGATTGATCTCGCTCGCCGGGTTGCTTTCGTTCGCCGCTCTCTCACCACATCGCCTGGCCGCAGTGCCCTCACAGCATTGGCATTGATCGGCTCGGTCGCGCTCGCCGGCCATGGCCTTGCACAGAACACGCCCGCGAAGGGGTCGCCGGAACACATCAAGGCGGTGACGTCGGCAGTCGATACGGCTGCGATCCGCGCCAATGCGTCGTCGACGAAGGACTGGCTGAACTACGGTCTCGACTATGCCGAGACGCGCTTCAGCAGACTCAATCAGATCAACACGGAGAACGTGAAGAATCTCGGTCTGATGTGGACGTACAGCCTCGAGTCCGAGCGCGGCGTCGAAGCAACGCCGCTGGTGGTCGACGGCATCATGTACGTCACTGCATCGTGGAGCGTGGTGCACGCGGTCGATGTCCGCACCGGCAAGCGCATCTGGACCTTCGATCCGGAAGTCTCGCGCGAGGCCGGTTACAAGGGCTGCTGCGATGTCGTCAATCGCGGTGTCGCGCTCTACAAGGGCAAGATCTTTGTCGGTGCTTATGACGGCCGTCTGATTGCGCTCGATGCCGCGACCGGCAAGAAGGTCTGGGAAAAGGACACCATCGTCGACAAGAAGATGTCCTACACTATCACCGGCGCACCGCGTGCGTTCAACGGCAAGGTAATTATCGGCAACGGCGGTGCCGAATATGGTGTGCGCGGTTACGTTACCGCCTACGACACCGAGACCGGCGATCAGAAATGGCGCTGGTTTGTCGTGCCGGGCGATCCGAGCAAGCCGTTCGAAGACGAGTCGATGGAGAAGGCGGCCAAGACGTGGGATCCGGCCGGCAAATACTGGATCAACGGCGGCGGCGGCACGGCCTGGGACTCGATCGTGTTCGATCCCGATCTCAACACGATTCTCGTCGGTACCGGCAACGGTTCGCCGTGGGCGCGTAACTTGCGAAGCCCCGCCGGCGGCGACAATCTCTACCTCGGCTCGATCGTCGCGCTGAATGCCGATACCGGAAAGTATCAGTGGCACTATCAAGAAACGCCGGGCGACAACTGGGACTACACCTCGACCCAGCCGATGATCCTGGCGGACCTGACCATCGACGGGCAGCCGCGCAAGGTGGTGCTGCATGCACCGAAGAACGGGTTCTTCTTCGTCGTGGATCGCACCAACGGCAAGTTCATTTCGGCGAAGAACTTCGTCAACGTGAACTGGGCGACGGGCTACGACGCCAACGGGCGGCCGATCGAAGCGCCCGATGCGCGCGTCCGCGATAAGGCGATCGACAGCATTCCGGGACCGTTCGGTGCGCACAACTGGCATCCGATGTCGTTCAATCCGGAGACCGGTCTTGTCTATCTGCCGGCGCAGCACGTGCCGCTGACGCTGACGGAAGAGCCGAACTGGAAGCACAACGAAAACATTCCCGGCAAATTTGCTGCGGCGCAGGGCTGGAATACGGGCTTTGCGCTCAACGCGACTCCGCCGACCTCCAAGCCATTTGGCAAGCTGATCGCATGGGATCCGGTGAAGCAGGCGGCCGCATGGGAGCAGGAGTATGTCTCACCGTGGAACGGCGGCACGCTGACAACGGCCGGCAATCTCGTCTTCCAGGGTGCCGCTGACGGCCGCTTCATTGCCTACAATGCGAAGACCGGCGAGAAGCTCTGGGAGTCGCCGACCGGTACCGGCATCGTGGCAGGACCGTCCACATACGTCGTCGACGGCGTGCAATACGTGTCGGTCGCGGTCGGCTGGGGCGGCGTGTTCGGTATCACCCAACGCGCCACCGACCGTCAGGCTGCCGGCACCGTCTATACGTTTGCTATCGGCGGCAAGGCGCCGCTGCCTGAGTTCACCAAGTATCAGATGGAGGGTCTGGTCGAGGGCGTGAAGTACGATCCGGCTGACGTCGGGCCGGGCACGTTGCTTTACATCTCGAACTGCGCCGCATGTCATGGCGTGCCGGGTGTCGACAAGGGCGGCAATGTCAAGAATCTCGGTTACGTCAGTCCCGCGATGATCGCCAATCTGAAGGACTTCGTGTTCAAGGGACCGCACACGGGTCGCGGCATGCCGGACTTCAGCGGCAAGCTGAAGGAGGATGAAATCGTAAAAATTCAGGCGTTCATCCAGGGCACGGCCGACGCGATCCGGCCGAAGAAGTAGCCGTCCTCAACCGAGGTGCGTGCGGAACCAGTCGGCGGCCGCACGCACCGCGAGGTCATGGTGCGGTTGGCCGGGATAGAAGTCGAAATGCCCGCACGGCATCTCGATGAGTTTCTTCGGCTCACCCGCACGGGCGAAGGCTGAGCGAACCTGCGCGATCGGGATCAGCGTGTCGTTCTCGGCCGCGATCATCAAGAGCGGCTTCGGCGAAATCAAATCGATGAAGCTCGCCGGCTGATACTCGGCCATGCGCGCCACGCTCTCGAGTGTGGTCGTCGGCGCCCATGTGGGCGTCACCTTGGCCGAGTTACGAAACCACTCGAATGAATCCGAGGTCGCCAGCACGCTCGGCTCGCCAAAGGCGGCGATCACTGGAATCTTGCCGCTCGGCTCGCCGCGGTTGCGCTTCGCCTGATCGTCCGCGAGGAGGGCGAGGTAGCCGTCGAACCCGGCGCGTCCGGCAAGGCCAATCAGCGATCGCGCAACGTCCAGCGCAGGGACCTGCGCGACGACCGCTTTCACCCGTGGATCCAGCGCGCCGACGAACAGCGCGTGGCCGCCGGAATAGGATGTTCCCCACAGACCGATACGCCTGGCATCGATGCCGGGCTGTTCGCTGACCCATGTCAGCGCGGCGCGCGTGTCCTCGTGCTGTTCGGAAGCGACGATCCGGCCGCGCTCATCGCCGTCGCTGGTGCCGAGATGGCGATGGTCGAACACGAGAACGGCAAAGCCGGCGGCACAGAAGCCTTCGGCGAATTCGGCAAGGCCCTGTTCCTTCACCGCCGAAAAGCCGTGGCTCATCACGATAGCTGGTGCGTTTCCGCTCGCTGACGGCCGGTAAAACCAGCCGCGGCACATCGTGCCGTGACTGGAGAAGGCAATATCGCTACGCTGATCGACGCCCATCGCATGTTCTCCGGTCCATGCCGCGCGCGGTGCGCAGTCTGGAGAGATACCGCGGAATTGGACGGAGGTTTCAGTGTGCGCGCTATTCCGGCTTGGCGCCGCTGGCTTTGATGACCTTCGACCAGCGCGTTTCGTCCTCGTCGATGAAGGTGGCATATTGCTCGGGCGTGCCGGGTGTCGGTTCGGTGCCATCCTGCATCAGCCGCCGTCGCACATCGTCGGAGGCAAGCGCGGTGCGCAGCGCCTGATTGAGCTTGTCGACGATCGAACGCGGCGTTGCCGCCGGTGCAATGAGGCCGTACGTCAGTGACGCCTCGAAGTTCGGATAGCCTGCTTCGGCAATCGTCGGCACATCCGGCAGCTGTGTCGTGCGCTTGGCGCTGGTGACGGCGAGCGCGCGCAAGGTCCCGGCGCTGGCGTTGGCGTGGGTCGCGGGAATAGGCGCGATCACCATCGGGATGTGGCCGCCGAGCACATCCGCCATGGCGGGCCCGGTGCCCTTGTAGGCGATGTGCACGATCTTGATGCCGGCGATGGATGCAAAGTACTCGCCGGTGATGTGGCTCGCCGAGCCTGCGCCCGCGGAGCCGAAGCTCACTTTCTCTGGATTGGCTTTCGCGTAGGTGACGAATTCGCCGAGCGTCTTCGCCGGAAATGACGGATGCACGACGATCGAATTCGGGGCGTGACCGATCGCACCGATTGCAGCGAAATCCTTGCGCGGATCGTAACCGGCCTTGGTGTAGAGCGTGGGACCGATGGCAAGCGTGCCGGTGTAACCGAGCGCGATGGTGTAGCCGTCGGGCTCCGCGCCAGCGACGGCCTTGGTGCCGACCGTGCCGCCCGCGCCCGGCCGGTTCTCGACGATCAGCTTCTGCCCGAGGATTTCCGTCATCTTGTCGGCGATGGCGCGCCCGACGATCGAGGTGCTGCCGCCCGGCGCGAATGGAATGATCAGCGTGATGGGGCGATCGGGATATTCCGCGCGGGCACTGGCCGTTGGCGCGAGAGCCGCAAGCAACGACGCGATGGCGAGGATGATGCCGGGACGCATGGCGGAAACCTTCGGCAGAAAAGGTTGCAAGCGTTGGGTGGCGCGCTCCGAGAGATTCGAACTCCCGACCCTCGGAATCGAAATCCGATGCTCTATCCAGCTGAGCTAGGAGCGCGTCGCGGCCGACAATATCCACCGAGCCCCGAAAATCCAGTCAGTAATTCGCGCAGGGGTTGTTTTCCAAGTCTTTTCAAGGGTCTGGAGGTATGGCAGGCGCGCGTGCGGCGCAGGTTCCGGTCGCCTGCGTTTAACGGAATTCAAACATAGTCCCGCCAGAGTTTTGGTTTGTGTTGCGGCATTCCTGCGGCAACTCATTCTCATCGCGTTTATCGGCATTCATGCGCTTTGCTCTCGTCCTGCTCTCCTTCCTGCTGGCGGTTCCGGCCTATGCCGATTTGCGTATCACGCGCGATCACGGCGGCTATGTCGAGCAGTACAAGGAAAAGTATCAGCGCATCCGCAAGCGCGGCGAACGCGTGATCATCGACGGCATCTGCAATTCGGCCTGCACGCTGGTGTTCGGCATCGTGCCGATGAACAAGGTCTGCGTGACGCCGCGCGCGAGCCTCGGCTTCCATCAGGCCTACTACGACAAGGCCTTCACCTTCGGCATGAAAGTGAACAGCCACGAGGGCACGACGGAGCTGATGTCGTACTATCCGCAGACGATCAAGGACTGGATCAGCCGCAACGGCGGGCTGACCAACGACATGAAGAAGATCAAGAACGGCAAGGACCTCTGGAAGATCGTCGACCCGTGTCCGGAAGACTTCTGAGCGAGCGCTCCGTCACACGTCGAACGAGCCTGACAGCATCGGCGCGCATTCGCCGCCGACATAGGTCGCGGTGACTTGCCCAGCCTCTTTCCTGGCGGCGATGTGAAGATAGCTCGGCCGTCCCATCTCGACGCCCTGGGCGATCTTCAACGACAGATCGAGATCGCGATCCGGCCGCAGATGCGCAAGCAGGCCTGCGAGGGCGGACGCAGCCGAACCGGTCGCGGGGTCTTCTGGAATGCCGTGATGCGGCGCGAACATGCGCGCGCGCAGCGCCGCATCCTCGCTCACCGACCAGCAGTAGAAGTAGATGCTCGTGGTCGGAAGCTTCGCGATCTTCTGATGATAGACCTCGGGGTTCGCGCGTGCCTTGGCCAGCGCCTCGTACGATGCGAGTTCGACGAGGATGAAGGGGGCGCCACAGGACGCGATGCGCGGAGTGTGGATGCCTGTGGCGATATCGTCGAGCGACAGCGAGGCGGCCGATGCGACAAGGTCCAGCGGGATTTCGGCGCCGAGCGAGAGCAGTTGTGGCGAGGCGACGCGGGCGCCGGTGACCGCTCCGCTTCGCTTCATCACGTCGAGGCGGACGAGGCCTGCTTTTTCCTCGAAGACCATCGTGTCGCCGGCGATCGGCCAGCCATAGCTCTTGCCCGCGCGCGCCAGAACGTAGCCTGTGCCGACATTGGGGTGGCCTGCGAAGGGCATTTCGTAGCGCGGGGTGAAGATGCGCACTTCGGCTGTATGAGATGGGTCTTTCGGTGGCAGCACGAACGATGTTTCGGCAAGGTTGAACTCGCCGGCAATGGCTTGCATCTGTTCGGTCGTCAGCCCTTCGGCATTGAGAACGACGGCGAGGGGGTTGCCGCCGAACTTGGTGTTGGTGAACACGTCGACGGTCTCAAAGTTCAAGCGCATCGGTTACTCCGCAATTCCTCCGGGCGGCTTCCAATCGGGCCGAAGGCCGCGCCGCCATTCGTCCAGCACAATGTCGAGCGACGGCTGATGGCCCATATCGGCTTCCACGGCGCCGACACAGCCCCAGCAATCGCCGCCGCAATCGCGCGAGAGCTCGTCTCCTTCAACGTTCAGGCGACGCTGGCAGATCGTACATTCGCCTTCGGGCGCGTTCATTTTTTGTTACATCCGTTCGCCGGGCAGGTGGCTTGCTTGCTTCACCCAGTCGATGAACCGGGTTTCGTCGAGCGGCTGGTCCTCATGGATATCGAGGTAGCGGACGTTCTTCTGCGTGGACTTGCCGGGAGGAACGGGACGCAGTGCGGCGCCCCGGAAGAACGCGACTTTGACGTACTTCGCAAAGTAATGAAAACTGAGAAACCAGACGTGATCCTCCATCCCGTAGAGCGGTGAGTTCCATTTCACCGCCTTGCGGACGTCCGGGATGGTGCGCGTGATGAGTGCATCGAGACGGCGTCCGACCTCGCGTTTCCAGCCCGGGCTGGCAGCGATATAGGCCTGCACCGGCGCGTCACCGTAACCCTTCGGAATTTGCGGATTGCCGCCGGAGAGCAGTGTGGGCTTCGCGCCTTTGCGGGCAGACGCCGGCGCAGCCTTGCGAGGCTTGGCCTTCTTTGCAACAGCGCGCTTCGCCGTTTTCTTCGCAGTCCTTTTTGCGGTCTTCTTCTTTGCAGTCTTCTTGGCTTTCTTGGCCATCACTCGCTCCACGGAGTGCCGGTTGGCGAGGGCTAGAACGTCACCACGCTGCGGATCGATGTGCCGGCATGCATGAGATCAAACGCCTTGTTGATGTCGGCGAGCGGCATCACATGGGTGATCATCGGATCAATCTGGATCTTGCCCTGCATGTACCAGTCGACGATCTTCGGCACGTCGGTGCGGCCGCGCGCGCCACCGAAGGCGGTGCCTTTCCACACGCGCCCGGTCACGAGCTGGAACGGCCGCGTTGCGATCTCAGCGCCCGCAGGCGCGACGCCGATGACGATCGACTGGCCCCAGCCGCGATGGCAGGCTTCCAGTGCCTGCCGCATCACCGTGACGTTGCCGGTGCAGTCGAAGGTGTAATCCGCGCCGCCGATCTGATCGGCCGGCGTCTTGGTCATGTTGACGAGGTGAGGGACGAGGTCCGCGCCAAGTTCCTTCGGATTGACGAAATGCGTCATGCCGAAACGCTCGCCCCAGGCCTTGCGGTCGTTGTTGATGTCGACGCCGACAATCATGTCGGCGCCGGCCAGCTTGAGACCTTGCAGCACGTTGAGGCCGATGCCGCCGAGACCGAACACGATCGCCTTCGCGCCGGGCTCGACTTTCGCCGTGTTGATCACGGCACCGATGCCGGTGGTGACGCCGCAGCCGATGTAACAGACCTTGTCGAAGGGCGCGTCCTCACGGATTTTCGCGACCGCGATCTCAGGGAGCACCGTGTAATTCGCGAACGTCGATGTGCCCATGTAATGCAGCACCGGCTTGCCGCCCATCGAGAAACGCGACGAGCCGTCCGGCATCAGCCCCTGACCCTGCGTCGCACGGATGGCGGTGCACAGGTTCGTCTTGCGCGAGAGGCAGGAGGGACATTGGCGGCATTCCGGCGTGTAGAGCGGAATGACGTGATCGCCCTTCTTGACGCTGGTGACGCCCTTGCCGACGTCGACGACGATGCCCGCGCCTTCGTGCCCGAGAATGGCGGGGAAAAGCCCTTCAGGGTCCGCGCCCGACAGGGTGAATTCATCAGTATGACATACGCCCGTCGCCTTGATCTCCACCAAAACTTCGCCCTCACGCGGCCCCTCGAGCTGGACGGTCGTGATCTCCAGTGGCTTTCCGGCGGCGATGGCAACGGCGGCGCGAACGTCCATGACTTTCCTCGTAAAACTGCATTTCTCATTGTGTGCATTTTTGCGCAAGGAGACCTGCGCAGTTCGACATTGCCCGATAGCGCATGATCGGGCAATCAGGCCGCCAAATGAATCCCGCCTTCGAACAATTTGCCGCGCGAGCCGCGCCCGCCCTGTTTGTGCTGCTGTGGAGCACGGGCTTTATCGGCACCAAGTACGTTTTGAACCACGCGGAGCCGCTGACCTATCTGTTGATCAGAATGATTCTCGCCGCGATTCTGATGGCCGGCATCGTTGCCATCTGGCGGCCGCGCTGGCCCAACAGGACGGAGCTATTCCACAGCGTGATCGCCGGTGTCCTGGTGCACGCGATTTATCTGGGCGGCACCTCGGTCGCGATTGCGCATTCGGTGCCAGCCGGCCTCTCGGCGCTGATCCCCGGTCTGCAACCGATCCTGACGTCGACGCTCGCCAGCCGATGGCTCGGCGAGCGCGTGACGCCGCTGCAGTGGCTTGGTTTGCTGCTCGGCGTCGCCGGCACGATCATGGTGCTGAACAACCGCAGCATGAGCGGTGATATCGCCTGGGGCTTTCTGGCGTCCGGCGTAAGCCTTGTGAGCATCACCGTCGGCACGCTCTATCAGAAGCGCTACTGCAGCCAGATCGACTGGCGCAGCGGCAATCTGGTGCAGTTCATCGCCAGTGCGGTCTTGCTGTCGGTCGGCGCGTATCTCTTCGAGACGCGCGTTGTGAATTGGACGGCAGAGTTCATTGCCGCGCTGCTGTGGCTGACGGTGGTGCTCTCGATCGGGTCGATCGGGCTGCTCTACTGGCTCATTCGCCGCTCGGCGGCCACGCAGTTTGCGAGCCTGTTCTATCTCGTCCCGGCAACGACATCGCTGATGGCGTTCGTGCTGTTCGACGAGCGTCTCGGCCTGATTGCGATTGTCGGCATGGTGCTGTGCGCCACCGCCGTTGTTGTCGTCAATCGCGGCGCCAAGGCTCCGGCGTCACCGCCGTCGGCCGACTGATCGCTAATCTCGGGTTTTGGCGTAGGCTGCGAGCGCACGCTCGCGTGCCTTGGAATGATCGACAATCGGTTCGGGATAGGTCTTGCCGAGTGCAACGCCGGCGCTCGCAAGCTCGAGCGGTGTCGCATCCCATGGCTTGTGAATGAGGTTGTCGGGCATGCGCGCAAGCTCCGGCACCCAGCGGCGGACGTACGTGCCGTCTGGATCGAACTTCTCGCCCTGCAGCACGGGATTGAACACGCGGAAATAGGGGGCGGCATCGGCGCCCGATCCGGCAACCCACTGCCAGCTTGCCGGGTTGTTGGCGGGATCGGCATCGACCAGCGTGTCCCAGAACCATTTCTCGCCCTCGCGCCAGTCGATCAGGAGATGCTTGACGAGGAATGACGCGACGACCATGCGCACGCGATTGTGCATGATGCCGGTGTGCCAGAGTTCGCGCATGCCCGCGTCGACCAGCGGGTAGCCGGTGAGTCCACGCGTCCACGCCTTCAACGACTTGCTGTCGCGTTTCCATGGAAATGCGTCGAAGGACTCCTGCAGGTTTTTCTCAGCGAGATCGGGGTGATCGAACAGCAGGTGACGGCTGAAGTCGCGCCAGCCGAGTTCGCTCAGGAATTTGTCGACATCGCGGGCGATGCCCGGGCGCTCGGCAGCGGCGAAGCGCGCCGCGTACCAGACCTGGCGCGGACTGATCTCGCCGAAGCGCAGGTGAGGCGAAAGGCGGGACGTGCCGTTGCGATCCGGATGGTCGCGATTGTCGGCGTAGCCCTTGATCGACGTCTCGAGAAATTCAGAAAGCCGGTCTTGCGCCGACTTTTCGCCGGGCGTCCAGGTTTCGCGCAAACCGCCGGCCCAGTCGGGCTTCGTCGGCTCGAAACCCCAATCCTCCAGTTTGTCGCTTTGGAGTGCGGGACCGGGTGTAAGCTTCTTCGGGGCGGGCAGGGGCTTTGCCGGATCGCCGAGCGCAAGCACGCGCTTCCAGAACGGTGTGAATACGCGCAAGCCCCGGCCTTCCTTGTTACGGATCTGCGACGGCTCGACCAGCAGATCGCCGGGAAATTCTCGCGCTCCGGCGTCGCTGTGCGCGAGCCCGTCGATGGCATTGCGTGCGATCGCCTGATGAGCCGCGATGGCGATATCGTTCCAGTAGACGGCGCTCGCGCGCGTCTCCTGCGTGACCTTGACGAGAACCGAAGCGGAATGTCCCGAGCGCAGGGTCAGCTTTGCTCCTTTAGACTGAAGGCTTGCGTCGAGCGCTCGCAGCGATTGCGCGAGCCACCAGCGCGAGGCTCCGCCATGCGGTCGCGCCGCGCTTTTCTCGTCGTGGATGTAGAGGCAGATCACCGGCGCGCCGGTTTTGGCCGCTGCATGCAGTGCGGGGTGATCCGCCAGCCGCAGGTCGTCGCGAAACCAGACAATGATCGGGGAGGGACTGTTCGCCATTCAAAACATTCAAACTGAAATCGCGGTTGAGCATGACAGTGAAGATGAAACCTGACTTCACCTATTGCGTAAGTATTATGTCACCGCTGGGTTCCAGCGGATACGTTTTGCGGCGGAGGTTTCATTTGCAACGCACAGCTATTCTTTATCTCGCGACCCTGCTGGTTCTGGTCCCGCTCGATATTCTGTTCCTCGGATTTGTTGCCAAAGGCTTCTTCGTCTCGCAGGTCGGCGACATGCTCGGCGAGTTGCGCCTTGCGCCCGCGATCCTGTTCTATCTGCTGTATGTGGTCGGTGTGCTGATTTTCGTCAGTGGTGGAGCCGGCGCGACGACGCAATCGACTCTGATCTACGGCGCGCTGTTCGGTGTGTTTTGCTACGCGACCTTCGACCTCACCGCGATGGCGCTGCTGAAGCACTGGACCTGGCCAGTGGTTGCGATGGACGTGACGTGGGGCGCGGTAGCGACTGCGCTCTCGTCAACCATCGGGCTGATGATCGCGAACTGGCTGGCGCCGCGCATCTAGTCACAATCAAAAGGGCGCCGAGAGGCGCCCTTTCATGTCGATATCCAGCGTAGCTTACTTCGGCTGCGGCACGATCCGGATGTACGGCTTCGGCGACTTCCAGCCCTGCGGATAAATCGTCTTCGCTTCATCGTCGGTGACCGAGCCGGCGATAATCACGTCCTCGCCCTGTTTCCAGTCGGCCGGCGTTGCGACGCGATGCTTCGCCGTAAGTTGAAGCGAGTCGATCACACGGAGCAGCTCGTCGAAGTTGCGGCCGGTCGTCATCGGGTAGGCGAGGGAGAGTTTGATCTTCTTGTCGGGGCCGATGATGAAGACGGTGCGCACGGTGGCGTTGTCGGCGGCGGTGCGTGTCGATGCGTCGCCGCTCGTGCTCGCAGGAAGCATGTTGTAGAGCTTCGAGACGTTGTAGTCGGTGTCGCCGATCATCGGATAGTTCGGCGCGGCGCCTTGCGTCTCCTTGATGTCGTCGGCCCACTTGCTGTGCTTGGTCACCGGATCGACGCTCAGTCCCATCAGCTTCACACCGCGCTTGTCGAACTCGGGCTTCAGCTTGGCGAGACGGCCGAGTTCGGTGGTGCAGACGGGCGTGAAGTCCTTCGGATGCGAGAACAGCAGCGTCCAGCTGTTGCCGATCCAGTCGTGGAACTTGATCTTGCCTTCGGTGGTCTCGGCTTCGAAATCCGGCGCCGTCGCGCCAATCTGAAGGGTCATGGATTGCCTCGTCTTTCAGACACCTGCGAAATTGCGCGTTGGGTATAACTCTCCTGTCCACCCTACGAAACTGTCATCCTCAAAGGATAAATTCCTTCCAGGAGAGGTTGATTCGCGAGAATCTTCTCCCGATACCGCGGTGACCCATGGCAGAAAATATCTTGTGACCCGATGCCCCGATTTCACCGGTTCCCTGCCTCACCGCCGCCTTTTCGCATTGCGAAATCATGAACCATCGCTGCGAAAACATCGACCAAATCGCAACAGACTCAAATGCAATCGACGGAACTGTCGATTTGTTAACCACTCGTTTACGGCCGCATGGAATTGCTGGCAGTACAAAAAACGGAAAGAACGATGTCAGCCTCTTCTCGTCCGGCCACTTTGGTTCCGGAACAGTCCGACCTCCTTCAGGTCTCCTGCCGCGACAGCGCGGCACGTGCGCTCACTGTGGTGCGCGACGGCGTGATCACAGGTGAGGGACCGACCACCAAGGGCCGTGTTCACTTTTCCCGCGCGCTCGATGCGCAGGACGCGGCGCTGTGCGCCAGCATTCTCACCGCTGCCGCCGTGCTCAATCAGCCGGTGAGTCGCGCCGAAGCCGAGACGCTCTTCGAAATCAACGATGCCGCTGCCGATCGCAGCGACGACGGACGCTTCGACGATCTGTTCGCGAAGGCGATCGTGCATCATGCCGCCTCTGCATCGGGTTTGCCGGTGCCGTCGCGCGAAGTCGCGCTGTCGCCCGAGACCGACATCGATAGCTGGGCGCCGACCCGGGCGATCGGCGTCAATGTCGAGGTGCTGGAATGGATCGCCGGCCAGATGCGCGGCAAGCGCCGCAGCAATCGCCGGCTGATGAATCTCGTTGCGACACTCGTCGGCGCAGCCACGCTGGCGCAGTCGCTGCCGAGCTTGATGGACCTCGGCGGCATCTGACGCATCCGAAGAACCGATTTTGCAAACGGCGGGGCGCGAAACCCCGCCGTTTTCTTTTGCGCTTTCCTGTCTCCTGACCGTTGCCTCTTCAAGAAATCTCGCCTAGCGGAATTGTTACGATCTTCCGGTCGTGCCAAAATTCAGCCGCCGGTCGGGAGCCGGTCCCAGCGTCTAAGGTCACAAGAAAAAGCATGTTCAAAAAGATACTGATCGCCAACCGCGGCGAGATCGCCTGCCGGGTTATCAAGACGGCGCGGAAGATGGGGATTGCGACGGTCGCGGTTTATTCCGAAGCCGACCGTGACGCGCTGCATGTCGAAATGGCAGATGAGGCCGTCTTTATTGGCCCGGCAGCGGCTGCGGAGAGCTATCTCGTCATCGACAAGATCGTCGATGCCTGCCGCAAGACGGGCGCCGAGGCGGTGCATCCGGGCTATGGTTTTCTGTCCGAGCGCGAAGCCTTCCCGAAAGCGCTCGAGGCCGCCGGTATCGTGTTCATCGGACCGAACCCGGGCGCGATCGCCGCGATGGGCGACAAGATCGAGTCGAAGAAGGCGGCTGCCAAGGCCAAGGTCTCGACCGTCCCAGGATATCTGGGCGTTATCGAAGACGATAAGCACGCGGTGAAGATTGCTGACGAGATCGGCTACCCCGTCATGATCAAGGCGTCGGCGGGCGGCGGCGGCAAGGGCATGCGCATCGCCCACAGCAAGAACGAAGTTGCCGAGGGCTTCAATCTCGCGAAGGCGGAAGCCAAGGCCTCGTTCGGTGACGATCGCGTGTTCGTCGAGAAATTCATCGTCGATCCGCGCCATATCGAAATTCAGGTGCTCGGCGACAAGCACGGCAACGTGATCTATCTCGGCGAGCGTGAATGCTCGATCCAGCGCCGCAACCAGAAGGTCATCGAGGAAGCGCCGTCGCCGCTGCTCGACGAAGCCACGCGCCGCAAGATGGGCGAACAGGCTGTCGCGCTGGCGAAGGCTGTGAACTATGACTCGGCCGGTACCGTCGAATTCGTCGCCGGGCAGGACAAGAGTTTCTTCTTCCTCGAGATGAACACGCGTCTGCAGGTCGAGCATCCGGTGACCGAGATGATCACCGGCATCGATCTCGTCGAGCAGATGATCCGCGTCGCCGCCGGCGAGAAGCTGAAACTCGCGCAGAAGGACGTTGTGCTGACCGGCTGGGCGGTCGAGTCGCGCGTCTATGCGGAGGATCCATTCCGCAACTTCCTGCCGTCGATCGGCCGTCTCACCAAATATCGTCCGCCGGCCGAAAGCAGTCATGACGGCGTCACCGTGCGCAACGACACCGGCGTTGAAGAGGGCGGCGAAATCTCGATTTACTACGATCCGATGATCGCCAAGCTCGTGACCTATGGCCCGTCGCGCGCGGCGGCGATTGCCGCGCAGGCCGACGCGCTCGATGCGTTCTACGTCGACGGCATTCGCCACAACATTCCGTTCCTCTCGGCGCTGATGCATCACCCGCGCTGGCGTGAGGGCAATCTCTCGACCGGTTTCATCGCCGAGGAGTTTCCGCGCGGCTTCCATCCGAGCGTGCCGGAGGGCGAGGTTGCCCGCCGCATCGCGGCTGTCGCTGCGGCTGTCGACCACATCCACGGTGAGCGCAAGCGGCAGATTTCCGGGCAGATGAACGGCCGCGCCGTACATCGCGAGCGCCGCCGCGCCGTCTGGCTCGATCGCAACGAGATCGGTCTTGATGTCGGCCGCGACGGCAGCGATATCGCCGTGCGTTTCGTCGGCGCTGACGGCGACCTCGGCAAGCCGCACAGTCTGATGTCGAACTGGAAGCCGGGCGATCCGGTCTGGCACGGCAAGATCGATGGCGTTCCGGCATCGATGCAGGTTCGTGCCGCGCTCAATGGCTTCCGCATCGCCCATCACGGATACGAAGTGCCGGTGCAGGTCTTCACCGAAACCGAGGCGACGGCGGCGCGGCTGATGCCGGTCGGTACCAAGGCCGATACCGGCAAGAAGCTGCTGTGCCCGATGCCGGGTCTTGTGATCTCGATTGCGGTTGCCGAAGGGCAGGAAGTAAAAGCAGGCGAAACGCTCGCGGTAGTCGAGGCGATGAAGATGCAGAACGTGCTGCGCGCTGAGCGTGACGGTGTCGTCAAGAAAGTCCACGCGGCCGCCGGCGCAACGCTCGCCGTCGACGCCATCATCCTCGAATTCGCGTGAGCTGGCGGATGAAAGCGCGGCGGGATGCTTTTCGCGCAGTGCTCGCCGGAACGGCGGTCATCCGGCCGGCCTCGACGCACGATCCGATCGCGGCACGTATTGCCGAGGATCTCGGCTTCGAGATCGGCATTCTCGGCGGTTCGGCCGCGTCGCTCGCGATCCTCGGAGATCCCGATCTCGTTCTCATCACGTTGACGGAGCTGGCCGAGCAGGTGCGCCGGATCACGCGCGCGGCACAACTGCCGCTGCTGGTCGATGCCGATCACGGCTACGGCAATGCCCTCAACGTCCGTCGCACGGTGCAGGAGGTCGAAGCCGCGGGCGCCGCGGCGTTGACCATCGAGGATACGCTGCTGCCGCAAGCTTATGGCGAAGCGAAGCCGCAATTGATTTCGCTCGACGAGGGCGTCGGCAAGATGAAGGCCGCGCTCGATGCGCGCTCGGACATGTCGTTCGTCGTTTTCGGCCGCACCGGCGCCGCGTCGATCACCAGCATCGAGGACGCGGTCGCGCGCGCCCGGGCGTACGAAGCGGCCGGGGTCGATGCGCTGTTCTTCACCGGCGTGCGGACGCGGGCGCAGCTGCAGGCGATCGCGTCGGCGACGACGCTGCCGATCATGCTCGGCACCATCGAGGGCGATCTGGACGACAACGCGTTCCTCGCGAGCCAGCGCGTGCGCATCGCCAATCAGGGCCATACGCCGGTCGCAGCCGCGACGCAGGCAGTGTACGAGACGCTGAAGGCGCTGCGTGAGGGCACGCCGCCGCGGCAGCTCAAGGGATTACCGTCCGCCGAACTCACCGCGCGCGTGATGCGCGACAGCACGGTGAAGGATCGCATGGCGTACTTCCTCGGGATCAAACGCTAGCGCCGCGCGTTGCGGCTACGACCGCCGATAAAGCGAGCGCGTCATGTCAGTTATCCGTCATGTCATCGTCAGTGGCCGCGTGCAGGGCGTGGGCTACCGTGCGTGGCTGGCGGACCAAGCGATCGCGCGCGGTCTTGAAGGCTGGGTGCGCAATCGCCGCGACGGAACGGTCGAAGCGGTCTTCGCGGGCGAGGGTGATGTTCTCGGAGCGATGATTGACGATTGCCGGCGCGGTCCGCCGCTGGCCCGCGTCGAGGCTGTCGACGCCCGGCCGGGGACGGCCGATGATCTTGATGTGAACAAGTCGCGCGTTCAGTTCGCGATGCTGCCGACGGTTTGAATCAGCGCGCGGCGGCCGAGCCGAATACCTCAGCGAACGCCTGCTTTAGTGCGATATCGACGTCCGCCATCGTCGCGGTCAACCCGAGGTCGGCGAGGCTGGTGACGCCGTAGCGCGGATCGGCGACCCCGCACGGCACGATCCCGGAGAAGTGGGTGAGGTCCGGCTCCACGTTCAGCGAGATGCCGTGCATCGTCACCCAACGCTTGATGCGTACGCCGATGGCGCCTATCTTGTCCTCGAAGCCCGGGCCCTTGTCCGGCCGTGCCACCCAGACGCCGACGCGATCCTCGCGCCGCTCGCCACGGATGTTGAACGCGGCGAGGGTGCGGATCATCCACTCCTCAAGCCCGGCGACGTAGGCGCGAACATCCGGCCGCCGCTGTTTGAGGTTGAGCATCACATAGGCGACCCGCTGGCCGGGGCCGTGATAGGTCATTTGGCCACCGCGCCCGGTCTGAAACAGCGGAAACGGGCCACCGATGAAATCGGCCGGCTGGGCACTGGTGCCGGACGTGTAGAGCGGGGGATGTTCGAGCAGCCAGACCAATTCGGGCTCATGACCGGCCGCGATCGCGGCGATTCGCGTCTCCATCAGCGATACCGCCTCGTCGTAGGCGACGAGGCGGTCTGAAATCAGCCACTCGGGACCGCCGGCGGTGGCGGGCAGGGCCGATAAATCCAGCATTTGGCGGGTGTTAACCATTGGGTAATCATACCATGGTGATGATCGCTGCAAGCTCAATGTGTGCAGTCAGGTCGCTCAGTGCCAACCCTTGATAAAGTTGCGGTCGATCTGACGGTCGTCCTCGGAACGACGACAATGCCCGTTCACCAGGTGATGCGGCTGAGCCGTGGCGCCATCATCGAGCTCGACGCGACCGAGCAGGATGAGGTCAAGGTGCTTGCCAACAACATGCCGGTTGCCAGCGGCGTGGTGGTCGTCAACCGCAACCGCATCGCCGTCGAAGTCAAGCAAATGCTGCCTCGGGCGCCTGATCGGCGCTGACGTGAATTGGCGGCTCGTTAGGCCGCAAAATGTCGAATTCACAACGCTAAGCGGCTCTTGTACCCCCAATCCCGATTTGTTACATCGGCGCCCTGACGGTTCGCCGGGTCCCTCCCGGCGTCTTCGGAACCAGCGCTCGTGGCGGAATTGGTAGACGCGCTGCCTTGAGGTGGCAGTGAGTAAAATCGTGGGGGTTCGAGTCCCTCCGAGCGCACCATAATACGAAGCTGAAAGACCGGATCGGCCCTGCAGGGCGAGACAGTCAAGCCCAGCCCTGCAATGTGAAGTTCAGGCTACTTTCGCCGTCGCTCGACGGCCTCACATCAGTGCTGGAGCCGCGCCGTGACCATCCTCAGCTACGTCTACCGGTTCATTTCCAACTTCATTCTGTTGGCGATGGTCTATTTCTCACTCAACTTTCTCGACAAGTACCAGCAGCGCGCCACTGTCGCGGTCCTGGTCCTGGTCTATTCGTCGATGCGGGCGGTCTCCGCGCTGCGCTCGTTCTATTTCTATCAGCGAATCGAGCGTCTGGAGCTGGACGTTCGCCGCAGCGTCGGCAACGCCGGCGACGGCGGGCCTCGCAAGCAGCTCGTCAACGAGGTCGCGGGGCTTCGGCGCGGCCGGGAGATGAAAGCCTACATCGATCTCTTGTTCCTCAGTCTGATCATTCTTCTTTGCGTCTCGCGCATTGTGCTTGCGTAACCTCGCTCGCCGGATTTTCGCGGGCGGCGACATTTTTCGTTGCGCCCGGCCATGCCAATTGAGTAAGCCCTGATCGCGTTACGTGTTGGGCGTAACCGATGTCTGTGAAGGGTGGGACACAGCATGGCCGAGCAGGATCACGAGGCCATGTCAGCCGCCGCCCTCTTGGGCGAGCGCGCGCCGATGCGCACCGACGACGGCGAGATCCGTCCTGAATTCATCGAACAGGTTTCGCAGGCGATCGGGGAGAACCGCGCCGAGTTCCTGCGCGAAACCGTCACCGAACTGCATGAGGCCGATCTCGGCGATCTGATTGAAGCGCTCGATCCGGAGCTGCGGCCGCGGCTGGTCGAACTGACCGGCGCGGATTTCGACTTCTCGGCGCTGAACGAGGTCGACGACACCGTCCGCGAGGAGATCCTCGAGGAACTGGAGCCGGAAACGGTCGCCGAGGGTGTCCGCGAACTCGAATCCGACGACGCGGTCGAGCTGCTGCAAGACCTCGATGAGGCGGATCAGGAGGAAATCCTCGACAAGCTGCCGCCCGACGAACGCGTCGCGCTGGAGCGCAGCCTCGAATATCCGGACAACTCCGCCGGCCGGCGCATGCAGTCGGACTTCATCGCGGTCGCACCGGATTGGACCGTCGGGCAGGTCATCGACTACATGCGCGAAACGCCGGACCTGCCGGACCGTTTCTTTGAAATCTATGTCGTCGATGCCGCGCGCACGCTGAAGGGCGCGGTGGCGCTCGACGGGCTGCTGCGCGCGCGCCGGCCCGTGCCCATCACCGAACTGATCGACGAGGAACGCCATCGCGTGGCGGTCGACGACGATCTGAGCGACGTCGCGCGGCTGTTCGGCAAGTACAACCTCGTGGCGGCGCCGGTGCTGGATTCGGCGCAGCGGCTGCAAGGTGTCATCACCATCGACGACGTCGTCGACGTGATCGAGGAGGAGGCCGACGAGGAGGTGAAGGCACTCGGCGGCGTGACCCGTGACGAAGCGCTGTCCGATACGTTCTGGACCATCGCCAAGGGCCGCTTCAACTGGCTGCTGGTCAATCTCGCCACCGCGTTTCTCGCGTCGTCCGTGCTCGGCCTGTTCGAGGGACAACTCGAGAAGATGGTGGCGCTCGCCGTCCTCGCGCCGATCGTCGCCAGCCAGGGCGGCAACGCCGCGACTCAGACCATGACGGTCGCGGTGCGCGCGCTGGCGACCCGCGAACTTGGCGCGAGCAACGCCTGGCGTATCATCCTTCGCGAATTGCTGGTCGGCTTCGTCAACGGCATCGCATTCGCGGTGATCACCGGTATTGCCGCGGTGGCCTGGTTCAAGATTCCCGGCCTTGGCGTCGTCATCGGGCTCGCGATGCTCTGCAACCTCGTCGCGGCCGCGCTCGGCGGCATTCTGATTCCGATCGTGCTCAACAAACTGAGGGCCGATCCCGCCGTTGCGTCAGGCACCTTCGTCACCACCGTCACCGACGTTGTCGGTTTCCTGTCGTTCCTCGGCATCGCGACGTTGTGGTTCGGGCTGAAGTGACGGCGGCAATCCGCCGTTAAACTGTGCGGCATGACGTGCGCGCATGTCCCCGAAGCAGTCATGTCCGTGCCACATTATGGCCGTGAGCGCCCGTCAACACGCCGACGCCGCTGTGCCGATCTAGACCGCATGGCCGCATCACCGTGCGCCGTCCCCGTGAGTGGATACCGGGTCAGCGAGACTGCGCATCTCTGTCACGTCTGAAAGCATCGTCGCCGCGCAAGCCGGATTCCACGTCGCCGTGCGATGTCTCTTTGGAGTTTGTAGAATTGGTTCGAACCATGTGTGTAGTGGTGGCGCTTGTCGCGCTGCCAGCGACCGCTGACGCGCGTCAGCGTGTGCGTACCCCCGCGATTGCTCCCGAATGCAACGTCACCATGCCGTGCGACGGGGTCTCGTCACCCAAAGCAGCGGCCCGCGTCGCCTCACCGCCGGCGAGCGCGCAAGTGCCGCCGGCCATCGAGGCGCGGTCTGCTTCGTATGCGTCCGGCCTCGTCGCGCCGCTGGCGGCAAAGCTCGCGTCGATCCAGTCGGCATGTCCGGGAACGCATGCGATCTCCGGCATCCGCCACACCCGCATCGCTGGCTCGCGCCGCATGTCGCTGCACGCGCAGGGCAAGGCGGTCGACGTGCGCGGGCCGTACGGCTGCATCTATGGTCAGCTCAAGGACTGGAAGGGCGGCTACTCGACCGACGCCGGACGCGCCCAGCACATCCACATCTCGTATGACGAAGCCGGCGGACGCGAGATGGGCCTGCGGTTCGCTCACTCGGGAGGACGGCGCGCCGCCTGGCACAACGCTTACGCCCGCATGAGGTAAGCGAGAGCGTATCGCCGCCGTCAGGATTTGGCGGCGGCGATGTTAATTCATTCTTAACCATACTTGCCCCACCTTGCAGCCGGAGAGATTCCCATGCAGCGGCTGCGGCTCAAGGCGGATGGCAGGATCGTCGAGTTGCGCGACGGCCGCGAAGCGCCGCTCGTGCCGGTGTTGCCTGCGTCTCCACTCTCATCGCACGACCGGTCGTTGTCGGTGCGCGAATTGCGGCAGCGCTCGCGGCTGACGCAGTGCGAATTTGCCGAACGGCTCGGCGTTCCGGTCGATACGATCCGGAATTGGGAGCAGGGCAAGCGCCAGCCGCGTGGACCCGCTCGTGCGTTGCTCACCGTCATAGCCGAAGCGCCCGACATGGCATTTGCCGCGCTGGCACGATCCGGCCGCTCCAAATAGCTCAGCCATAGTACCAATCTTCGTCCGGCGTGATAGCGTATCGCGCTTTGCGCTTATGGAGATGACCGGTGCTGTTTGTCGAAGCCAATGGTGCGCGTGTTCCCGCGATCGGACTTGGCACGTGGGAACTGCGCGGGCGGGCGTGCGCGCGCATCGTCGAGCAGGCGTTGCGGCTCGGGTATCGCCACATCGATACGGCGCAGATGTACGAGAATGAACGCGAGGTCGGGGAGGGCGTGCGCGCTTCCGGCGTCAAGCGTGACGAGGTCTTCATCACCACCAAGGTTTGGACCACTCACTTTGCACCGCATGACCTCGAACGGTCGGTGAAGGAAAGCCTGTTCAAACTGCGGATGTCGGAAGTCGATCTGCTGCTTCTGCACTGGCCGAACCCGCACATCTCGCTTTCTGAAACCATGCAAGGCCTCGCGCGCGCCAAGCAATTGGGCCTGACCAAACATATCGGCGTGTCGAACTTTACCGTGGCGCTGATCGAGCAGGCGGTGGCTGCATGCCCCGAGCCGCTTGTCTGCGACCAGGTCGAATGCCATCCGTATCTCGATCAAAGGAAGGTGCGCGCGGCGTGCGACCAGAACGGCATGGCACTGGTCGCGTACAGCCCGGTCGCGAAAGGGCGCGTCAAATCCGACGCGCGGCTTGCCGTTATTGGCAAGGCTTACGGCAAGTCGGCTGCACAGGTGTGTTTGCGCTGGCTGGTGCAGCAAGGCGTGGTGGCGATCCCGCGTACGTCCAAGATCGAGCGCCTTTCCGAGAACATCGAGGTGTTCGATTTCGAGCTGTCACAGAACGATATGGACGAGATCTCCGTGATGGGCAACGCGCAGGGGCGGCTGGTCAATTTCGGCTTCGCGCCGGACTGGGATTGATGACGCCGCCATGAATGGTTGATCTTCGCCGCTGGATGGCCCATGCAGGCCATCCGTGCGGGCGGCTGGCGATCCATGTTCTTTGCGCTTTCCAAAATCCTTGGTTTTTTCGCGACGCCATCGAATGCGATCGCGTCGATCTGCATCATCGGCGTGCTGCTTTACATTCTTGGCCGGCGGAGAGGCGGGCTGCGCTGGTTGACGACGGGCGTCGCATTGCTGCTGCTGTTCGGGTTCGCGCCGATCGGCAATCTGATGCTGTTGCCTCTGTCCGAGCGATTTCCGGCATGGAAGGACGGCGGCAACAACCCGGCGGGGATCATCGTACTGGGAGGCGCGATCGATGGTCCGCTCTCGCGGGCGCGTGGATTGGTCGAAGTCAACGCCGCGGCTGAACGTGTGATTGCCATGCTGGATTTGGCGCGCCGTTTCCCCGATGCAAAAATCGTCTACAGCAGCGGCAGTGGCAGCCTCATCTCGCCGTCGGTCCGCGAGGCTCCCATTGCCGGGGAAATGTTGCGCGATATGGGCGTGGATACTGCGCGTGTCATCCTTGAAAGCGACTCTCGCAACACCGCAGAGAATGCGGTTTTCACCAGGCGTCTGGTCACGCCGAAACCTGGCGAACGCTGGTTGCTGGTCACCAGTGCCTCGCATATGCCGCGCTCCATCGGAGCATTCCGCGCCGCAGGATTCGATGTTGAGGCGTATCCGGTCGATTGGCGAACCAGTGGATGGGCCGATGCCACCGTGCCGTTCGACAGCCTGAGCGACGGGCTCTGGCGGACCGATACAGCCATGCACGAGTGGATTGGACTTGTGGTCTATTGGCTGACCGGACGCAGCAGCGAATTGTTTCCCGGGCCGCGCTCAGTCGTGGCGCGGTAAGCCCAAACGATAGACGCCGCGGAAATCGTTCGGATCCGCGGGTTTTCCCTTGCGGTAGATCACGAGCCGTCCCGCCAGTGCGAGCGCAATGGCCTCGCGGCGGATCGGGACCAGCAGGTCGTGCCAATCGCCGTCGTGTGCGATTGTCTGAGCGATCTCGGGCGCGCTCAATGTCTTGCCGTCGGAGCGCGTCAGGATTTCGATAATCGCGCGATCCAGGGGAAGGTCGGTTGCTTCGGTGCGAGTCATGGCCCTGACTTGAAGCAAAACAGTCGCAACTGCAAGGACAGCGCTGCGGTTAGCTCGTCATCGCTCGCCAGGCGTCGGACGCGAACTGGCGTCGCCACATCACGATCACGACGGCGAGCGTCGTGGCCAGCAGCACCCACGGGCTGATGAACCAGCCGAGATAGCCGAGCGCGAAGAAAAACGCGCGCTGCCCACGATTGAAGTGCCGTCCGGCCGATTGGAATAACCGTGTCGTTCGCATGACATGCGCCTGCGCTTCGGGGGTGTCACTCTTCTCGGCAAACGGAGTCGCACCGAGCAGGATCGACACGTAATTGAACAGCCGGTAGGACCAGGCAAACTTGAAGAATGCGTAGACGAAGATCAGCACCAGCCCGATGCACTTGATCTCCCATAGCGCGGGCGTCGGCTTGATGCCGAACGGCAGCGTTGCGATGACGTTCAAGACCTCGTCGGTGGCCCGCAGCAGCGTCAGCGCACCGCCGATCGCAAGCAACGTCGTCGAGGCAAAGAATGCGGTGCCGTTCTGAAGCGACGCCATGATCTGCATGTCGACCATGCGCATCTCGCGGTCGAGCATCCGCCGCATCCAGACCTCGCGGTACAGGTTCATCCGCGCATTCAGACTGTTCTTGCCGTGCGGTGTCCGCTCGAGCGCGGTGGCGTAGATCGTCCATGCGAGAACGAAGACGCCAATGGCAACCACGTCGATCGTGCCGAACAGATGCATGCGCCGATCCTATCTGAGTCGGCGGGACTGTTGCCTGGGGCTCCGGAGTGCTGTGCATTGCGATGGTTGATCGGCGAGGCCGCAGCGGGCATACAACTTTTCCTCAATGGAGCTGGACATGTCCCTGACGCTGGTGCTCGGCAACAAGAACTATTCGTCCTGGTCGATGCGCCCTTGGGTCGCGCTTCGCGCCGCCGGCATCGCTTTCGACGAGGTCGTGATTCCGCTTTACGCCGGTGACGACAGCAAACGGCGCATTCTGGAATTCACACCGTCCGGCAAGGTGCCGGCGCTGATTGACGGCGATGTCACCGTCTGGGATTCGCTCGCGATCATTGAGTACGCCGCCGAGCGTTTTCCGGATGCGAAGCTGTGGCCGCAGGACCGCGCAGCGCGGGCGCTCGCACGATCGGTCTCGGCGGAAATGCACTCCGGCTTCATGGCGCTTCGCAACGAGTGCGGCATGAACCTGCACCGGCCGGTGCGGGCGAAGGCACTCTCCGACGATGCGCTCGCCAATGTCGCGCGGGTTCAGGAGGTCTGGAGCGACTGCCGCAGCAGGTTCGGGAAGGGCGGGCCATTTCTGTTCGGTGCGTTCAGCGCGGCCGATGCGATGTATGCGCCGGTCGTCACCCGCTTCCGGACCTATGCCATCGAAGTGAGCGCTGTCTCACGTGAGTACATGATGGCGATGGAAGCGCATCCCGCGTTCCGGGCCTGGACCGAGGCGGGCCTTGCCGAGACCTGGCTCATCGACAGATTCGAGCACGACTGAGGGGTTTTCCCGGTTCTGAGCTTGGATTCAACGTTTGGTTGCGCAATGCGATTGTTGCACCGCAGAACGTCTCGCGAACCGGGTTCCGGAACGCGGTTTTTCAGCCTATCACCATGTAAATGATAAAGAATCGTGGCTGTTCCGCCGTTCGGAAATGGCTGGCCAAACCAGATTGTCGCATGCTATCAATCACGTGGGCGTTAGCCGGGAATATGCAGCGGGACAACTGCAACCGGCATCACCGTTTTGCGTGATGGAGCAGGGTGTGAAGCACAAGTTTCTCGTGGGTGACACGGTCTATTTCACCGCCAGTAATGTGTCGCGTCCGGCTGCCTCGGGTGCCTACGAGGTGATCCGGCTGCTGCCGACCGAAGGCGACGATTGTCAGTATCGCATCAAGAGCCAGACCGAAGCATTCGAGCGCGTGGCTAAAGAAAGCCAACTTCACACCGTCTGATCTCCTTCCTCGAAGTCTCCCCGTCGATTCGTCTGCGGGCTATCTGATCGGCGCTGTGGGCCGGTTGGTCTTCAACGAAGGATTCTCTGATGAACTGGGCGTGGGCCTCATCGCTCGATCAGCTTTGGCAATCACCGGCGCTTCCGGTTTTGATTACGCTCGCAGTCGGCGCGTTCTTTGCGCTGATGTTGCTTGTGACCCTGTTCCGGGCCGAGAAGTCCATTGCGAACGGAGCGCTCGCCGTCATCACCTTGCTGGCGCTGACCGTCGCCGTGGCCGCGAGCATGCGCAGTTTCGGTTCTGGAGAGAGGTTTGTAGCCGACTCCAGGCCGGTTCCGGCGCATGGAGCCGTTTCGTTGCCGGCGCTCGCATGTCTCGACGGCCTCGCGGGCGAGAGTGTCGAGGCGGCGTGCGAGAAGGCGCTCTTTGCTTCGGCTGAATCCTCCGCGGCGGCGGTATCTTACACGGCTTCGCAAATCAGCCGTCTCACCGCGCAAGGGGACGTGGCGACCGCGAACGCAGCGATGACACCGGAACTCGCGACGTTGCGCCGGGTGATCGAGCGCGATCGCTACGGACTTGTCGCCCAGGTCTTGCTGACGCGCGAGCAGTGCAGTCCGACCGCGTGCGGTGCGTTCCGCTCGCTCGCGGACCGCAAGCAAATTGCGGCGAACATGGCCGAGCGCGCCTACGACAGCCATGTCGGCCGCCACGCAGCCAATTGGGGCGCGCCGCAGGCCGCGGCTATTGCGCCCGCGACGCCTGCGCTCGCCGGTCTTCCCGTCACCGCGCCGACAGGACGGCCGACCAATGCCGATTTCCCGACCGCGGCCTCGATCCCGCCCGTGAACATCATGGGCAATGAGCCGCCGGCTGCGGCTCCACCGCCGCCGCCCCAGGCACGTACTGCAGCTCCGCCGCCGCCCCAGACGCAGCAAGTTCCTGCGGCTGCATTAGCGCCGCCTTCGGCGGCACCCGCGACCTCGGCCTCACGCGCCTCGGTGTTTTCGCCGCCGCCTCAGCAAGCACCGGCGCGCCCGGCAGCGGCAGCCGCTGCTCCGGCGCCGACCACCGCCACAGCCACTGCCGCGCCACCGCCGAGCGCATCAAGAAGGCCAAGGCGAAGGGCCAGCCCGCACACCACATCCACATCACCCGCATGACGCCCAAGCGCGAGGACGAGCTGTTGGACGGCGGCTCGATCTACTGGGTGATCAAGGGGCAGATCGCCGTCCGGGAGAAGCTGATCGGCATCGAGCCCTTTCGCGACAAGGACGGCATCGGCCGCTGCCGGTTGATCATGGACGCGAAGTTCGTTCCGGTGTCGCCGCGTCCGATGCGCCCGTTCCAAGGCTGGCGCTATCTGCAGGCGAAAGATGCGCCGCCCGATCTCGGCAAGGCTGCGAAGGGCGCGCAGGCGATGCCGGAGCAACTGCGCCGCGAGCTGCGCGAACTGGGCCTGCTGTAAGCGGGCGGACTATCGGCCAATCAGACTTTCACGTTGTCGATGAGACGCGTCGTACCGATCTTGGCTGCGACCAGCAGCCGGAGCGGGCCGTCGGCCTTCGACGTGACGAGCTTGAGCGTCTCCGCGTGCCGGGCTTCGAGATAATCCAAAGCAAAGCCGGCCGCGGTAATTTCGCGGGCTCCATCGTCGAGAACCTCTTGGAGACCATCGCCGCCGCGAATGCGCTTTGCGCTGGCGGTCAGCGTCTTGAACAGGACGGGTGCGGCCGCCCGGTCGGAAGCCGAGAGGTAAACATTGCGGGAGGACATCGCGAGGCCGTCGCGCTCGCGCACCACCGGAGCGCCGATCACCTTGACCCGAAGGTCGAGGTCGCGGGACATCTGGGTCACAACCTTGAGCTGCTGATAGTCCTTCTCACCGAAGATCGCGCAATCGGCGCGGGTCTGGGTGAACAGCTTGCAGACCACCGTGGCAACGCCGCCAAAGAAATGCTGCCGGAAGCGATCCTCGAGACCCGCCACGGCTGGTCCTTCCGGCGATAGCCGCGTCACGAACGCCTCCGGGTACATGATCTTGACCTGCGGGTTCCAGATCAGGTCCACGCCTGCGGCCGTCAGCTTGGCGACGTCCTCCTTCCACGTTCGCGGATAGGACGAGAAGTCCTCGTGCGGAGCGAACTGCGCGGGATTAACGAAGATGGAAACCACAACTTTCTTCGCGTGCTGCTTCGCCAGGCGGACAAGTGACAAATGTCCGTCATGCAACGCACCCATGGTCGGCACCAGCGCGAGCGTCGCGCCGCGTCCGCGCAGGCCTGCGATCGCCCGATGCAGCGCGGGCAAGGTGTGTGCGACTTGAGGGCGTCGCATTCTGGAGTTCGAAGGCATGGCAACCGAAGGCTTGGCAACTGAAGGCATGGCAACTCGTGGCTTGAGAGATTGTGGCAGGGCGGAGCAGGCGGTTGCTGTTTACCAAAGCCGGGACGCGGGAGCCAACGTCGCGTCGCTGCGCCGTTCATCTTGCCGTGGCCGCCACATTCATCATGAAGATCGGTCAAATGTCATTTAACTTGACCAAAGGCCGCTCCTGATTTGAGAATGGAATGAGAGGGGTAGCCATGCTTTTGCAGGCAAGTCAGGGACAAACGGGGACTGCGCACGTTGTCGTTCTTGGCAACGAAAAAGGCGGCTCCGGCAAGTCCACCACTGCGATCCATATCGCCGTGGCCCTCCTCAAGGCGGGCCAGCGCGTCGCGACCATCGATCTCGATAGCCGTCAGCAAAGCTTCACTCGCTACATCGCCAACCGCCAGGCCTGGGCCAAGCGTTCCGGCGTCGATCTGGAGCTGCCGCATCATCGCTGCATCGCGCTTGGCGCGAGCATGCAGATTGCCGACAACGAGAACTCCGAGTTTTTGCAGTTTCAGGAAGCGGTCGCCGCCGTCGAGCGGACGTTCGATTTCATCGTCATCGATACGCCGGGGACCGACAGCTACCTGATGCGTTTGGCGCATTCGATGGCGGACACGCTCGTCACGCCGTTGAATGACAGCTTCCTCGACTTCGATGTGCTGGGCTCCGTCGATCCGGCGACTTTCGCGGTGACCGGCGAGAGCCACTATTCGGAGATGGCGCGCGAGGCGCGCCGCAAACGGCGTCAGCTCGACGGCGCGACCACCGACTGGATCGTCGTTCGCAACCGGCTGTCGATGCTCGGGTCACGCAACAAGCAACTGGTCGCTGAAGGATTGCATCAGCTGGCGTTCCGCCTCGGCTTCCGCGCCATCGACGGCTTTGCAGAGCGTGTGGTCTATCGTGAGCTTTTCCCGCGCGGCCTGACCGCGCTGGACTCGCTGGATGAGGCCACGCTCGGCACCCGGCCGAACATGGCGCACGTCACCGCACGCGAAGAGGTGACGAGCCTGTTGCGGCAGCTCCGGCTCCCGCTCGACGAGCGTGGCCGCCGCCGCGCCGCTGCCCGGGCCGAGTAGTTTGCCCAAGTCGATAAACCGCTGGAACTCCACGACATCGTCAGCGCCTGATACTGCCTGCCGCGTGGGCGGTTCCGTCGGTATTTAACAAATCGTTAGCCATAAACCGGTACCCTTGCACTGATCGTGGGCAGCTGTTCCCCGATTGATCATTGCGTTGCTTGCTGCTGCCGGGCCGTTCCTCAATTTCAGATGTCCGGATTTGCGCGGCCTTGGCTGGGGATGCCTGCGAATGAAGTCCGGTCTCAACCTCCGCATCACGCACAAGATCGCCGCGATCGGATTGGTCGGCATTGCGGGCCTTCTCCTCGTCGGAGGCATCTACGAGGCGGGAAGCCGCTCGCAGGAAGCTTCGCGTCTGATCGCAAGCGACGCGAGGACCATGTCCGATCTCGGCAAGCGTCTGAAGGTCGAGATGCTGGAAGCGCGCCGCGACGAGAAGAATTTCCTGATGCGCCGCAAGGAAGAGTACGCCAACCGTCACGCGGAACTGGCGGCTGCCGTCAGCAAGGATTTCGACAAGCTCAAATCCATGCTCGAGGCTGCTGGCCTTGCCGACCTCGCATCGTCCGCTGCCGACGCTCGCCAGGGTTTCATCAGTTATGTGGAGAGCTTCGTGGCCGCGGTCGGGGCTCAGCGTCAGCTCGGTCTCGACGAGAAAACGGGTCTCAACGGAGCGCTGCGCAAGGCTGCGCACGAAATCGAGTCCACTCTGAAGCCGCTCGATAAGCCCGCGCTGATGGCGCAGCTCTTGATGATGCGCCGACACGAAAAAGATTTCATGCTGCGCCGTGACCCGAAATATTTGACCGAACTCAAAGCGCAGTTCTTGCCGTTCCTGACATCGCTGACCGAACTCGACATCGAACCCGAAGCAACCAGCAAACTGACGGATCAGCTCGATCGCTATTTCCGCGATTTCAACAACTGGGCGAAGGTCGAACAGGAGCGCACGGCCATCGAAGCCACAATGGCGAAGACGTTCGGCAGCTTCGAGCCGCCGTTCGTGAAACTGATCAAGCAGATCGAGGAGATCGGTCAGCGTGCTGAAGCGGCGGAAGCCGCGACCCGCGACGCGGTTCGCATGCGGATGTTGCTCGCGATCCTGGTCACGGTGACCGGCATGGCTGTTCTGAGCTTCCTCATCGGCCGCGCCATCTCGCGGCCCTTGTCGGGGATGACCGGCGCGATGACGTCACTGGCCGCGGGTCAACTCGAAACGGCGCTGCCCGGGCTCGGCCGCAAGGACGAGATCGGCGAAATGGCGGGAGCTGCCGAAATCTTCAAGTCCAACATGATCGAAGCCAACCGGCTGCGGGCCGATCAGATCCAACAGGAGCAGGCCCAATCGCGCCAGCGCCGCGAGGACCGCAACCGGATGGCGAGCGGCTTCCAGGAGACCGTCGGCAGCATCATCGACAAGGTCTCGTCGGAGGCCGGTGGTCTCGAGGCCGCCGCTGCGACCTTGACCACCACCGCGCAGACGACCCTCGGACTTGCGGAAACCGTGTCGATGGCCTCTGGTCAGGCGGCATCGAACATCCAGTCGGTCGCGACGGCTGCGGACGAAATGACGGCGTCGGTCGAAGAGATCGCGCGCCAGGTGCGGGAGTCCTCAGATATCGCCAAGCTCGCGGTTGAGGAAGCCGGCCGGGCTGACACGCGGATCGCGACGCTGTCGCGCGCTGCCGCTCAGATCGGTGACGTGGTGAAGCTGATTTCCGGGATCGCCGAGCAGACCAATCTGCTTGCGCTTAACGCCACCATCGAGGCGGCGCGGGCCGGCGAAGCGGGGCGCGGTTTTGCCATCGTCGCGCAAGAGGTGAAGGCGCTGGCGGCGCAGACCGGTAAGGCGACCGAGGAGATCAGCGAACAGATCAGCCAGATGCTCGGCGCGACGGAGGGGACGGTCAGCGCCATCAAGCAGATCGGTACAGTCATCGCGCGAATGTCTGAAACTTCCGCGGTGATCGCTTCGGCGGTGGAGGAACAGGGGGCCGCGACTCGCGAGATCGCCCGTAACGTCCAGATGGCTGCCAACGGCTCGAACCAGGTTGTGGCCGCGATTGAGGACGTAAATACCGGTGCGACAGCAACTGGCTCGGCCTCCGGTCAGGTACTGGCGTCTGCCCAGTCTCTGTCGAGCGAGGCGAACCAGCTCAAGCTCGAGGTCGAGCGATTCCTGAATTCGTTGCGGGCCGCCTAAGCTGCGGCGGCCGATTCGCCGGAAATTCTCTCGATTTTTCAGTACTAGGGCAGCGACACCTAGCCAGCCTCGGCGGTTTTTTTGCCCCGCAGCGAAACCTCCGCGCTCAGCCGCCGTTCAGGTTCCATGAAGTACGTCTAGAGAATGAGCGGGACGGGCGAAACATTGATCAAATTTAAGCGTTAGAATCTGTTGTGGCTCACGCCCCTGTTACTTATACGTTGAGGTCATAGAAACGTTAAATCGTTCCGTCGCAGCGGGAGCCTGCGAGGCGGGACCAAAGGTGGCCAATGAAGCGTGGAATTCTTCTGGTCTTCCTGTTTGTCGTTCTCGCGGCCGGCGCGGTCTATGCGAGTTCGTTCGCACTCATCCGCCATGAGGATGTGAATTTCTACGACGTGTCGCGCGCCCGCTCGATCGAGGCCGACATCTACGTCAACCGCATTTCGGAAGCGAAGGCGAAGACCGGCGTCAAACTGATGCCGGTGGCGATCGTCAATCACGGCTATACGGTCAAGAACAAGGAATACAAGTTCCTGACCAAGGTGCTCGCGGCGCGAGGTTATCTCGTCGTCAGCTTGCAGCACGATCTCGAGAGCGATCCGCCGCTCTCTTACGTCGGCTATCCTTATGTCGGCCGCAAGCCGATGTATGAGCGCGCCGTCGCCAACATCCTCTACTCGCTGCGCGAGCTGAAGAACATCTCGATGTTCTTCGCCATGCAGCACCCCGAGATGGTCAACAAGATCATCACGCTCGACAATCTGCGCGTGCCGCTGCTCGCCAACATCAAGGCGAAGGTGCTGTCGATCCGCTCGGATGGCGCACAGGGTTTCAAGCCGGATCCGGGCGTGGTGCCGGATGACGCCACCTGCGAGGAGGCGGGCATTGAGGTCGTGAAGATGCACGATGCCCAGCATGTGCAGATGAGCGATCGTGGTCCGGACTCGGTGAAGGCGAAGATCGCCCAGGTGATCTGGCGCTTCCTCGGCGACGACGATGACAAGTCGGCGAAGGTCGCTCAGAGCGAGAAGAAGTAACACGATTACATCTTCGAACGGATTCAGCGCCGCGGTTTCCGCGGCGCTTTGTTTTGTTCACGACTATGGAAGCGCGTGCTCTTAATTGAGCTTGGTGCTGATGCTGTCGAACTTCGTATTTAGTTGGCTGCCGATGGCATTCACGCCGGTGATGATCGCAACCGCAATTCCGGCCGCGATGAGCGCGTATTCGATAGCGGTGGCGCCGGACTCGTTCTTCCAGAACTCAATTAGCTTGCGCATTCAGGTTCCTCCTGCCTAGGGAACCATTACTACTGAACAGACTTAAACCTGTGGTTAAGTCGATTAGATCAAATCATCCATAGATTGTAAGTAGAACCGCGAGCCCCTGGCGTACGCAAGTAACTTTGAGCCTGAGGTGAGACGCGGCCCGGCTTAAGTCCGTCGTGTGCGCGGCCAAATGATGAAGCCGACGAACAGCACGACTGGGACGGCGAGGGTGAGCCGCGATAGACCGTCCCATATGTCATCGCCAACCAGCGCTGAGATCGATACGTCAAGCGCGAGTACACCGTGTGCGCCTCCGAAAAAATCAGCGGCCGCAACGTGGGCTGCGGCCGCTGACAGAGCAAACGCGTGAACGCTGCTTATTCGATCTTCACGCCGGCCGCTTTGACGACCTTTTCCCACTTCTCGGTTTCGGCGGCGATCATCTTGCCGAACGCTTCCGGCGGTCCGATCAGCGGTTCGCCGCCGAGCTCGATCAGACGCGCCTTGACGGCGGGATCGGCGAGCACGGCGTTCACGTGGGCGTTGAGCTTGGCTATGATCGCCGGCGGCGTCTTCGCCGGTGCCCCCATGCCGAACAGCGCGCTGGCTTCATAGCCGGGCACGGTTTCGGCGACTGTCGGCGTGTCCGGCAACAGGCTGGACTTGTCGGTCGTGGTCACGGCGATCGCGCGCAGGTTGCCGCTGCGGATGTGCTGGATGATCGAGGGCATGTTGTCGAAGATCACCTGCACCTGGCCGCCCATCATGTCGGTGATGGCGAGCGCCGCACCGCGATAGGGCACGTGCTGCATCTTGGCGCCGGTCATCATCATGAACATCTCGCCGGAGAGATGAACCGAGGTGCCGTTGCCGGACGAGGCGAGGTTCACCTTGCCGGGGTTGTCCTTCACGTACTTGATAAACTCGGCCACCGTCTTCGCGGTGATGTCCTTGTTCACGGTCATCACGTTGGCGGTGCGGTTGAAGGCCGCCACCGGCGCGATGTCGCGGATGAAGTTGAAGTTCAGTTTCGCGTAGAGCGAGGCGTTGATGTAGTTCGCCGGGTTGACCAGCAGGATGGTGTAACCATCCGGTTCGGCGTTGACCACGGACTCGGTGCCGACGTTGTTGCCGGCGCCGGCCTTGTTCTCGATGATGAACTGCTGGCCAGTTCGCTCCGACAGCTTCTGTCCGATCAGGCGCGCCAGAATATCGGTGGCGCCGCCGGGCGGATAGGGCACGACCCATTTGACCGGGCGTGTGGGATATTCCTGCGCCTGCGCGCTGGTGATGGGTGCGATCGCCGACAGACATGCAGAGAAGCCGATTGCGATCAGGCCGATCGCGGCGCGACGTGACGTCATTTGTTTCTCCCTGGGGTTTGTTTCCCCGCGTTTTCTTCCCGCTGCCGCAGCTTGGCGTGCGATCAGCACAGCAATTTGACAGGACCTGCCTCTGGCATGCAAGCACAGCTGTTGCGGCGTTTCGCGCTGCACCGTTGATCGCCTTTCGCGGCTTGCTACATAAGTCGTATGTCCCGCGAACCGACGAAAACCACTGCAGGGTCAAACGTCGCGCCGTCGTCTTCGGCCGCCGATATTGCCGCGTTCGTCGCCAAGGCGAAGGCCATGGCCCCGCAGGCCGACGGCAAGCGGGGGCGGCTGATTTTCGCGCTCGACGCAACCATGAGCCGTCAGCCGACCTGGGACATGGCGTGTCAGCTTCAGGCCGACATGTTCGCAGAGGCGGGGCTGGCCGGCGGACTCGACGTTCGCCTGGTGTACTTCCGGGGCTTGAGCGAGTGCCGCGCGAGTCCGTGGATTTCCGATACCGCACAGCTGGCGCGGCTGATGAGCCGCATCGTGGTGGAGGGCGGACACACCCAGATCGGCCGCGTCCTGAGCGAGACCCGGCGCGAGGCAGTGAAGGACGGCGTGCGGGCGCTGGTGTTCGTCGGCGATGCGATGGAGGAGAACGTCGACGAGCTCTGCGCCAAGGCGGGCGAGCTCGGGCTTCTGAAAGTGCCGGTGTTCATGTTCCAGGAGGGGCACGATCCCCACGCGGAATCCGCGTTCCGCGAGATTGCTAGGCTGTCGGGCGGCGCGTGGTGCCGGTTCGATCCGGGGGCGGCGGCGCAACTGCGCGAACTGCTGCGCGCGGTCGCGGCCTACGCGTCAGGCGGCCGCGACGCGCTCGCGCGGCTTGCGAAGAGTACGTCCGGCGCAGCTGCGCTGCTGACGCAGATGAAGTGACCGCTCTATTTTTTGGAGCATGATCCGATCCGAAAACCGGTCCCCACTTTTCGGGATCATGCTCGGCCGTTCGCATACAGCGCGAGAATGTCGCGCACGGCACGGTTCATCGGCGTCGGCACGTTCAGCGCCGCGCCGAGATCGACGACACCGCCCGAGAGCCACGGCAGTTCCAGCGGCTTGCCTTGCTTGAGATCGCCGTACATCGACGCGATCATCTCCGCCGGCAGCGTGTCGATGAAGGCGATGCGCTGCTCGGCATAATCCACGGGCAGATTGACGCCGCGGGCGCGGCCGACCGCGACGACCTCCTTCATCAGATCGAGCATGAATTGGCGGCTCTTCGGATTGGCGCGGATTTCACCGGCAGTCGCGCGCATGGATGCTGTCGCGCCCGACATGCCGACCAGAAACACGAACTTCTGCCAGATTTCGACGCCGATATCCGGGCTGATTTCGGCGGTGATGCCACCCGCAACGCAGGCCTGATGAAACGCTTCGACGCGCTTCGATTTGCTCTTGTCGAATTCTCCGAACACCAGCCGCTGATTGGCGCCCATATGCGCAATCACGCCGGGGCTCTTGATCGCCGCTGCGATGTAGCTGGTGCCGCCAATTAAAGTCTTGTCGCCGACAATCGGCCGCAGCATGTCGTCCTTCTGCACGCCGTTTTGGAACGAGATCAGGCCGGTGTCAGGCCCGATGAGGGAAACCAGCGACTTCGCGGCGCTCTCGGTATCCCACAGCTTCACCGTGAACAGGATCATGTCCACCTTGCCGATGGTGGAGGGATTGTCGGTGGCGGTGACCTTCGGCAGCTCGAGCGGCGCGTGGGTGCTGTCGATGGTCAGGCCGTTCTTGCGCATGGCGTCGAGATGCGCGCCACGCGCGATGAACGTCACATCCGCGCCGCCCTTGGCGAGTCTCGCACCGAAATAGCCGCCGACGCCGCCCGATCCCATCACTGCAATACGCAACGCTGCCTCCCGCGCTTCTTGTTTGCTTGTCGCGGACTTTTCGCAGATCGCCGGCTGGCCTGCCAGCACAGCGTCATCACATCTCGGACAGGATGATCGAGCTAGTTCGCGAGTGCGTTGCCATCCCGGATCGAACACGATTGCCCACCCACGACGGGTGGACCGGTGGAGGTGTAAGTGATGCCGTTAAGGCCTTTGAAGACGATCGGCTTGCCGCTGTCGCGACCCACGATAACGTTGACTGTGCAACTCTGGAAACTCGGATCGAAGTCGATGTTCATCAGACTTGCGCCGCTCTGGAATTGAAGCACGCCGGTCAGCCTGTTGCCGACGAAGCGCAATCCGCCTCCGCCACCGGTGTCCTCGGGACCGCGCTCCTTCTGCTGCTGGTTCTTGCCGACCGCGCGCGTCACTTTCGCGAACACGCGGCCTGCGCTGGAAATGTAGATTACGCGCTGAACGCTGCGGGGCCGGTCCGCGCTCGATCCGTCAGTTCCTCTGGCTGGAATGCTGACCGACATGCCGACGAAAACCGACTTGTTATAGAGCTGCTTGGGCGCCTGAGCCGAAGCTGGCGTCGCAGTGGATAGGTAGAGCGCCAGAGGCGCGGCCAGGCAGGCCAGCGTCGACAATCGCATCGTCATGAAAGCGCTCCTGAAAATTCAACGCCCCCGCTCGGGATGGTAAAAGCGCAGACTAATCGCTTCCCGGCCTGCGGCAAGCCGTCCCGCCGGTTGCAAGCGGCTGGCGGGCAGGGCATGGGATGACCATCTGATGCTGAATCGCGGGCCGCTAAGCGTGCGCCGCGGATACATGACGAGATCGCCCGGACGTGCCGCCATGCCCACTCTGATTGCCGGTATCGTCGCCGTCGTCGTGCTCTATCTCGCCCTGCAGATGTTCCGCACGGCCGATCCGAAGCTGCTCGCCAAGGCGGTCCGTTTTCTCGGCGGCGCGCTCTGCCTCGCGGTGGCGATTTTCACCGGACTGAAGGGTGAGCTCGCTGTCGCAATCCCGCTGGGGCTGTTCGGCGCCGGCCTGCTCGGCTGGTCGCCGCTCGCGGCGTCTGGCTTCGCCAACTTCGGCGGCCGCAAGTCGGGCGGTCAGGCCTCGCAGGTGCGTTCGCAGTTTCTCGAAATGGCGCTCGATCACGACACCGGCGCGCTCAACGGCCGGATCGTGGCGGGGCCGCATGCGGGACGCGATCTCGACGAGTTCGATCTGCCGCAACTCGCGGCCCTGATGACGAGCTTCGACGCGGAGAGCTGCGCGCTACTTGAAAGCTATCTGGACCGCCGGTTTCCCCGATGGCGTGAGAACGCGGAGAGCGCAGGGGCAGGGCGGGATCGCGGCCAGCCGGCGGGCGGCAAAATGACGGCGGACGAGGCTTATCAGATCCTTGGCCTGAAGCCGGGGGCGAGCCGGGAGGACATCGGGCGTGCGCACCGCAGCCTGATGAAGAAACTGCATCCCGACCAGGGGGGCTCGACGTACCTGGCGGCCCGGGTAAACGAGGCCAAGGACACTTTGCTTCGCACGCATCGCAACTAACTCCAGACGGCATCACGCAACACCCGTGATGGCTCTGGCCGGTCTCTGCTGCTGCCCCTTTGCGCCGTTCGCGCCCGCGGTCCGGCGTTGGCGCCAGTACCGCACTCTGTCCAGTTTTATCCAGTAATGGTTGACGGGAGGTTGTCGCGGGCGCCGCCGGCGACAACTCTGAAACGACAAAGGCCGGGCGGTGCCCGGCCTTTTCTGTGCGATGCCGCTAAGATTAGTTCTTCATCGAAATGCAGGAAATCGACGAGCGCTTCAGCGCCTTGCAGGCGGCTTCGGCCTGGTCGCGGTCCTCGAAACCGGCGAAACGGGCGCGGTAGAGCTTCTTGTCGCCCTTGGCGACGGTTTCGGTGAAGGGGTCGGCCTTGCCGAGCAGGCTCTTGGCGTGGTCGCGGGCGGAGTCGAGCCGCTGGCGGGCTTCGCTCTCGCTCTCGAGTGCGCCAACCTGGATGATCCAGCCGGAGCGGTTCACGGCCTTTACCGCGCCGTTGTCCTGAATGACCTTCGGCTGCGGGGCGACAGCAGCCGCACGCGGCGCCGGGTCGGCGTAGGCGAGGGCCTGGCCCGAGTTGGCCGGCAGCACGCCGAGCACGCCATTGCCGGTGCCGTGACCAACCGGCTGCGGTGGCAATTCGGCCTTCTGGCTGCGGACGACGGCAGCGGTCGATGTTTCTGCGGGAGCCGCGGGGAGCGCGGCGGTGACGACCGGTGCCGGTGCCGGCGCGGCGACGGCCTGCGGAGCGGTGGCGGACGCGAGCTTCACCGGAGCACCGGCCTTGATCTGCACGGTCTTGACGCGAACCGGCGTCATCGGCTCGGCCGAGCCGGGGATCGGTGCAAGCGGCTGCGAGGAGACGACGCCATTCATGAACGGCGCGGGCGGGGTGTTCTTCGCCTGCGGTGCTGTTTCGGCGACGGCCTGCTGCGTAGCGGCGATTTGCTGGGGCTGCGGCGCCGGTGCGCGGGGAGCGGGTGTCGGGTCGGGCTGTGAGGCAGCGGTCTGCACGGCGCCCTGCACCTGGACCATCGGTGCGGCGGCTGGACGTGCGGCGGGCTTCACCTCGGCGACTTCTGTGGCTGCGCCGCTGTCACGCTCGGTGATCGCGGCGACGGTGCGCTTGGTCGACGCGCTGGCGACGTGTTCGGCGAGCAGGTTGCGCATGACGGCGTCGCGCGAACCGCCCGAGCGGCCGCCGAGCACCACGGCAACGATGTGGCGGTTGCCGCGCTTCATCGACGAGACGAGATTGAAGCCGGAGGCGCGGGTGTAACCGGTCTTGATGCCGTCGACGCCTTCGACGCGGCCAAGCAGTTTGTTGTGGTTGCGGATGACGCGGCCGCGATAAGCAAACGAGGTGGTCGAGAAGTAGCGATAGTAGCGCGGGAAGCGATCTTGAATGGCGCGGCCGAGGATCGCTTGATCGCGCGCGGTGGTGACCTGTTCGCTATCCGGCAGGCCCGACGCGTTCTTGTAAACGGTCTTCGACATGCCGAGCGCGCGCGCTTTCTTCGTCATCATCTTGGCGAAGTCTTCCTCCTCGCCGCCGAGTGCTTCGGCGATAACGACCGCCGCGTCGTTGGCCGAACGTGTAACCAGGGCCTTGATGGCGTCCTCGACGCGCAGCGTCTGACCGGGACGCAGGCCGAGCTTCGTCGGCGCCTGCTCGGAGGCGTGCTCGGAGACTTCCATCTCGCTGTCGAGCTTGAGTTTGCCCTGCTCGAGACGCTCGAACAGCATGTAGAGCGTCATGATCTTGGTGAGCGATGCGGGATGGCGAATGCTGTCGGCGTTGTTCGCAGCCATCGTCGAACCGGAATTGGCGTCGACCACGATCGAGGCGAAGGCTGGACTGTACGAGACGGCGCGTACGTGATGACGCGCACGATGCCGGCGGCGCGCATCGGCGCTGTCGGTGGTAACGATGATGGTGGTGATGATGGTAGCGAGGCCGAGGACGATAAAGCGGGCGTACCGCCAGGAAGTTGAGGTGGTGCAGAACATAAACTTCCCCGTCCGATTTCCATGTTGATCACCGGCGCGTGAGGCAAAATTGTGCCCACGTTCCAATGAAGATCCGTCCCGGCGCCCCTTAATCCGCCCACGCTGCTCATGCCATCGCCGCCGTTCTGGCCGCTTTGGCTAAGAGACTGAACTCAAGCGTGTTTTCGGTTTCCGCCGGAACTGCTTGTAGTGCAGCCTTCGAAGTTAGGGGCGCGGGGTTTCGAAACGGTTAATCAACCATTTCTTCATTCCTCGAATTTGTGTGGCATTTGGAACCGCTTAGCCGCGATTCGAGAAGCGGATCGTCGAGGTCGCGCCACGGCGTCTTGTCCGCCGGACGTGGCGAAACTCGAAAAGGCAGCGTCCTGCCCGATTCTCCAGCAATTTGAGACAATTGTGCGACGCACAAAGATTCTTGACCTTTATGGTGCATTGCGATAGAGAAGTGCCTGCAATTGAGGCGCAGGGACAAATACGGCCATCCGCAACCTTCTACTTTAGTCTAGGAAAGGGAATGTCATGGTGAAGATTGAAGAGTTCCAGAAGTACGGCAAAGAGCAGTTCGAAACCGCTGTTCAGTCCGCGGGCGAATTCACCAAGGGCCTGCAGGCGATTTTCACGGCCTACGGCGACTACGCCAAGAAGGCGATCGAAGACGGCAACGCATTCGTTGAGAAGCTCTCGGGCGTGAAGTCGATCGAAAAGGCAGTCGAACTGCAGACCGAATACGCCAAGTCGAGCTACGAGACGTTCGTCGCCGAGAGCAAGAAGATCGGCGAACTCTACGTCGACCTCGCCAAGCAGGCTTACAAGCCGATGGAAGGCGTTATCTCCAAGTTCCAGGCCGCGCAGTCGCAGGTCACCCATCACTGATCGCTCAGCGTCCGCTGAACTGAAAAAGCCCGGCTTGCGCCGGGCTTTTTTGTTTTCGCAGGATCGCTCGCCGCTTACTTCGCGAGCTTGAGCTTCGACAGCGACGCACCGATCGCGGAGAAGGCGTTTGCCATCGCGGTCGTGCTGGTCGCGTAGTAATAGTTACCCGGATCGGCGCAGGCTTTCAGAATTTGCGATTCCGGATCGCCGTCCGTGTTGACGTGGATGGTGAAGACAATGGTTTTGCCGTTCACGGCCGAGTTCTTGATGTTGTTGCAGAGCAGGGTCTGCCGCCCGTCGACTTGCGATGAGGGGTCCGCGCCGTTGCCATACCAACGGTCGATGGTGTTCAGACCGTCCGACATTAGCACGATCACGTCGGCGTAGTTGTAGTTCGCGTCCTTTGCCGGCGCGTTGAACGGCGACGCCGATTGAAGCGTCAGCCAAGCCATGTGCATGCCGATCGGCTGATTGGTGCCGCCGGCGGGTTGCAGCGAGTCGATCTTGTTCTTCACCGTCGTGACATCGCTGGCAGCATAGAGCGACGTCATCGGCAGAATCTGCGCCGGGCAGATGTCATTGCCGTTCTGCACCGAGTAGGATGCAACGAAATTCGTGGCGGTCGCCGTTGGCGCTTCTTTCGTCGTATCGTAGGACTGATCCCGGTCCTGAACGCAACCCGACCAGTAGTTCTTGCCCGAGATCGAATTCCATTCGCCGCCATTGGCCTCGCAGGCTGCTTTCGCAGCGAAACGCGATACATACGCATCATAGTAGTTGTTGTCGTGGCTGCACTTTCCGTACTCGTTCCCGGTGAACTTGATCCAGCTGGCATTCTTGTTCGACGTTCCGACATTGACCATCTGCGCGAACGGGATGATCGACACATAAACGTCGTCAGTGGCCTTGGCTGAAGACTTCAGAGTATCGATCAGATTCTTGGCTGCGACCTTCATTGCATCGATCTTGCCGTCGGAGGCCATCGATCCGGTGACGTCGAGCGCGATCGCGACACGCGTTTTCGTGTTGCCCCACGTCGTCGTCGAGCCGCTCTTGAAGTCGATGGTCGGAAAGCCGGCGAGCTTCATGAAATCCGTCTGGATTTGGCCGCTGCCGGTCATCGTCAGGGAGGCCGCCGCGCTCGCGGTCGCCGGTGTATAGGCGGCGGTGACCGCGATGTTGGAGGCGTCGCCATTCTTGTAGAGCGCGTTAAAATACGCCTGCGCCTTCGTCGTGATCTGCGCGGACGTCATCGAGCCCGCGTCCTTGGAAATCATCAGCGCCGCGGTGTCGAGCGCAGCCTGCATCGAGGTGCGCGCGTTCGCAGCGCGCGAGTAGTCGACGGCCGCGCCGATAAAGCCGAGGATCGGCAGGATCGACAAAGCAAACATTGTTGCGACGTTGCCGCGCTGATCGCGCGGGAAACGTTCGGTCAGGCGACGGGTCCGGTCGATAATGCTGTGGTTGCTCATGGTTGCCGCACAGGTTTGTGAAATATGCGGGAACTCTAGAAAAATACCGATGAAGGGTCGGTAAAAGTGTACTCGGAATTACTTCTGCATTTGCAGAAAGGCAGCATTTTAAGGGTTTTTCAGCGAGGCATCCTCAACGAATGCTGAACGAGCCAAGCGCTGTTCCAACGACTAACCCGGCCCACGGGCCGGGTTAGGTTTCGGGTTCGTTAATGCGTTTGTTACGTTTTTACTTGGCGAGCTTGAGCTTGGTGAGGGAGGCGCCGATCTGGTTGAAGGCGTTGTCGATGCCGCTCGTCGTCGTGGTCGGATAGAATTGGCCAGTGTCGGCGCATGATTTCAGAATCGCCGATTCCGGATCGCCGTCGGTGTTGACCTGGATCGTGTAGATCGTGGTCTTGCCGTTGGCCGGGTTCTTAATGTTGTCGCACAGGATCTTCTGCCGGGCATCGACCTGGGCCGACGGCGAGCTGCCGTTGCCGTACCAGCGATCGATCGTGTTCAGACCGTCCGACAACAGAATGATCACATCCGAGTACTTGTAGTTGTTGTCCTTGGCCGGCGCCGTGAGCGGCGCCGAAGCCTGCTGCAGCGACAACCAGGCCCAGTGCATGCCGATCGGCTGGTTGGTGCCGCCGTTCGCCACCAGCGCGTCGATCTTGTCCTTCACCGTCTGGGCGTCCGACAACGCATAGATCGACGTCATCGGCAGAATCGGCGAGGGGCAAATGTTGCTGCCGTTCTGCGTGTAGCGCTGCGCCATGAACAGCGTCGACGCATTGGCCGTGGTCGGCACGTCTTTCGTCGTATCGTAGGGCTGGTCGCGATCGGTGACGCAACCGCGCCAGTTGCTGTTGTCCATGGTCCACGTACGGCCGGCCGCGACGCACGAGCTTTTCTTCGAATAGGTGTTGTTGCTGCAGGAGCCGTAGTCTTCGTCCCAATCCAGCCAGCTCGCATTCTTGTTGCCGGAGCCCACATTTACCATTTGTGCGAACGGGATGATCGATACGAAAACGTCCTCGGTTCCCTGAGCGGAAGAGCGCAGGGTGTCGATCAGCTTCTTCGCCGACGTCTTCATGGCGCCGAGCTTGCCGTCGTCATTCATCGAGCCGGTGACGTCGAGAGCGAGCGCCACGCGCAACCGGGTGTTGCCCCAGGTCGTCGTCGAGCCCGACTTGAAGTCGATGTTTGGATAGCCTGCGAGCTTCATGAAATCGGTCTGGATCGTACCCGTCGCGCTGACGACGACGGTGGCGCCGCTACCGGTGTTGGGTGTGTAGACAGCGCTGAAGTTCGCCGAGGGCGCTTCCGGAACATTGTACTGCGCCTGGAAATAGGCCTGTGCCTTGGACGAGATCTGCGCCGGCGTCATTGAAGCCGCATCTTTCGCGATCATCAGCGCGGTCGCGTCGAGCGCTGCCTGCATGGCCGTGCGGGCTTTGGCGGCGCGGGAATAGTCGACTGCTGCGCCCACGAAGCCCAGGATCGGCAGAATCGCGAAGGCAAACATGGTCGCGACGTTGCCGCGCCGGTCCCGGAGAAAGCCGGAGCGCAGTTTGGTCTTGCGATCGATCTTGTTTGCACGCGACATTTGCAGTCACCGACATTCGGTTTTCGATGCCTGACCGCTAGGCCTCCGGTTATAAGCGTTGGTAAATTCATCCTAGGAAAAACCCTAAGATGCCGTGGGAATACCTCTCGACCTGATTCAGCTTTGTTTCAGCGTTAAAGTGCGCTGATGCGGAACATTAAAATTTGAACAAATCCAGATGTTTGGATGGAGCGCCGCGGCCCGACAGATGCTTGTTGAGACGGCATTTCGCGGCATTTTACGCGCTTGCGAAAGGATGACTTCCGACCCATATTTGAAGGAGCTGGCCGGGTGCTTCGCCGCGGGTCTGGAGCTTGGCAAATCGGGGGATTTTGCCTTCCGCACGGATCTGGGTCGGCCGCATTGAACTGAACGCCCTGGAAATGCCGAACGCGCTTGCCATGCGACCCTTGCTTCCGACCCATTTAACCGAACCGGCTGCGCAGCCGGTCGGAGCAGGCACGCACGGAACGGAGCGGATGGCTGGCGATAACGGCCGCCCAAACGGGCCCGCCGGACCCGGCACCTCGGTGATCACCAAGGTTAAGACGCGCACCAAGCGGCCGAGTCTCTATCGCGTTCTGATTCTGAACGATGACTACACGCCGATGGAGTTCGTCGTTCACGTCCTGGAAAAGTTCTTCCAGAAGGATGTGGAAGCGGCCACCAAGATCATGCTGCACGTTCACCATCACGGGATCGGCGAATGCGGCGTATTTACCTATGAGATCGCCGAGACCAAAGTGACGCAGGTGATGGATTTTGCGCGCAAGCATCAACACCCTTTGCAATGCGTGATGGAAAAGAAGTAGCCTCATGACTCAAGCGGCCGGAACTTTCGTTGCAGCACACTGTCAAGGAAGCTCCGGCCTACAAAAAACGTCGCATCAACTGAAAAATCGGCGGGGGCCGTAAAAGGACGCAAATGCCAACTTTCTCGCAGAGCCTCGAGCAATCCCTGCACCGCGCACTCGCTGTGGCGAACGAGCGGCATCACCAGTACGCCACGCTCGAGCATCTTCTCCTTTCATTGATCGACGACAGCGATGCCGCCGCCGTGATGCGCGCCTGCAGCGTCGACCTCGACAAGCTGCGCGCCAGCCTCGTCAATTATCTCGAGACCGAGTTCGAGAACCTCGTCACCGACGGCTCGGAAGACGCGAAGCCCACCGCCGGCTTCCAGCGCGTGATCCAGCGCGCCGTCATCCATGTGCAGTCGTCGGGCCGTGAAGAGGTGACCGGCGCCAACGTGCTGATCGCGATCTTCGCGGAGCGCGAGAGCCATGCCGCGTACTTCCTGCAGGAGCAGGACATGACGCGCTACGACGCGGTCAACTACATCAGCCACGGCATCGCCAAGCGGCCGGGCCTGTCGGAGTCGCGTCCGGTGCGCGGCGTCGACGAGGAAGCCGAGAGCAAGGGCGGCGAGGACACCAAGAAGAAGGGCGAGGCGCTCGAGACCTATTGCGTCAACCTCAACAAAAAGGCGCGTGACGGCAAGATCGATCCGGTGATCGGCCGTAACGCCGAGATCAACCGCGCCATCCAGGTGCTGTGCCGCCGCCAGAAGAACAATCCGTTGTTCGTCGGTGACGCCGGCGTCGGCAAGACCGCGATCGCCGAGGGCCTCGCGCGCCGCATTGTCGACTCGGAGGTGCCGGAGGTGCTTGCCGCGTCGACCGTGTTCTCGCTCGATATGGGCACGCTGCTTGCCGGCACGCGTTATCGCGGCGATTTCGAAGAACGGCTGAAGCAGGTGATCAAGGAACTGGAAGCGCATCCGAACGCGATCCTGTTCATCGACGAGATTCACACGGTGATCGGCGCCGGCGCGACGTCGGGCGGCGCGATGGATGCATCGAACCTGCTCAAGCCGGCATTGGCCTCGGGCACGATCCGCTGCATGGGTTCGACCACCTACAAGGAATATCGCCAGCACTTCGAGAAGGACCGCGCGCTGGTGCGGCGTTTCCAGAAGATCGACGTCAACGAGCCGAGCGTCGAGGATGCGATTGCGATCCTGAAAGGTCTGAAGCCGTACTTCGAGGACTATCACAAGCTGAAGTACACCAACGAGGCGGTGGAAGCGGCGGTGCAGTTGTCTTCGCGCTACATCCATGATCGCAAGCTGCCGGACAAGGCGATCGACGTGATCGACGAATCCGGTGCGGCGCAGATGCTGGTGCCGGAGAACAAGCGCAAGAAGACGATTGGCATCAAGGAAATCGAGACGACCATCGCGACGATGGCGCGCATTCCGCCGAAGAGCGTGTCGAAGGACGACGCGGAGGTGCTCAAGCATCTCGAGCAGACGCTGAAGCGTGTTGTGTTCGGCCAGGATCGCGCGATCGAAGCGCTGTCCGCGTCGATCAAGCTCGCGCGCGCGGGCCTGCGCGAACCGGAGAAGCCGATCGGCTCCTACCTGTTCTCGGGCCCGACCGGCGTCGGCAAGACCGAAGTGGCGAAGCAACTGGCGGCGTCACTTGGCGTCGAACTGCTGCGCTTCGATATGTCGGAGTACATGGAGCGGCACACGGTGTCGCGCCTGATCGGCGCGCCTCCGGGCTATGTCGGTTTCGACCAGGGCGGCTTGCTGACCGACGGCGTCGATCAGCATCCGCACTGCGTCGTGCTGCTCGATGAAATCGAGAAGGCGCATCCCGATCTCTACAACGTGCTGCTGCAGATCATGGATCATGGCCGCTTGACCGATCACAACGGCAAGCAAGTCAACTTCCGCAACGTGATCCTGATCATGACCACCAACGCAGGCGCGGCCGATCTCGCGCGGCAGGCCTTCGGCTTCACCCGCAACAAGCGGGAAGGCGACGACGCGGAGGCGATCAACCGCCAGTTCGCGCCGGAGTTCCGCAACCGTCTCGATGCGATCGTGTCGTTCACGCATCTCAATGCCGATGTCATCGGCATGGTGGTCGAGAAGTTCGTGCTGCAGCTCGAAGCTCAACTCGCCGACCGCGATGTGACGATTGAGCTGTCGGAGCCGGCGAAGGATTGGCTGATCAAGCACGGCTACGACGAGCAAATGGGTGCGCGGCCGATGGCCCGCGTGATCCAGGAGCACATCAAGAAGCCGCTGGCTGACGAGGTGCTGTTCGGCAAGCTGAAGGGCGGCGGCCACGTGCGCGTGGTGCTCGTCAAGGATGACAAGGACGAAGACAAGATCGGCTTCGAGTTCGTCGATGGTCCGGTTGCGCCGAAGCCCGAGAAGCTCCCGGCAGCCGCGCGCAAGCGCAAGCCGAAGCCGCCCGGTGGCAGCGCTCCGAAGGGACCCGCCAAGCCGCTGGTGAAGGCGTAACGCGCCAAAGACACAACATGCGAAAGGCCGGCTTCAAGCCGGCCTTTTTGTTTTCTGCAGGTATCGCCGTTGCGGCGATCAGTGGCGCCTGAGCGCCGACATCACCACGTCGAACTTGCCGGCGACGATGGTGTTGACGCCGTAGCTCGAGACGACGGCCACCAGGCTTCCCAGCCCCGCAGTGAGGACGAAGCCTGGGCGGACGCCGGCGGTTTCGTCGGCAACGAAGCCGCGCAGCACGCCGCCGCGCAGACGGCGCTTTTCCGCAAGATCGATGACGTTGTCGCCGTCGCGGCGCATTTCGAAAGCGAGGCCGGCTTCATTGCCACGGCGCCACATCACGCGCGCGGGAAAGATTTCGCCACGATGCCAGACGGTGAGGCCGACATGATTGGAGAGAACAGTGCCGAACGGCACTTCGACCTTGGCACCGCGCTCCGAGAAGTTGCGGATGGTGCAGTCGATGGTCGAGCGCTGGTCGTTGAACGCAATGACGCCGCCGTAAAACACCCGGCCGCGAGAAGCCTTCCGCCGTTCGATCATGGTTGTTCTCTCTGGTTGTTATTTTCAACTAACCCGAGCGGGCGGCTACACGGAAGACGGGAAATTCGAAAGGTTTTGTTAACCTAAACAGGCAGGTAGATGCGTAGTGCCGCGGTGCGGATGGCGGCGAGATGACGGGATGATGCCGCCTGCGGCATGGCGCAAATGCTTCTGGCGCGGGGAGAAAAGGCCTTTGCCGCCTTGACGCAGCGCTGGATCGCTGCGCGTTTAGAGCATCCTTTCAACGCAGCGAATCCCCGTGGCGCTTCCGCCTCCCACTTCCGACATTTGGCTGAGCTCGACGCGGGTGTTCGCGCTGGGATTGCAGACTTCGCTGAAGTCAGTGCTCGCCTACGTGTTGTTCGGCACCTTCATTGGCATCGGCGCGCTCGCCCACGACACGCATTTCAGCCTCGGCTGGGCGCTCATCAGCTCGGCGCTGATCTGGGCAGGGCCGGCGCAGGTGATCCTGATGACATCGCTGCATTCGGGCGCGACCGTGATTCAGGCGGCGATCGCGGTGACGCTCACGGCCATCCGCCTGATGCCGATGGTGGTGTCGCTCTTGCCGATGATGCGCACGCCGAACACGCGCTTCTATCACCTGATCTTGCCGGCCCATTTCACGGCGGTGACGTTCTGGGTCGAAGGCTTCCGGCTGTTTCCGCAGATTCCGCGCGAGCGGCGCATCCTGTTCGGCAACGGCATGGGGACGGGGTTCGTCATCATCTGCCTCATTGCCACGGCGCTCGGCTATCAGATGGCCGCGAAATTTCCGCCACTCCTCGGCGCGGCTGTGCTGGCGCTGACGCCGCTGACGTTCCTCTATTCGACCGCGCTGAACGCCAAGCAGACAGCGGACAAGGTGGCACTTGTGCTCGGCATCGCGCTCTATCCGGTCGTGGCGACGTTCAAAACCGGCGTCGACATTCTGATCAGCGGCGTGCTCGCCGGCACGATTGCTTACGGCGTGCATGTATGGCGGAGGAAGCGGCGATGAGCGATTTCATCGGTGACTGGCATGCGCTGTGGCTGCTGCTGATCGCGGGCATTTTGCCGAACGGCGTCTGGCGCATGCTGGGCGTGTGGGTCGGCGGCGGCATCGACGAGGGATCGGAGATGCTGATCTGGGTGAGGGCGGTGGCGACCGCCATTCTCGCCGGCGTCATCACGCAGATTCTCGCAGCACCGCCGGGCGCGCTCGCGAGCGTGCCGATCGCGTTCCGCTTCGGAGCGACGATTGCCGGCTTCGCCGCCTATCTCGGCTTCCGCAAGTCGGTGCTCGCCGGCGTTCTGACCGGCGAAATCGTGATCATGACGGGCAAATATCTCTACGGATAACGCTCAGGACGCCAGCGCCGCGATCATCCGCGTCGCATGATCTTCCAGCAGTTTGGGCTCGGCTTTGACGCTTGCCGCGGGAAGTAACGCGACGCCCAAGGTCCGCGGCATCACGTGCATATGCAGGTGAAACACCACCTGGCCGCCGGCCTGTTCGCTGTATTGCGCGATCGTCATGCCGTCGGCGTTGAAGGCCTTCTTTGCTGCAGCGGCGATTTTGTGCGCAGTGCGTGCGACGTGAGCGAGGTCGTCAGGCTTGATATCGAAAATATTGCGCGCCGGCGCTTTCGGAATCACCAGCGTGTGGCCTGGCGAGCGCGGCATGATGTCGAGGAACGCGTAGGTGTGATCGTCCTCGTAGACCTTGTAGGCCGGCAGCTCGCCACGCAGGATTTTCGCGAAGATATTGTTGGTGTCGTAAGCGGTCATAACGGCTCCCGGCAGAACTTTTGATATTGCTGTTGCAGTAATTGTCGCCCGCGGCAAGGCGGCAGGTCAAGCGCGCGCGGCTAGTCGCACGCTTTGCGGAACGGTCCGGCATCGGTCAATTCGCGCGCCGCTTCCTGCACGTAGTTTCGTTCGTGTTTGAGATAGTCGCGCACGGCGCGGCGCAAGGACGGATCGGCGAGGTAGTGGGCGGAGTAGGTGATGCGCGGCAGGTAGCCGCGCGCGATCTTGTGCTCGCCCTGCGCACCGGCCTCGACCCATTTCAGCTTGCGGGAAATCGCAAACTCGATGGCCTGATAATAGCAGACCTCGAAGTGCAGGAACGGGTGGTGCTCGATCGCGCCCCAGTGGCGGCCGAACAGCGTATCCGAGCCGATGAAGTTAATCGCGCCGGCAATCCAGCGGTCGTTGCGCTTCGCCATCACCAGCACGATGTGATCCCGCATGGTCTCGCCGACGCGCGCGTAGAAATCGCGGGTGAGATAAGGGCGGCCCCACTTGCGCGAGCCGGTCTCCATGTAGAATTCGAAGAAGGCGTCCCACGCATCCCCGGTCAGGTCGCTGCCGGTGAGATGATGGATGGTGATGCCGTTCGCGACGGCCTCGCGCCGCTCGCGTTTGATCGCCTTGCGGTGGCGCGAGTTGAGTGTGCTGAGGAAATCGTCGAATGTCGCGTAACCCTCATTGTGCCAGTGAAACTGCGTGTCGGTCCGCTGCAGGAAACCCTGTTCGGCGAGCAATTTCCACTGGTTCTCGGGCGCGAAGGTCACGTGCACGGACGATGCGCTGGTCGCCTCCGTCAGCCCGATCAGGCCGCGTGCGAGCACCGCGCCGATGGCGTCATGATCGGCGTCGCTGCGGATCAGGAGGCGTGGCCCGGTCGCGGGCGTGAACGGCACCGAGGCCTGCAGCTTCGGATAGTACTCGCCGCCGGCGCGCATGAAGGCATCCGCCCAGCTGTGGTCGAAGACGTATTCGCCCTGCGAGTGTGATTTCAGGTAGCACGGCACGATTCCGAGAATGTTGCCGCCGTTGCGCGCGATCAGGTGGCGCGGGCCCCAGCCGGCGCGGGGGCAGGCCGACTTCGACTCTTCGAGCGCCAAGAAGAACGCGTGACTGACGAACGGATTGTAGCCGCCGCTGCCCTGCGCGCAGGCATCCCAGTCGGCAGCCGCAATCTGGGTCACAGATGAGACGGCTTCGAGCGTCAGTTCAGGAGAGGACATCAGGCGAGATCAATCCGCGCGGCGGCAGCAGGTTTACTATACAGATTGCGCGTTCGCCTGCCAGTTCAAGAGGCCGCGAGGAGCTGGCGTTACGGAACAAAGCCCTCGAAGATCATCTGATCGGCATGCTGCCCGGCGCGCTCGCGTTGCTCGGGCGTGCGCACGGTCCAGGTCAACAGCGCGCAACCGAAGATGTTGCGGGCGATCCATGGCGCGGGGGCAGGCAGTTCGTTCACCCAGTAGGCAACGAAGTGCGGCTGCGTGCGGAATCCATGGCGCAGATGGAGCATGGCGTCGCGCTGCTCCTGCGGCAGGTGTGTCCAGTAGCTGTCGTTGTACGTGCGCTGGGCGACGATGCCGCGGATGAGGGCAGGCATGGTCTCGCGGATCGCCATCACCTGATCCGGATCGAACGACATGGCCGCGGCCGGTCCTTTGTAGCCTGCCAGCACCTGCGCCATCCGCGCGGCAAGCTTGCGATCGCCCGAATACGTGCTCTTCATCTCGAGCACGAGCGGCACGCGGCCGTCGGCGAGATCGCAGAGATCGCCGAGCGTCATCATGCGATCGGACGTCGCCTTGAAGCTGACCGCTTTCAGTTCGGCGGCGGTCATGTCGATCAGCTGTGCCGCGCCTTCGTTGAGGCGGCCGAGCTTGTAGTCGTGATGCACCATCGCTTCGCCGTCGCGCGAGAGCTGCAGATCGACCTCGATGGCGAAGTTGCCGTTCACCGCGGCGGTGATTGCCGACGGCATGTTCTCGATGATGCCGCGCGTCGCGGTGTGCAGTCCCCGGTGTGCCACCGGGCGAGCTGTCAGCCAGTCAGGCGCGCGCATCGGCAACCTCTAAATCAGCTTGTTCATGCGCATGATCTGATCCGAAAACCGGTCCCACTTTTCGGGATCATGCGACCTCGAAGATCGCTTCGACTTCGACCGCCGCATCAGCCGGCAGGGCCGAGACGCCGACGGTGGTGCGGGCGTGACGTCCCTTGTCGCCGAAGGCCGCGACCATCAGATCCGACGCGCCGTTCAGGACCTTCGGGCCGTCGACAAATCCCGGCGCGGAGTTGACGAAGCCGCCGAGCCGCACCACGCGCGCGACCTTGTCGAGATCGCCGAGCGCAGCCTTCACCTGCGCCAGCAGATTGATCGCGCAGACACGCGCGCCTGCCGCGCCTTGCTCGACGGTCACGGCTGAGCCGCATTGTCCCTTGGCGACGACCTTGCCGTCGCCGGTGATGCAAATCTGTCCCGAGACGTAGAGCAAGTTGCCGGTGCGCACGAAGCCGACGTAGTTCGCGACCGGCGCGCGTGGTTCGTCTAGCACAATGCCCATCGCGCCAAGTTTCTGCTCGACCGTTCCCGCCATGTGCGTTCCCCAAATTGTTCTGTGTTGCTGTTAAAGGCCGGGGTCGCGGTGGCGCGCGACCGGTTCACTTTTTTCGCCGATGCCGCCGCAGCATGCAAGCCGGACGTGCGCTCGCCGGATACCGCCGAAATCCGAAAAAGCCCTGTTTTTCAGCATAAATGGCGGATTTCATTGGGTTGGCCCCAGTTGCGGCGCAATCGGAGGATTATTACAGTTTCGAATCATTCTCGGGAGGTCCGCATGTTTCGATCGGCGCATACATCCGTGCGGGGCATCGCCTGCGTTTTGGCGGTTGGCGCCGGTGCGGCGATTGCCGGATCGGCCGCTGCGGCGCCCTCGCTGCCGTTCCTTGCGCATCAGGCGGTGTATGAGCTGAGCCTGCAGAAGTCGCGCGGCAATGCCTCGATCAACAGTGCCCGCGGACGCATCCTCTACAACTTCGTCGGCAGCTCGTGCGAAGGCTACACCACCGAATTCCGCCAGGTGTCGCAGCTCGACATCGGCGAGTCGAAATCGATCCTCAGCGACTTGCGTTCAACGAGCTGGGAGGAGGGCGACGGCAAGAGCTATCGCTTCAAGATCGAGACGCGCACCAATGACGCCACGACGAGCTCCGTCGATGGGTCGGCCGAGCGGACGGGCAGCGGCATCACCGTGAAGCTGAAGCAGCCGAAGGCGAAGACCTTCACGCTCGATGCGTCGACTGTATTTCCGACCGAGCAGGTGCGCCGCATCGTCGACGCGGCCAAGGACGGCAAGTCGCTGCTCGAACTCGCGGTCTATGACGGCTCCGACGACGGTGAGAAGGTCTACAACACGCTCACCGTGATCGGACAGGCGATCCCTGGCGAGAAGGCTCCGTCGACACCGGACGTGACCACGACGAGCGAGCGGCTCAAGAGCCTGACCCGCTGGCCCGTGACGGTGAGCTACTACGACCGCAGCGTCAAATCGGGCACCGGCGAGCAGACGCCGGTCTACGCCATGTCGTTCGAGCTTTACGAGAACGGCGTCTCGCGCGCACTCGTGCTCGACTACAACGACTTCGTCATCGCGGGCGCGATGGCAAAGCTCGACGTCAAGGATTCGAAGCCCTGTAAGTGATGGGCCTTATGACGGGTCGCCCTTGGCCGGTCCGTCGTAGGCGATGCCCTTGATGATCGCTTCGCTGCCAAATTTCTTGCGCAAGCCATCCATGGCGCGCTCGGCGTGAGCCGTGCGGCGATCAATCAGGTCCGTTTCATCGGCTTCCGATGCCGGTCTTAACGCACTGACGCCCGCGCCAATCAAACGAAATGCGGTGCCGTCGATCTCGGCGGCAAGCATATCGCGGCTGGCCGCGAAGATACGCGCCGCGAGTTGCGTCGGCATGGTGATCGAGCGCGAACGGGTGCGCTGACGGAAGTCTGCGGTTTTCAGCTTTAACGTGATCGTCATGCCGGCGTGTTCGCCGGCCTTCAGCCGCGCGGAAACCTTCTCGCACAGCCGCCACAGGATTTTCTCCAGCGTCGCGAAGTCGCGGATATCGGTCTCGAACGTGGTCTCACTCGAAATGACCTTGGCGCCGCGATCCGGCTCGACCCGCCGGTGATCGATGCCGCGCGCGAGCCGCCAGAGCCTGCGGCCTTCGTCACCGAACTGCTTCATCAGGGCGGTTTCGTCGGCGCGCTGCAGGTCGGCGATGATGCGAAAACCCCGCGACGACAGCCGTTCCTGCGTTACAGGTCCGACGCCGTAGATGAAGCTCACCGGCCGTTCCGCAAGCATCTCGGTGGCTCCGGCTTGATCGAGCGCGGCGTAGCCGCGCGGCTTGTCGAGGTCGGAGGCGATCTTGGCGAGAAACTTGTTCGGCGCGAGACCGACCGACACGGTGATGCCGATGCCGTCTTCGACCTCGCGGGCGAAACGCGCCAGCGTTTTCGCCGGGAGCATGCCGTGCAGCAATTCGGTGCCGGAGAGATCGAGAAATGCCTCGTCGATCGACAGCGGTTCGACCAGCGGCGTCAGCGCCTGCATGGCGCGGCGCACCTCGCGGCCGACGCGTACGTATTTTGCCATGTCAGGGCGGACGACGACCGCATGCGGGCAGAGCGCCAGCGCCTTGAACATCGGCATCGCCGAGCGCACGCCGTAGGTCCGCGAGATGTAGCAGGCCGCCGACACGACGCCGCGCTTGCCGCCGCCGATGATCACGGGCTTGTCGGCGATACTCGGATTGTCGCGCTTCTCGACCGTCGCGTAGAACGCATCGCAATCGATGTGAGCGATGGCGAGATCGTTCAGCGCGCGATGGCGCAGCAGGCGCGGTGAGCCGCATTGCGGGCAGCGCGGTGCCGGGCGGTCGATGTCATGCAGGCAGTCGCGGCAGAACCCCGGGACGGGGCCAGGATTTGATGCAGCACTGTCCCGGCGCTCGGCGGTCACGGCACGTCGCGCTCCCACTGCGGTTCGCCGAGTGCCTCGCGGGCCGCCGAGATGGTCCGCGGTTCAAGTTTGGAGGAGACGGCAAACGCCTTCACGGTGGCTTCGTCGCGCAGCACGAAATCGAGCACACCGGCGAGGAATTGCGGGTCGGACGCGCTCGCGCGCAGCGTGTCCGGGCCGATGCCGGTTTCGGCCAGGAACCGGCCCAGCAGCGACATGTCGCCCGCAACGAAGGAAAGCGCCTGAATCGCCACGATTTCAGCTACTTGGCGAGGGTCGGAAGTCGCCTTTCTCATCGTCAGTGTTTGCCTTTCCGTAACCTATCGTCTCTATTTTGAATCATCATGCCCAAGTCTAATTGAATTGCTTTCCCGATACTTGAGGCATTTTGCGGAGATTTGGGAGGACGGATGGCAAAGACCATCCTGATCGTCGAGGACAATGAGCTCAACATGAAGCTCTTTCGCGATCTGCTCGAGGCTCATGGCTACCAGACCGCCGCCGCCCGCAACGGCATGGAGGCGCTGACGCTTGCGCGCAAGCACCGCCCCGATCTCATTCTGATGGATATCCAATTGCCCGAGGTGTCCGGCCTCGAAGTGACCCGCTGGATCAAGGACGATCCGATCCTCTACGCGACCCCGGTCGTCGCGGTCACTGCGTTCGCCATGAAGGGCGACGAAGAGCGCATCCGCGAGGGCGGCTGCGAAGCTTACCTGTCGAAGCCGATCTCGGTCGGCAAATTCATTGAAACCGTCCGACGCTTTATCGGATGAGGAGAGTTGTATGTCCGCCCGCGTTCTCGTCGTTGATGACATTCCCGCCAACGTCAAGCTGCTCGAAGCGCGGCTCTCGGCCGAATACTTCGATGTCGTGACGGCGAACTGCGGCACGCAAGCGCTGCAAATCGCCGAGAAGGCGGAATGCGACATCATCCTGCTCGACGTGATGATGCCGGACATGGACGGCTTCGAGGTGTGCCGCCGGCTGAAGGCCAATCCGAAGACCCATTTCATTCCGGTGGTGATGGTCACCGCACTCGACCATCCCTCCGACCGCGTGCGCGGCCTGGAAGCCGGCGCCGACGATTTCCTGACCAAGCCGGTATCGGACGTGGTGCTGATCGCCCGTGTGCGCTCGCTGACCCGCCTGAAGATGATGACCGACGAGTTGCGTATGCGTGCGATCACCTCGCTCGAAATCGGCGTGCAGGCGCCTGAGCGCGAAGCGGTGGCGGATCAGGGCAAGGGCGGCAAGATCCTGCTCGTCGATGATCGCCCGTCGTCGTACGAACGGCTGGCGCCGGTGCTGGCGACCGAGCACTCGGTTGACGTCGAAACCAATCCGGCGGATGCGGTGTTTCATGCGGCCGAAGGCAACTACGATCTCCTGATCGTCTCGCTCGGGCTCGAGAACTTCGACGGCCTGCGGCTGTGCAGTCAGGCGCGCTCGCTGGAGCGCACGCGCAACGTGCCGATCCTCGCCATTTCCGATGCCGACAACAATTCGCGGCTGCTACGCGGCCTCGAAATCGGCGTCAACGACTACCTGCTGCGCCCGGTCGACAAGAACGAGCTGCTGGCGCGCGCCCGCACCCAGATCCGCAAGCGCCGCTATACCGATCACCTGCGCGACAACGTGCAGAACTCGATCGAAATGGCGATCACCGACGCGCTGACCGGGCTGCACAACCGCCGCTACATGGAAACCCATGTCAATTCGCTCGCGGAGCAGGCTGCTTCGCGCAACAAGCCGCTGGCGCTGATGATCCTCGATATCGACTTCTTCAAGTCGATCAACGACGGCTACGGTCACGATGCCGGCGACGACGTGCTGCGCGAGTTCGCAACCCGCATCCGCAAGTCGATCCGTGGCATCGACCTCGCATGCCGCTACGGCGGCGAGGAGTTCGTCATCGTCATGCCGGAAACCGACCTGCATGTCGCCGGCATGGTCGCCGATCGTCTGCGTCGCTCGATTGCGGGCGAGCCGTTCACGATCGAGAAGGGCACCCGCCGCATCGAGGTCACGGTGTCGATCGGCATCTCCGCCCTCGAGGGCCAGGCCGAGCCGGTCGCGGATGTGATGAAGCGCGCCGACCAGGCGCTCTATCGTGCCAAGCACGACGGCCGCAACCGCGTGGTCGCGACCCCGTCGCCGCACGCGCAGCCGTCGAACGGCGCGCCGATGATGCGCAGCGCGCGCTAAAGCGGGCTGCCGTCCTCCTTAGTCCGTCGTGCTGAGCAGCTCGGCGCGAGCTTTGCTCTGTCGCTGAGCAAGCGGAGAGCATCGTTCGGAATCTTCCTGCCGACCGATAGTTTATCCAGCGCGCACGCAATTGCTTCCGGGCGCAGCGCATCCGGGCGCCGATCGTTCTGTTGTGCACAGTACCAGCCGGTCAGATAAAACGGATCGCTTGCGGAGCGCGACGTGAAGCTCAGGCAGTTCTTGAAATTCTCTCCGAATTTCAGCGTTACATGCGTGGAGAGTAAAGGACCAAAGCGCGTTTCAAGAACGTAGTAGGCAAACTGCTCGACAAACGGAATGCCTGCTAAAAGATAGGTGTCGTGAAACTGGTCGTGATAGTGCCAGGGCAAGTTCATACCTGCCGGGGGCATTGCCAGTACGACTGACATATCGTTCTGGACGCTTTGCACCAATCCATAGGCCAGAATCTCGACGCGCCCCAGGCGGTAGCTTGTCTGAATTTTTCCACTTATTGGAAGGCCGCCTACAAGATCGGAACTGATCCGGAAATCGGGAGCCCCATTAACTGTTGTGATGTCATCCTGAAAAGATGAAACCTTCGGTGTCCCTAACCGATACCAAGCTAGTCCGATGGCTAGCGGCGCAACGACAGTGACGAAATAGAAGCCGTAGCGAAGTGCTGCGAACGCCGTCATACGCTGTTTCGGCAATCGATCCGGATTTCCGGCGATGCTCATCGTATTTCCCTGAGAAGATGGCGATGCGTCAGATCAGTACCGGTAGGGCAGCGGCGCTTCGAGTTCGGCTGCGACCAGCGCGACGGCGGGGAGACGCCGCGGCGGTAGCTCGTATCGGTTGTCTGCGAGACGGAGTCGGCGGAGCAATTTGCAGATCTCGCCATGCGGCCGCGGATGAATTCGTTCGCTTCGCGCGAGGGCAGATCGCGGGTCAGCGTCAGCTTGTCGAGCGTGCAGGCGAGCTGATGCGGGCTCGGCTTGTTACCGGTCCCGTCGCAGTACCAGCCCATCAGATAGACGGACGGGTGATCGAAGCGCGAGCGATAGGCGAGGCACTGCTTCCAGCGCCCGTCGATATCGGCGCGCATCTCGACCGCGCGGATCGAACCGAAGCGCGTTTCGAGATCGTGATAGGTCGACGTCATGATGTGGCGAACGTTGCGTAGCAAATTGGCGTCGTGAAAGTTGGCGCTGAGCCGGTCGACCGGCACGGTGCCGTTCGGCGGCATGAAGAGGGCGGCGGTCAGGTCGGTCTCGCGATTGTGGATCGCGCCAAAGTGCATGATTTCGACGCGGCCGAGTTGTCCCACCTTCAAGATACTGCTTTGGACCGGGAGACCCGACACGGCCTTGGCGTTGATCGTGAACGCGGGAGGACTATCGACCGTCGTCACGCGATGGCCCCAGACCCACATCATGAAAAGGCCGATGCCGCCGAGCACGACTGCGCCGATTGTATAAAAACTGTAGCGGATCAGACTGCCTGCGACCGAAGCTGCGGCCGTAAATTGGTCGCGGCTAATCCCGCCCGTATTTCCAAAGCTCAAAACCGCCTCCCACTCTTCGCTGGGTTTGGCGGATTTCTCGCACGAAAAGGTTGTGCTTTCCGTTGCCGGTGTGCGGTTGCGAAACCAAATTACGGCCGAGCGTGAATAGGGAGTTACCGGTCAGTAAGAATCCTGACCCCAAAAACAAACGGGGCCTTAAAGGCCCCGTGCGTTCAAACCGATAGCCGGCAAACTTACTTGATCTTGGACTCGCGGAATTCGACGTGCTTGCGCGCGACCGGGTCGTACTTCTTCTTGACGAGCTTGTCGGTCATCGTGCGCGAGTTTTTCTTGGCGACGTAGTAGAAGCCGGTGTCGGCCGACGACACGAGCTTGACCTTGATGGTGACGGCTTTCGCCATGGCAGAATGCTCCGGGTGTTCAAATCTGGATGTCTGGAGACGGCTGGGCCGATCCAGCGATCCGGTCCCGCGTTTGGCCGGAAACTAGCCAGAAATGCCCCAAAGTCAAGGATTTGGCGGGCATTTTGGTTGATTCCGCAGCTGTTCTGGGCGGGAATTCGTTCGCAAACGGCGGCAAATGCCCCGATTCCTCACGAATACCGCGTCGGGGCCATGCCGCGGCCCCTTCGGGCTAGTTGGTCAGGACGTCCATCCGCATGCCCTTGCCGCCAACGGCATGGAAGAACGGGAAGGGTGCGTCGTGGCGCAGCGGGCCGGTGGCGAGGCGCTTCTCCAGCTCGCGCAGCACGTTCTTGGTCATGACATGCGCGTCCTCGAGCGGCTTCGAGCCGATCTCCACCCACACCAGTTCAACCAGCTCGGCATCCGCATGCACCACGCCCGGGACGGTGTGCGCGATGCTCGATGCATCGGCAGTGAAGAAGCGCGTATCGAACCGGCGCACGCGGCCGGGCGGGGTGATCGCGCGCGCAATCAGAAACAAGCCCGAGGGATCGGGGACGATGCCGGCATCGGCAAACGGTTTCCACACGCCGTCGAGCTTCGGCATTGCACCGGCGACCTTGCGGCCAAGGCAAAGTCCGGTTTCTTCGCAGGCTTCGCGAATGGCGGCGACGGCCAGTGCGCGCGCACGCGAAGCTTCCGTCTTCGGACTGCCCTTGGCGAGGTTGCGTTCGAGTTCTTTCGGAATGGAAGCCGCCACCGGGACGCGGCTGTCGGCCTTGTCGACGCGTCCGCCCGGAAACACGAACTTGCCTGGCATGAACACCACCTTGTCGTGGCGCTTGCCGACGAGCACTTTCGGCACCGAGCCTGAGCGATCGACGAGGATCAGCGTCGCGGCGTCTTTCGGCCGGTAGTACGGATGGCTGCTGTCCTCGAAGTCCTTGTGCTTCGGATCCTTCGATATCTGCTCGACCGTGTTGTTCATTCCATCCCCGGCGAATTTGGTTCTTCGTTCGATATGTCTGCCGGACCATACGCGCGGGCCAATGAAACGCGAACCCGTCCGTGGAATATCTGCCCTGTGTTTCGGGCGCGCCGTTCGCAGAGCGGAACTAGCGCCGTCCTTTTCCTTTCTTGCCCTTCTTGTCTTTCGTCCTGTCCTTGCCCTTGAACTTGCGGCCCTTCGGTTTATCGCGGCCGGGGCCGAACTTGCGGGGCGGTTCGCTGCGATGCGGCTTGCCTCGGCGTGCGCCGCGTTCGGGGATCGTGCCTTCCGACAACAGTTCGAAGCGCAGCGCACCGGCGACGGGCGCGGCTTCGACGAGCTTCACGTCGACCACGTCGCCAAGCCGATGCATTGCGCCGGAGCGCGAGCCGATCAACGCGTGACGCGTCTCGTCGTGATTGAAGTACTCACTGCCCAGCGTGCGGATCGGCACGAAGCCGTCGGCGCCGGTGTCGCTGAGCTTGATGAACAGTCCGGCGCGGGTGACGCCGGAGATGCGGCCCTGGAACGTCGCGCCGATGCGATCGGCGAGGTGATGCGCGATCAGCCGGTCGACGGTTTCGCGCTCGGCCTTCATGGCGCGGCGTTCGGTCAACGAAATTTGCGCGGCGATTTCGCCGAGCGTTTCGGGTGTCTCGTGTTCGGGCAGGGCGCCGTCGCCGAGCTTCAAGCCGCGGATCAGCGCACGATGCACGACGAGGTCGGCGTAACGGCGGATCGGCGAGGTGAAGTGCGCGTAACGGCGCAGGTTCAGGCCGAAATGCCCGTAATTCTCGGACGAATACTCGGCCTGCGCCTGCGAGCGCAGCACCACCTCGTTGACGAGCGGTTCGGCGTCATGGCCGCGCACGCGTTCGAGAATGCGGTTGAACTGTTCGGGCCGCAGTGCGCCGGAGCGCGCAAACGGCAGATCGAGCGTCTTCAAAAATTCCTGTAGCGCGTGCACCTTCTCCATCGTCGGCTCGTCGTGGACGCGATAGATCAGCGGCAGCGCGTATTTCTCCAGCGCCTCGGCGGCGGCGACGTTGGCGAGGATCATGAACTCCTCGATCAGCCGGTGCGCATCGAGTCGTTCCGGCACGATGACGCGATCGACCGTGCCGTCCGGCTTCAGCAGGATCTTGCGCTCCGGCAGATCGAGATCGAGCGGATCGCGGGCGTCGCGTGCCTGCTTCACGCAAGCATACGCAGCCCAGAGCGGCTTGAGGATCGGTTCGAGCAGGGGCCCAGTGATGTCATCCGGCTTGCCGTCGATCGCGGCCTGCGCCTGCGCATAGGCGAGCTTGGCGGCCGAACGAAACAGCACGCGGTGGAACGTATGCGATTTCTTGCGACCGTCCTTGGCGATCACCATGCGCACGGCGAGTGCGCCGCGCGGCTCGCCCGGCACGAGCGAGCAAAGATGGTTCGAGATGCGTTCCGGCAGCATCGGCACGACGCGATCGGGGAAATACACCGAGTTGCCGCGCCTCAGTGCTTCGCGGTCGAGCGCCGAGCCGGGGCGGACGTAGTAGGCCACGTCGGCGATGGCGACATGCAGGATAAAGCCGCCCTTGTTGGCGGGATCGCTGTCGGGCTCCGCGTGCACCGCGTCGTCGTGATCCTTCGCGTCCGGCGGATCGATGGTGACGAGCGGGATGTCGCGCCAGTCCTCGCGGCCCTTCAGCGTTGCGGGCTGTGCGGCTTCGGCTTCGGTGATCGCAGCCTGCGGGAAGACGTTGGGAATGTCGTGCGCGTGAATGGCGATCAGGCTGATCGCTTTCTCGGAGTTCAGCGAACCGAGGCGCTCCTTCACCTTGCCGGAGGGCAGGCCATAGCCGCGACCGCGCATCAGATCGACGCTGACGAGGTCGCCGTCCTGCGCGCCGCCGGTCTCGGCGGGCGCGATCGAGAGCTCGCGCCCGGCCTGCTTCTTGTCGACGGGCACGAGGCGGCCGCCGCCGTCCGGTGCTTTTCGGAAGATGCCGAGGACGCGCGTCTTCGCCTTGTCGAGAATGCGGATGACGCGGCCGGTGTAGCCGCCGTCCTTCTCGCGCTCGACCCGCATCAGCACGCGTTCGCCGACGCCGGAGACGGTGCCGGGCTTGGCGCGGCGCGGGACGAATACGACGATCACCGGCACCGGGCCTGAGAGTTCTTCGTCCCATTCGGTGGGAGAGGCGATCAGTTCGCCGTCGGTGTTGCGGCCGGTGATGTCGGCGATCAGTGTCGGCGGCAGGGCTGCGGTCTCGCTGACCTTGCGGCCCTGCTTCTTGATGACGCCGTTGTCGGAGAGGTCGCGCAGGATGCGCCGGAGCTCGGCGCGATCCGCATTCTTCAGGCCGAAGTGCCGCGCGATCTCCTTCGTGCCGGCATTGCCGGACTGCGAGCGCACGAACGCGATGATCTCATCCCGCGAGGGGAAGCCGGTCTCCGCGTCGTGTTTCTTGGTCACAACCTTTAGCTGGCCTTTCCGGCGTTCTTCTTTGCGGTCGTCTTCGCTGCCTTCGCGGCGGGCTTGGTCTTGCCGGTGACGGGCGTCCGCGCTTTCGCGGTCGCCTTTGCCGGAGCGTCGTCGTCCGCTTTGGCTTTCTTCGCAGCCGCCTTCTTGGCCGGCTTTGCCGCGTCGTCGCCGGCTTTCGCCTTTGCAGGCTTGCTGACCGACGTTTTGGCCTTCGCGCCACGCTTCGGCTTGCCGCCGCCCTTCGCCGCGCGTTCGTCGATCAGTGCGATCGCTTCGGCGAGCGTGATGGTGTCCGGCGTCTTGTCGCCCGGAATGGTGGCGTTGATGCCATTGGCGCTGACGTACGCGCCGTAGCGGCCCTTCTTCGCGACGATTGCGCCGTGCTCCGGATGATCGCCGACCGGCTTGCCCGGATCGGCGCCGAAACGCTTGCTCGGACCCTTGGCGATCTTCTCGGCAATCAGCGTCACCGCGCGGTTGAGGCCGACGGTGTAGACCTCGTCGCCGGCTTCGAGACTGGCGTACGTCTTCTCGTGTTGCACATAGGGGCCGAAGCGGCCGATGCCGGCCTTGATCGGCTCGCCGCTTTCCGGATGGATGCCGACGATGCGCGGCAGCGACAGCAGCTTCAGCGCCAGTTCAAGCTCGACATCCGCAGGCGATGTGCCTTTCGGAATGCCGGCACGCTTCGGCTTCTCGTCTTCGCCGTAGTCCTTCGGCTCGCCGAGCTGGATGTAAGGCCCGAAGCGTCCCGACTTGATCGCGACATCGAGGCCCGTCTCCGGATCCTTGCCGAGAATACGGTCGCCACCACCATCGCCATCGCCACTCGCAGCGAGGGGACGGGTGTAGCGGCATTCCGGATAGTTGGTGCAGCCGACGAAGGCGCCGAACTTGCCGGCCTTCAGGTTCAGCTTGCCGGTGCCGCACGTCGGGCACTGGCGCGGATCGATGCCGTCCTCGCGCGGCGGATAGATGTGCGGCCCAAGCATTTCGTCGAGCGCGTCCAGCACCTGCGCGACACGCAGCTCCTTGATGTCGTCGACGGCGCCGATGAAGCCGGTCCAGAAATCCTTCAGCACCTGCCGCCAGGCAATCTCGTTGTTTGAGATCCGGTCGAGCTGCTCTTCGAGGCCGGCCGTGAAATCGTATTCGACATAGCGGGCGAAGAAGTTTTCCAGAAACGCGACGACGACGCGGCCCTTGTCCTCGCCATGCAGACGCTTCTTGTCGAGCTTGACGTAGCCGCGGTCCTTCAGAACCTGAATGATCGAGGCGTAGGTCGAGGGGCGGCCGATGCCGAGCTCTTCCATACGCTTGACCAGCGATGCTTCCGAGAAACGCGGCGGCGGCTCGGTGAAGTGTTGCGTCACGGCGAGGCTGTCGCGCTTGAGCGCATCGCCCTCGTTCATGGCGGGCAGGCGGCGGCTCTCGTCGTCTTCCGGATCGTCGTCGCGGCCTTCCTGATAGACGGCGAGGAAGCCGTCGAACTTGATCACCTGGCCGGTGGCGCGCAGCTCCAGCGTACGGCCGCCCGCTTTCGCGCTGATGTCGACGGTGGTGCGCTCCATCTCGGCGGATTCCATCTGGCTCGCCAGCGTACGCATCCAGATCAGCTCATAGAGCTTGTACTGGTCGCTATCGAGGCGCGAGCGCAGGCTCGACGGCCGGCGCGACAGATCGGTCGGGCGGATCGCTTCGTGCGCTTCCTGCGCGTTCTTCGCTTTCGTCTGATACATGCGCGGCGCGTCGGGGACGTAGGCCTTGCCGTAGTCCTGACCGATCACCGTGCGCGCCTGCGTGATCGCTTCCGGCGCGATCTGCACGCCGTCGGTACGCATATAAGTGATGAGACCTGTGGTCTCGCCGCCGATGTCGATGCCTTCATAAAGGCGCTGCGCGATGCGCATGGTGATCGCCGGCGCGAGGCCGAGCTTGCGGCTCGCTTCCTGCTGCAAGGTCGAGGTGGTGAACGGCGGGTACGGGTTGCGGCGGGCAGGTTTCGCCTCGACCGAGGTGACCTGATAGTTCGCGGCTTCGAGCGACTTCTTGAAGTCCTCGGCTTCAGCGCCGGTGCCGATATCGAGACGCTGCAGCTTCTTGCCGTCGGCGCCGACGAGGCGCGCCTCGAATGTGTCGCCCTTCGGCGTCGCGAGTGTTGCGATCAGCGACCAGTATTCACGGGCGACGAACTTCTCGATCTCAAGCTCGCGGTCACAGACGAGGCGCAGCGCCACCGACTGCACACGGCCGGCCGAGCGGGCGCCGGGCAGCTTGCGCCAGAGAACGGGGGAGAGGGTGAAGCCGACCAGATAATCGAGCGCACGGCGCGCCATGTAGGCGTCGACCAGTGCGCCATCGATCTGGCGCGGGTGCTTCATCGCGTCGGTGACAGACTGCTTGGTGATGGCGTTGAAGACGACACGCTCGATCTGCTGATCCTTGAGCGCGCGCTTTTCCTTCAGCACCTCGAGCACATGCCAGGAGATGGCTTCGCCTTCGCGATCGGGGTCGGTGGCGAGGATCAGCTTGTCGGCGCCCTTCACGGCGCGCGCGATGTCGTTCATCCGGCCGGCCGCCTTCGGATCGACCTCCCAGATCATCTTGAAATTCGAGTCCGGATCGACCGATCCGTTCTTGGCTGGCAGGTCACGGATATGGCCGAACGAGGCCAGCACCTCATAGGAGGAGCCCAAATACTTATTGATCGTCTTGGCCTTCGCAGGCGACTCGACAATGACGATATTCATGATTTTCCAAGTGCTTACGGGAGAGGAGGGGATCGACTCGCAGGCGCAGCCCGATCCTCGTTGCGCCGGAACATGGGTAAAGAGACCCCCGCTGTCAAATCAGGATGCCGCATGGATGGGTTTCATAGGCCGGAAACATTGATTGTATGTACACTATAATTAAACCTGAGGTTGCGCAGCTGAGAGGGGATATATAGAAATATGCAACCTGAGCGCGATTCCTCTCCACGCGACGGAGCTCATTAATAGATGACTCAGCGTAAGGTTCGCCGGTCTGACAGCCCGTTGCCGACCGAGGGGGAAGGCGATCCGCTGGAAGCAGCCGGATTTGTTGCAGAATGGGTTGGTCATCTGTCGCAAATCGCGCGTCGGCATCGCCTTGAAACGCTTGGGTTTCTGCTCGATATGGCACTGCTTGAGGCGGAGGAGGTCATCCGCACCCGGCAACAACGGCCAAACCACTAGGGGTATCGGTTCCGCGGAACCTGCATCCGCGGTGAATGGCCTCTGCGGTTTCCCAATACAACTTAAGCACGCAGTTTAACGGACCGGATGCATTTTTGTGTCTTGATCACGTCTCGGAGTGGGCGAACGAGACATGACACCATGAGTTTGGCGGACGACGTCCGGTCGCGGAGGCGGGTGCTGTTGGCATCCGACCGCCAGGATAGCAGCGAAGAACTGGCCCAGATCCTGTCGGCGATCGGCGACGTATCGATCGTGCCGACGGCCGGCATTCCCGACAATCCGCAAAAGCAGTTCAGCGGCGTGGTCGTCGACATCGATCTGCGCTCGACGGCTGCGATCCAGCAGGTGCGCAAGAAGCTGCTCGGCAAGAATTACGAGAATCTGCCGCGGCTGTTTGTGCTTACAGGCTCGCTGCACCACGGCTCGACGCAAGCCTGGGCGCTTGGCGCCACCGATACCATTCAGCGGCCGTTCGATGCAGCGAGTATCCAGAAGAGGTTGCGTGCGGTTCTGCCGGACGATGGCGAGGACGAGCGCGAGGCCAAGCGTGAGGCACTCAACAACGGCGTCAGCGCTGCGCACAAGGTGATGGTGAAGATCTTTGCCAAACTGCCGTTCGGCAATCCGTTGACGTTGCAGGACGTGATGGAAGCCGAAGGCCCGATCCTGAAGGCGATCAAGCGCACCTCGATCAAGGACTGGCTGATCACCGTCGGCCGTCACCACAACCATACGTACCGCCACTGCCTCTTCGTCACCGGCTTCGCGGTGGCGTTCGCGCAGCATCTCGGCATGCGCGAGGAGGATCAGCGGCGGTTGGCACGTGCGGCGCTGCTGCACGACGTCGGCAAGGCGTTCATCCCGCTGGCGATCCTCGACAAGCCGGGACAGCTCGACGAGGCGGAAATGATGACCGTGCGCAAGCATGCGCAGCTCGGTTATGACGCGCTGTTCGCGCAAGGCGGCTATCCGCGCGAGATGCTCGATGTGGTGCTGCACCATCACGAATTCCTCGACGGCACCGGCTATCCGGATGGGCTCCGCGCCGACGGCATCGCCGACATTGTGCGTATGATCACCATCGTCGACATCTATGCGGCGCTGGTCGAGGACCGCGCCTACAAGCGCGCCTTCTCGCGTACGGAAGCGTTCGCCATCATGGAAGACATGGGCCCCAAGCTCGACCGGCACCTCCTGATGGCCTTCCGCCCGGTGGCGATGGGGAGCTAACGCTCTACACGAGCGACACCAGCCCGCCGCCGTGCCGCTCCAACCGGCCGGCGAGTTCAAGCTCGAGCAGCACGGTGCGCACGATGGCAGGGGGCGCCCCGGCCATACGCACCAGATCGTCGATGCCGATCGGCGAGGGGCCAAGCAGTGAGACAATGCGCGCCCGCGCGCTGTCATCCGGCTCATCCGCAGTAAATTCGTCCTCGGGTTCTTCGCTCGGCAGTTCGACGGGCTTGTCGAGGATCGGCGTGATGACGTCGATCACGTCCGAGGCGCGCGTCGTCAAGGTCGCGCCCTGTTTGATGAGGTCGTTGGTGCCCGCGCAGCGCGGATCGAGCGGCGAGCCGGGGACGGCAAACACCTCGCGGCCTTGCTCGTTGGCGATGCGTGCGGTGATGAGCGAGCCGGAGCGATGTGCCGCTTCGACCACGATGACGCCGAGCGCGACACCGGAGATCAGGCGGTTACGGCGAGGGAAGTCGCGGGCGCGCGGCGCGTGTCCCATCGGCATTTCCGAGATCGCGCCGCCGGAGGGAAGAATGGCCGCAAGCAGGCCTTCGTGCTCGCTCGGATAGATCTTGTCATGGCCGCCGGCGAGCACCGCGAGCGTTCCGGTCGCGAGCGTCGCCTGATGCGCCGCCTGATCGATGCCGCGGGCGAGACCGGACGCGATGACGAAACCGGCGTCGCCGAGATCGCGCGCCAGCGCGCCGGTGAACTTGATACCCGCACCTGAGGCGTTGCGCGAACCGACAATCGCGATCATTGGCCGTGCCATCGCATCGATATCTCCGCGCACACCAAGCAATGGCGGGGCATCGTCGATTGCTCCCAGCCGCGGCGGATAACCGGGCTCACCCGGCGAGCGCAAGTGAACATCGATCCGCAGACCGGCGGTCATCTCCTGCTCGGCCTCGGCCTGCGAACAAATGTATGCCGGTGCCGATGCGCCGCCACGCCGTGCGAGATCGGGCAGCCGCTCTAGCGCTTCCCGCGCGCCGCCATAGCGATTGATCAGCGAGCGAAAGGTACGCGGTCCCACATTGGCGGAGCGGATCAGCCGCAGCCAGTCGATGCGTTGCGCGTCGGTGAGACGAAGACCGATGGGTTGCGGCTGGGCCACGCGAGCCTCCTGGAAGGCGGTGAAGCTTCGCGCGGGCTGGCGGCGGACGTCAGGTCCGAGAAACTGCCATTGCGAAATGTCGCAAGGCCGATCAGCGCAACGACGCCCACAGGAAGAGTGCGGTGGCGGCAAGGCCAAGAAGAGTCCGGCCGGCGTGGAGCTTGGCCCAGTGTTCAATCAACGCCCGGCTTTGCGGCCCGGCGGCGCCAGCATCGGTGCTCATCAGCTTGCGGTTGGTCGGTAGGATGACGAGCAGGGTGTAGGGCCAGTTCGCCAGTAACGCCAAAGCGCCGACAAGCCAGAGCGCGTTTCCTGTCTGCCACCACGCTGCTGCGCCGAACAGAAAGCCAATCAACGCAAGCGGAGCCTGCATCGCGGCGCCGCGAAGGTACGATGGTTGCCATTCGGTGAGCAGAGCCTTGTCGTCGAGTTGCAGCCGGGCGGGCTGCTCGACCAAGCTGACATAGAGGGCGGCACCGGAGAATATCGCCGCGATGGAGAGGGCCAGTTGGCCGGTCAGCATGATGGCTAACCTTTCGCGCCGATCTTGCTTTCGGTGCCGTTCATCAGACGCGAGATGTTGGCGCGATGCGCGAACCACAACAGCAGCGTCAGCACGCCGAACAGGATGGCGAGCGCGGTGTGATGCTGCCAGAGCAGGAACGCCGGTGTCAGTGCGGTCGAAACCAGCGCTGCGAGCGACGAGTAGCGGAAGATCAGGGCGACCGCGAGCCAGATGGCGCAGAGCGCGACCGCGGCAGGCCAGAACAGCCCGAGCAGGATGCCGATATAAGTCGCAACGCCTTTACCGCCGTTGAACTTCAGCCACACCGGATAGAGGTGGCCGATGAAGGCGCCGAAGCCGGCCGCCATCGCCGCATTCGGACCGCCGAGGTAGAGGCCCGCAATAACGACAGCGACAGTGCCCTTCAGCGCATCGCCGAGCAGGGTTCCCGCGGCAAGGGCCTTGTTGCCGGTGCGCAGCACATTGGTCGCGCCGATGCTGCCGGAGCCGATGCTGCGAATGTCCGTTGTGCCTGCCAGCCTCGTTAGCACGAGGCCGAACGGGATCGAGCCGAGCAGATAACCGAGGATCAGGGCCGCGACGATGGAGAGGGTCATGGAACGTCTCCGCGAGCACGCTTGTGGTTAGACCAGTTCGAACACCGTTCGTCCACCGACGATAGTTCGTACCACACGGCCGGAGAACTTCGCCTCGTCGAACGGCGTATTCTTGCATTGTGACTTCAAGTCGTCCCGATCGAGGACCCACGGCACGTCGGCATCGATCACGATCACGTCGGCCGGCGCGCCGGGCCGTAGCGTTCCGCCCTGCAGGTTGAGCAGCTCGGCGGGGCGGGTGGACATGGCGCGGATCAGTGTCTTGAGGTCCAATTCGCCGGAATGAATCAGCCGCAGCGCCGCCGGCAGCATGGTCTCGATGCCGATCGCGCCCGGCGCCGCTTCCGCGAACGGCAAGCGCTTGGTCTCGACGTCCTGCGGATTGTGATCCGACATGATGACGTCGATCAGCCCCGACGCCAGCGCGGCGACCAGCGCCGCGCGATCGGTTTCGGTGCGCAGCGGCGGCGACAGTTTCAAAAACGTGCGGTAGGGGCCGATGTCGTTCTCGTTCAACGTCAGGTGATTGATCGAGGCCGACGCGCTGACCCGTAGGCCAGCGTCGCGGGCGCGCTTGAGAATCTCGAGCGAGTCCGTGCAGGTCAGCGAGGCCGCGTGGTAGCGGCCGCCGGTGAGCGCGGTCAGGCGCACGTCGCGCTCGAGCATCACCGCTTCGGCAGCGGCCGGGATACCCATCAGGCCGAGGCGGGCGGCGAACTCGCCTTCGTTCATCACGCCTTCGCCGATCAGGTTCCTGTCTTCGGTGTGGTGCACGATCAGCGCATCGAAGTCGCGCGCGTAGGTCAGCGCGCGGCGCATCACCTGCGCATTGGCGACGCTCGCGAGGCCATCGGTGAATGCGACGGCGCCTGCGGCCTTCAGGAGACCGATCTCGGTCATTTCCTCGCCGCGCAGGCCTTTGGTCAGCGCCGCCATCGGATGGATGTTGACGATGGCGGTATCGCGGGCGCGGCGGAGCACGAAGTCGACGGTCGCGGAATTGTCGATCGCGGGCGAGGTGTCCGGCTGGCAAATGAGCGTGGTAATGCCCCCGGCAGCTGCGGCCTGGCTCGCGGATGCAAATGTCTCGCGGTAACCGGCGCCCGGCTCGCCGATAAACGCGCGCATGTCGATCAGGCCGGGGGCGACGATCCGGCCGCTGCAGTTGACGATGTCGGTGCCTTCCGGGACCCCGGCGGCGCCGATACCGCGCCGCGCATCGCGAATGACACCGTCGGCGATCAGCACGTCGGCCACGCCGTCGAGATCGCGTGACGGATCGATCACGCGGGCGTTGGCGAGCAGGATCGGGCGGCGGTCAGTCAGCATGGGACGGCTTGTCCGGAATTGGCGAAGCGGGCGTCGGCGGGGCGGGCGGCTCGGTTTTGCCGGTGAGCACGGTGGTCCAGAACCCGACCAGCGCCGCGAACAGAAGCACCATCAGGCTGAGCCCGCTGACGATCGCGATGTTGGTCCAGCTCGCGCCGTCGCCCTTGAGCAGGACGACCGAGAAGATCACGCACAGGATTGCCACGAAGCGCAGCTGGCGTCGCATCAGCCAGACCAGCACGTTCAGTGGTTTGCTCATGGGCCTCACGCATTTGGCAAATTGCGCGCAAGGGCTTCGAGGACGGCCATGCGCACAGCAACACCCATTTCCACCTGTTCGCGGATCAGCGATTGCGCGCCGTCCGCCACCATCGAGTCGATTTCCACGCCGCGGTTCATCGGGCCCGGATGCATCACCAGCGCATCGGGCTTGGCGTAGGCGAGTTTCTTCTGGTCGAGACCGAAGTAGTGAAAGTATTCGGTCGAGGAGGGCACGAACGAGCCGTTCATGCGCTCACGCTGCAGGCGCAGCATCATGACGATGTCTGCGCCGTCGAGCCCTTCGCGCATGTCGCGCGCGACTTCGACGCCCATGCGCTCGATGCCCGGCGGCAGCAGCGTGGAGGGGGCGACCACGCGCACGCGCGCGCCCATGGTGTTGAGCAGCAGAATGTTCGAGCGGGCAACGCGCGAGTGCATGACGTCGCCGCAGATGGCGATGATGAGGCCTTCAAGCCGGCCCTTGTTGCGGCGGATGGTCAGTGCGTCGAGCAGTGCCTGCGTCGGATGCTCGTGCGCGCCGTCGCCGGCATTGATGACCGAGCCGTCGACCTTGCGGGCGAGCAGTTCCACCGCGCCGGAGGCATGATGGCGGACCACGAGAATGTCCGGATGCATCGCGTTCAGCGTGATCGCGGTGTCGATCAAGGTCTCGCCCTTGCGGGTCGACATCGACGACACCGACATGTTCATCACGTCGGCGCCAAGCCGTTTGCCGGCGATCTCGAACGACGATTGCGTGCGGGTCGAGGCTTCGAAGAACAGATTGACCTGGGTGCGGCCGCGCAGATTGGTGCGCTTCTTGTCGACCTGGCGGTTCAGCTCGACGAATTCTTCGGAGAGGTCGAGAAGGCCGGTGATATCGGCAGCGGAAAGCCCCTCGATTCCCAGCAGATGCCGGTGACCGAGGACGAAGGTCGATTTCTGGGCGGAGGTCATTAAAGCGAAAGCTATAGGAGCCTCGGCCAACTGGAGCAAGGCCGAATTCCCGCTCCGTCGATCTGTCCCCAGCCTGTCACCGCACAGGGTAAATGCCCGCAAAATCTCGGCGAATCTTCAGTTCCTTGGGGCCCGAGGCGGCAAATCCATGGCGTCGGCGTTGCCTTCGGTTAGACTGGCTGCGGCTGCAACGGCAGCGAACCAGCCGCTGACTGCGACCGACTAACAAGAGCCGGCAGGAACACGACACCGTGATGGGGCCAAAGCACATGCTGTACTGGATGCGGATGGCGATGGTGGGTGCGGTGTGTCTGTGCTTCGCAGGTGAGGCGCTCGCCGAAAAACGCGTCGCGCTTGTCATCGGCAATGACAATTACACCAATCTCGCGCCCGATCAGCAGCTCAAGAAAGCCGTCAACGACGCTCGGTCGATTGAGAGCGCTTTCCGAGGGCTTGGCTTCGAGGTCGTCTCGGGTGTCAATCTCGGCCGGCAAGGGATGATCGACAAGCTGGCGGATTTCACCGCGCGTCTGCAGCCCGGAGATATCGCGGCGGTGTTTTACGCCGGCCATGGCGTGGCGATGCAGAACATCAACTATCTGGTACCGAGCGACGTCCCGACCATTCAGGCGACCTCCGAAGCCCGTTTGCGCGGCGCATCCATCGCCGAACCCGATCTGCTCGCCGAAATCCAGGCAAAGCAGGTGAGGGTGGCGCTGGTGGTCATCGACGCATGCCGCGAGAACCCATTCCCCACCGGACCGACGCGCTCGCTCGGCCGCACGCGGGGCCTCGCCGAAGGCCAGAACCTGCGTGGCGTCTTCAAGATCTATTCGGCTGGCGAGAACCAGACGGCGCTCGATCGCCTGAGCGATAACGATCCAGTTCCCAACTCCGTCTTCACGCGGGTGTTTCTGGAGCAATTGGCGCGGCCGGAACTTCATCTGGCCGATCTCGCGTTCGAAACGCGCGAGAAGGTCGCGGCTCTCGCACTTACCGCGACCGACGGCGGCCGGCCGGTGCCGCATGAGCAGACGCCCGGCTACTACGATCAAACCGTCGGCGGACGTATTTTCTTAGGCAAGCGCGGATCGGCGCCGCCTGTCGCGTCTGCGCCGGACACCTTCAAGTCAGCGGCCGCGACGGCCCCTGTGATCCCGGTGACGCCGCCATCTCAACCGCCCGTTGCGCCGCCGTTACAGCAGCAGGCCGCGATTTCGCCGCCGCCGGCGTCGATCACGCGCTCGGCGCGTCCGAGTGCGCCGGGCGAGCGCTGCGCGCGCAACGGCCTCGACCTCTATTGCGTCAGTTCGGTGCTGCCGTCGCAGTTTGGCAACACGTACGGGCCGGCGAACCTGTTCAGCGGCGGCCAGTCGGTGGCGTGGGTGGAAGGCCGATCCGGGCAGGGCATCGGCGAATGGATCGTCGTCGAGTTCGACGAATTGCGGACCGTCGATTTCATTCAGGTGCGCACCGGCTACCAGAAGAACGCCGACATCTTCTACAAGAACAGCCGCGTACGGCAGTTGCGCGCCGAATTCTCCAACGGGCACACGATGACGCTGCGGCCGCAGGACGAGATCACGACCGAATCGTTCCGCGTCGACCCGGGGGTGAAGGCCTACTGGGTGAAGTTCACGATTGAGGCCGTTTATCCCGGTAACAAGTACACCGACACCGCGATCGGCAAGCTGAACGTGCAGTCGCGGCCGGCGCAATGATGCGGGTCGTCGGCGCGGCCGTTCTGCTTGCTTTGATGCTGTCGCCGGTATCGGCGCAGTTGCCGAAATTGCCTGGTGGCTTCGTTTACCTGCGCGACATCGATCCGAGCATCATGCAGGACATTCGCTATGCGGGCAGCAACAACTTCGTGGGGCGTCGGCTGGCCGGCTATGATGCGCCCGAGTGCGTGGTCAAGCAGCAGGTGGCGACGGCCCTTGCCAAGGTGCAAGCCGAGCTGAAAGAGAAGAAGCTGTCTCTGAAGATGCTCGACTGCTACCGGCCGGCGCGCGCGTCACGCGACATGGTCGCCTGGGCGAATGACGGCAAGGAGACACCCGAGCAGAAGCGCTACAATCCGAAGCTCAACAAGCGCGACCTGTTCAAGCTTGGCTATATCGCAGCGTACTCAGGCCACTCGACGGGCGCGGCGGTCGATTTGACGGTCGTCGATCTCTCGGCCGACAACAGTGCTGCGTTCGATCCCAAGGCCGACTACGCGGACTGCACCGCACCCGCCGCCAAGCGCGCCCCGGAGGGCAGTGTGGATATGGGCACCGGCTACGATTGCTCCGACAACAAGGCGCACACCGCATCACCTGCGATCACCGCCGAGCAGCGCAAGTGGCGGCAGACGCTGATTGCCGCGATGAGCAAGCAGGGATTCGCCAACTACGCGAAGGAGTGGTGGCACTTCTCGATGAACGGCGTTGCGTCCGGCGCGTTCGACTTCCCGATCACGCGCGCATCGAAATAAGCTTACGGCGGTCCGGCAAAACCGATCGCAATTGGCATGGTGATCGCGGCGACGATCGTCTGCAGTGCGATGATCTGCGCCAGGATCGGCGCATCGCCGCCGAGCTGCCGCGCCAGCACGTAGGCATTCGACGCGGCCGGCACCGACGCGCAGCAGGCGACCACCGCGAGGTTGATGCCGGAGAGGCCGAACGCCATCGCGATGCCGATTGCCATAGCGGGCATGACGACAAGCTTCAGCAGCAGCGTCAGCAAGACGGCCGGGCGCGGGCGCACGAGACCTTCCAGATGCAGACCTGCGCCGACAACAAGCAGGCCGATGGCGAGCGAGCCGCGGCCAAGTGCGTCCGCTGTCTCGGTGATCGCCTGCGGGATTGGGACCTTCAGCAGATTGAGGATCAGTCCCAAGAGGCACGCCCAGATGAAGGGATTCCGGGCGATGACGCCGAGGATCTGCGGCCAGGACATGCGCTTGGGCGAGGCGAACCACGCCAGAACCGCGACGCTGAGGACGTTGAGCAGCGGGATCATTGCGATCATGGCGACGCCCGCGAGCGCGAGTCCGAGATTGCCGTACAGGCTGCCAGCCACGGCGAGCGCGATATAGGTCTGCCAGCGGGTCGACGCCTGGAAGATCGAGGAGAATGTCGGGCCGCTGATGCCGTTGCGCGTAAACAGGGGACGCAACAGCAACAGGAAGGCCGACATCAGCAGGATGGCAAGGATCAGGGCTGCCGCGACCTCGCCGTATGGCACGCTAGCCAGATTGGCGCGGGCAATCGTCATCGTCAGTAGCGCCGGAAACAGCACGAAGTAAGTGAGCTGCTCCATGCCGGTCCAGTGCGCGTCGTCCTTCAGCAGATAGCGCTTCAGCACGAAGCCGAGCGCGATCAGCAGGAACACGGGAATGAGGGCGTTGAAGACGGCGAGCATGGTCTAACTTTTGCTAAGCGTGGCGAGACGGTCGAGTGCGCCCTGCAAGATGAAGATCGCGGCGTGCTCGTCGATCACCTGCGCGCGCTTGGCGCGGCTGACATCGTTGGCGATCAGTTCGCGTTCGACGGCCGCGGTGGAGAGCCGTTCGTCCCACAGGCCGATCGGCAGCTCGGTGAGGCGGGCAAGGTTGCGGGCGAAGGCGCGGGTCGACTGCGCCCGCGGGCCTTCGCTGCCGTCCATATTGATGGGCAGGCCGAGGACGATGCCGACCGCGCTGCGCTCGGTGGCCAACGCCAGCAGACGCGCCGCATCGCTGGTGAACTTCGTCGTCCGAATGGTCTCGACGCCGGTCGCCACCTTGCGATCGGGGTCGCATACCGCGACGCCGATGGTCTTGGTGCCGAGGTCGAGGCCGATCAGCGCGCCGCGCGCGGGCCAAATGGCGGCGGCTTCAACCAGAGGGTGGATGGGAGCGGGCATCGGCTTCGCTTAACATGCGCTGTCGATGAGTCCCAACAGCGAAAGCAGCTTGAAAATGGATGCACTCACCTGGTTCGGCCTGTTCGCCGTCACCGCGATGCTGGTCTGCTATGCGCTGGAGGACCGGAGCCATTGGTTCGTGCTGGCCTTCGCGGGCGCGTGCGCGCTCGGCTCGGTCTACGGCTTCCTGCAGGGCGCATGGCCGTTCGGCGTCGTCGAAGCGATCTGGGCCGTGGTGGCGCTGCGGCGCTGGTTGAGCGTTCGGGCAGTGCCGGCTTAGGCCTTTGCTAGCTTCAGCTTGCCGGCTGCCGACTTGCTGACCAGATCACGCAGGGCGAGCACAGCTGGAGAAATTTCCCCATCGCGCCAGACGAGCGGCGTGATGATGCGGGCCTGCGCATCGGGAATGCGGTTTCGCCGTACGCGCGCCTGCGGCATCGTCTCCAGCACTGCTTCCGGCATCAGCGCGATGCCGGCACCCGCGGCCACGCAGGCGATGATGGCGTGATACGATGAGAATTCGAGCACGCGCATGCCCGCGAGGCTGTCGCGCTTGAGCCAGCGCTGCAGTACGCGGCGGTAGGCGCAGCCCTGCGGGAAGGCGATGAGGGTCAAGCCGTCCACGTCGCGTGGCTTCGTGATCGGAGGATGGTCGAGGCTCGAGATGATCATCAGCCGTTCGCGGAAGACGGGCAGGTGGCTGAGTTCCCGGATCGGCGGCGGTTCGGCGATGAACGCCGCATCGAGCCGCCGCGCTGAAACGCCCGCGACCAGCTCGTCATTGGTGCCGGTGGTCAGTTCGAGTTGCACATCGGGATAGCGCCGATGAAAGGCTGCGAGCAGTTCGGGCAGGCGGCTTGCGGTCGTGCTCTCCAGCGCGCCGAGCTTCAGCACACCGCGCGGTGTGGTGCCGGTGAGTGCGTTCCGGGCTTCTTCGGACAAACCGATTAGCCGTTCGGCGTAACCAAGCAGCAGCTCGCCGCTCGGCGACAGATGCAGGCGCTGCCGGTCGCGATGAAACAGCGGAATGCCGACGGTGCTCTCCAGCTGCTTGATGCGCGTCGTGATGTTCGATGGCACACGGTGCAGCTTCTGCGCCGCCTTGACGATGCCGCCTTCGTCGACGACGGCCTTGAATATCTGCAGATCGGCGAAGTTCATCGGCATGGCTCCGTCACATATTCCTGAAACGAGAATATGATGTTCTCATTTATTCAGTTTTCAAGAAACGGTTCCGAAATTACACTCGGCAGTACGGAATGCAAGCCACGCCGTTTTCGGGCTGGCTTGCTGGAATTCCCGCAGTATCGTGACGCCGCTCGGCGACCCGCGCTGCCCAGCTGGCAATAAGGAAAATGCTCATGTGGCCCGACCGCAGACTGCTCGACCTCTTCAAGATCAGCGTGCCGATCGTTCAGGCGCCGATGGCCGGTGTGCAGGATGCGGACATCGTCATTGCCGCCTGCGAGGGCGGTGCGCTCGGCTCGCTGCCGTGCGCGATGATCTCGGTCGAGAAGGCGCGCGAGCAGGTGCAGATTATCCGCCAGCGCGTCTCCGCGCCGATCAATCTCAATTTCTTCACTCATAAGCCTGTCGATGCCAACCCGGCACAGGAAGCGACGTGGAAGAGGCGGCTCGCGCCGTACTATCGCGAGCACGGCATCGACCCCGCCGCGCCGATCGCCGCGGCCAATCGCGCGCCGTTCGATGGCGCCATGTGCGAACTGGTGGAAGAGCTGAAGCCTGAAGTCGTCAGCTTCCATTTCGGTCTGCCGGACAAGCCGCTGCTCAGTCGCGTCAAAGCCGCGGGCTGCGTGGTGATCTCGTCGGCGACCATCGTGCGCGAGGCGCAGTGGCTCGAGGACAACGGCGCCGACGCCATCATCGCGCAGGGCGCGGAAGCCGGCGGCCATCGCGGCATGTTCCTGACCGAGGATGTCGCCGCGCAAGTCGGCACGTTCGCGCTGGTGCCGCAGATCGTGGACGCGGTGCGCGTGCCGGTGATCGCGGCGGGCGGCATTGCCGATGGACGCGGCATCGCGGCTGCGTTTGCGCTTGGCGCGGCCGGTGTGCAGATCGGTTCCGCCTATCTGCGCTGCCCGGAATCCAAGGTGAGCGCCGCGGGACGTGCGGCACTGAACGAGGCGGCGGACGATTCAAGTGTGATCACCAATGTCATGACCGGCCGGCCGGCGCGCGGCGTCGCCAACCGGCTGATGAAGGAGGTCGGGCCGCTCTCGCCGGACGCGCCAGCGTTCCCGCATGCGGCAACGGCGCTTGCGCCGCTCAAGGCTGCGGCCGAGAAGGGCGGAAAGGCCGATTTCACCAATCTCTGGTCCGGACAGGCCCTGCCGCTCGGACGAGAGACCCCCGCCGCCGACCTGACCCGGGCGCTGGCCGCCGCCGGCGCCCACCGGCTGAAGCAGATGGCTGCGGTTTGAGAGGCATGATCCGGAAAAGTGGGTACCGGTTTTCCGATAAGATCATGCTCAGATGAGCTTTTGGCGTGCGATTTCAGTCCCGTTTTACGGGTCGATGCGCTATAGGGCGGGCTGAATCGGTGGTTGTTGGTTTTGCGCGTATTCTGGTCGCAAAACCGGTACCCACTTTTGCGGAATACGCGCGCCAGCCCGTCGAGCCATTATATGTCAGTCGATGCAGCCACCACCCGCCGGATCGCCCATCTGGCCCGGATCGCGATCAAGGACAGCGAGGTCGAGCACCTGACCGGCGAGATCAACGCCATGCTGGCGTTCGTCGAGCAGCTGCAGGAGGTGAACGTCGAGGGCGTCGAGCCGATGACATCGGTGACGCCGATGGCGATGAAGAAGCGCGCCGACGTGGTGAACGACGGCGAGATGCCGGACGCGGTGCTGGCGAACGCGCCGGAGACGGCGGATCACTTCTTCCTGGTCCCGAAGGTGGTCGAGTAACGCAGGCCGTTCGATGTGCATCCTTTGCAACGACGATGCCGCCTACGAAGCCTACATGGCGTACCTCGACGCCATGCAGAAGCAGGGCGGCGCCGCCGATCCGGACAAGGCAATGGATGCGGCGCTCGATGCGATGATGGCGAACGCCAAGGTTGAAGACACCACGCTCTCCGTTCACTACACCTCAGGTGCCGCGCCCGCGCGCAAGCCCCCGAAAAATCCCTTCTCCTGTGATCCGGTTGATGAATGACTGATCTGACGTCCCTGACTCTTGCCGAAGCGCGCGATGCGCTGGCGAAGAAAACCATCACGTCGGCCGAACTGACCGACGCGCATCTCGCCGCGATGGAGAAGGCGCGCGTGCTCAACGCCTATGTGCTCGAAACGCCGGAGCAGGCGCGGGCGATGGCGAAGGATGCCGATGCGAAGCTCGCCAAGGGCGATGGCGGACCGCTCGGCGGCATCCCGCTCGGCATCAAGGATCTGTTCGCGACCAAGGGCGTTCGCACCACCGCCTGTTCGAACATCCTCGGCGACTTCAAGCCGCAGTATGAGTCCACCGTCACCGCGCAGCTCTGGCGCGATGGCGCGGTCATGCTGGGCAAGCTCAACAACGACGAGTTCGCCATGGGCTCGTCGAACGAGACTTCGTGCTTCGGCCCGGTGACCAATCCCTGGCGGCGCAACGGTTCGGATGCGAAGCTCGTGCCGGGCGGCTCGTCGGGCGGTTCGGCGTCGGCGGTGGCGGCCAACCTCTGCCTCGGCGCAACCGCGACCGACACCGGCGGCTCGATCCGCCAGCCCGCGTCGTTTGCCGGCATCGTCGGGTTGAAGCCGACCTACGGCCGCTGCTCGCGCTGGGGCATCGTCGCGTTCGCGTCGTCGCTCGATCAGGCGGGGCCGATCGGCAAGACCGTGCGCGACACGGCGATCCTGATGCGGTCGATGGCCGGTCACGATCCGAAGGACACGACTTCGGTCGATCTGCCGGTGCCGGACTACGAGAAGGCGCTCGGCAAGTCCGTCAAAGGCATGAAGATCGGCATTCCGAAGGAATACCGGCTCGACGGCATGCCCGACGAAATCGAGAAGCTCTGGAAGCAGGGCATCGATTGGCTGAAGGCGGCTGGTGCCGAGATGATCGACGTGTCGCTGCCGCACACGAAGTACGCGCTACCCGCGTATTACATCGTCGCGCCCGCCGAAGCCTCGTCGAACCTCGCGCGCTATGACGGCGTGCGATACGGCAAGCGCGTCTCCGGCCGCAACATCATCGAGATGTACGAGAACACCCGCGCCGAAGGCTTTGGCGCGGAAGTCCGCCGCCGCATCATGATCGGCACCTATGTGCTCTCGGCCGGTTACTACGATGCGTACTACCTGCGCGCGCAGAAGGTCCGCACCCTGATCAAGAAGGACTTCGAGGACTGCTTCGCGCAGGGCGTGCAGGCATTGCTGACGCCGGCGACGCCCTCGGCGGCGTTTGCGATCGGCGAGAAGGGCAATGCCGACCCGGTCGAGATGTACCTCAACGACATCTTCACGGTGACGGTGAACATGGCCGGGCTTCCGGGCATCGCAGTTCCTGCGGGCACCGACGGGCAAGGGTTGCCGCTCGGGCTGCAGCTGATCGGCCGTCCGTTCGAGGAGGAGACGCTGTTCTCGCTCGGCGAGGTGATCGAGCAGGCAGCAGGCCGCTTCACGCCGCCGGCGAAGTGGTGGGTTTAACGGACGGTCGTCCCCGGCACGTTGCCCGCGGCCCAGATCGCCGCATTGAGATGATCCGGAGCAACCTTCGACAGCTTCTCGGTAATCACCGCGCCTGATCTCGAGAGGGCGCGCTTCAGAATGCGCCGCCGTTCCATTTCGGTGGAAGCCAGCGGCTGCTTGCTCAGCCAGTCGAGATCGACTGCCGACGTGCCGAACAAGGACGAGAAGGCGGCGAGCTGCTCATACCGTTCGAGCGAGCTGACCACAAACCACTCCATGACATTGGCTCCGGGCGCGATTGCGTCGAACCGCGGATGTGCGGGCCAGAACGGCTCGTTGAATCTCGCATTACCGCGCCGGAGCAGGTCGCTGATCGTCTTCAGCGCGTAGCCAGCGATGCCACGCATGCCGAATTCGCTGGCGATCCGCGCAAGCGTCGAGAGGCGCGCGAGGGCCGGCTGCTTTTCGCAAGCGGTCAGCACCGTTTCATAGGCAAAGGCCAATGCGGCGCAGCGCTGGGGCAACGGCACATCGGGTGAGCGCCATGCGGCATAGGCCGCCAACGCCTGAAGGTAGGAGGGATCGGCCGGAGCGTTACCGGCGAGCTGCAGGATCGCGGGGCCGAAAGCCTGGCTGCGCAGGAGGGCCAGTGGATCGGGCGCCTGCGCGCCGTGCCATGACTCAATCCGATCCACCAGCAGTCCGTCACGCGCGAGCGCCGCAGCGCGCGGCGGCATGGCGGCAAACAGATTGAGTTCGTAATTGTCGACCTGTTCGGTCAACGCGAATGGCACGAGGACCGGCGCGCCTGGGAGCAGCCGGTAAATGCCAAAACCTTTCGCCGCGAAGGCGGCGCGCAGGCTCGCGTTGCTGGCGTCGCCCGCCTTCACCTCGAACATGACCAGCGGCAAATGCTTGGCGAAGAACGCCGCGCCGCCATTGAGGATGCGCTCTTCCTCGCCCTCGGCATCGATCTTGATGAAATCGACGCTCTGCCATTGCCGCGCACTGTCTTCGGCGTCGAGGGTGGTGATCTGCACAGCCTCGCCGTCGCCGCCGTCGCCGAGTGCATTGAGTTCGCTCGATGTGCCGAAGGCGAGGCGGCCTTCGCGGACGCTATCGGAGAGCGCTGAGGCAAGGATGTGCAGGTTCGAAGCCCCATTCGCCGCCTTGCTGGCGGTGAGGCGGCGGCGCGTGTCGCTGCCCGGCTCGTAGGCAAAGACGTTGCCGTCAGGCCCGGCCTGCCGCGCCATCGGCAGGCTGTAGAGCCCGAGGTTGGCGCCGATGTCGATGACGGTCATCCCCGGCTTCAGCCAGGCGGCCAGAAAGTCAGGCTCCTTCTCGAACCAGCGCTCCTGCTCGAGCAGGACATACGTCGTGATCGCATTCAGATCGGCGGGTACCGCGACGATCGTCCCGTCGTGCATGCGGATCGTGAGGTCGTTCGTCATGATGCAGCCGGCGTGGTGGCGAAAAGGGCAGATGAGTCATCTGTTTGCGGTGGAGCGCGGTCTCTCGACCTCGCGAGCGAAGGCTGATAGATAACAGGCGTCCCTTTCGGGCGAAACCACAGATATTCCAAACCTTTTTAGGCGGCCCGACTCGTCGCCTACCGAGAGGCGTTGAGCGAGACATGAACGCACCCGTGAAATCGAAGCTGCTCAAGGGCGCGACCGGCGACTGGGAGATGGTCATCGGGCTCGAAGTCCATGCCCAGGTGACGTCGAACTCAAAGCTGTTCTCAGGCGCCTCGACCGAGTTCGGCGGTGCGCCGAACGCCCACGTCTCGCTCGTCGATACGGCGATGCCGGGCATGCTGCCGGTGATCAACGAGGAATGCGTCCGCCAGGCGGTTCGCACCGGGCTCGGGCTGAACGCCAAGATCAACCTGAAGTCGACCTTCGACCGGAAGAACTATTTCTATCCCGATCTGCCGCAGGGCTATCAGATCAGCCAGTTCAAATCGCCGGTGGTCGGCGAGGGCGAGGTCGTCATCGATCTCGAGAACGGCGAGACGGTGTCGGTCGGCATCGAGCGGCTGCATCTGGAGCAGGATGCCGGCAAATTGCTACACGACCAGCACCCGTCGAGTTCGTACGTCGACCTCAACCGTTCCGGTGTCGCGTTGATGGAGATCGTCTCCAAGCCGGATATGCGTTCGGCCGACGAGGCCAAGGCCTATGTGTCGAAGCTGCGGTCGATCCTGCGCTACCTCGGCACCTGCGACGGCGACATGGAAAAGGGCAACCTGCGCGCGGACGTCAACGTCTCGGTGCGCAAGCCCGGCGCGCCATTCGGCACCCGCTGTGAGATCAAGAACGTCAACTCGATCCGCTTCATCGGCCAGGCGATCGAGTACGAAGCGCGCCGCCAGATCGATATCATCGAGGATGGCGGTCAGATCGATCAGGAAACGCGGCTGTTCGACCCGAACAAGGGCGAAACCCGCTCGATGCGTTCAAAGGAAGAGGCGCACGACTACCGCTACTTCCCCGATCCCGACCTGCTGCCGCTGGAATTCAGTCAGAGCTTCGTTGACGAGCTGAAGTCAGCGTTGCCGGAACTGCCCGACCAGAAGAAGGCGCGCTTCATCGGCGACTTCAGCCTGTCGCCCTATGATGCGGGTGTCCTGGTTGCCGAGCGCGAGAGCGCGGCGTTCTATGAAGCGGTGCTGGCTGCGCTCGCCGATCGCAAGCGTGATGGCAAGCTAGCCGCCAACTGGGTGATCAACGAACTGTTCGGCCGCCTGAACCAGGAGAGCAAGGACATCGCCACGTCGCCGGTATCGGCAGCGCAGCTCGGTGCGATCGTCGATCTGATCGGCGAGGCGACGATTTCCGGCAAGATCGCCAAGGACTTGTTCGAGATCGTCTGGACTGAAGGCGGCGATCCGCGCGCGCTCGTCGAGAGCCGCGGCATGAAGCAAGTCACCGACATGGGTGCGATCGAGAAGGCGGTCGACGAGATCATCGCCGCCAATCCCGACAAGGCCGAACAGGCGCGTGCGAAGCCGCAACTGATGGGCTGGTTCGTCGGTCAGGTGATGAAAGCGTCCGGCGGTAAGGTTAATCCGCAGGCCGTCAACGATCTGCTCAAGAGCAAACTCGGTCTTTGACGTGACGCGCCGCGTGCGATGTTCACACGCGCATTCTCCTCTTCGTTCGTCTCAGATGCGAACCGTTCGCGCCGCGAATCGTGCGGCGCGATTCGGCGTGAAGCGCCGTTTTGACCAGCGCTGATGAGGCAAAGCCGTCTCTGCACCGAAAATTTTTTTATTGCCAAAGTTTGCGACTCAGAGTCCGCGACGTGGCGTTTTCGCGGCGCGCAGCGACTCAGGCGAGCGGCGTCAACGCGATGCGCATCGCATTTGAAAATCTAAGTTGATGCTGAAATACTTGGCTTACTTGCATCGTTGACAAAAGCGATCGCAGATTTTCCGCAGGCTTTCGGAGTGCGCTCGAAGATGCTTCGCGATGTTGTTGCGGTGAGCGCGAACGAAGCGCAGTGCGCGATGCGTCAACACTTCCTTAAGCGGGACACTATTTTTTTCTTTGTGTTGGTGTAATCGGAATGGAGTGCACTCGATTCCCGGGCGCACGTTTAGCGATTAAGCCATCTCACTACTTAATGGAGGGCAACATGGCCAAGAAAGCGAAGAAGGCGAAGAAGGCGAAGTCGGCAGTGAAGAAGACTGCCAAGAAGACCCGCAAGGCTGCGAAGAAGAAGAAGTAACTTCGCCTTTGAATGAATTGCCGGCAACGTAAAGCCGGCAGCGTCACACGGACCATCGGCTGAGTTGTTTACGGGTCTCTCACCCCAGACAATATTGAAGTGGTGGTCAGGTCGACGAGAGGGTGTCGGCGAGACATCAGATCAGGCGGCTGGATCGTCCCTTTTCCCGGAGCACGCTTCGGATGAAGACCGGTCCGGCAGAAGAGCGGAAATGCTCTTCGGTCGTGGCAGATTATTTTGATCCGCAGTTTCCCGGGCTCAAGCTCCGGTGAAATCCTGATCCTGACGTGTTCACCGACGCCCTCGTTCTCCCCGGAGACGAGGTCTCGGCTTTATTCTTGTCTTTGATGACCGCCTTCGAGGCGGTTTTTTCATGCCCGCATGCCGCGCGGGCAGGCGCCGCGGGCGGGAGGATTTTTCTGCTTCCGCCATTAGGCCAGCTTCCGCAATGGTTACCGGCCCGCCAAGGCCGAGGGTAAACCGGCGTTTAGGCATTGCAAGAAACCGCTGCGGCACAGGGATTTCTCAATTCATTCATCACGCCTGGCGCGGGCTGCGTTCAGATTCGATTCATCCCGATATTTAGACTGCTCTTAAAATTTGAACGGTCATGATCACACCTACGAACCGGCCGGGGCAGAACGCCTCACAAGAAGCCGGTCGGGGGCTTCAACAGGGTGCGGACAGGGTGACGGGAGCCGCGCTCGGTCAGAACAAGAAGACGATGGAGAGCAGGGATGTTGATGGGGCACATTGATCTCGCGACAGCGATGCCGGTGGAGGCGGGCGCCAACCCGGACGTGCTGTTCGATCTCGGGATCCTCTATTCGAGCGGCCGCACCGGCTGCGTCGATCTGGTCGCCGCGCACAAGTGGTTCAACCTCGCCGCGCTGAAGGGCCGGGTGGACGCCATCGCGCTACGCAAGGAAATCTCCGAGCAGATGACGGGCGACGAAATCTCGCTGGCCCAGCGCGAAGCCCGCGCCTGGATGACCACGCACTAACGCGCAGGTCGCTTCAGGTCGTGATCGGGTCGACGGTGAACGCCGCCGGCGGCTCACCGCGCAATGCACGCTGGTGCATGGCCGTGTAAGCAGCCTCGAGATGCCGTGCGAAGCGCGCGGTATCGAACAGCAGGTGCGTCTTGCGGTTCGCCGCAAGCTTGCTCCTGATCGCCGCAAGGCGCGCAGGGTCGCGCACAAGCGCGAGCGCCAGCGCCTCGTAATCATCCAGCGACGTCGTAATCATCTCGGGCAGGCCGACCGCCGTCAGCGCACTCGCGGCGACGCGCCCGGCAAATGTGTCACCCATACAGGTGAGAACCGGCACGCCGGCCCAGAGCGCGTCGCAAGTGGTTGCGTGCGCGTTATAGCCGATGGTGTCGAGGAACAGGTCGGCAAGGCCGAGGCGCGCCAGATGGTCCTCCGGCAGCGGCACACGCGTGGCGAAGATCAGCCGGTCGCCGGCGATGCCGCGCTGCTCGGCTTCCTTCAGGAGGTTGGCGCGCGCCGTGTCGCCCATGCGCGACAGCCAAAGCACGCTGCCTTCAGTTTGCCGCAACAGATTCATCCAGCGATCGAAGATCGGCGGCGTGATCTTGTAGGAATTGTTCATGGCGCTGAACACGATGCCGCTTTCCGGCAACCCTTGATCGGTGCGCGTGGGCGTTGTGGCGGCAATCGGGCGGGTGGAGTCGTTCGGCAGATAACAGCCTGGCAACGCGACGATTTTTTCCGAGAAGTGCGGCTGCAGCTCCGGCGGGATCACGACGCCGTCGGCAATCAGATAATCGATGAAGGCCGTGCCGTTGGTGCCTGCATAACCCAGCCAGCTGGCTTGTACCGGCGCCGGCCGCGACGCGAGCACTGCGGTGCGTCCGCCCTGGGTCGAGCCAGTGAGGTCGACAACGATGTCGCAGCCAAGCTCCGCGATCTTGCCGGTGATGGCCGCATCGGAGGCGGTGCGAACGTCGTGGAACTGGTCGAAAGCGCCGGCGATGCGCTGGCGCATCTGGGATTTGTCATCGAGGCCGATCCCAAGACCGATGGTCTCAAAGCGGCTGCGATCGTGATGCTCGAAGACCCCGACTGCGAGTTGCGCGACCGGGTGGTCGTGAAAATCCGCCGAGAGGTAAGCAACACGAATGCGGTCCTTGCTGTCAGGAGCGCGAGTCGCCGGACCGATCTGCGGGTAAGCGAGTTTGGCGAAGGTCGTTGCACAAGCGCGTTGCTGCGCGGCGCTGGTGGCGAGCGACAACGACACGAAAGGTCCGACCGTCGGCAGGCCGTTGTCGATATCCGCCACACACTGCTGACGCACCGGCTCGAACGCATCCCAGTCGCACATGAGCGCGTGGACGTGAGCGAGTTGGCCTTTTACAAGTTCAAGATCCGGACGCCTATCGTAGGCGTTCTTATAGGCTGCAGCGGCGTCGTCGTGCCGATTGGCCTGCATGTAGGTTTCAGCCGCACCGGACCAGGCTTCGGCGAATGACGGCCGTACCCTGATCGCCTGTTCGAAGGCGGTGAGGGCGTCTTGAGCCTGTCCCTGCTTGAGGCGTGTGGTGGCGATGCCGAGCCACGCTTCGGCGACGCCGGGACGAAGGCTAAGCGCGGTCTCGAATGCTGCGACCGCGCCGTCGAAGTCCATCGCCTGCAGCAAGCTGTTGCCGCGCCCGAGCCAGGCTACCGCCAGGCGCGGCTGTGCGGAGAGGGCCTTGTCGAAGGCTTCAGCGGCTTCCGCCATCCGTTGCATTTGATTGAGAACGTCGCCCCGGCCGATGAGCGCTTCGGGCAGGCCGGAATCGATCCGGAGAGCTTGGTCGTAAGCGTTCAGCGCGTTGCTCCACTGACGCAGCGTCAGATAAACGCCCCCACGCCCGCAATGAGCGATCGCGTGGCGCGGATTGAGAGCGAGTGCCTTGTCATAGGCCTCCAGCGCTTCGTCGTAGCGCTTGAGCAGCGTGAGCACCGTGGCGGCGCCGATCCAGCTTTCGCTCCGGCGTGGCGTCTTCTGCAAGACGGCCTCATGCGCAGCGAGCGCGTTGCGGAAGGCGGCTTCCGCGTTTGCCGTTTGACCGGCTGAGGTCAACGATGTCCCGCAGCCGACCCATGCATCGGCCAGGTCAGGCCGCAGTCGTGCGGCCTGCTCGAACGCCGCCAGCGCCTCGGCATGGCGCGCGTTCGCAGAAAGTACGTTTCCCTTGCCTATCCACGCCTCGGCCTGATCGCTACGAATGGTGATAGCACGCGCGTAAGCGGCTTCAGCGTCGGCCAGGCGGCCGTCGGCAAACAATGCGTTGCCTCTGTTGGCGTGAGCGTCCGGGTAGTTGGCGGCGAGCGCGATGGCCTGATCGAAGTCGCGCATCGCCTCTGCGGTGCGGCCAAGTTCCTTCAATACAGTGCCGCGGTTATTCCAGGTCTCGGGATTGCTCGGTTTGATCGCGATCGATTTGCTGAACGCCTCGAGCGCTTCGAGCGGCTTGCCGAGATGTTTCAGCGTCAGGCCGTAATTGTAGAAGGTGATATCGGAACTCGGGTCGGCACCGATCGCCTTGCGCAGCACGGGTTCGGCTTCCTCGAAACGTCCCGAGCGCAGCAGAAGAAGACTATAAAGGTTGAGTGCGCCGGGATGGCGCTGATGGCTCTTGAGAAACTTCTTAAAGCCCTGTTCGGCGTCGGCCAGCCGTCCTTCATTCAACGCTTGATAGGCTTGGTTGAACAGGCGTGCGTCGGGGCTTTGCAAGAGCAGTTTCCGCTTTGTACGGCGTTTGAGGCGGCGTGCACGCGACAGCCGTCTGATGGCGGAGACGGAGGGATTCGAACCCTCGATACCCTTTTCAAGGTATGCTCATTTAGCAAACGAGTGCCTTCAGCCGCTCGGCCACGTCTCCGTTAGCGTCGATATGCCCGACACGTTGGTGAGCCGCAAGCCTTCGCGGCCCGATCTCGCTGCATTCACAACGATTATGGACGTCCTGCGGCGTTCAACGAATGAATCGATTCGGGCAAGAAATGAGACAAAAGGGTCAAATGTTACCGTCGACGTATCGGTCGATAGCCGCGTTCAATAGAATAATCTCCTGCGAAGCCCTCGGTCCGCGACGCAATATCCCTCCGAATCCCTCCAATGTTAGCGTGGCCAACAACAACAGCTCGTTCTTCATCGGCGGTCCGGACTACGTGACCGGCGTGAACAACATCCAGTACACCTATCAGTTCGGCAACGGCGTCTCGGCTTCGCTCGGTCTCGACGAACCGGTTGCCTTCAACCGCACCAACCTCGGTAACGTGCTCGCTCCGTCGTCGACGGCGGCGATCGGTACCTCGAACGTGGCGTTCCTCGGCACGGTCGGCGCTTCGGGTTCGATCCAGGGCTATGCTGGTCAGTCGATTCCGGACGTGGTCGCTAACTTCAAGATCGACCAGGCCTGGGGCATCTTCACCGTGGCTGGTAACATCCACGAGGTGAGGGCGGCGTACTACAACACGTCGACCGCTGGTCCGGCCGGCAGCTTCCTCGGCGAACTCTCGGGCCATCCGGATCTCAAGATCGGTGGTTCGGTCACCGCGGGTCTGCAGCTGAAGGCTGACATGATCGGTCCGGGCGACCGCTTCACGGTCGACGCGACCTACGCCAAGGGTGACACCAAGGCTGTGATTGCAACCTCGTCGGCTTCGCCGAGCTTCGCGATCTTCGGCAAGGGCATCGGTGGCGTGAGCTATCAGAGCGTGGGCTTCGGCTTCACCTCGGATGGTATCTACTCCGGTACCAACAATGCCAACGGCACCCCGATCCAGCTGACCACCGCTTACGGTGTTCGCGCTGCGTTCATCCACAACTGGTCGCCTGAGTGGCAGTCGTCGATCTTCGGCAGCTACTCCAAGGTCGACTACAACGGAACGGCAACTGCACTGATCTGCAATAACTACGGTGCAAACGGTACCGCGTTCACGCGTGGCCCTGGCTTCTCGTGCAACCCGGACTTCGCGGTCTCCCAGGTGGGCTTCCGCACCGGTTACACGCCGGTTGCCGGTCTGACGTTCTCGATGGAGTACCTCTACGCCAACCTCGACCAGAAGTTCACGGGTCTTGTGACGGGTCTTCCGTCGGCGACGCTCGCGAAGCCGAACACGACCTACAGCTTCAAGGACCAGGACACGCACTCGGTCAACTTCCGTGTCCAGCGCAACTTCTGATCTGATCTAACGATCACGATCTGAGTTCAGAGCCCCCGGCGAGAAATCGCCGGGGGTTTTGCTTTAATGTTCGGCTTTACCGATGCGTTTTCCGCAATGCCGGCGTCGCGGACGGTAGTTGGATCAGGCAGTTTCGATTCGCAAAATGCGCCGGTTGCGCCATTCAGGTACCGTCGAGGGCGGTCCATTTAGGACTTTGCAACGATTTGAACGTGTTCGCCAAAAAGCCCTTTTCTTTCAGATGCTTGCTTGGCATATTGCTAAGGTATTCAAGTGTTATTTGTGCAACACCTTTGCAAAAACGGCCGGAGCAGAGCCGTTCTATGACGGTAGGATGTTGCGCGTGGTCGCACCGTAGGTAATCGTGTGCTCGCGACGGAGGGGGGCATCCCGAGGTCGTCCCGTTCTAGGTGTTTCGCTTAAGTCGCTCGCGTTCATGCGGGAGTGGTCCGAAGGCGCGAAGCGGCTAGGCGGTCATGGGGAAGGGAACTGAGACCTCAGGCGAGATAGCGAGCCTGGCGAACCAGAACTCTCCCTTTAGAGCAAACTTGGAGGTTTACATGAAGACGGTTAAGGGCCTTTTGCTCGGCACTGCGGCGGGTCTCGCTGCGATGTCCGGCGCTCAGGCGGCCGATCTTCCCGTCAAGGCCAAAGCGGTCGAGTACGTGAAGATCTGTTCGCTCTACGGTGCGGGTTTCTATTACATCCCCGGCACTGACACCTGCATCAAGTTCGGCGGCTATCTGCGCGTCGACGTGACTGCGAACGGCAGTGTTCAGAACAACCCCGGCTGGAACGGCAGCATCGGCGCCAACGATCGTTTTGCGCACGATTTCCAGACACGTTCGCGTCTGCAGTTCGTAACCGACGTTCGCACCGCGACTCAGTATGGTGTTGTACGCGTCTTTGGCGCGATCAATTGGCAGTTCGATACATTCGGTGCGAGTGGTGGCCTGAACACGGCAGCGGTGAACGCTTCGGCGATGACTGGCGGCGTCAACAACTACACGCCGGGTAACGGCTTCGTCGGCGTCGATCAGGTCTTCGTTCAGTTCGCGGGGTTCACGTTTGGTAAGTCGGTATCGGCGCGCGCGGTGCCCTGGAACGGTATTCTTGCCAACAACAACACCCGCACGTTCATCGGCGGTCCCGAATATCTGGACGGCATAAACAACATCCAGTACACCTATCAGTTCGGCAACGGCTTCTCAGCGTCGATCGGTCTCGATGAGCCAGTCGTTGGCGGTCGCACCAACCTCGGCAACGTGCTCGCTCCGTCGTCAACGGCTGCGATCGGTACGTCGAACGTGGCGTTCCTCGGCACGGTCGGCGGCTCGGGTTCGATCGGCGGCTATGCCGGTCAATCGATTCCGGACGTGGTTGCAAACTTCAAGATCGATCAGGCGTGGGGCATCTTCACCATCGCGGGCAACATCCATGAGGTGAGAGCGACCTATTACAATCCATCAACCGCTGGTCCTGCGGGTAATTTCCTCGGCGAACTCTCGGGGCATCCGGACACCAAGATCGGCGGTTCGGTTACCGCTGGCCTGCAACTGAAGAATATCCCGACCGGTCCTGGCGACGTCTTCACGATTGATGCGACTTACGCACGCGGTGACACCCGCAACGTGATCTCGTCCACCGGAACGTCGCCGAACTTTGCGATCTTCGGCAACGGTATCGCTGGTCTGACCTATCAGAGCGTCGGCTTCGGGTTCACGTCTGACGGCATCTACTCGGGCACCAACGCTGCCAACGGCACCGGGATCGAGTTGACGACCGCCTATGGCGTTCGCGTGGGCTACATTCACAACTGGTCGCCGGAATGGCAATCCGGCCTGTTCGGCAGCTACTCCAAGATCGACTATAACGGCAGGGCAACGGCACTCTACTGCACCGGTTACGGTGCCGCGGTCGCGGGTCTGAACGCGACGTATACCTGCAACCCCGACTTTGCCGTCTCACAGATTGGTTTGCGCACGGGTTATACGCCGGTCACCGGGCTGACGTTCTCGACCGAGGTCATATATGTAAACCTCGACCAGAAGTTTTCCGGTGCAACCGCGGGCAACGTGACGCCATCGGGCAATCTCGCCAAGCCGTCGGCGCGTTATAACTTCCGCGATCAGGACTCGGTCAGCGTGAACTTCCGCGTTCAGCGCAATTTCTGATCCGGCCCCACTTCGATGATGACGGCGGGCGCTGAGAGTCGCCCGCCGTGTTGTTTCACAATGCAAAAAATGGCCGCGCGGCAGGGATTTTTGCGTTGGCGAGAACAGCCGACTATTCGACGGCGGCCACGCCGCGGCGCAAGTCGGCCTCGATCTGAAGCCGAGTGCCACCACCGAAGCGGCTGCGGTAGACCTGCACGTTCTCCATGATCCGCTGAACGTAATTGCGCGTTTCGGAGAAGGGAATGCGTTCGACCCAATCGACCGCATCGATCTTCGGATCACGCGGGTCGCCGTAACGGGCGAGCCACTTCTTCACACTGCCGCGCCCGGCGTTGTAGGCCGCAAAGGTGAGGATGTAGGAGCCGCGATAGTCCTCGATCAGCGTCGCGAGTTCGGCTGCGCCGAGCGAGGCATTGTAGACAGGATCGCTCTTCAGCCGTCCGAGGTCGAAGCCGACGCCGTACTTCTTGGTGACGGTCTTGCCGGCACCGGCGGTCACCTGCATCAGCCCGTAGGCGTTGGCCGGCGAGACGATCGTCGGATGGAAAGCGCTTTCCTGGCGCGCGATCGCGTAGACGATGCTCTGCTCGACATCCGGGCCGATCGACTTGAAGGGCGGAATGCCGTTCACTGGATAGGCGTGGAAATCGAATGGAAGCCCGCGGTTCAGCGCCGCCTTGCCGGCGATCAGTTGCGCGCGCGCGTCGCCGTTCTTCGAGGCAAGTTCGCTCAGTGCCGCAAGCACATCTGCTTCGGCACGCTCGCCCATATCGGTGAAGATCGGGATCGCGGTTTCGTTTTCCTCGAGCGCATAGAGAATCTCGACAGCCCGGACGATCTCGAATTTCTCGGCGCCGCGACGGCTCGACGGCGCATCGTTGAGTGCCAGCTGTGGTAAGCCGAGCTTGGCGCGTGCGAGTTGTCCGTAATAGCTCGTCGATTGCGCTGCGGCCGTCTGATAGGCGCTGCGCGCATCGCCGCTGCGGCCCATCGCTTCCGCCGCGCGGCCTTGCCAGTAGCCGGCGCGGGCGATCGCGGTCGGGTTGCGGGTGTTGCCGCCGATGCGTGCGAAGTGCTGCGCCGCAGTCGCAGGATCGTTGAGGAAACGCAACGCAATCCAGCCAGCAGTGAATTCGTGTTCGGTGCGATAGATGTCGCGAACGGGCGGGGCGGCATCGCGCGCGATGAGATACGCCGAGCGGTTGTCGCCGTCGTCCAAAAGCTTGCGCGCCAGCAAACGGCGTTCGACCCACCATTCGTTGGTGTTGTGCAGCTTCGCCGGATCGCGCGACGCCTGCATCATCAATTGCGCTGCTTCGGTGTGTTTCTCCTGGCGGCGCAAATGTTGAATCTTGGCGAAGATGTAGCCCTGATCGCTGTGCTGGTCGTGCGGTACTGCATCGAGCGCAGCCTTCGAATTCGACGCCTTGTCGTTCACTGCGATGCGCGCCTTGGCGAGCGCAACCTGACCGGCACCGAGACGCTTGGCCGCCCGCATCGCTGCGGTGTTTTCCTCGTCGTAGAGGAGGGCATCCATCCGCGCCTTGTGATCGCCCGGCGTAATCAGCGAACCGAACAGCTCCAGCGCGGCTTCTTCGAGATCGCTACCCATCGTGTCGTTGCGCCACGCGTCGCGCACGAGTTTCTCGGCGCCGCGCCGGTCGCCGCGATTGAGCAGTGCGCGGGCGAGGGCGAATTTGCCCTTGGCGGAGGAGGGCGTCTCGTTATCGAACCAGCCGAAGACGAGTCCGTCTTCGCGGCGATCATCCCAGAGTGCGCCTTCGGCGCGCCGGCGCAGCGCTGATTGCGAGGGCCAACTTGGATTTCCGTTGATGAAGGCGCGGTAGCGCTCAAACGGGATGCCGCCTCCGCTACGCAGGATCACCCATTCGCCGAGCTTGCGAGCGATGGGATCGCCGATGGTCGCGAGCGTCTGCGTTGCGTCCGCGGTTTTGCCCTTGCGGGAGAATTCGATGACGTTCTCGAGCGCGTCCAGATCCGCTTGCGACGTCGTCAGTGTCGAGGTGACTGCCGCGGGAGCCGACGGCTTCTTCGGCGAGACGGTTCGTGGCGCTGTCGGAATGGCCGTGGTGTCGGGCGAAACAGGTGCGAGCGTTGTCGGAGCAGCCGCCATCTGCGGCTTTTCCAGCTCCGTCAGAGGCGTGGTCTTCGGAATGACGTTTCGCGCGATCGGCCGTGGCTTCGGCAGCGGCACTGCATCGGCGGCATGCGGCCACAGCGGAGCGGCAGCGAGCGCTGAAGCGGCCAGATACCGCGCAAGTCTCAATTTCAGTTCGGTCAAATCCGATTTCCTCAAGATGACCCAGAGGACGGGAGGACGAATCAAAACGGTCCATCAACATCAATGCTACTGCATTGATAGTGTTGATAAAACGCTAAATGTGCGAAACTGCGGGCAGTGTGTCGCAACACCTCGGCAGAAAAGCGGCGCAAGGAACTTCGCGGGGCCGGACGTCGCGGTGCCGGCGTGAGATGTCCGAAAACCGCGCCGACGTTCCGCGGAACGGTCCCCCGTTTTCCAGTGCCGCACCGAGGGCCGGGCTTTCATCGCGCCGCCGGACCAAGTATCACTTTACGGACAAACAACTTTCCGGCCGATGCGCCGGCAATTCGCGAAGCGTTGGAGAAAAACCATGGCTGCCAAGACAAAGTTTGCGGGGTCCCTTACCGCCTTGGTCACGCCATTCAAAAAAGGCGGCGAGCTCGACGAGGCTCGGTTCCGCGCGCTTGTGAACTGGCAGATCGATGAAGGTGGTCACGGGCTGGTCCCCGTCGGCACCACAGGCGAGAGCCCGACGCTCACGCACGACGAGCACCACAAGGTCGTCGAGTGGTGCGTGCAGGAAGCGAAGGGCCGCGTGCCGGTGATCGCCGGTGCAGGCTCGAATTCGACGCGCGAGGCCGTCAGCCTCGCCAAGCATGCGGAGAAGGCCGGCGCCGATGCCGTGCTGGTGGTGACGCCGTACTACAACAAGCCGACGCAAGAAGGCATGTATCACCACTTTAAGGCGGTGAACGATGCGATCGGAATTCCGATCATCATCTATAACATTCCGCCGCGCTCAGTGGTCGATCTCTCCGTCGAGACGATGACGCGCCTCTTCGAGCTGAAGAACATTGCCGGCGTCAAGGACGCGACCGCAAACCTCGCGCGCGTCTCGCAGCAGCGCCACGCCATGGGACCGGATTTCATCCAGCTCTCGGGCGAGGACATGACTGCGCTGGCCTACATGGCGGCCGGCGGTCATGGCTGCATCTCGGTGACCGCGAATGTTGCGCCGAAAGCCTGCGCCGAACTGATGACAGCGGTGCTGAAGGGTGACTACGCAGCGGGCCTGAAAGTTCAGGACCGGCTGACGCCGTTGCACGACGCGATCTTCCGTGAGCCGGGCGTTGCAGGTGCCAAGCATGGACTTGCTCTGCTCGGCCGCCTCGACGAGGAACTGAGGTTGCCGTTGGTTGCGATGACCCCGCCCGCTGCGAAGGGTGTACGCGATGCAATGGTCTATGCGGGGCTGCTGAACTGATTTTCGGCGGTTACGAGTTGAACCTTTGGCGGCCGTGCCAGCGGCCGCCAACCATGCCAACGGGGGTGTTGTGTCATGCTTGAAGAATTCAAAAAATTCGCACTCAAGGGCAACGTCGTCGATCTCGCGGTCGGCGTCATCATCGGCGCCGCGTTCGGCGCCATCGTCAATTCTATGGTGACTGACATCATCATGCCGATCATCGGTGCGGTGACTGGCGGTCTCGATTTTTCGAACTACTTTACCGGTCTGGCGAAAACGGTCACGGCGACCAACCTCGCCGACGCAAAGAAGCAGGGCGCGGTGCTGGCCTGGGGCAGCTTCCTGACGCTGGTGCTGAACTTCGCCATCGTCGCCTTTGTGCTGTTCATGGTTATTCGCGGCATGAACCGGCTGAAGAAGAAAGAAGAGACGGCGCCGTCCGAGCCGCCGAAACCGACCCGCGAGCAGGAATTGCTTACGGAAATCCGCGACCTTCTCAAGAAGGGCTGAGCGCCGTTCGCGTTTTCGCGCGCTGGCCGCTTAAGCCGATAAAGTCATGGCCGAGAAAAACCAGCGCGCGATCAAAGTTGTCGCCGAGAACCGTAAGGCACGTTTCAACTACGCTATCGAGGATACCCTCGAGGCGGGCCTTGTGCTGACCGGAACGGAAGTGAAGTCAATCCGCACCGGCAAGGCGACGATCGCAGAGTCCTACGCGGACTCGCGCGGCGGCGAGATCTGGCTCGTCAACGCCAACATCCCCGAATACCTGCAGGCCAATCGCTTCAATCATGAGCCGCGCCGCGACCGGAAACTGCTGCTGCACAAGCGTCAGGTCAACAAGCTGATCGGCGCGGTCGAGCGCGAAGGCATGACGCTTATTCCGCTGAAGCTCTACTTCAACGAGCAGGGGCGTGCGAAACTCGAACTCGCGCTGGCCAAGGGCAAGAAACTGCACGACAAGCGCGAGACCGAAAAGAAGCGCGACTGGAGCCGCGAAAAGGGCCGTCTGTTGCGGTCGAGGGGATGATGCCATGAGCCAGATTCATCAGATCAGCCAGCCCAACATCATGGATGTCGATTGGTCGAAAATTCCGGCACCGGAAGACGATGGCGGCACCAAACACCTGAAGGGCATGACCGTGCCGCCGGTGGCGTTGCAAGCGACCGATGGCAGCAAGGTAACGCTGGCCTTGCAGAAAGGTCGCGTCGTTGTGTTCGCCTATCCGCGCACGGGCGAGCCGGGCCAAATCGCGCTGGTCGATGACTGGGACATGATCCCGGGCGCGCGCGGCTGCACACCGCAGACCTGTTCGTTCCGCGATCTGTTCAAGGACCTGAAAGAGGCCGGCGCGAGCAGCGTGTTCGGTCTGTCGACGCAGTCGCACGACTATCAGAAGGCGATGACCGACCGCCTGCATGTGCCGTTCCCAGTGCTGTCCGACGAGAAGCTCGAACTGACCAAGGCGATGAACCTGCCGACGATGGAAGCCGCCGGGCTGACCTTGATCAAGCGGCTCGCGCTGATCGTCGACGACGGCCGCATCGCCCATGTGTTCTATCCGGTGTTTCCACCGGATCAGAACGCAGCTGACGTTCTCGCCTGGCTCCAGGCGAACCCGCGCTGACTAGCGCGCGGGCTCCAGTGTCTTCACCGTCGTCTCGGGCTTCACGTACTGCGCGAGGCCGTGGCCGAACGACCAATTCTCCGGCAGCACTTCCACGAGATTGATGAAGATATCCTCCGGCCGCAGGCCGGGGTTCGCCGTCAGGTTTTGAGCGATGGCGCGATACAGCGCGAGCTTCTTGGCTTGCGGCCGCGTGTTGCTGACGGTCAGCTGGATCACGACAAAATCGTCGCTGCGGGCGATGTCGAGATAGTCACGGCTGTAGATAAAGCTGTCGGCGTCGAGCTCCGAGAACGTCATGAAGAAATCGTTCTCGGGGACGTCGAAGGTGTCGCGCATCGCTTTGTAGAGGCCATCGACGATGGCCTTGCGGTAGGCGGCGGACTTTCCCTTGCGAAGCGAGATGCGTGAGAGCGGCATGTGGACCTCCTGTTGATCGGATCTGACGATCCATCCGCAGCAAACCTACGCTTGGTTTCGGCATTTAAATAGCGTATCATATCGTATATCAATGATATCGATTTATAATGGCTGGCCATGAAAACCCTCGATCTTGAAGCTGTTCAAGCCTTTGTTTCCGTGGCGGATTTCAAGAACTTCACCCGGGCGGCGGAAGCGTTGGGCTCAACTCAGTCGGCCGTCAGTCTGAAGCTCAAGCGCCTGGAAGACCGGCTCGGGCGGCGCCTTGTCGAGCGCACGCCGCGGCTGGTCCGGCTATCGGCCGAAGGCACCGCATTCCTTCCGGCCGCGCGTGACCTCGTTGACGCCCACGCGCGTGCGTTCGCGACGTTCAAGATCGAGCACCGTCGTCTCGTCATCGGCATCAGCACCCACGTCGTCGGCCCGGAATTGCCGCGATTGCTAAAGCGCATCGGCGAGCAGGAGGCGAACCTTGTCGTGGAAATGCACGTCGCAGCGTCGCACGAGGTGTTGAAGGAGTTCGACGACGGCCAGCTCGATGCGGCGATCGTGTTGAGTCACGACGATATGCGGCGCGATGGCGAGAAGCTGATGAAGGAGCACTTTGGTTGGTTTGCGGCCGACGACTTTGTCGCTCGCCCCGGTGAACCGCTGCGCATCGCTACGCATTCAGGGCCATGCGGCGTGCGCGCGTCGGCGAAGCGGGTGCTCGATACGGCAGGCATTCCCTGGACCGAGGTTTTCATCGGTGGCGGTGTGGCGACCGTCGCGGCTGCAGTGTCTGCTGGACTGGCGGTCGGGGCGCTGGCGCGGCGGTGTGCGCCGGCGGGGACGGTCGAGGTGGGCGAGATGCTGTCGCTGCCGGCCTTGTCGCCGTCCGATCTCGTGATGCATTCGCGGGTATCCGATCCTCGAAATCGGGCAACCCTGCGCAACCTCGGGGCGGCGCTTCGCGCGACGGCGAAGTGAGACTTTAGCCGGCGTCGAGATCCGTGCGCACTTTTGCAAACACAGCGTTGAACATCTCCGGCGTCAGCACGCCGGTATTCGTGTTGTAGCGCGAGCAGTGATAGCTGTCGTAGAGGCTGAAGGCGTCGAGCCGATGGATGGTGCCGTGGCCGAAGGGGGCGGCGGCCGCCCGAAGCTTCAGGACCTTGAGCAGCGTGTCGTGCGCGATGCGGCCGAGCGCGACGATCGCGCGGAGCTTCGGCATCTCGGCGATGGTGCCGGCGAGGAATTGGCGGCAGGTGTTGATTTCGACCGGCAGCGGCTTGTTCTGCGGCGGCACGCAGCGCACCGCATTGGTAATGCGGCAATCGGTGAGTGTCAGTCCGTCGTCGGGGGATGCCTTGAACACACCCTTGGCAAAACCGTGTGCGAGCAATGTCGCGTAGAGGAGTTCGCCGGCATAGTCACCTGTGAACGGCCGCCCGGTGCGGTTCGCACCCTGAACGCCGGGCGCGAGGCCGACGATAAGGAGCCGGGCGTCGGCATTGCCGAATGACTTCACCGGTCCGTTGAACCAGTCCGGATGCTGGGCGCGGTTGTCGTTGCGGTAGACGACGAGGCGAGGGCAGAGCGGGCAGTCGCGGCCAGGTTCTTTGAAGGAAATTTGCTCTTCAAACGAACGTGAAGGGCGAGCGCTAGGGCGCTCGCCTTCAGACTTGTCAGAAGTCTTCGTCGCCGCGCGGGGCAATGGTGCTCCGATGCAGGAACTGCGGCGTGTGCCGCGGCTCGCGGGGTTCTCTGGGCTCACGAGGTGCAGGGCGCTCGGACGGGTCGCGTCCGATCTTTGCCTGCAACTCGACCAGATCGGTAAAGACATCCGCCTGCCGGCGCAACTCGTCGGCGATCATCGGCGGCTGGCTAGCGATGGTCGAGATCACCGTCACACGAACGCCGCGGCGCTGCACGGCCTCGACCAGCGAGCGGAAGTCGCCATCGCCTGAGAACAGGACGATCTGGTCGACATGCTCGGCGAGCTCCATGGCATCGACCGCGAGTTCGATGTCCATGTTGCCCTTGACCTTACGGCGGCCTGAGGCGTCGATGAATTCCTTGGTGACTTTGGTGACAACGGTATAGCCGTTGTAGTCGAGCCAATCGATCAGCGGGCGGATCGACGAGTATTCCTGATCTTCGATGATGGCTGTGTAATAGAACGCGCGGACCAAATTGCCCCGGCTCTGAAACTCACGCAGCAGACGCTTGTAGTCGATATCAAATCCGAGCGTTTTTGCTGTCGCGTAAAGATTAGCCCCATCGATGAAAAGTGCGATCTTGTTGGTGGATGACATCCAGGGTCTCTCTATTTTTACCGTTTCTGTTCTTGGCGCGGCTGCGGTTGGTCGCGCATTCCCAAACAATGATTGCTCCGCTTCCCTGGAACAGAACTATGCGGAGATTATGCGGTGGATCAATTGGACAGATGGCGCCGGGTGTCCCCATCCGGCACATTTTCCGAACTTTACCCTTGCAGAGGCAATGAAGCTATTTGGTGTCAAAAAACGCCATTGCCAGAGTTTGCACCGGGATTCGATCCGGCCGGCGGGTTAACAGAGCATCCCGCGCCCTCCAACCGCTAATTTCGCCCTTGCGAAATGCCTCGTAGCGCTATACCTAGCGCGCATAGCGTCAAATTGACCCAATATTAGCGGAGCGGCTGCCGATGGTGCGCGTCACTGTGGAAGACTGCATCGACAAGGTCGATAACCGGTTCGATCTCGTCCTGCTCGCGGCGCATCGCGCGCGGATGATCTCGTCGGGCTCACAGCTCACGATCGATCGCGACAACGACAAGAATCCCGTGGTTGCGTTGCGCGAAATCGCCGACACCACGATCTCGCCGGAAGATCTCAAGGAAGAACTGGTTCATTCGCTTCAGAAATTCGTCGAAGTGGACGAGCCGGAGCCCGACACCGTACCGCTCATTGGCTCGGCTGGCGCCAGCGTCGATGCCGACGATACCGAGGTTGCGGTCGAGCGTATGACCGAAGAAGAGCTGCTGAAGGGCCTCGAAGGCCTGGCTCCGCCGGAAGAGCAGCCGGAAGAGGACGAGTAAGCCTCGGTTCCAGACCTAACGTTACGCAAAGGCCCGGCTCGTCCGGGCCTTTTGCTTTGGAGCGGCGGCCGCCCTGCGATTCGCCCCCGGGAAACCATGCAACAGGCGAAGTGGTGCACCCGAGCAATGCCCACTTTGCGGATGCGCACATTGAGTCATATTATGAATTTTGGTTCCGGACGGGAATCCTTAGGTATTTTGCATGGCTCCAGGGCGACGCCAATCCCGCCAGATGCAAGCTGCTGCCGATGCTTCGGCGGCGGCACAGGCGACGGCTGCGCCGCGCCGCCCGAGGAATCCGCGGCCGCAGATGATGCGGCAATACGACCTTGTCGAGCGGGTACGCGCCTATAATCCCAATACCAACGAAGATTTGCTCAACCGCGCCTACGTCTACGCGATGGTCGCCCACGGGGAGCAGACCCGCGCGTCCGGCGATCCGTACTTTTCACATCCGCTTGAAGTCGCCGCGATCCTGACCGACCTCAAGCTCGATGACGCGACCATTGTCGCGGCGCTGCTGCACGACACCATCGAAGACACCGAGGCAACCCGCACCGAAATCGATCAGGTGTTCGGCCATGAGATCGGCGCGCTGGTCGAAGGTCTCACCAAGCTGAAGCGCCTCGAACTCGTCTCGCGCGAGGCGAAGCAGGCGGAAAATCTCCGCAAGCTGTTGCTCGCGATCGCCGACGACGTGCGCGTGCTGCTGATCAAGCTCGCCGATCGCCTGCACAATATGCGAACGCTCGAATTCGTGCCGCAGGCCTCGCGCCGCCGCGTCGCGGAGGAGACCCTCGATATCTATGCGCCGCTCGCCGGCCGCATGGGTATGCAGGAGATGCGTGAGGAGCTTGAGGATCTGTCGTTCCGTGAGCTCGATCCGGAAGCGCACGGCGTCATCACCCATCGTCTCGATGGACTGGCCGAGAAGAACCGCAATCTGATCGGCGAGATTGAGACGCAGCTCTTCGAGAACCTGAAGAAAAACGGCATCTGGGCCGAGGTGAAAGGTCGCCGTAAACGGCCGTTCTCGATCTGGACGAAGATGGAGCGCAAGTCGGTCGGGTTCGAACAGCTCTCGGACATCTACGGCTTCCGCGTGATCGTCTCCTCGCTCGAAGCCTGCTACCGCGCGCTCGGCATCGTGCACACGAGCTGGCCGGTCGTGCCGGGCCGGTTCAAGGATTACATCTCGACACCGAAGCAGAACGACTACCGTTCGATCCACACCACCGTGATCGGGCCGGGCAACCAGCGCGTCGAGCTGCAGATCCGCACAGGCGATATGGACCGCATCGCCGAATACGGTATCGCGGCGCATGCGTTCTACAAGGACGGCGCGGGTTCGCCGAACGAGCGCCTGAAAATCGAGTCGAACGCTTTCGCCTGGCTGCGTCAGACCATCGGCGTTCTGTCGGAAGGCTCCAATCCCGAGGAGTTCCTCGAACACACCAAGCTCGAACTGTTTCACGACCAGGTGTTCTGCTTCACGCCAAAGGGCAAACTGATCGCGTTGCCGCGCAAGGCCAACGTCATCGACTTCGCCTATGCGGTGCACACGGACGTCGGCAACAGCGCCGTCGGTTGCAAGATCAACGGCAAGTTCGCGCCGCTATCGTCTGAGCTTGAGAACGGCGACGAAGTCGAAGTTCTGTCGTCCGATGCGCAGTCGGCGCCGCCGTCAGCCTGGGAAACCTTGGCGGTTACCGGCAAGGCGCGTGCCGCGATCCGCCGCGCCACCCGTGCTGCGGTACGCGACCAATACGCGGGCCTCGGCCGGCGTATCGTCGATCGTCTCTTTACCCGCGCCAAGGTCGAATACGCCGACGACAAGCTGAAAGGCGCATTGCCGCGTCTTGCACGCTCCTCGATCGAGGATGTGATGGCCGCCGTCGGGCGCGGCGAGATCAAGGCCTCTGACGTCGCCCGCGCGATGTACCCCGACTACAAGGAGGAGCGGATCGGCATGAAGCGCGCGGCCGGCAAGGCCAAGGCTGCTCCGGTGGATGTCGCAGCCAAGTCGTCGGTCGCCATCCCGATCGGCGGCGCGACCTCCGGTTTGCCGGTGAAATTCGCGCCGAACGGCGGCGCGGTGCCCGGCGACCGCATCGTCGGCATCGTCACGCCGGGCGAGGGGATTACGATTTATCCGATCACGTCTCCGGCACTGAAGGAATTCGAGGACAGCCCGGAGTCCTGGCTCGACGTACGCTGGGACGTGGATGAGACGTCGCCGCAGCGCTTCCCCGCGCGCCTGCTGGTGCACAACGTCAACGAGCCTGGCTCGCTCGCGCAGGTCGCCGGCGTCATCGCCGAGAACGACGGCAATATCGACAACATCAGCATGTATCGCCGCTCACCGGATTTCACAGAGCTCACCATCGATCTTGAGGTCTATGACCTGAAGCATCTGAGCGCTATCATCGCGCAACTTCGCGCCAAAGCCGTGGTCGCGCAGGTCGAGCGCGTCAACGGCTGATCCCCTCGATTTCGTCCTTCTGCCTGCCGGGTTGATTGCACATGTCTCACGTTCCTGCGCTGCGCCTCGGCGTCAATGTCGATCACGTTGCCACCATCCGTAACGCGCGCGGCGGCATTCATCCGGATCCGGTGCGTCTGGCGGTGCTTGCCATCGAGGCAGGCGCCGACGGGATCACCGCGCATCTGCGCGAGGACCGCCGCCACATCCGCGACGAGGACATGGCGCGGCTGAAGAGCGATATTTCGAAGCCGCTGAATTTCGAGATGGCGGCAACGCCTGAGATGTCGCTGATCGCGCTGAAGACCAAGCCGCATGCGGTGTGTCTGGTGCCGGAGCGGCGGCAGGAGCTGACCACCGAGGGGGGCCTCGATGTCGTCGGCCATCACAACGAACTCGCACCGTTCATCGCGAAGCTGAACGATGCAGGCATTCGTGTCTCGCTGTTCATTGCCGCCGATCCGCGGCAGATCGAATGGGCGGCGAAGCTGCGCGCGCCGGTGATCGAGATTCACACCGGTGGCTGGTGCGACGCCATCGCCGACGGCAACAAGGCGAAAGCCGAGACCGAATGGCAACGTATCATCAAAGGCGCGTCGCTGGCGAAATCCGCCGGCCTGGAGGTGCACGCGGGCCATGGTCTCGACTATGCGACCGCCGAGACGATCGCAGCGCTGCCGCAGATCGTCGAACTCAACATTGGACACTTCCTGGTCGGTGAGGCGATCGCCGTCGGGCTTGGGCCGGCGGTGCGGGAGATGCGGGCCGCCATGGATCGCGGGCGCGCAAAGGCTCAAGCCGCATGATCATCGGCATCGGCTCCGACATCATCGACATCCGCCGCGTTGCCAAGGTGATCGAGCGGCATGGCGATCGTTTTCTCGATCGCATCTTTACCGACGCCGAAAAGGCGCGGGCGGCGCGCCGGGCCGCCAACGAGAAGATGGTGGTTGCGACTTTCGCCAAACGCTTCGCCGCCAAGGAGGCCTGTTCGAAGGCGCTCGGGACTGGCATCCGGCGCGGCGTCTGGTGGCGCGACATGGGTGTGGTCAATCTACCCGGGGGACGGCCGAGCATGCATTTGACGGGCGGGGCCAAGGCGCGGCTCGATGCCCTGACGCCGGAGGGCTTCGAGGCCCGGATCGATCTGACGATTACCGACGACTGGCCGCTCGCGCAGGCCTTCGTCATCATTTCGGCCGATCCCACTGCCAAAAACTGAGGGCCGGGTGCCCAAAAACGGAATTGGTTCAGGTCCGTTCCAATAGCCAAGGCAAATTCCGTAGCAAACTCAGAGGCGCGGCTGAAATCGCTGATTCGTCACGCCGTTAGCGGAAATTTGCGGGCGCTTTGATTGCACCGCCGCGAACAACCGTCTAAAACGCGCGCGGGCGGTGGGCATGATCCCGAAGCAGTAGCCGGTTCTTTGGACCGGGCAACGGTCTCTGGCGCAAGCGCCGGGCGCTCTGTCAGGAATCTGGAAAGCCAGGAATCTGGAAAGCAATGAGTGTGACGTCCGGTACAAAACCAGAGAGCGGTCTCGGCGAAACCATCAAGGTGGTTATCCACGCGCTGATCATCGCGCTGATCATCCGCACCTTCCTGTTTCAGCCGTTCAACATTCCGTCGGGGTCGATGAAGGCGACGCTGCTGGTCGGCGACTACCTGTTCGTCTCGAAATACTCCTATGGCTACAGCCATTACTCGATCCCACTGTCGCCGCCGATCTTCTCGGGCCGCATCTTCGGATCGGAGCCGGAGCGCGGTGACATCGTCGTGTTCCGTCTGCCGCGCGACGACTCGACCGATTACATCAAGCGCGTCATCGGCCTGCCGGGCGACCGCGTTCAGATGAAGGATGGTTTGCTCTACATCAACGACAAGCCGGTCGAGCGCCAGCGTCTGTCCGACTTCGTCGGTGAAGATCCTTGCGGCAATGACGCGATCGCGCGCGTCAAGCGCTGGAAGGAAACGCTGCCGAACGGCGTGACTTACGAGACGCTCGATTGCGTCGACAACAGCTTCTACGACAACACCGTCGTCTACACGGTGCCGGCCGGTCATTTCTTCATGATGGGCGACAACCGCGACAACTCGACCGATAGCCGCGTGCTGTCCGCGGTCGGTTACGTGCCGTTCCAGAATCTCGTCGGCCGGGCGCAGATGATCTTCTTCTCGATCGCCGAGGGGGAACGTGCCTGGCAAATCTGGCGCTGGCCGGCGGCCGTGCGCTGGAATCGCATCTTCTCCATTGTGCGATGAACGAGGACGGACCCGCCACCTCAGCCCCCGCGAAGCCGCACGATGCCGTGAGTCCGGAACCTGCGGCGTCCGGTGCAAGCAAGCCGCCTGCGAAGAAGCCGCGCAAGCCGAGTGCGAAAGCCGCGGCCGCGGCGCTTGAGGCGCGCATCGGCTACAAGTTCTCCAATCCCTCGCTGCTGGCCACCGCCGTCACGCACGTCTCGGCGCTGAAGGGCGCACGTACCCGCGCCGACAGCTATCAGCGGCTCGAATTTCTCGGCGATCATGTGCTCGGTCTTGTCGTCTCCGACATGCTCTACCGCGCGTTCCCGCGTGGCGATGAGGGTGAACTGTCGAAACGGCTTGCCGATCTGGTGCGCAAGGAAACCTGCGCTGACGTCGCGACCGAGCTCGGCCTCGACGAAAGCGTCAAGCTCGGCGCAGTCGGGCAGGGCGCTGGTGCGCGGTTGCGCAAGTCGGTGCTGGGCGACGTCTGTGAGGCCGTGATCGGCGCGATCTATCTCGACGGCGGCTATCCTGCGGCGTCCGCCTTCGTTGAGCGGCTGTGGAGCGAGCGCATGCGCAAGCCGGCACGGGCGTTGCGCGATCCGAAGACGATCCTGCAGGAATGGGCACAGGGGCGCGGTCTGCCGACGCCGGCTTATCGCGAGGTCGAGCGCACGGGGCCACACCACGATCCGCGCTTCCGCGTTGCCGTGGAGTTGCCTGGGCTCGATGTTGCGGAGGGTGTCGGCTCCAGCAAGCGCCTCGCCGAGAAAGCGGCGGCATCTGCCATGCTGAAGCGTGAAAGCGTTCCGGGCTATGACGGCTGAGACAACCGCCGCGTCGCGCTGCGGCTTCGTGGCCCTGATCGGCGCGCCGAACGTCGGCAAATCGACGCTCGTCAACGCCTTGGTCGGCTCGAAAGTCACCATCGTCTCGCGCAAGGTACAGACCACGCGCGCGCTGATCCGCGGCATCGTCATCGAGAACAATGCGCAGATCGTGCTGGTCGATACGCCCGGCATTTTTGCGCCGAAACGCCGGCTCGACCGCGCGATGGTGTCGACGGCGTGGAGCGGCGCCCATGACGCCGATCTCGTCTGCATGCTCATCGATGCCCGCGCCGGCATCGATGATGAAGCCGATGCCATTCTCGAGAAACTCGCGAGTGTTGCGCATCCGAAACTGCTGGTGATCAACAAGATCGACCTTGTTCAGCGCGAAAAACTTTTGGCGCTCACGCAAGCAGCGAACGAACGGCTCCGGTTCGAGCAGACGTTTATGATCTCGGCGATGTCCGGCGACGGTGTCGACGATCTGCGCGGTGCGCTCGCCAAACGCATGCCGGAAGGGCCGTTTCACTATCCAGAAGACCAGATGTCGGATGCGCCGCTGCGGCATCTCGCGGCGGAAATCACGCGCGAGAAGATCTTCCGCCAGCTACATCAGGAGCTGCCGTATCAGTCGACGGTCGAGACCGACACATGGACCGAGCGCAAGGACAAGTCGGTTAAGATCGAGCAGACGATCTTTGTCGATCGCGAGAGCCAGCGGAAGATCGTGCTCGGCAAGGGCGGCGCGACCATCAAGTCGATCGGCGCCGATGCCCGCAGGGAGCTGACCGAGATTCTCGAAGTGCCGGTGCATCTCTTCCTGTTCGTCAAGGTGAGGGAAGGCTGGGACAACGATCCCGAGCGCTATCGCGAGATCGGGCTGGAATTCCCCAAGGACTGAGGATGGACGCCGAGACGCCGGTTCCGAGAAACGTCGTGCTGTTCGAGGCGTTGTTCTGCGCGTCGCTGGGCGTCGATGCGCTGTCCGCCGCCTTTACGGATTACGCCGCGGCGGGTCTGACCGATGCGGACAAGTTCACCAGCGCGGTCTTCATCCTGATGTTTCTCTGGCTGGTGTGGCTTGCGGCGCAGCGCCGCAAGCGCTGGGCGCGAACGATCCTGTTTGGAGCCGTGGTGCTGTCGGCGCTGTTCGTGGTGGCACTGTTTCAGCGGATGGGTCTCAGCGGGGCACTGCTGATCGAGATCGTATCGCTCGCATTGGCTGCGGCCGGCCTCTATTACTCGTTCACCGGCGATGCGCTGGGCTGGTTCGACGGCTCGCCGAGAAGCCGACGCGGCGGCTGAGAACCGCCGCAGAATCCGGTAAGGTCCGCTGATGGAATGGACCGACGAAGGCATTGTGCTGGGTGTGCGGCGGCATGGCGAATCCGGCGCCATCGTCGAATTGCTGACGCGCAGCCACGGCCGTCATCTTGGACTTGTGCGCGGTGGGGCAGGATCGCGCATGCGGCCGATCCTGCAGCCAGGCAACAGCGTCACCGCGGTGTGGCGCGCGCGGCTCGACGAACATCTCGGGCACTACCTGATCGAAGGCACGCGTTTGCGCGCGGCAACCGTGCTGGCGTCGCCGCATGCGGTCTATGGCGTCACGCATCTGGCGTCACTGGCGCGGCTGTTGCCCGAGCGCGATCCGCACGAAGACATCTACGAGATGCTGCACGAGACGCTGGAAGACTTTGACGATCCACGCGGCGCCGGCATTCACATCGTCAGATTCGAATTAGCGATGTTGACCGAACTCGGCTTTGGCCTCGATCTCTCAACGTGCGCGGCGACCGGCGCGACGCGCGAGCTGATCTACGTTTCGCCGAAGTCCGGCGGTGCCGTATCGCGCGAGGCGGGCCTGCCGTGGCAGGACAAGCTGCTGCGGTTGCCGTCGTTTCTGCGCGAGGATGATGCGGGCGAAGGATCAGCAGAGGATGAGCTCGGCGATGGCTTCCGGCTCACCGGTTTCTTTCTGCTGCGTCACGTTCTGGAGCCACGCGGGCTTGGGCATTCCGATGCGCGCGAGGGCTTCATTGCGGCTGTAACGAAGCGGCGTGCCAACGCATCGACGTGAGCCCCGCTTACAAAAACAAGACGGGCCGGATTGCTCCGGCCCGTCGTACGATTGATAAGCGTTGGATCAGTAGCCGCCGTAGCCGCCGCCGTAACCGCCACCGCCGTAGTAACCGCGCGGCGGGTAGTAGGGACGAGGCTCGACGTATCCGCCGCCGCCGTAACCATAACCGTCATGGACTTCGACGCAGCTTCGGACCCAGCGATAGCCATCCCAAACGCGCCGGCAAACGAGGCGAACGTCTTCAGTCACTTTCGGGGCCGCGATGGCGCCCGGCAACGTTATGGCTTCAGCGCGCGGAGCGGCCAGTACCGCAGCGCTGGCAAAAGTGGCAATAGCAACAGCTGCAATCAAAAAACGACGCATTATTCCCTCCTGAAAAACTTCAGTGGCCCACCCGGCTTGGCGCCGGCTTGATGCCCCGCGACCTCATCATATGCCTGACCTGCCACCCGATCCAAGGGTTTGGTGGGGCATTGCAGTGCATCGTAAGGCGTCATCCGAATGCGATTTGGCCTATGGGCGGTGACAAAACGCGGCTGCGCAAATCTGATTTCACGTATTTCGCCATAACAAAACGGGCCGGATTGCTCCGGCCCGTTTGCGCATCCCAGATCTCCGGAATTAGTAGTATCCGCCGCCACCGTAGTAGGGGCGCGGAGCGTAGTACGGACGCGGGGCGACGTAGTAGCCGCCGCCGTAACCGTAGCGCGGAGCGGGGCGATAGCATGAGCGAACCCAGCGATAGCCGTTCCATACGCGGCGGCAAATCAGCTGCACCTTCTCCACCGAGTCCGAACCGGCAACGACGCCGGGCAAAGTCATAGCTTCAGCGCGGGGGCTCGCCATAACGGCGGCGCCGGTAACGGTCGCAATAGCAGCAGCGGCAATCAACAAACGACGCATTCGTTCCTCCTCAAACTCCCCTGGGGTCCACACGGCAGAGCGCCGTGCCAGTACCCTTGCCGCTATCTTACGTAATACCCGAATGCCATTCCATGGGTTCGGTGACGCAGCTTGCAGCGACCTTAATGGTGTCGGGTTATTGCGACCAAGGTGTGGCGGTTTAATTCATTTCTTGTTCATGTACCTGTCCTGAGTGTAATCCGGAGCCATGGGCAAGACAGTGATTCCCCCCGAACCTGCGGATATTCAGGACGTCGCGCTGCGCGAGGCGCTGGAAGAGCGCTATCTCGCATATGCGCTCTCGACGATCATGCACCGCGCGCTGCCGGACGCACGCGACGGGCTGAAGCCGGTGCACCGGCGAATCCTCTACGGGATGCGGTTGCTCCGGCTCGACCCCGGCACGCCGTTCAAGAAGTCCGCCAAGATCGTCGGCGACGTGATGGGTTCGTTCCATCCACACGGCGACCAGTCGATCTACGACGCGCTGGTGCGTCTCGCACAGGATTTCTCCTCGCGCTATCCGCTGGTCGACGGGCAGGGCAACTTCGGCAACATCGACGGCGATAACCCGGCCGCTTACCGCTACACCGAAGCGCGCATGACCGAGGTCGCGCGGCTTCTGCTCGAAGGCATCGACGAGGACGCGGTCGACTTCCGTCCCAACTACGACGGACAGACGAACGAGCCTGCGGTTCTGCCCGGCGCGTTCCCGAACCTGCTGGCCAACGGCGCGCAGGGCATCGCGGTGGGCATGGCCACCGCTATCCCGCCGCACAACGCGGCCGAGCTCTGCGACGCCGCGCTGCACCTGATCGACAAGCCGGCGGCAAAATCGCGTTCGCTGCTGAAGTGGGTGAAGGGGCCTGATTTTCCGACCGGCGGCATTGTCGTCGATTCCCACGAGAGTATCGTCGAGGCCTACAGCACTGGCCGCGGTTCGTTCCGTGTGCGCGCGAAATGGGTGCGCGAAGATAGCGCGCGCGGCGCCTGGGTGATCGTCATCACCGAAATCCCGTGGCTGGTGCAGAAGTCGCGGCTGATCGAGAAAATTGCCGAACTGCTGAACGAGCGAAAGCTGCCGATGGTCGGCGACGTGCGCGACGAGTCGGCCGAGGACGTGCGCATCGTCATCGAGCCGAAGACACGCAACTCCGATCCGGAAATCGTGATGGAGTCGCTGTTCAAGCTCACTGAGCTTGAGAGCCGCATCTCGCTCAATCTCAATGTGCTGGTGAAGGGCCGCGTCCCGAAGGTGATCGGTCTCGCCGAGTGCTTGCGCGAATGGCTCGACCATCTGCGCGACGTGTTGGTGCGGCGCTCGAAATACCGGCAGAAGCAGATCGAGAACCGCCTGGAAGTGCTGGGCGGTTACCTGATCGCGTATCTGAACCTCGACAAGGTGATCAAAATCATCCGCACCGAGGACGAGCCGAAGCCGGTTCTGATCAAGACCTTCAAGCTCACCGACGTTCAGGCGGACGCCATCCTCAACATGCGCCTGCGCAGCTTGCGCAAGCTCGAGGAGATGGAGATCCGCACCGAAGACAAGAACCTCCGCAACGAGCTCAAGGGCATCAAGGGCATCTTAGCATCCGAAACCGAGCAGTGGGCGAAGGTCGGCGAAGGCATCAAGAAAGTCCGCGACACGTTCGGGCCGAAGACGCCCCTGGGCAAGCGCCGCACGCAGTTCGCCGATGCGCCCGAGCACGATATGGCCGCGATCGAGGAAGCGCTGGTCGAGCGCGAGCCGATCACGATCGTCGTCTCCGAGAAGGGCTGGGTGCGGACCATGAAGGGGCAGGTCGCGGACCTGTCCGGCCTGTCATTCAAGACCGACGACAAGCTCGGCTCCGCGTTCTTCGCCGAGACCACGTCCAAGCTCATGCTGCTGGCCACCAACGGCAAGGTCTACACGCTCGACGCGGCCAAGCTGCCCGGCGGGCGCGGCCACGGCGAGCCGATCCGCATGTTCATCGACATGGAGCAGGAAGCCTCGGTCGTGACCATGTTCACGCTGAAGGGCGGCCGCAAGTTCCTTGTCGCCAGCCACGACGGCCAAGGCTTCATCGTCAACGAGGATGACTGCGTCGGCAACACCCGCAAGGGCAAGCAGATCCTGAACGTGACGCTACCGAACGAGGCTGTGGCCATCGCGGAAGTGAAGGGTGATACCGTCGCAGTGATCGGCACAAACCATAAGATGTTGATGTTCCCGCTCGAGCAGGTGCCCGAGATGGCGCGCGGCCGCGGCGTGCGGCTGCAGAAGTACAAGGGCGGCGGGCTCTCCGACCTGATGACGTTCAACCTGAAGGACGGCATCACCTGGAAGGATTCCGCCGGCCGCGAGTTCTCGCTCTCGACGAAGGAGATCAAGGACTGGCAGGGCACGCGCGCCGATGCCGGCCGTCTCGCGCAGGGCTTCCCGAAATCGAACAAGTTCGGGCAGACGATTTCCTGATGGCGCTGCGGCCAGCACGTTCGCGTCCCGACGTGCTGGCTCATCTCCGTTTCCGCGAACGCGCGGACGAGTTGCGCGGCCTTGTGCACGAGGAGCTATTCACGCGCATCTGGCGCTCCAATATGTGGGGTGCCGAGACCTCGGCATCGGGGTTGGGATCGGAAGATGCCGCGACGGCACAGCTGAGAGCGGAATTGCCGAAGTTGTTTCAGAGCCTCGGCATCGAGACGCTGCTCGATCTTCCTTGCGGTGATTTCGGCTGGATGAGTCGGGCCGACCTCGGCCTCAAGCGTTACCTTGGCGCCGATATCGTTCGCGATCTCGTCGATGCCAATCAGCGCCGCTACGCTGTGCCTGATGGTCGCATTAGCTTCGTGCATCTCGACCTGTTGACCGAGGCGTTGCCGGCGATGGATGCCATTCTGTGCCGCGATTGCCTGGTGCACCTCTCGTTCGCGAACATTTTCCGTGCGCTCGAGAACATTCGCCGCAGCGATTGCCGCTATTTGATTACGACGACCTTCGTCGAACACGACGTCAACGAAGACGCCGCCGACGGCGACTGGCGCTTGCTCAATCTCCAGCACGCGCCGTTCGGCTTTCCCGCTCCCATGGCCGTTCTCAACGAAGGCTGCACGGAAGCGGACAACGGCTATCTCGACAAATCGCTCGCCGTCTGGCGGATCGCCGATCTGGCTTGCTCCTGAGGGGCGGGCGAGGGCCAGCTCCGTGCCCCAATTGCAGTTGCGAATGAGTTGCAACTGATGCCAAACCCGACTATGTTCGGCGCCGAACGTGGTTGGGAGAGTTTGCATGTGGATGAAGTGGAGCCGGTTGCTGCCCGGCTTGATGGTGGTGCTCGGCCTGTTTGCGGATCCGGCGGATGCGCAGACGAGCGGCAAACCGTTTCGGGTGGTGACGACGTTCACGGTCATCCAGGACATCGCGCAGAACGTCGCCGGCTCGGCGGCAGTGATCGAGTCGATCACCAAGCCCGGCGCTGAAATTCATGACTACCAGCCGACGCCGCTCGACGTGGTGCGCGCGCAGGCCGCCGACCTCGTGCTGTGGAACGGCTTTAACCTCGAACGCTGGTTCGAGAAGTTCTTCGAGAATGTGAAGAACGTGCCGAGCGCTGTCGTCTCTGACGGCATTGAGCCGATGGGCATCGCAGAGGGACCGTACACCGGAAAGCCTAATCCGCATGCGTGGATGTCGTCGAAGAATGCGCTGATCTACGTCGAGAACATCCGCAAGGCGCTGGTGAAGTACGATCCAGCGAACGCCGAGACCTACAACAAGAACGCGACTGCCTATTCGGCGCAAATTCGCGAGATCGACGAGCCGCTGCGCAAGCGCCTCGACAAGATTCCGGCCGATCAGCGCTGGCTGGTGTCGAGCGAGGGCGCATTCAGCTATCTCACCCGCGACTACGGCATGAAGGAAGCCTACCTCTGGCCGATCAACGCCGACGAGCAGGGCACGCCGAAGCAGGTGCGCCGCGTCATCGATCTCGTCCGCAAGAATAAGATCCCGGTGGTGTTCAGTGAGAGCACGATCTCGGATCGCGCGGCAAAGCAGGTCGCGCGCGAGACCGGAGCCCGCTACGGCGGCGTGCTCTACGTCGACTCGCTGAGCGCCGCCAATGGCCCGGTGCCGACCTATCTCGATCTTCTCAAGGTCACAGTCGAGACCATCGTGAAGGGTTTCGGCAAATGAACATGGTCACCGGCTCGACCAGTGCGGCAGGCGGCCTCGGCCAGGCCGGGGCGAGCATGTCCGTGCGCGGGCTGACGGTGACCTACAACACCGGCCTCACGGCGGTTTACGACGCGTCTTTCGAACTTGATCCAGGCACGATCTGCGCGCTGGTTGGCGTCAACGGCAGCGGCAAATCGACGATCTTCAAGTCCATCATGGGCTTTGTCACACCGGCTGCCGGCGAGATTCGGCTCTGCGGCCGGCCGGTCGCCGAAGCCGTGAAGCGCAACGTCGTCGCCTACGTGCCCCAGAGCGAGGACATCGACTGGAATTTCCCGGTGCTGGTGGAAGACGTGGTGATGATGGGCCGCTACGGCCACATGAATTTCCTGCGCATGCCCTCGCGCGCCGATCGCTACAAGGTTGACGCAGCGCTGGAGCGCGTCGGCATGAGCGACTACCGCACGCGGCAGATCGGCGAACTCAGTGGCGGCCAGAAGAAACGCGTGTTCCTGGCACGTGCGCTGGCGCAAGAGGGGCGCATCATTCTGCTCGACGAGCCGTTCACCGGCGTCGACGTGAAGACCGAGACCGCGATCATCAGCTTGCTGCGCGAACTGCGCACAGCTGGGCATCTGATGCTGATCTCGACCCACAACCTCGGCAGCGTGCCGGACTTCTGCGATCGCGTGGTGCTGCTGAACAAGACGGTGCTGGCCGCTGGGCCGACCTCCGAAGTATTCACGCAGGCCAATCTTGAACGCGCGTTCGGCGGCGTACTGCGCCAGTTCAATCTCGGCGGCGCGGCGTTGCATGACGACGAAGACCCGCGCGGCGTGACGGTGCTGACCGACGACGAGCGGCCGTTGGTGTTCTACGGCGATCGCAAGGGCGCGGCGACACCGCCGGCCAAGCGCCCTGACGAGCCCAAATCATGACTGCCGAGCTGCTCGTCCCGTTCAGCTACGACTACATGCTGAAAGCCATGTGGGTGTCGGCCCTGGTCGGCGGCGTCTGTGCGTTTCTCTCCGCCTACCTCGTGATGAAGGGCTGGTCGCTGATGGGCGACGCGCTGGCGCACTCGGTGGTGCCGGGCGTTGCGGGAGCCTACATTCTCGGCTTTCCGTTCGCGGTCGGCGCGTTCTTCTCCGGCATCCTGGCGTCGCTCGGCATGGCGTTTATCCGCCAGCGCTCGCGCCTGCGCGAGGACGCGGTGATCGGACTTGTGTTCACGTCGCTGTTTGCGCTTGGGCTCTTGATGGCCTCGATCTGGCCGACCTCGGTCAGCGTGCAGAGCATCGTGCTCGGCAATATTCTCGCGATCTCCGACGAGGATGTGGTGCAGGTCGCGATCATCTCGGCAATCTCGCTCGCGCTTCTGCTGCTGAAGTGGAAGGACCTGATGATCACGTTCTTCGACGAGGCTTACGCGCGCAGCATTGGTCTCAACACCACCATGCTGAAAGCATTGTTCTTCACCTTGCTCAGCGCCTGCACGGTGGCGGCGCTGCAAACCGTCGGCGCGTGTCTTGTGATCGCCATGGTGGTGACGCCCGGCGCGACAGCGTATCTGCTCACGGATCGCTTCGGCCGCATGATCGTCATCAGCATTTTGCTCGGGGCAGGGACGAGCTTTGTCGGCGCCTATCTCAGCTACTTCATCGACGGGGCGACCGGCGGTGTCATCGTCAGCCTGCAGACGCTGCTGTTTCTCGCCGCGTTCGTCTTTGCGCCGAAGCACGGCGTCCTCGCAGCGCGCCGTCGCGTTGCCATGGCGGGGGCGCCGTCATGATGGCCGTGATCGACTGGTTCACCGTGCCGTTGAGCTACCCGTTCATGCAACGGGCGTTGCTGGTGTCGCTGATGGTTGGCGCGGTGTGCGCCGTGCTGTCCTGCTACCTCGTACTGAAGGGCTGGTCGCTGATGGGCGACGCCGTCTCGCATGCGGTGTTGCCGGGCATCGTACTCGCCTATGTCGCCGGCCTGCCACTGGCGGTGGGGGCGTTCGTCGCCGGTCTCTCATGCGCGCTGCTGACCGGGTATCTGAAGGAGTCGAGCCGGGTGAAGGAGGACACCGTGATGGGGGTCGTCTTCTCCGGCATGTTCGGATTCGGTCTTGTGATCTTCACCAAGGTCGAAACCGAGCAGCATTTGCTGCACATCCTGTTCGGCAACGTGCTCGGCGTCAGCGTACAGGACCTTGTCGAAACCGCACTGATCGCCGGCGTGACCTTGGCGATCGTGCTGGTGAAGCGGCGTGATCTCCTGCTGTACTGCTTCGACCCGAACCACGCCCGCGCCATCGGGCTGCCGGTGCAGGTGCTGCACTACGGATTGCTGGTGCTGCTGTCGCTGACGATCGTCGGCTCGCTGAAAGCGGTTGGCATCATTCTCGTGGTGGCGATGCTGATTGCGCCGGGCGCCATCGCGTTCCTGCTGACCGATCGCTTCGAGCGGATGCTGATTATCGCAACTGCGGTTGCGGCCGGTTCATCGGTACTCGGCACGCTGATCAGCTTCCACATCGACGGCGCGACGGGTGCGTGCATCGTGCTGGTGCAGGCAATGGTGTTCGTGCTGGCGTTTCTGTTTGCGCCGAAGCGGGGGCTGTTCGCCGTACAGGCAGCACGCCGGAAAGCGTCGGCCTAGCCCAAGAGCCCAGTCGTGAAGGACCTAGTCCTGCGGCTCGGTGCCGTTGCCCTTGGCATCGGCACGCAGCCAGCCGCTCGGCGCGAGACGCTGCTGCGGCAGGAAGCGGCCCTTGTACTGCATCTTCTTCGAACCCTCGATCCAGTAGCCGAGGTAGACGTAGGGCAGGCCGAGGCGGCGCGCGCGGGCGATGTGATCGAGGATCATGAAGGTGCCGAGCGAGCGGCTTTCCTCGCCGGGCTCGTAGAACGAATAGACCATCGACAATCCGTCGCTGAGCACGTCGGTCAGCGCCACGCCGATCAGATCGCCGGTGCGTGCCGGCTTGCCGTCGACCGCCGAGCGCCGGCGATACTCGACGATGCGGGTCTCGACATGGCTGTCTTCGACCATCATCGCGTAGTCGAGCACGGTCATGTCGGCCATGCCGCCGTGACGATGGCGTTCGTCGAGATAGGCGCGAAACACGGAATACTGTTCGGACGTCGGCACGGCGGTGCGCAACTCGCCGACAACGTCGGCGTTGCGCGCCATGACCTTGCGGAAGTTACGCGAGGGCCTGAACTCGTTGGCGATCACGCGTACCGATACGCAGGCGCGGCACTGGTCGCAGGCCGGACGGTAGGCGATCGACTGGCTGCGGCGGAAGCCGCCGTGGGTGAGGAGGTCGTTCAGTTCGCCGGCCTTCTCGCCGACGAGGTGCGTGAACACCTTGCGCTCGTTGCGATCCGGCAAATACGGGCACGGTGAAGGTGCCGTAAGATAAAACTGCGGGGTATCGCGGGAATGCTGGGTCACGGGTTCCTGTCAGACGCCGGTTCAGGCCTGTCGAGCATCGCGCCCGGAGCGCCTGCGGTCAATTCCTATCCTTGCGTAGTGGCGATCATGCACGGCATGGCCCGTTTCCAGTGCGCATAGACCGGGTTCCGGCAACAACATGCTGGTATGAATGGTGCGCAGCTGGCGAATCAGAACGGCGGCTGCGACCGGAGCGAGTCTGTCCGCACCGAGCTGTTGATGACGACCGTTCCCAGCAGGATGTCGTGCAGCAAGCGGCGGCGGCCGTTGAACAGGCCGACCAGCAGCACCAGCGGCGACAGCAGTGACACCGAGACCCAGTAGAGAACGGCGTGCATTGCGCCGAGCAGGAAGTACGGCTTGTCGCCGTACCACGTGCGCATCTCCAGATCGACCATGCGCATGCCGATAGTCGCCGCGCGCGGTCCGCCGAGCGTGAGGCCGTAATAGCACAGCGCCCAGATCACCGAGAGCGGCGAGACCAGCCAGAACAGCGCCCAGCCGATCCCGAGCGTCACGACGCCGAAGAACAGGATGAAAATGGATGCGAACAGGATCGGCGCGAACAGCACGACGACGTCGATGAGAAAAGCGAGCACGCGCCGCGTCAGCACTGCACGGAACAGCTCCGGCTGCGTCCATGGATCGAACGCGTGCGGACGAAAGCCGCCGCCGCTGCGCCAGGTCGCTTCGCGCTGCGCGTTGTTGCTGCTGTCGGTCATCGCCAGATCCTCCGATCGGCCACAGGTCGCAGCCGCGATCAAAACATGGCCCGCACCAACCTGTGCGACAAGGGTTCGTCAGCGATAATTCGTCGCGTTCAGAATCCAGTCTTGATCTTCTCGGCCGCCTTCGGCGCGAAGTAGGTGAGCACGCCGTCCGCGCCTGCGCGCTTGAAGGCGGTGAGGCTTTCCATCATCGCGCGCTCGCCGTCGATCCAGCCGTTGTTGGAAGCGGCTGCGATCATCGCGTACTCGCCCGACACCTGATAGGCGAAGGTCGGCATGCCAAACGCGTCCTTGGCGCGCCGGACGATGTCGAGATAGGGCAGGCCGGGCTTCACCATCACCATGTCTGCGCCCTCGGCGATGTCGAGTTCGATCTCGCGCAACGCTTCGTTGGTGTTGGCCGGATCCATCTGATACGTGCGCTTGTCGCCCGTCAGCGTCTTGGCCGAACCGACCGCCTCGCGGAAGGGACCGTAGAAGGCGGAGGCGTACTTCGCGGCATACGCCATGATCTGCACGTTGAGCAGGTTTGCGTCGTCGAGCGCGGCGCGGATGGCGCCGACGCGCCCGTCCATCATATCGGAGGGCGCGATGATGTCGCAGCCGGCTTCCGCCTGCACCAGCGCCTGCTTGACGAGGAGTTCGACGCTCTCGTCGTTAAGGATCATGCCGTCGCGCAGGAGCCCGTCGTGGCCGTGGCTCGTGTAGGGATCGAGCGCAACGTCACAGAGAATGCCGAGCTCGGGAAACTCGCGTTTGATCGCTCGCACTGCCTTGCAAACGAGGTTGTCCGCGTTCAGCGCCTCGCTGCCGTCCTCATCGCGCAGCGATGGATCGGTATAGGGGAAGAGGGCGATGCAGGGGATGGTGAGCTTCACGGCACGCTCAGCCTCACGCACCGCCTGATCGACGCTGAGGCGTTCGACGCCCGGCATGGCGGAAACGGCCGCCCGCTTGTTGTTGCCATCCATCACGAACAGCGGCCAGATCAGGTCGTCGGTGCTCAGCACGTGTTCCCGCACCATGCGGCGGGCCCATTCGGACTTCCGGTTGCGGCGGAGACGGGTGGTCAGATCGAGTGTGGGGGTGGGCGTCGAGACCTCGCGCAGCGGCGCGTCCCGCATCTCGATCGGCCGCCCAAATTTGATCGCCATTTCAACTCATCTCCTTAAAACCGTTCCAAACTTTACCATCCGCGCAGGGGTTCGTCACGGCATGGCAGTGGTTGATTTTGAGTGCCGAACGCATCAAGACGGATTGCAGTAAATGGCTTTCGCGGGCGAGGCAGGGATACCTGGCGCACGGGCGGCAATGGAGCACCGGTTGCAATGAACGACGAGGCCCGCAGAGCGATGAGCGCCCGCCTGTCCGGTCTGGCGACGCCGGATCAGGCGACACGCGATCAGGTATCGCTGCTCGCCGCCATGCCGACGGGCCCGGTCGAGGCCGGTGACGGCGCATGGACGAAGCGCCTCGTCCTGTTCCTGCGGGCGATGGCCATCATCTCCGTGCTGAAGGGTCTGTATCATTGGGCGCAGATCACCGGCTTCATCGGCGGTGAGGATGCGGCTTTCGAAATCCAGCCGACGCCATGGCAGACCGCGACGGTCTTCTTTGCCGTGATCGAACTCGTTGCAGCCGTCGGGCTGTGGCTCGCAACGCCATGGGGCGCAGTGGTTTGGCTCACCACCATCGTATCGATGGCGGTGATCGAACTGATGTTCCCGGCGATCTACGGCGGCAGCACATGGGTTGTTGTCGTCGCACTGCTGTTGCTGACGATCTATCTCGCGCTTGCCTGGATGGCGGCGCGCGAACGTCCGCCGTAGCTTTTGGCGACTGCGATACCTTGCGCCGTCGCGGACAATTTGAAGCAAATCGCAGCCTGCGCTGCGGCGTAGTTATCGGGTGATGAATCCTCGCGGCCTCAGGCCTTACCGCGATCTTTCGAATTTGAACGGACCTGTTCCGGAACGCGACAGGGCAGGGGCCGAAAGCGTGAACAGGGCGCATTTTTACTCAACGAGAACTTACAAAAACCCCTTTATTCACGGGCTTAATCCGCGATTCACTCTCTTAAATTCATGAACTCTTTATGGTGTTGTTTAAGCTGATCTTCAAACCACTTGCCTAGGTTGTCGCTATCAGGCGGGACACAAGTTTCGTCGAATAAAAAGACAAAGCAGGGGAAGTGTCATGATCAAAGCCGTAGCCACGGCAACGGAGTCCGTTGACCGCAACGAGGCTGCCACTCCGGTCCAGCCGCTCTATCTCGAAGCGTTGACTCTTGTTGAGCGGCTGCACCGCCGCCTGCTCGATGTCATCAAGGACGAGTTCGATCGCCGCGGTCGCGCGGACATCAACTCGGTCCAGGCGCTCTTGCTCTATAACATCGGCGACAAGGAACTGACCGCCGGCGAACTGCGCACCCGCGGTTACTATCTCGGCTCGAACGTCTCGTACAATCTGAAGAAGCTCGTCGAACTCGGCTTCCTCGATCATCAGCGTTCGCGCATCGATCGCCGCTCGGTCCGCATTCGTCTGACGGCGCAGGGTCAGGAAATCCGCCGCATCGTCGACGCGCTCTACCAGAAGCACGTCAAGACGGTGGAGAAGGTGGGCGGCATCTCGAACGACGAGTTCGCGAGCCTCAACAAGTCGCTGCACCGCCTCGAGCGGTTCTGGACCGACCAGATCCTGTATCGGCTCTGAGTTTTCCGGGCGAAGCCGGCGCAAGATCGGCGACCGCCAAAGAGTTCTCCAAGCACCTTGCGCACCGGTCCTTAGGGTCCGGTGCGTTTTCTTTTTGATGGGCTGATAGGCCGAATCTCCGTGGTCCCGGAGCCCGTGGGCATCTTTCCACATCCGGACGCCTTGGCCGGGGCTCCCGAAGCGCCTAAATATCGGGCTTATCCCCGATTATTTGGCCGTCGACGCCAGATATGGTATGGCCCTCGCGCCGCCTCTCGGACAACCCGTTCCGCCCGCTTCGCCTCAAAAGGGGAGCGGCGGTGGAGACATTTCGCTCATGACGACTTCCGCCAGTTCTTCCAGCGCCAAGACCGCTTCCGCGCCCGATACGTTTTTCTCTGCAACGCTTGAACAGGCCGATCCCGAGATCGCCGCAGCCATCAAGGGTGAGCTCGGTCGTCAGCGGCACGAGATCGAGCTGATCGCATCGGAAAACATCGTCAGCCGCGCCGTGCTCGAGGCGCAGGGCTCGGTGATGACGAACAAGTATGCGGAAGGTTATCCGGGCGCGCGTTACTATGGCGGTTGCGAATTCGTCGACGTCGCCGAGAACCTCGCGATCGACCGTGCCAAGAAACTGTTCGGCGCGAACTTCGCCAACGTGCAGCCGAACTCCGGCAGTCAGATGAATCAGGCGGTGTTCCTGGCATTGCTGCAGCCGGGCGACACCTTCATGGGCCTCGACCTCGCGGCTGGCGGTCACCTCACGCACGGCGCGCCGGTCAACATGTCCGGCAAGTGGTTCAAGCCGATGCACTACACCGTGCGCAAGGACGACCAGCTGATCGACATGGACGTGGTAGCGAAGCAGGCGGAGGAAATTCGCCCGAAGCTGATCATCGCCGGCGGCTCGGCTTATTCGCGGGCGTGGGACTTCAAACGCTTCCGCGAGATCGCCGACAGCGTCGGCGCTTATCTCCTCGTCGACATGGCGCACTTCGCGGGTCTTGTCGCGGGTGGCGTCCACGCGTCGCCGGTGCCGTATGCGCATGTGACCACCACGACCACCCACAAGTCCCTGCGCGGCCCGCGCGGCGGTCTGATCCTTAGCAACGACGAGGCGATCGCCAAGAAGCTGAACTCGGCGATCTTCCCCGGCCTGCAAGGCGGCCCGTTGATGCACGTCATCGCGGCGAAGGCGGTCGCGTTTGCCGAAGCGCTGCGTCCGGACTTCAAGATTTACGCGAAGAACGTCGTCGAGAACGCGAAGGCGCTTGCGGAAACGCTACGCAGCTCGGGCTTCGATATCGTCTCGGGCGGCACCGACAACCATCTGATGCTGGTCGACCTGCGGCCGAAGGGGCTCAAGGGCAACGCGTCGGAGAAGGCGCTCGGCCGTGCGGCGATCACCGTCAACAAGAACGGCATCCCGTTCGATCCCGAAAAGCCGTTCGTCACCTCCGGTCTGCGCCTCGGTACGCCGGCGGCGACGACCCGCGGCTTCGGCGTCGCCGAGTTCAAGCAGGTTGGCGAGATGATCGCCGAAGTGCTGAACGCCAATGCGCAGTCGGCTGACGGCAAGGCGCCGCTGGTCGAGAACGCGATCAAGGAGCGCGTGCGCGCGCTGACCGATCGTTTCCCGATCTATCAGTAAGGGGCGTTCATGCGCTGCCCGAGCTGCAACAGTCTCGATACGCAGGTGAAGGATTCACGGCCGACGGAAGATTCGGCCGTGATCCGCCGCCGCCGCGTGTGCATGGCGTGTAACTTCCGTTTCACGACCTTTGAGCGGGTGCAGCTCCGCGAACTCACCGTGATCAAGCGTAACGGACGGCGCGTGCCGTTCGATCGCGACAAGCTGGTTCGCTCGTTGTCGATCTCGCTACGCAAGCGGCCCGTCGAGCCCGAGCGGGTCGAGAAGATGGTGTCGACCATCGTGCGTGAACTGGAAAGCGGCGGCGAGGCGGAAATCTCGTCGGAGGTGATCGGCGAGAGCGTGATGGAGCATCTGCGTCAGCTCGACGACGTGGCCTACGTGCGTTTCGCCTCGGTCTATCGCAACTTCCGCGAAGCCAAGGATTTCGAAGCCGTTCTCGGCGAACTCTCCGGCGAGGACGAAAGCCGTCCGGCGCTGGCGCGGAAATGAGTTCGGCGAACTTCTCAAGCGACGATCGGCGTTTCATGCAACTGGCTCTGGCCCTTGGCCGGCGCGGGCTCGGCAACACGTGGCCCAATCCGGCTGTCGGTGCAGTGGTCGTGAAGGATGGCGTCATCGTCGGCCGGGGCTGGACGCAGCCGGGCGGACGTCCGCATGCGGAGCCGGTGGCGCTTCAGCGCGCGGGTGAACTGGCCAAAGGCGCGACGCTCTATGTGACGCTCGAACCGTGCTCGCATTTCGGCAAATCGCCGCCGTGCGCGGATGCGGTGATTGCTTCTGGAATCTCTCGTGTTGTTGCAGCGATTGAAGATCCCAATCCCGAAGTTGCCGGGCAGGGACATGCGCGGCTGCGTGCGGCGGGGATCAAGGTTGATGTTGGTCTTGGCGCGGAAGAAGCTGCGCACGATCATGCCGGTCACATCCGGCGGATCGTTTCGCGCCGCCCGCACGTGACCCTGAAACTGGCCGTTTCAAGTGATGGCAAAGTTGGGGCAGCCGGCCGCAAGCCGGTGGCGCTCACGGAAGCCGCGGCCAACACCCGCGTCCACCTGATGCGCGCGCAGACGGATGCGATTCTGATCGGGGTCGGCACCGCGAAGTCCGATGATCCGATGCTGACCTGTCGCCTGCCGGGGATGGAGAAGCAATCGCCGGTGCGCGTCGTGCTGGACAGTCACCTGCGGCTGCCGCCGGGAAGCCGTTTGGCCAAGAGCGCACGGCAGATTCCTCTCTGGGTGCTGGCGAATGCATCGGCGGAAGCCCCGGCTGCCGCTGTGCTGGGTGCTGAAGGTGCGGTGATCGCGCGTGTCAGCGGCAGCAACGCAGGGCTCGATCTCGCGGCCGTCATGAAAGAGCTGATGGCGCGTGGCATCTCGCGGCTGATGGTGGAGGGCGGTTCGAAAATCGCGTCCGCCTTTTTGAAGGCAGATCTCGTCGACGAGGTCTGGCTGCTTCAGTCGCCGAAGCTAGTTGGCAGCGATGGCATCGATGCGCTGGACGGCATGGCTCTCACGACAATCACGGCCTCGCCACGGTTTCGCGTGCGTGCTAGCGAAACGCTCGGACCTGACGTGTTGACCATTTACGAGCGCACCTAATGTTCACCGGAATTGTCACCGATGTCGGCGAAATCGAGAGCCTGAAGCCGGTGGCGCAGGGCCAACTGCATCGCCTGCGCATTCTCTGCCGCTATGATCAGACGACGATCGCCGATGGCGCATCCATCGCCTGCAATGGCGTGTGTCTCACGGTGGTGGCGTCAGGCGTCGCCAACGGCCGTACCTGGTTCGATGTCGATGCGGCGGCGGAAACGCTGCGCATGACCACAGCGAAGGGCTGGGCAACCGGTGCACGCCTCAATCTTGAGCGTGCCCTGAAAATCGGCGACGAACTCGGCGGCCACATCGTTGCCGGGCATGTCGATGGCGTCGCCTCGATCCTGGCGCGCGACGATCTGCCGGACATGGCCCGCTTTACGCTGAAGAGCCCGCGCGAGTTCGCCCGGTTCATCGCGCCAAAGGGCTCGGTCACGCTGGACGGTTGCTCGCTGACTGTGAATACGGTCGAGAACGACCGCTTTTCGGTGCTGATCATCCCGCACACGCTGAACGTGACCACGCTGGGGGCGTGGAAGGCGGGGAGTGAGGTCAACCTCGAGGTCGACCTGATGGCCCGCTATGCGGCGCGGTTGACCGAAATGAAACCGGCTTGATTGTGCCGGTGCTTGGATTTACCGCTCGAGCGGACTAAAACCGTTCCAACTCGCATTCGAGCATCAGGACCGAGATGGCAGACCCGCGCCGCGCCCCGCTGAAAGACCAGACCGACATTAGCGGCTCACACACGCTGATCGTCGAGGCGCGCTTCTATGACGATATCCAGGATGCGCTGCTGGCGGCTGCGATCGCGGAGCTGAAGGAAGCCGGCTGCACCTACGACGTCATCACCGTGCCGGGCTGCCTCGAAATTCCAGCGGCAACAGCGATCGCGATCGAAGCCGCCGAGAAGAAAGGGCGGCCGTACGATGCGTCGGTGGCGCTCGGCTGCGTGATCCGCGGCGAGACCATCCACTTCGAGATCGTCGCGATGGAATCCGCGCGTGGGCTGATGGATCTGTCGGTCACCAAAAAACTGCCGCTTGGCAACGGCATTATCACCGTGAATACCGAAGAACAGGCGTGGGCCCGTGCTAAGGCCGACGAACTCAACAAGGGCGGCGATGCCGCGCGGGCCGCGATCGTCATGATGCGGATCAAGCGCCGTCTGCAGCCGAGGCTCGACCAGATGATCAAGGACCGGCTGCGCGATGCCAGCCACTAAGAACGAGCACTCGAAGGCCGAGCCCGGGAAAGCGAACCGGCGCGGCGCCGCGCGGCTCGCGGCCGTGCAGGCGCTGTACCAGATGGACATCGCGGGCGCGGGCATCAACGACATCTTCGCCGAGTTTGAGAGCCATTGGCTCGGCAATGAGGTCGAGGGCGAGAAGTATCTGCCGGCTGAAGCTGCATTTTTCCGCGACGTGGTGTCTGGCGTGGTCCGCGATCAGGCCAAACTCGATCCGCTGCTCGATGACGCGCTCAACCGCGGCTGGCCGTTGAAGCGGATCGACGCGATCCTGCGCGCGACGTTGCGGGCAGGGGCTTACGAGCTCGAACACCGCAAGGATGTTCCGGCGCGCGTGGTCGTGAAGGAATATGTCGATGTCGCCAATGCCTTCGTCGAGAGCGACGAGACCGGCATGGTCAATGCGGTGCTCGACCAGATCGCCCGGCGCTTCCGGGCCGACGAATTCTCGCGCGCTTAGACGCAGGGAGCCATGACATGGCATCCGGCGAAGACGATCTGATCGCGCGCTACTTCAAGCCGCTGGCGACCGATCCCGGCACGTTTGGTCTCACCGACGATGCGGCGGTGCTGACATCGTCCGGTGAAGACATCGTCGTCACGGTCGATGCGGTGGTCGAGGGCGTGCATTTCCTCGCCGACGATCCGCCGGACACGCTCGCGCGCAAGGCGCTGCGGGTGAACCTCTCCGACCTCGCCGCGAAGGGCGCGGAGCCCGCAGGTTTCGTTCTCACGCTTGCGTTGCGCGACGTGCAGGAGAGCTGGCTCGCGCCGTTCGCGAAAGCGCTCGGCGAGGACGCGGCCCATTTCAAGTGTCCGCTGCTCGGGGGCGATACCGTTTCCACGCGAGGACCGCTGTCGATCTCCATCACGGCGTTCGGGCGCGTGCCGAAGGGCCGCATGGTTCGGCGCGCAGGAGCAAAGCCCGGCGATCTCGTGATGGTGACGGGGACGATCGGCGACGCGACGCTGGGTCTCGACATCCTGGGGGGCGGGGAGTTGGCGAAGGCGATGGCCAACGACGCGACGGGGATGGCGGCGCTGATCGATCGCTACCGCGTGCCGCAGCCGCGCAACGCATTGGCGTTGGCCGTGCGTGAGCACGCGACCGCCGCCATGGATGTCTCCGACGGTCTGGCGGGCGATCTCACCAAGCTCTGCGGCGTGTCGGGCGTCAGCGCCGACATCCGGCTTGCCGACGTGCCGCTGTCGGCGCAGGCCCGGGAGCTGGTGGCGAGGGGCATCGTCGGGATCGAGCGTCTGGTTTCGGGCGGCGACGACTACGAACTGCTGTGTGCTGTCCCGCCCAACGCAGCGGCCCGATTCGTTGCTGCTGCGAAGGCCACCGGGACGGCGGCCACGGTCATTGGCGAGTTCCGGGCAGGTGGGGAGCCGCCGCGCTTCCTGGATGCCTCCGGCAAGCCTTTGGCGCTGAAGCGGCTGTCCTACAGCCACTTTTGAAGCCGGGGTTCCGATCTCAGCCTAAAGAGGCCTGAATCCGTCTAAAAAGGGGGTTGTTTCAGCCGGTCCCGGCGTTGCGTCGCCGGGGTGATTTTGGCATTGTCCGCGCCGATTTGGGGCCGTTTCTGCCCAAATGCGGGGCAATGGCCTCCTTGTTTACGCGTCCGTCCCATTCGCGGTTCACGGACGCTCCGGGGAAGCATCAAAAAGAGATCTGAGGACAATATGACAGCTTTGTGGGTGATCGTGCTCTGTGGAGCGCTTTCAATCGTCTACGCCGCATGGGCGACGTCGTCCGTGCTGAAGGCGGACGCGGGCAATGCCCGGATGCAGGAAATCGCGGCCGCGGTGGCCGAGGGTGCGCAGGCCTATCTGCGCCGCCAGTACCTCACCATCGGCATCGTCGGTGCGGTGATCTTCGTGCTGCTGGCCTGGCTGCTCGGCGTTCTGGTTGCCGTCGGCTTCCTGATCGGCGCCGTGCTCTCGGGCGCCGCCGGCTTCATCGGCATGAACGTGTCGGTGCGCGCCAACGTCCGCACCGCGCAGGCAGCAACCACCTCGCTTGCCGGCGGTCTTGAGCTCGCGTTCAAGGCGGGTGCGATCACCGGTCTTCTCGTCGCCGGTCTCGCACTGCTCGGCGTGACGCTGTACTTCATCTACCTGACCCAGTTCGCTGGTCTCCCGGCTGGCAGCCGCACCGTCATCGACGCGCTGGTCGCGCTGGGCTTCGGCGCTTCGCTGATCTCGATCTTCGCCCGTCTCGGCGGCGGCATCTTCACCAAGGGTGCGGACGTCGGCGGCGACCTCGTCGGCAAGGTGGAAGCGGGTATTCCGGAAGACGATCCGCGCAACCCGGCAACGATCGCCGACAACGTCGGTGACAACGTCGGCGACTGCGCCGGCATGGCCGCCGACCTGTTCGAGACCTACGCCGTGACCGCGGTCGCGACCATGGTTCTCGCCGCGATCTTCTTCGCCAAGTCGTCGCTGCTCGTTCCGATGATGACGCTGCCGCTTGCTATCGGCGGCATCTGCATCATCACCTCGATCGTCGGCACCTTCTTCGTGAAGCTCGGCGCATCGCAGTCGATTATGGGTGCGCTGTACAAGGGCCTGATCGCCACCGGCGTGCTGTCGCTGTTCGGCGTTGCCGGCGCGATCCACTACCTCGTCGGCTTCGGCCCGCTGCAGGGGGCGAGCTACACCGGCCTCGCTCTGTTCGAGTGCGGCGTCGTCGGTCTCGCGGTCACCGGCCTGATCATCTGGATCACCGAGTACTACACCGGCACTGACTTCCGTCCGGTGAAGTCCATCGCCCAGTCGTCGGTCACCGGCCACGGCACCAACGTTATCCAGGGTCTCGCGATCTCGATGGAATCGACGGCGCTGCCGGCGATCGTCATCATCGCGGGCATCCTCGTCACCTACAGCCTCGCGGGCCTGTTCGGCATCGCGATTGCGACCACCACCATGCTGGCGCTGGCCGGCATGATCGTCGCGCTCGACGCCTTCGGTCCAGTGACGGACAACGCCGGCGGCATCGCCGAAATGGCCGGCCTTGAAGGCAAGGTCCGCGAGACGACCGACGCGCTCGACGCCGTCGGCA
>LWDM01000028.1:10627-15659 GCA_002083525.1 Proteobacteria bacterium SG_bin9 | reverse complement strand
CGATGATCGTGGCGATCAACAAGATCGACAAGCAGGATGCGCGGCCCGAGCGCGTGCGCACCGAACTGCTGCAGCATGAGGTGCAGGTGGAATCGATGGGCGGCGAGACCGTCGACGTCGAAGTCTCCGCCAAAAACAAGACCAACCTCGACAAGCTGCTCGAAATGATCGCGCTGCAGGCCGAACTGCTTGAGCTCAAGACCAATTCGCAGCGCCCGGCCGAAGGCACCGTGATCGAAGCCAAGCTTGATCGCGGCCGCGGTCCGGTGGCGACCGTGCTGGTTCAGCGCGGCACGCTGAAGGTCGGCGACATCGTCGTTGCCGGCGCTGAAATGGGCCGCGTGCGTGCGCTGATCTCCGATCAGGGCGCGACACTCGATGAGGCCGGCCCGTCGGTTCCGGTCGAGGTGCTCGGCTTCAACGGCACGCCGGAGGCAGGCGACCGCCTCGCGGTGGTCGAGAACGAAGCCCGCGCCCGCGAAGTTACCAACTATCGCGCGCACCAGAAGCGCGAGAAGCAGGCTGCGCGTGCCTCGGGCATGCGCGGTTCGCTCGAGCAGATGATGTCGCAGCTCAAGACGACCGGCCGGAAGGACTTCCCGCTCATCGTCAAGGCGGACGTCGCCGGTTCGCTCGAAGCCATTCTCGGCTCGCTGGAAAAGCTCGGCACCGACGAAGTCGCGGCCCGCATCCTGCACGCCGGCGTCGGCGGCATCAGCGAGTCCGACGTGACGCTCGCCGAGGGCTTCAACGCCGCGATCATCGGCTTCAACGTCCGCGCCCACAAGGAAGCGGCCGACTCGGCCAAGCGCGACGGCATCGAAATCCGCTACTACAACATCATCTACGACCTCGTGGATGACGTTAAGAAGGCGATGTCGGGCCTGCTGGCGCCGACATTGCGCGAAACCATGCTCGGCAACGCCGAAATCCTCGAGATCTTCAACATCTCGAAGGTCGGCAAGGTCGCCGGCTGCCGCGTCACCGACGGCAACGTGGAACGCGGCGCCAATGTGCGCCTGATCCGCGACAACGTCGTTATCCACGAAGGCAAGCTGTCGACCTTGAAGCGTTTCAAGGACGAAGTGAAGGAAGTGACCGCCGGCCAGGAGTGCGGCATGGCGTTCGAGAACTACGGCGACATGCGCGCAGGCGATGTCATCGAATGTTACCGCGTGGAGACCATTCAGCGCTCGCTGTGAGTCCGAATCTCACAGCCAGCGTTGGCAATTCCGTAACCGGATCAATTACCCGATCCAGACGTTAAAGTTTTCGCTGGCGGCGTGAACTAAATCGCGCCGCCGAACACCTATCAGGAACTGCTGAAAATCAGACGGCGCCCGCCGGTCCAAACCCGGAGGCGATGCTATTTTCGCAAAGGACGGTTATGCCTCGCCATCATCAAAAAGATTCCGCGACCGGCGGATCGCAACGGCAATTGCGCGTCGGCGAACTCGTGCGTCATGCGGTCGCCGATATTCTGATGCAAGGTGCGACCCACGATCCGGCGCTGGAGGGGAACCTGATCACGGTTCCGGAGGTTCGCATGACCGCCGATCTCAAACTCGCAACGATTTACGTGATGCCGCTCGGCGGACGCCACATCGACGAGGTGATGGCTGCGCTCAATCGTAACAAGAAACTGATCCGCACCGAGGTCGCGCACCGCGTTAACTTAAAATTTGCGCCTGATATTCGCTTTCACGTTGACGAACGATTCGACGAAGCGGAACGGATCGAGAAATTATTGCGAACACCGGCGGTTCGCAAAGACATCGACAAGAATTCAGAAGAGACCTGACAATGAGTCCTTTACCTGATGGGCGCGCGACAGCCGTCGCGTCCGCCGTAGACATTCACGAACAGCTCGCACCGTCCGCGCACCGGAACGATGACGCGCGTCACGACAGCGCCCGCAACGACTCGCGTAACGATTCGGCACAGCGCGAGCGCCAGCCGCGGCGCGAGAAGCGCGACGTGCATGGCTGGGTCGTGCTCGACAAACCGATCGGCATGACGTCGACGCATGCGGTCGCTGTCGTGAAGCGTCTGTTTTCGGCGAAGCGCGCCGGTCACGCCGGCACGCTCGATCCGCTCGCGTCCGGCGGACTGCCGATCGCACTCGGCGAAGCGACGAAAACGGTTCCGTTCGTGATGGACGGCCGCAAGCGCTATCGTTTTACCGTCCAGTGGGGCGAGGAACGCGACACCGACGACACCGAAGGCCGCCCGGTTTCGACCAGCGACAACCGTCCGAGCCAGGCCGCCATCGAGGCGCTGCTGCCGCAGTTCACGGGCGTGATCCAGCAGGTTCCGCCGCAATATTCTGCGATCAAAATCCAGGGCGAGCGGGCCTACGACCTCGCCCGCGACGGCGAAACCGTGGTGCTGCAGCCCCGGCCGGTCGAGATTCATCAATTAAGTCTTATAGATCATAGCGATAGCGGCCAATCGACCTTCGAGGCCGAGTGCGGCAAGGGCACCTATGTCCGCTCGCTGGCCCGCGATATGGGCCGGATTCTCGGCTGTTTCGGCCATATCTGCGCCTTGCGCCGGACTTTGGCCGGTCCGTTTACCGAAGCTGACGCAATTCCGCTGGAACGGCTGGAGGCTTTGTGCGATAGAGCCGCGTCCGGCGAGGGAAACCTCGCCGACGCGCTTTTGCCCGTTGAGACCGCGCTGGACGACATCCCGGCACTGGCCGTCACACGGGCTGATGCGGCAAGGCTCCACAGGGGCCAGGCCGTTTTGTTGCGCGGACGGGATGCGCCCAATAGTAGCGGCACAGTCTATGTCACGGTGGCAGGCCGTCTTCTGGCGCTTGCCGAAATTGGCAATGGCGAACTCATCCCCAAGCGCGTGTTCAACCTGACCGGCCTGACAGCCTCAGCCGGTCGCAAACAGGGTGATCCATCACCCGCAGAAGGATGACGATGTCGATTTCGGCAGACCGTAAGAAAGAACTGATCAAGACCAACGCGACCAAGGCCGGCGACACCGGCTCTCCAGAGGTTCAAGTCGCGATCCTCTCGGAGCGCATCAACAACCTCACCGAACACTTCAAGACCCACGGCAAGGACAACCATTCGCGCCGCGGCCTTCTGAAGCTCGTGTCCACCCGCCGCTCGTTGCTCGACTACGTCAAGAAGACCGACGAAGCGCGCTACAAGACTCTGCTCGAAAAGCACAACATCCGTCGCTGACGAGCGCTGGCCTGCGCGCAAGCGCAGGCATCGTGCGGCTCATTCGGCACGCACGGCAAAAGGGTCCAGCAGCAATCCGGCCGCTGGGCAAGACGGGCAAGGGCCCGTCGCGCGGGGCGTCATGACGGCCCGTTCCATCGAAAGGATGGAAGCCATTTCAAATCGAAAAGCCCCGATCACCCGATCTTTGGCAGGATCGCCGGACGCTGGCATCGCAATTACGCGATCAACGTCTCGCCGTCTTGCTCAGAGTTCTCGTGAAAGGGGTTTTTGTTTTTGCCGCGGCTTCGCGCCTTTCGCGAAACCATGAAAGACAATCACGATGTTTAAAACTCATTCAGTCGAACTCGATTGGGGCGGACGCCCGCTCAAGCTGGAAACCGGAAAAGTCGCACGTCAGGCCGACGGCGCCGTGCTCGCCACTTATGGCGAGACCGTCGTACTCGCCACAGTCGTCGCCGCGAAGGCGCCGCGTGAAGGCGTCGACTTCCTACCGCTCACTGTCGACTATCAGGAAAAGACCTACGCCGCCGGCCGCATTCCGGGCGGTTACTTCAAGCGTGAAGGCCGGCCGACCGAAAAGGAAACGCTTGTTTCCCGCCTGATCGACCGTCCGATTCGCCCGCTGTTCGTCGAGGGCTGGCGCAACGAAACCCAGGTCATCGTTACCGTTCTCTCGCATGACATGGAGAACGACCCCGACATTCTCGCGCTCGTCGCAGCCTCTGCCGCTCTGACGCTCTCCGGCGCACCGTTCCAGGGCCCGATCGGCGCCGCCCGCGTCGGCTTCCAGAACAACGAATACATCCTCAATCCGACGCTCGACGAAATGACCGAGAGCGAACTCGACCTCGTCGTCGCCGGCACCGCCGACGCCGTGCTGATGGTCGAATCGGAAGCGAAGGAACTGAACGAGGAGATCATGCTCGGCGCGGTGATGTTCGGTCACCGTCACTTCCAGCCGGTGATCAACGCGATCATCGAGCTCGCCGAAAAGGCCGCGAAGGAGCCGCGTGACGTCGCCGTCATCGACAACTCGGCGATCGAGAAGGAAATGCTCGGCGTCATCGAGCAGGAGCTGCGCGCTGCGTATGCGATTCCGATCAAGCAGGATCGCTACAAGGCCGTGGGCGCTGCCAAGGAAAAGGCGATCGCGCATTTCTTCCCGGAAGGCAAATCTTCTGAAGATTCGGAGCCGAAGTACGACAAGCTCCGCGTCGCCGGCGTGTTCAAGGAACTCGAAGCCAAGATCGTCCGCTGGAACATCCTCGACACCGGCAAGCGTATCGACGGCCGCGACAGCAAGACTGTCCGCGCCATCACCGCCGAAGTCGGCGTGCTGCCGCGCGCGCACGGTTCGGCGCTGTTCACCCGTGGTGAAACCCAGGCGCTGGTCGTGACCACGCTCGGCACCGGCGAAGACGAGCAGTACATCGACGCGCTGTCGGGAACGTACAAAGAGACGTTCCTGCTGCACTACNNCTTCCCGCCCTACTCGGTCGGCGAGACCGGCCGCCTCGGCGGCACCAAGCGCCGCGAGATCGGTCACGGCAAGCTAGCATGGCGCGCAGTCCACCCGGTTCTGCCGCCGCACCATGACTTCCCGTACACCGTGCGCGTCGTCTCGGAGATCACCGAGTCGAACGGTTCGTCGTCGATGGCTTCCGTCTGCGGCGCTTCGCTCGCACTGATGGACGCCGGCGTGCCGATGAAGCGGCCGACCGCGGGTATCGCCATGGGCCTCATTCTTGAGGACAAGCGCTACGCCGTGCTCTCCGACATTCTCGGCGACGAAGATCATCTCGGCGACATGGACTTCAAGGTGGCCG
>LWDM01000028.1:10406-10619 GCA_002083525.1 Proteobacteria bacterium SG_bin9 | reverse complement strand
TCACCTCGCTGCAGATGGACATCAAGATCGCCGGTATCACCGAAGAGATCATGAAGGTCGCGCTGTCGCAGGCGAAGGAAGGCCGCATTCACATCCTCGGCGAAATGTCGAAGGCGCTGAACACGGCTCGCTCGGAGCTCGGCGAATACGCGCCGCGCATCGAGACCTTCAAGATCGCCACCGACAAGATCCGCGAAGTGATCGGCACCGGCG
>LWDM01000028.1:0-10392 GCA_002083525.1 Proteobacteria bacterium SG_bin9 | reverse complement strand
TCGTCGAGAAGACCGGCGCCAAGATCAACATCGAAGATGACGGCACCGTGAAGGTGGCTTCGTCGGACGGCGAATCGATCAAGGCGGCGATCAACTGGATCAAGTCGATCGCGTCCGATCCGGAAGTCGGCCACATCTACGAAGGCACCGTCGTCAAGGTGATGGAGTTCGGCGCGTTCGTGAACTTCTTCGGCGCCAAGGACGGTCTCGTCCACATCAGCCAGCTCGCGTCGGCGCGCGTGCAGAAGACCGGCGACGTCGTCAAGGAAGGCGACAAGGTCAAGGTGAAGCTGCTCGGCTTCGACGATCGCGGCAAGACGCGCCTGTCGATGAAGGCGGTCGATCAGACCACCGGCGAAGACCTCGAAGCCAAGGGCAAGACCGAAGCGGCGCCCGCCGCGGAGTGATCGCCGATCGGCAATCCGACAACATCAAAGGGCGGCTTTCGGGCCGCCCTTTTTGTTTGCGCTGTTGAACTTCTTGCCCCGGACGCTGCGCCGCATGCCGCATGATCCCGAAAAGTGCGAAGCGGTTTTCGGATCAGATCATGCGCACGAATGACGCGCTGCTGATCCGGGGCCATTCCACCCACAGAGTTGGGTACAGTCCCGGCTCTGCGAAGCAGCGTTACATGCTGCATCGCGTCCGGGACAAAGCAGTTGCGAATCGCTCGCAAAGATAATTCGCGCCGCACTGCATCCAATTGCCGCCTCCGGAAGTACTGGATGAAACCGCGCTTCTGCGGGGTTCGTAATTGAGGAGCCGTTTCCGGCGTATTGTCCGCGCGCCCTGATCCGCACTCACCGATTCGCCGTTGAATTTTCTACCTGTCACAATCCCAAAATACTCAACGAGGAGGCCACCGCATGTCGACCCTGTCCCGCCGCCATCTCTTCACTGCCGCCGCCGGCCTTGCCGCCGCCGCCGCTGCTCCGCGTCTCGTGTTCGCGCAGGCTGCGCCCGCACCGGCTGCAGCTCCCGCTGCACCGGCCGGTCCGTTCAAGCTGCCGGCGCTCGGCTACGCTTACAACGCGCTCGAGCCGCACATCGACGCGAAGACCATGGAGATCCACAACACGCGGCATCACCAGGCCTTCATCACCAACCTGAACAACTTCTCCAAGGACAATCCGACGCTCGCCGAGAAGTCGGTCGCTGACGTGCTCGGCAATCTGAACTCGGTGCCGGAAGCGATCCGCACGGGCGTGCGCAACAGCATGGGCGGTCACGCCAACCACACCATGTTCTGGGAAATCATGGGCCCGAGCGGCGGCAAGCCGGAGAGTGACGTGCTCGCCGCGATCGACCGCGACCTCGGCGGTGTGCAGAAGATGCAGGACGACTTCAACGCGGCCGGCGGCCGCGTGTTCGGTTCGGGCTGGGTGTTCATCACCGTCGCCAAGGACGGCAAGCTCGCCATCGAAACCCGTCCGGGCCAGGACAACCCGATGATGGACGGCAAGCGCGCGCTGCTCGGCAACGACGTGTGGGAGCACGCCTACTACCTCAACTACCAGAACCGCCGTCCGGACTATCTCAAGGCGTGGTGGAACACGGTCAACTGGACCAAGATTACCGAGCGCTACGCAGCGGCGAAGGCCGGCACGCTCGGCGTCTGATCTTTCTCGTCACTGCGAATGCGAAAGGGCGGCCAAAGGCCGCCCTTTTTGTTGAACGTTGCAGTCCTTCTTCGTCATTGCGAGCGAAGCGAAGCAGTCCAGCGGCGGCAATCTGAAGCGTGGATTGCTTCGTCGCTTACGCTCCTCGCAATGACGAGAGTTGGTAGCGCAGCCTATCCCACCACCTTGATGTACGTGTCCTTCAGCACGATCATGCCGTTGCGGAACGTGTAGAGATCGCAGCCGAGCCACTCCTGCTTGACGCCGTTGATGGTGGCGCTGCGCAGCCATTCGGTGACGGCGCGGTTGCCGACGATGTATTCCGCGGTGTGCGTCCACGTCACATCCGGGCTCGCCTTGAACAGCGGCTCGAAATACGAACGTATCTCCGCGTGGCCCGTGTAGCTCTTGCCGTGCACGTCCGGGCCACGCGCATTGCGGAACACGCCGTCCGGCGCGAACGAATTGACGATGGCGTCGACGTCGCGGCGCGCGAAGGCCGCGCCAATCTCCTTCAATCGCTCGAGCGTGACGTCCGGCGCCGGATCGATCGCACGTGCTGCGCTGCTGCTCATGGGTGCCTCCCTTGTTGTTATGCGCTTGAGGCTAACGCTGCGACGGCGCAACGGCCATCGGAATCGCACCGACACGAAACTGTTTTCGGCGCATGCCATGGTGAAAATGCGCGCAAAAGCCGCATGTTCGTCGTTCAGAAAAACTTATCGACCTGATCAGGCAATACGACTGGACCTAATATTGGATTTCTTCCAATCTACGCATTCAAGCTAGCCGCATCGGCAGCAGCATCCGACCTAACCGTTTGGAGCAGAAAGACTTTGGGGACCGTGCCGCGGTCTGCGAAGCGCACCGGCCCAAAGCAGCAACGACCTCGCGACTGGAGAAAGATCATGGACGCAAAAACGGACGACAAGGGCAAATGCCCGTTCACAGGCGGCTCACGCGGCCCCGCGAACCGCGACTGGTGGCCGGATGCGCTCAGCATCGAGATGCTCCATCGCAATTCCAATCTCTCCGACCCCATGGGCAAAGCGTTCGACTACGCCAAGGAGTTCAAGAGCCTCGATCTCAAGGCGGTGATCAAGGACCTCACCGCACTGATGAAGGATTCGCAGGAATGGTGGCCGGCCGACTTCGGTCACTACGGCGGTCTGATGATTCGCATGGCCTGGCACTCGGCGGGCACCTATCGCACCACCGACGGCCGCGGCGGCGCCGGCGCCGGTCAGCAGCGTTTCGCGCCGCTGAATTCTTGGCCCGATAACGCCAACCTCGACAAGGCGCGCCGTCTGCTGTGGCCGATCAAGCAGAAGTACGGCCGCAAGATTTCCTGGGCCGACCTGATGATTCTCGCCGGCAACGTCGCGCTCGAATCGATGGGCTTCAAGACGTTCGGCTTCGCCGGTGGCCGCGCCGACGTGTGGGAGCCGGAAGAACTCTACTGGGGACCGGAAGGCACGTGGCTCGGCGACGAGCGCTACAGCGGCGAGCGTCAGCTGGCTGAGCCGCTCGGCGCCGTGCAGATGGGTCTGATCTACGTCAACCCGGAAGGCCCGAACGGCAATCCCGATCCGGTCAAAGCCGCGAAGGATATCCGCGAGACGTTCTTCCGCATGGCAATGAACGACGAGGAAACCGTCGCCCTGATCGCCGGCGGTCACACGTTCGGCAAGACGCACGGCGCGGGCGATCCCTCGCTCGTCGGCTCCGATCCGGAAGCCGGCGCGCTGGAAGATCAAGGCCTCGGCTGGAAGAGCAAGTACGCGAGCGGCCTCGCGGGTGACTCGATCACCAGCGGCCTCGAAGTGACATGGACGCAGACGCCGACCAGGTGGAGCAACCACTTCTTCAAGAACCTGTTCGAGAACGAATGGGAGCTGACCAAGAGCCCGGGCGGCGCGCAGCAGTGGGTGGCGAAGAACGCTGAAGCCACGATCCCCGACGCGTTCGACAAGTCGAAGAAGCATCGCCCGACCATGCTCACCACCGACCTGTCGCTGCGTTTCGATCCGGCGTATGAAAAGATCTCGCGCCGCTTCTACGAGAAACCGGCTGACTTCGCGGACGCGTTCGCGCGCGCGTGGTTCAAGCTCACCCACCGCGACATGGGCCCGCGCGTGCGCTACCTCGGCCCGCTGGTGCCGAAGGAAGTGCTGATCTGGCAGGACCCGATCCCGAAGGCCGACGGCAAGCCGATTACGGACAAGGATGCTGCTTCGCTGAAGGCAAAGTTGCTCGCCGGTCTCTCGGTACAGCAGCTGGTCTCGACTGCATGGGCGTCGGCCTCGACTTTCCGCGGCACCGACAAACGCGGCGGCGCCAACGGCGCGCGCATTCGTCTCGCTCCGCAGAAGGATTGGGACGCGAATAATCCGGCTGAGCTCGCGAAGGTGCTGAAGAAGCTCACCGCGATCCAGGCGGACTTCAACAAGACCGGCAAGGGCAAGAAGGTCTCGATCGCCGACCTGATCGTGCTCGGCGGCAACGCCGCGGTCGAGAAGGCGGCGAAGGCCGCCGGCATCGATGTGAAGATCGCCTTCAAACCGGGCCGGACGGACGCGACGCAGGATCAGACCGACGTCGAATCCTTCGCTCCGCTCGAGCCGCGCGCCGACGGCTTCCGCAATTACAAGAACAGCAAGAAGCTGCAGTTCATGGCGGACGAAGAAGCGCTGATCGACCGTGCCGCATTGCTGACGCTGACCGGTCCCGAGTTGACCGCGCTCATCGGCGGCCTGCGCGTGCTCGGCGCGAACGCCGGCGGATCGAAGCACGGCGTCCTCACCAAGAAGACCGGCACGCTGACGAACGACTTCTTCGTCAACCTGCTCGACATGCGTACCGCATGGCAGCCGCCGAATGCCGACGGTATCTACGAGGGCCGCGACCGCAAGACCAACGCGGCGAAGTGGACGGCGACGCGCGTCGACCTGATCTTCGGCTCGCACGCGCAGCTGCGTGCCTACGCCGAGGTTTATGCGACCGGCGACTCCAAGGAGAAGTTCGTGAAGGACTTCGCTGCCGTCTGGACCAAGGTGATGGAACTGGACCGCTTCGACCTGAAGAAGTAACCGGCGCCACAGCCAAACAAACCAAGCCCTCGCGACACCGTCGCGGGGGCTTTTTTCATGACCCCTGTCATTTTCTGACCACCGTTCGCCTTACCAATCTGGACTTGACCTCGCGGGGCATCGCTCCGACAACCTTCCGCGCAGCACGACATCGATAGGGGACGGCCACATGCAGATTTTCTATTGCCCGAAATCACGCTCGTTCGCCGCCCTCTGGGCCATGGAAGAAACAGGCGAGCCGTACGAGCGCGTGCTCACCGACATCAACACCGGCGATCAGAAGAAGCCGGACTATCTCGCGATCAATCCACTCGGCAAGGTGCCGGGCCTGAAAGATGGCGATGCTGCAATGGGCGAGTCCGCTGCGATCTGCGCTTACATCGCCGACCGCTATCCGAATGCGAAACTCGCGCCGCCGATCGGCGATCCGCGCCGCGCGCGCTATCTGCAGTGGCTGTTCTTCAACGGCAACATCGAAGCCGCAATCACGCAGATCTTCACCAAGATCGAGATGCCGGCGCGCACGGCCGGATGGGGTGAGGCCACGCAAGTGTTCGATGCCATCGACGCGGCGCTGCAGAAGGGCCCGTGGATTCTCGGCGATCAATTCACTGCTGCGGATGTCGTGATCGGCGCAGGTCTGAACTTCGCGGTCCGCTTGTTCAAGATGGTGCCGACCCGGCCGTCGTTCGATCGTTATCTCGATCTCTGCGCGGCGCGGCCGGCCTATCAGCGCGCGGAGAAGCTGTCGGCGTAAGGCCTAAGCCCGCGCGGGCACAAGGCCTGATGCGGGCGCAGCGTCCGAACTGCCGACCCAGCGCAGCGGCGCGGTGCGCACGACCAGACGCTCGAGCTCGCCGCGGCTCGGCTTCTCGACGAACTGCACAGCAAAGCCATCCGGCAGCAGCCGGACGACGCGGCCGACGACCGCGCCGACGGCGAGCGGCGTTCCGATTTCCGGCTGATACGACGAAGACACCGCGACACCCGACACCGACATGTCGATGATGAAGCACTTCTGAACGCTGCCATCCGCCAATGTCAGGATCGAGTGCGGGCTGCCAGGAATGATGCGCGCATCCGCGCGCGAATCGCGGATGCTCGGATCTTTCTGCTTTTCCTTGATCCAGGTCAGCTTGTTCAGGAAGGTCTCGCGCATCTCATTCGTCATCTCAAGTTCGAGCAGGAAGCGGCCCGACTTGGTGTCGCTGATGCGTCCCTCAAAATTTCCGAAGTCGCGGAAGTATGGCTTGATGAGATCGCCGACGCGTCCGACCACCGGCACGTCGACCATCATCCGGTACGCGGACACACGCGTGGTGCGGCACGCAAACGTGCGCGGCCGGCCTTGCGGATCGAACCATTTCGGCAGCGAATAACTTCCGCCGACCGAAATATCGACCGCCCACTGCTGTGAAAATTCCTCGACGGACACGGCACGTACCTTCGGCAAAAGAGCCGTAAGATAGTAAGGGCACGAGTTTGAGAAAAACCTAATGCGATGGATGGGTTACGCCAAATGCAGAGCTATGCAAGTATCTGAATACCTTGATCGATAGCTCTTCCGCGGGTTCCCGGTTAAGGAACTCTCAATCCTGACGGCTGAACGAAAACGTCGATCTTGATGTGTCGCGTTTTGCACGAAGCGCGTGACATAACGCGAAACTTATCCTGCTGCGTCGCCCTTCTTTGTCTCACGCATGAAAAGGCCCGTGAGGGCTCCGGCTACCGACGCTATCGCGATGGGATAGCCGAAACTTCCCATAATCATGTAATCGCCGCCCGCGTGTATTCGAACAGCCGCAAGTGCAACGAACGCAGCAATCGCGCAACCGATCAGCGGACGGGACACAGCGATTGCGCACACGACCGTGAAGACCGGAAGAAACAGGATAATCCAGAACATCAAAAACATGACGTCAGCTCCTGACGCCCGACGGATCGGCGTCCAGGAGGACGTAATTATTCCGCTGCGTCCTTGCTAGCGGCGCCATCGTCTTTCAGCTCGCCGGGCTTGGGCATCGAGATGATGTTGTAGCCGGAGTCCACATAGTGGACTTCGCCGGTCACGCCGCCCGACAGGTCTGACAGGAAATACAGCGCCGATCCGCCAAGTTCATCGAGCGTGACGCCACGGCCGAGCGGCGAATGCTTCTGCTGGAAGGCGAACATCGCGCGCGCCTCGCCGATGCCCGAGCCCGCGAGCGTCCGCACGGGGCCCGCCGAGATCGCATTCACGCGAATGCCTTGCCGCCCGTAGTCGGCCGCGAGATAACGCGTCGATGCTTCGAGCGCGGCCTTGGCAACGCCCATCACGTTGTAGTTCGGCATCACGCGCATCGAACCGCCGAAGGTCAGCGTGATGATCGAACCGCCATTCGGCATCAGCTCGGCCGCGCGCTTCGTTACTTCGGTGAACGAGAAACACGAGATCACCATAGTGCGCGAGAAGTTCGCGCGTGTCGTGTCGGCATAGCGGCCCTTCAGCTCGTTCTTGTCGGAGAAGCCGATCGCATGCACGACGAAATCGATCGTGCCCCACTTCGCCTTCAGCGCCGCAAACGTCGCATCGACGGAGGCGATGTCTTCCACATCGCACGGCAGCACCACGTCCGACTTGAGCTGTTCCGCGAGCGGCTTCACCCGCTTGCCGAGCGCGTCGCCCTGATAGGTGAAGGCGAGATCAGCGCCATGGGCGTGCAGCGTCTTCGCGATTCCCCACGCGATCGAGTGATCATTGGCAACGCCCATGATCAACCCGCGCTTGCCCTGCATCAGCCCTTGCATATCAACGCTCCCAAAATAACCCGTACCGCCCGATTCAAAAGGGGCGGCCCAATTAACTCATGCATCATGACAGACAATTGGCACCGGCGGCTACCGCCCAGCGCCTGCGGTTGACGATGCTGCAAAGCAGGAAAATCAGGCATCCAGCCGGCGGAACACCAGCGTGGCGTTGGTGCCGCCGAAGCCGAACGAGTTCGACAGCACGGTACCGACCTTGGCGTTGTCGATGCGCTTGCGCACGATCGGCATGTCCGCAAACACCGGATCGAGTTCCTGGATGTTCGCGCTCTCGCAGATGAAGCCGTTCTTCATCATGAGCAGCGAGTAGATCGCCTCCTGCACACCGGTCGCACCGAGCGAATGGCCGGTCAGCGCCTTGGTCGCCGAGATCGGCGGGCACTTGTCGCCGGTGCCAAACACGTTGCGAATCGCCTGGATTTCCGGCGGGTCGCCGGCCGGCGTCGAGGTCGCGTGTGGATTGATGTAATCGACAGGACCCTGCACGGTCGACATCGCCATCTTCATGCAGCGCTCGGCGCCCTCGCCCGACGGCGCCACCATGTCGTAACCGTCCGACGTCGCGCCGTAGCCGATGATTTCGCCGTAAATCTTGGCGCCGCGTGCCTTCGCATGCTCGAGTTCTTCGAGCACCAGCACGCCTGCGCCGCCCGCGATGACGAAGCCGTCGCGGTTGACGTCATACGGCCGCGACGCTGTCGCCGGCGTCTCGTTGTATTTCGACGACATCGCGCCCATCGCGTCGAACAGCACCGACATGGTCCAGTCGAGATCCTCGCAGCCGCCGGCGAAGATGACGTCCTGCTTACCGACCTGGATCGTCTCATACGCATTGCCGATGCAATGGTTCGACGTCGCGCACGCCGACGAGATCGAATAGTTCACGCCCTTGATCTTGAACCAGGTCGCGAGCGTCGCGGATGCGGTCGACGACATCGCCTTCGGCACGGCGAACGGACCGACGCGCTTCGGGCCCTTGGTCAGCGTTGTGTTCGCGGCTTCGACAATCGTGCGCGCGGACGGACCGCCCGAACCCATGATGATGCCGGTGCGCTCGTTCGACACTTCCGTCGGCTCGAGACCGGAGTCGAGGATCGCCTGCTCCATCGCGACGTGATTCCATGCAGCACCTTCGCCGAGAAAGCGCATCGCGCGGCGATCGACGATCGCGCTCGGATCGAGCGTGGGCTCGCCGAACACCTGACAGCGGAAGCCGAGCTTGGCGTATTCCTCGGCGCGGCTGATGCCCGACTTGGCTTCGTAGAGACTGGCCAACACTTCCTGCGTGTTGTTGCCGATGGATGAGACGATGCCCATCCCCGTCACGACGACCCGCTTCATCCCCGTCCTCGCTTTTCTTGCGTCCTGCGTCCGGTACCGCTGAATGCGCGATAACCGCTTCGTCTGTCTCAAACAATTCGCTCGAGACTATCTCACGTTCCGGGCTGCAATGCGGCGTCCTGCCGGAACAGTCCCACCCGCAGATCCTTGGCCCGGTAGATAATCTCGCCGTCGGCCGAAAGCCACCCGTCAGCAATACCAAGCACGAGCTTCGAGCGCATGACGCGCTTCACATCGATATTGTAAACGACCTGCTTGATGCCCGGCAGCACCTGCCCAGAAAATTTCAGCTCGCCGAGACCGAGTGCGCGCCCGCGGCCTTCGCCGCCGAGCCAGCCCAGGTAGAAGCCGACCATCTGCCACATGGCATCAAGGCCGAGGCAACCCGGCATGACAGGGTCGTTCTTGAAATGACAGCCGAAGAACCAGAGATCGGTCTTCACATCGAGCTCGGCCCGGATCAGGCCCTTGCCGTATTCGCCGCCAGTCTCGGTGATTTCGGTGATGCGATCGAACATCAGCATCGGCGGTAACGGGAGCTGGGCATTGCCGGGTCCGAACACTTCGCCACGGCCGCACGCAAGCAGGTCCTCGTAACTGTAACTGCCCTGCCGCTGATGCATACCCATTTACCCTTTTTGCAACTCCCCCCGGAGCTCGTTGGCGGCTCTGTAACATAAGCATCATATGGGGCAAAGCAGCCGCCAACCGTGGTTCTTTGGCTATTCCGCCATGCGGCAGACCGTGTTCAAGCGATGCACTCGTTAGTTGCGAAGCACTTGCATCTATTGGCCTTTCTCCCTATAGTTTTGGTCGAATTGCGTATCAATTGAAGGGCGGGCCTTGAACCCGTGACCGAGAATGAGTGAATCTGTAACCGGCGAAACGCCGAACCATGGCGCAGTGCACGCCGAATCGGACGGGGTGAGCCTCGGCCGTCCCGCGCTTCTGACTGGCTGTCCGTGGCATGACGTCAACGAAATGCTGCAGTCTGTCGGCCTGCGCCCAACCCGCCAGCGCATGGCTCTGGGTTGGCTTCTGTTCGGCAAGGGCGACCGCCACCTGACCGCGGAAATGCTCTACGAGGAAGCGACCCACGCCAAGGTGCCGGTGTCGCTCGCGACCGTCTACAACACGCTGAACCAGCTGACCGAAGCCGGCCTGCTGCGCCAGGTCAGCGTCGACGGCACCAAGACCTACTTCGACACCAACGTCACATCGCATCATCACTACTATCTCGAAGGCAGCCACGAGCTCGTCGACATCGACGATCCGCAGCTCGTGCTTCAGAAGATGCCGGAAGTGCCGGACGGCTACGAGATCAGCCGCATCGACATGGTCGTGCGCCTGCGCAAGAAGCGCTGAACGATCTCAGAGTTCAGAAACACGAAAGCCGCGGGTGACCGCGGCTTTTTTGTTGCGTCGCCAAGGCACCACTTGCCCCGGACGCTGCGCAGCGCTTGCGGTGCGCTGCTGATCCGGGGCAATATCGTCCACTGAATTTGGAATGGTACCGGCTCTGCGAAGCAGCGTTGCAC
>LWDM01000027.1 GCA_002083525.1 Proteobacteria bacterium SG_bin9 | reverse complement strand
AGCCGCCGATCATCGCCGGCATGACCATGAAGAAGATCATGATCAGACCGTGCGAGGTCACGAACACGTTGTACTGATTGTTGGTGAAGAACTGCACGCCCGGCGTCTGCAACTCCATGCGGATCGCCACCGACAGCGCTGCGCCGATGACGCCGGCGCAGATCGCGAAGATAAGGTACATCGTGCCGATGTCCTTATGGTTCGTCGAATAGACCCAACGACGCCAGCCGGTCGGATGGTCGTGCGCATGATCGTCATGAGCGTGATCGTGAGCGTGGGTGCCAGCGGTCGTTGCCATCTTCTATTCCTTTGAACTTCGCAGTCCGTTGAACCTGTTCGGTTCGTCGCCCTTAGTTCCGTCGTTGCGCGCCAGCGTTTACTGCGTGGCGGCGCTTGCCGACGCGACCGAGTTGGTGTCGGGCGTCGACGCGAATTTCTTCTTGGCCTGTTCGATCCAGGTGTTGAATTCCTGCTCGCTGACCACGCGCACCGCGATCGGCATGAACGCATGGTCCTTGCCGCACAGTTCCGAGCACTGGCCGTAGTACATGCCGAGCTTGGTCGCCTTGAACCAGGTCTCGTTCAGGCGGCCCGGAATCGCGTCGATCTTGATGCCGAACGACGGCACGGCGAACGCATGGATCACGTCGGCGGCGGTGGTCTGCACGCGGACGATCTTGTTCACCGGCACGACCAGCTCGTTGTCGACGCCGAGCAGACGCGGCTGCTTGTCGGCGACGAGCAGCGAGTCGAACTCGAACTTGCCGTGATCCGGATACGAATAGCTCCAGTACCACTGCTTGCCGGTCGCCTTGATGGTGACGTCGGCCTTCGGCACGTCGAGCTGCTGGAACAGCAAGCGGAAGGACGGGATCGCGATGGCGACGAGGATCAGCACCGGCACGACCGTCCACACCACCTCGATCAGCGTGTTGTGCGTCGTCTTCGAGGGGACCGGATTGGCCTTGGCGTTGAACTTCACCATCACGATGATGAGCAGCGCCAGGACGAACAGCGTGATGACCGTGATGATGACGAGCAGCAGGTTGTGGAACCAATTGATGTTGTCCATCACCGGCGAGGCCGATTCCTGCAGTGTGTATTCCCACGGCGTCGGCTGACCGAGGCCGGCGTAGGCGGCGCCTGCCGCCACCAGCGTGAATGCCCCCGCTGCCAGACCCAGCAACCGGCGGCCCCTCTGGTTCATCCACCTCGTCATGCCGCTCGTGCTCCCACCTTCACGTTCAAAACAGCCGCGGATCCCCGTGATGCCGGTCTCGCGCGGTCGGCGCTGCCATTCGCTTGAGGCTGGACCATGTTTTCGGATCATGGGCCCGGCACCCGGACTGGCTTAGAAAGCGTCGAAATTCCAGCCTCTCAAACCATAATTCCAAGACTACCGCAATGCACCTGATCGGGGGTCTGACCAGATGGAAGGCAGACCCTGTGCACAGTCAGGAAACGCCTGAAATTCCGGCTCAAATTCATCGCATCGGGCGACAGGGAAACGACAAATGCTTGACACCCGCGACGCCCAATGTACGCACAAGCAAGACGCGATGGCGAACCCCGATTCGCGGCGATTGGCGCTCCGGATGGCGGGATTGTTCGTAAGCCTGGCCGGACGGCGGAAGCCGGAATTCGCCCCGAAGGCGCCGTCATTGCGGGTTCAATCGTACGTTTTGGACAACCTGGGAACTGACCCCGATGGGCCGCATGCCTGAACTGCCTGTCGCGCGCCCTGCCAAGCTGTTGGCGCTTGCGGCTTTTTTGACGGCGGCGAGCCTGTTTCAGGCCGCACCGGCGCTGGCCCAGGGCGCCGTCAAATCGGTGCATGGCGACTGGCAGATCCGCTGCGACACCCCTCCCGGAGCGCAGGGCGAACAGTGCGCGCTGATCCAGAGCGTGGTCGCCGAGGACCGCTCCAACGCCGGCCTGACCGTCATCGTCCTGAAGACGGCCGACCAGAAGAGCAAGCTGATGCGGGTGGTCGCGCCGCTCGGCGTGCTGCTGCCGTCCGGCCTCGGGCTGAAGCTCGACAACAACGACGTCGGCCGCGCCGGCTTCGTCCGCTGCCTGCCGAACGGCTGCGTTGCCGAGGTCGTGATGGACGACGACCTGTTGGCCAAGCTGCGCACCGCTCGCACCGCCACCTTCATCATCTTCGAGACGCCGGAAGAAGGCATCGGCTTCCCGCTGAGCCTGAAAGGCATCGGCGAGGGCTACGACAAGCTGCCGTAACCTCTTCGTCATTCCGGAACGCTGGCCCTTTCGGCCGCGCGCACCTATCTTCATTGCAACGCCTCCCGCTTTCCGGAACCCCGCAATGACCGCATCCCTCGCCACCTCCTCCCTGCTCGACCGCGCCGGCCTCGACCGCGATGCCGCCCGCAAGGAAATCGCCCGCGGCCTCACTGGCGCGGACGACGGCGAGCTGTTCCTCGAATACCGCCAGTCGGAAGGGCTGATGTTCGACAACGGGCGCCTGAAGCAGGCGACCTACGACACCGCTCAGGGCTTCGGCCTGCGCGCGGTGAAGAACGACGCGGTCGGCTACGCGCATTCGTCCGACGTCTCCCTGCCCGCGCTGATCCGCGCGGCGGATTCGGTCGCTGCCGTGCGTGGCGGCCATAGCGGCACGTTCGCGGGCGCGCCGCCGCACACCAACATCCGCCTCTACGGCGACGAGAATCCGCTCGACGGGCAGGACTTCGAGACCAAGGTGAAGCTGCTCGCCGAGATCGACGCCTATGTGCGCGACAAGGACCCGCGCGTGCGTCAGGTCTCCGTCTCGCTCGCCGCCACATGGCAGGTCGTCGAAATCCTTCGCCCGGATGGCGAGAGCTACCGCGACATCCGCCCGCTGGTGCGCGTCAACATCTCCGTGGTCGCCGGACAGGGCGACCGGCAGGAAACCGGAAGCCACGGCTATGGCGGCCGCGAGGGTTATGCCCGTTTCATCGAAACGAAAGCATGGCGCGAGGCCGCCGACGGCGCGATCCGTCAGGCGATGGTCAATCTCGAATCGATCCCCGCCCCCGCCGGTGAAATGGATGTGGTGCTCGGCCCCGGCTGGCCCGGCGTGATGCTGCATGAAGCCGTCGGCCACGGCCTCGAAGGCGACTTCAACCGCAAGCAGACCTCGGCGTTCGCGGGCCTGATGGGCCAGCAGGTCGCGGCCAAGGGCGTCACCGTCGTCGACGACGGAACCATCTCGTCGCGCCGCGGTTCGCTGTCGATCGACGACGAAGGCACGCCGACCAGCCGCACCGTGCTGATCGAGGACGGCATCCTCGTCGGCTACATGCAGGACCGGCAGAACGCGCGGCTGATGAACATGAAGCCGACCGGCAACGGACGGCGCGAATCCTACGCGCATGTGCCGATGCCGCGCATGACCAACACCTACATGCTCGCCGGCGGCCGCGATCCGGCGGAAATTCTGGCGTCGGTGAAGAACGGCATCTTCGCCGCGAACTTCGGTGGCGGTCAGGTCGACATCACGTCTGGCAAGTACGTGTTCCAGTGCACCGAGGCTTACAGAATCGAGAACGGCAAGCTCGGCGCGCCGCTGAAGGGCGCCATGCTGATCGGCAACGGCCCGACCGACCTGCATCGCATCTCGATGGTCGGCAATGACCTGAAACTCGACGACGGCATCGGCACCTGCGGCAAACAGGGCCAGGGCGTGCCGGTCGGCGTCGGTCAGCCGACCTTGCGCATGGACCAGATCACCGTCGGCGGCACGGGCTAGTCCCGCGCCGCGCCGTACTTCGCGACAGCATCCGGCGGATTGTTCTCACGCTGCCACGCCGGCACGCGCGGATCGTCGTGGCGCATGCCCTTCTCGGCGGCGATCCATGTGGCCTCCGCCTCGTCCAGACCTGACGGCCACACACCTTCGCTCTCGATGCGCTTAAGATCGCCCGGCTCGAGCAGCAACAAATGCTGGCGCCCCCAATCGAGGTCCATCCCGCGCAGCCAGACATCACCGCATTCGCGGCAGCGGATCAGATCGATGTCGGGCGTGCGCTTGAACAGGACGTCGCAAGTGTCGTTGACGCACGGATCGCTGAAATAGATGCGGCGATAGACATTCGTCCCGGTAAAATCCAGTTCGTTGTAGTCCATCGTGCCCTTCCGCCGGCAGAAACACCGGCGCGGAAACAGCGCATCGAACGTCGCCCGAAAATCATGCCGCCCGTGACCATCGGCAGCCCACGCGACGAGCTCGGCATAAAGCTGATCACCCACAAGCGCGTGCAGATCCGGCGCCGACAGCACGATGCCCTCGGGAATCTTGGGATCGCTGATGTGGCGCTCTGCCAGTTGCCAGAAGAACAGATCCCAGAACGCACGCTGCGGATGGTTCGCTGGAGCTGGTGAAATTGAAATCATGTGCGGATCAATCGACGGAGGCTCAATGGCATGAGCCTACCGTCAGAACCGCCACAGATCAAAACCGCGTCGTGAGTTCCGGACCTCACGCATCCATGTCGATGGCTGCCTTGTTGACCAAAGCGTCAATCGCGCCGGCATATTCGCTAAGCGCTTCGAGCTCGGGAAAGTGCCCGGCCCTTTCGATCAGGCACATCTCGGCGTTTGGGACATAGGCGCGCAAGCCTTCGGGATTGGAGCCAGCCCGCAGATGCGTCGCGTCGGCCAAGCCGAACATGATCACCGCGGGGCCGTTCCATACCGGAATGTCGATGGGCTCGCCGTCGAACCAGCTCTGAATCAGCGTCGCGAGCGCGTGACAGGCACCACAGCGGATACTCCAGCGCGCGGTTTCCTGCCATCCGGCGATATCGACGCCTGATCCGGCTGCAATCTTGTACCAGGCATCGATCCCGAAGCGCTCCCGGTTGACTGATCTAGCCCAGGCCATCTGACCGACGACCGGTTCTCTCAGGAAACCCTGCGGGTCAACTTCCGAACATGTCCATTTGCGTTGCCCCTCCATGTCGGTCGCCTGCGCTGCAATGACGCCGAGCGTGCGATCCGGAAGAGCGGCGGCAATCGCGATCGCAAGATAAGCTTGTACGCAACTTCCGGTCACGATCAGCCGCTCGAGCTGCATCGCCTCGATCACCGCGACCACGGCTTGGACAGTGCCTTTGAACCCGAGCGCATCCGGATGATGCGCATAGGAAAAGCCCAATCCGGGCGGCTCAATCGCCACCAGCGAGTACTTGCCGCGAAAAGCTTCAAAGATCGGGTCGTAGTGCTCGATGATGTTGGGCCCGTCCGGGAATACGATGACAACCGGCTTGCCGTCTTCGATCTGCGCGCGAACCCTGACCTTCCCTGTCTTGGTTCGAATGAAGCGGATGTCGGGTCGCGATGCCAATCCATCCGCCTCAATGCTCGCTAATGCGCGCGGCGCAAAGAGCACCGTATCCAGCCAGGCTGCGTTACTCATGACGTCCTCATTTTGCGATTTGGTTTGATGGTGTTGGCAGCGAGAAGGGCCGCCAGCGAGCGTTGCGCCGTATCGATCAGCACGTCGTGATCGTAGAGCTGATCCGATGCAAAAACGCCGTCGAGCAGAAGGCGGAATTGAAGTGCGAGGTCGTCGGGACGAGCGCCGCCCGCGTCCCGCGCCAACACCGTGAGCCAGGCGAGTGTCAATTCCTTATGGCGGATCGAAATCTGACCGATCTGCAGATCGTCCGGATAACTCCGCGCCGCGCGCAGGAACACGCAACCGTGAAAGCCCCTGGTCTTCAGCCATTTGCGCAATCCCTCCAGGAGACGCGCATACGGATGCGCATCGGGCGCTCCGGACGTTTGCGCCATCTTCTTCAGAAGCACCAGCGCGATGTCACCGGCTGCATCGAGGTAAGCGAGAACGAGATCGTGCTTGGTTGGAAAATGATAGTAGAGCGCCCGCTTCGTCAGCCCGGCTGCGGCCGCGACCATATCGATGCTGACGGGCTCCAGTCCCTGCTCGTAGAACAGCCGGCTCGCGGCGGCGAGAATGGCGGCGCGTCCGTCCTGGCCGGAGACGCGAGGCATCTACGCCCAGGCCTCAGATGCCGGACAAATCTCGCAATCGATCCGAGGAATGAAGACCAAAACTGAAGGCATCATAGGCCCATCGATTTATTATACCAATAGGTGTAATAAACCGATGAGCCTGTCAACCAGCAAAACCGCCGCAGATCAAAAACGGGTGGTGAGTTCGGTCAGCCAGGCCGGCGAGATGTCGACGAGGGTCGACTCGATGCGCTTGTCCGCACCGGTTGCCACCGCAAGGCCGACCGCGATCAGGATCACCCCCATCGCCATCTTGCCGAACGATCCGGCCGACAGCATGCGATTGCGGAACCGCGCCATCGCCGATGCCGACACCAAACCGAGCAACGCCAGCGGCAATCCCGCGCCGATGCCGAAGGCCAGCATGGTCAGCGCCACCTGCGGCAGGTCTTTCCCTTGCGCAGCAAGCAGCGACGCGGCTCCCAGCGTCGGCCCGACACAGGGCGACCACACCGCCCCCAGAAGAACGCCGACGAGGAACTGGCCGCCGTAACGCGTTTGCGCAGCGCCCGCCATGTTGCGATCCGCCCAGTTGCTCAGCGATCCGCCGGCGAACGCAAACTGCGTCTGGAAACGCGGCACCAGCAGCACCGCGCCGAGCGCGATCATCACGACGGCGGAGGCGATGCGCACCACGCCGGCATCGATGCCGAGCGAAAAGCCGATGGTGGCGATGAAGAGGCCGAACAGTGTGAACGACAGAGCAAGACCGGCCGCGAGCATGGCCGGTCCATAGCGGTCAGCCGCTGATGCTGCACCCAGCACCAGCGGGACCAGAGGCAGCACGCAGGGCGACAGGATCGAGAGGACCCCTGCGGCGAATGCCAGCGCGATCGCAGTCATGCGTGATCAGAGACTCTTGCCGACGAGGCTTTCGATCGAGGCGCGGCGGGTGTCGCCGACGGAACGGCCGACTTCGCTCGCGCCCTTGAACACGATCAGCGTCGACTGCGCCTGCGCATTGAATTCACGCAGCACCTGCTTCTGCTGGTCGTAGTTGACGCGGAAGGTGACGAGCTTGTCGAACTTCGGATCGGTCTTCAGCGCGTTCAGGACCGATTCCTGCGCCTTGCAGGTCGGGCACCAGTCGGCATGGACTTCGACCAGGATCGGCTGGCCAGCAGCCTGGGCGGCCTTGAAGGCTTCCTGGGTATAAGGTGCGGTGCTACCGGCGTACGCGGTGGTCAACAGCGGCCCGATCACAAGCGCTGCGAGCAGCGCGGCGAACCGTGCGAAGGAGGTCACGATTTTCATTATTCTTCTCCGGCAAAGGGTGACGCGGGACGCAACCGGCGCCCGCTGACCGGAGCTACGAACGCAAATCCTGAAAGTTACGCCGCGCGGCGGAAGGCTTTCGCCGTGGTAAGCACCGCCCTAACGCACCACGCCGGAGATGAATCCGGGTTTGCGGCGGGGCGGCTTCACCTCGTTTTTCAGGAAACAACGCGCGGATTTGCCGATGTAGCCCGGACGGCCATAGGTCCACGCCCGGCATTTGTTGTCGGCTTCGCAGGCCGCCTTGCAGGTTTCGCCCTTGGCGTCCGGCTCGACCTCGATACTGCGATAGTCGCCGCCCTGCCGGTCGGTGGCGACCTCGATCGTGCTGTTGCGCGTTTCCAATACGCCGGCGCCGCGCACGCCGGAGACACAGCAGTTGTTCTCGACCCGCGCCGGAACCGCGCCCTTGAGCCAGCACGCCGCCCCGCGCTCGCCATCGATCGGATAATTGAAGCTCCAGGCGCGGCACTTGCGGTCGCGCTCGCAGATCAGCGCGCAGGCCGCGGGGTCACCGGATGGAACGGCAATGCTGGTGTAATCCGCGCCGGGCCGGTCGAAACCGGTCTGCGCGCGCGCGGTATCCGGCTGGGAGATCGCCAGCAATGCCAGAACGGCGGCGAGGATGAGGCTCGTTCTCGGCATCGCGTGCAATCTGTTGATTCTGAATGGCTTCGTGTCCACGCGCCCCGCGGGCCGGGACGCACGGCATTGAAGCCCTGCCCAGATGTACGTCAGATGAACGGATTGTCAGTGTCGCAGCAGCCAAAGGCCGCGGCGCGCGGCTTTAGAATGCGTACTGCGCATAGGCCGGATCGACCGAGCCCCGCCACTCGCCATCGAACTTGGCGAGCAGTTCTTCCGCCGGTGTGCGGCCCGAGTCGATGATCCGGTCGAGCGGTTCGAGGTAACGCGTCTCATCACGGCCCGACTGGTCGACATGGCCCCGGCGGCGCAGCCCGGCATGCGCCAGCGCGAGGCAATCCTTCGCCACCTCGAACAGATAGCGGTTGCCGATCTTGGCCTTGAAGCCTTGCGTGGTCACATCGTCGCGCAGCTGCTGGCGCTCGTCGGCGCTCCAGCCCTTGGCGAGCTCCCATGCCGCATCGAGGCTCGCCTCGTCGTACAGCAAGCCCACCCAGAATGCCGGCAGCGCCGGCAAGCGGCCCCACGGTGCGCCGTCGGCACCGCGCATTTCGAGATACCGCTTCAGCCGCACTTCCGGGAAAATCGTCGAAAGGTGATTGGCCCAGTCCGACAAGGTGGGACGTTCGCCCGGCATTTTCTCGTTCTTGCCGTCGAAGAACTTGCGGAAGGAGGAGCCCGAGACGTCGATGTAATCGTCGCCGCGCTTGACGAAATACATCGGCACGTCGAGCGCGTAGTCGACCCAGCGCTCGAAACTCATGCCGTCCTCGAACGCCCACGGAATCATGCCGGACCGATTGTTGTCGGTGTCCTTCCAGATTTCGGAGCGGAAGGAGAGGAAGCCGTTCGGCTTGCCTTCGGTGAACGGCGAGTTGGCGAACAGTGCGGTGGCCACCGGCTGCAGCGCCAAGGAGACGCGCAGCTTCTTCACCATGTCGGCTTCGGAGGAGAAGTCGAGATTGGTCTGCACCGTACAGGTCCGGTACATCATGTCGATGCCGTATTGGCCGACCTTCGGCATGTAGTTGGTCATGATCTTGTAGCGGCCCTTCGGCATCACCGGGATTTCCGCGCGCGACCATGACGGCGTCATGCCGAGGCCAAGAAAACCGATGCCGAGCGGCGTTGCGATCTCGCGCACCTGCGCCAGATGCGCCATCAGTTCGGAACAGGTCTGATGGATCGTCTCGACCGGTGCGCCGGAGAGTTCGAACTGCCCGCCGGGTTCGAGCGAGATCGCGCCGCCGCCGGTGACATCGTAGAGGCCGATGATGTTGCCGCGCTCCATGATCGGCTCCCAGCCGAGCAGAAGCTTCATGCCGTCGAGCAGCGCGCGGATGCCGCGGTCGCCATCGTACGGCACGGGACGGAGGCCTTCGAGCGTGAACGGCGTCTTCTCGTGCTCGGTGCCGATGCGGAATTGCTCGCGCGGTTTGACGCCCGCCTCGATCCAGCCGACGAGTTCGTCGCGCGAGGCCAGCGGGGTCATGTCGATCTGGTCACGCGCCATGGAAACTCCAGAAACCTAACGTGCTGCGCTGATGCAGGCTTAGTGCGAGGGGTGGCGGACGATGAGGCCCGCGAACGCGTTCGATGTGAGCGAGGTCATCGGGCCTGCGCAGCGTCTTTGACGAGGGGAGCGGCCATCTCACCGCAGGCGCAACCGAGACGGTCGAGCAGACCGCACAGCTTCACCGCGTCGGCGTCCGACAATTTAGCGCCGACATGGCGCTCGATCGCTGCCGAATACGACGTCCACATTTTCTTCTGCAGATCGCGGCCGGCTTCGGTGATCTCGACGAACTGGCCGCGCTTGTCGGAGGCGCACTCGCGCCGCACGGCCAACTTCTCATCGACCAAACGGTCGATCAGGCGTGAGGTCGAGTACTGCGGCAGCAGCATCTGCTTTTCGAGTTCGACGGGACGCAGCTCGCCGGTCGGCGAACGCGACAACTCAAGCAGCGCGTCATACCAGGCGAGCGGCGGAAAGCCGGCCTTCTTCAGATCCTGCTCGACGGCGTCGAGCACCCGGCTCTGCACCCGCATCAGCCTGATCCAGGCGGCGGTCGCCTCGCTCGATGGCTTTTTCTTCATGGCGTCGTCTCGACAAACCCGCTGTGTGGGCCCCACCTTTAATGCATGTGCATTTAAGATGCGGCCTTGTCCAGTCAAGATTTGGGGATGGTGCCACCGGAATCATGACTGGGTTGCCTTGGTCACACCCGTCGCACCGATCCGTTAAACAAAAAAGAATGGCCGGGCGAACCCGGCCATTCTGGTCTCGTCCGCTTTTGCGGGCTGCTTAGGCAGCCGCGATCGCTGCCTGCTTCTTCGGCGGGAAGCGGCCGTAGAAGGTCTCGCCCTTGGCGGCCATCTCGATCAGCAGCTTCGGCGGCTGGAAGCGCGCGCCATACTTGCCCTGTAGCTTGTGGCACAGATCGACGAAGTTCTTCGTGCCCATGAAGTCGATGTAGGACAGGGTGCCGCCGGTAAACGGCGCGAAGCCGAAGCCGAGGATCGAGCCGACGTCCGCTTCACGCGGATCGGTGATCACGTTGTCCTCGACCGTGCGCGCGGCTTCCACCGCCTGCACCACCAGGAAACGCTGTTTCAATTCCTCGACATCGAGCGTGTCGGGATCGAGCTTCTTCGTCTGCAGACCGGCGAGATCGGGCCACAGGCGCTTCGAGCCCTTAGTGCCCTTCTCCGGATACTCGTAGAAGCCCTTGCCGTTCTTGCGGCCGAAGCGGCCCTGCTTCTCGACCATCTCGACCAGCAGCTTCTTCTGCGACTGGTCGATGGCGTTGGCGCCGAGATCGGCCTCCGTCGCCTTCATGATCTTGAGCACGAGGTCGAGCGCGACTTCGTCCGACAGCGACAGCGGACCGACCGGCATGCCCGCCATCTTCGCCGCGTTCTCGATCATGGCGGGCGGCACGCCCTCCATCAGCATTTCGAGGCCTTCCGCGGTGAAGCGCAGCACGCAGCGGTTGGCGAAGAAGCCGCGCGAGTCGTTGACCACGATCGGCGTCTTGCGGATCTGCCGCACGTAGTCGAGCGCGGTCGCGAGCGCGACGTCGCCGGTGTTCTTGCCGACGATGATCTCGACCAGCATCATCTTCTCGACCGGCGAGAAGAAATGGATGCCGATGAACTTCGACTGATCCTTCCATTCCTCGGCCAGCGAGTTGATCGGCAAGGTCGAGGTGTTGGACGCGAAGATCGCGCCGTCTTTAAGGAGCGGCGCCGCCTTGGCGTAGGTCTCGGCCTTGACCTTGCGGTCTTCGAACACCGCTTCGATCACGAGGTCGCAGTCCTTCAGCGCGTTGTAGTCCGCGGTCGGCGTGATGCGCGCGAGGATCGCCTCGCCCGCGTCCGCCTTCATGCGGCCCTTGGCAACGGCTGCGTCGACCTGACCCTTCGCGTGGCCCTTGCCCTTGTCAGCCGAAGCCTGATCGCGATCGATCAGCACGACGTCGATGCCGGCCTGCGCCGACACGAAGCCGACGCTGGCGCCCATGAAGCCGGCGCCGATGACGGCGAGCTTCTTGACGCTGGTCGGCGGCACGCTCGGAGGACGGCGCGCACCCTTGTTGAGGTCCTGCATCGACACGAACAGCGAGCGGATCATCGCCGCCGCTTCCTTGCTGCGCAGGATCTTCGAGAAGTACCGCGACTCGACGCGCAGCGCCGCGTCCATCGGCAGCTGCAAGCCTTCATACACGCAGCTCATGATCGCGCGTGCGGCCGGATAGTTGTCGAAGGTCTCGCGGCGATAGATCGCGTTCGCCGGCGGGAACACCATCATGCCAGCCTTCGAATAGACCGGGCCGCCGGGCAGCTTGAAGCCCTTGTCGTCCCACGGTTGCACGGCCTTGCCGCCATTCTTGATCCAGTCCTTCGCGGTCTTGATCAGGTCGGCCGCCGGCACCACGGCGTTGACGAGGTTCATCGTCTTCGCCTTGGCGACGTTGATGTTGTCGCCCTTCAAAAGAATCTGAAGCGCATCCTGGGTCGCGACGAGACGCGGCACGCGCTGCGTACCGCCACCGCCCGGGAACAGGCCGATCTTGATCTCGGGCAGACCGACCGCGTTCTTCGGGCTGTCGGCCGCGACGCGATAGTGGCACGCGAGCGTCACCTCGAAGCCGCCGCCGAGCGCGAGGCCGTTGATCGCGGCGACCCACGGCTTGCCGCCGGTCTCGATGTTGCGCAACGTCTGCGACAGCTCGCGGCAGCGATCGAACAGCGCCTGGTTTGCCGCTTCCTCGCCCTTGCTCTTGAGCGCGTCGGCGTAAGCGCGGTTCATGCCTTCCAGCATCGCCAGATCGGCGCCGGCGCAGAATGCTTCCTTCGCCGAGGTGATGACGACGCCCTTGATGGCGGCGTCCTCGTTGAGCTGCTTGACGATCGCAGCCATTTCCTCGCCCGAGCGCTGGTCGAGCACGTTCATCGAACGGCCGGGAATGTCCCAGGTGACGAGCGCGATGCCGTCGGCGTCGGTTTCGACTTTGAAATTCTTGTAAGTCATGATCGACGCTCCTCTTACACGCGCTCGATGATGGTGGCCGTGCCCATGCCGCCGCCGATGCACAGCGTGACGAGCGCGGTCGACTTGTTGGTGCGCTCGAGTTCGTCGAGCACGGTGCCGAGGATCATTGCGCCGGTCGCGCCGAGCGGATGACCGAGCGCGATTGCGCCGCCGTTCACGTTGATCTTGTCGTTGTCGATATTGAACGCCTGGATGAAGCGCAGCACCACCGAGGCGAACGCCTCGTTCAGCTCGAACAGGTCAATGTCCTTCAGCGACATCTTCGAGCGCTCGAGCACCTTCTTCGTCACGTCGACCGGACCGGTCAGCATCATCGCCGGCTCGGAGCCGATGTTGGCGAACGCGCGGATCTTCGCACGCGGCTTCTTGCCGATCTTTTCGCCGCCTTCCTTGCTGCCGATCAGAACGGCCGCGGCGCCGTCGACGATGCCCGACGAGTTACCGGCGTGGTGGACGTAGTTCACGCCCTCGATTTCCGGATGCGACTGGATCGCGACGGCTTCGAAGCCGCCCATCTGGCCCATCATCGTGAACGACGGCTGCAGCGACGCCAGCGACTGCATGGTCGTGGTCGGACGCATGTGCTCGTCCTTGGCCAAAATCGTGAGGCCGTTGATGTCCTTCACCGGCTCGATCGACTTCTTGAAGCGGCCCTCGTCCCAGGCCTTGGCCGCGCGCTGCTGGCTCTGCACCGCGTAGGCGTCGCAGGCGTCGCGGGAGAAACCGTACTTGGTCGCGATCAGGTCAGCCGACACGCCCTGCGGCATGAAGTAGGCCGGCACCGCGATCGACGGATCGACCGGCCACGCGCCGCCCGAGGCGCCGATGCCGACGCGGCTCATCGATTCGATGCCGCCGCCGACGGTGAGATGGTTCTGGCCGGACATGACCTGCGCGGCCGCGAAGTTCACCGCATCGAGGCCCGAGGCGCAGAAGCGATTGATCTGCACGCCCGGCACGCCTTCGCCGTAACCGGCCTGCAGTGCCGCGAAGCGCGCGATGTCGCTGCCGGCTTCACCGACCGGATCGACGCAGCCGAGCACGACGTCGTCGACCATGTCTTCCTTGAGATTGTTGCGCGCCTTGAGCGCCTTCAGCGGCGACGTGGCGAGCGCCAGCGCCGTGACTTCGTGCAGCGAGCCGTCGGACTTGCCTTTGCCGCGCGGTGTGCGGACGTGATCGTAGATATAGGCTTCGGGCATGTGAGCCTCCGTTGCGAATTTTTCTGTAGCGATCGAACGGTTTCTCTCCGCGTGCGGGGAGAAACAAAAATCAGAACACTTCCGCCGGCAGTTCCATCAGGGTCGCAGCGCCGCTCTGGATGCGCGCCAGGTGCGTGGCGGTTTCAGGCAGCATGCGTTCCATGAAGAAGCGGCCGGTCACAAGCTTGGCCTTGATGTAGTCGCTGTTGTCGCCCGCCGCGATCTTGTCGTTGGCCACGCGGGCCATCTTCGCCCACATATAGGCCAGCACGACCAGACCGAATAGATGCATGTAGTCGGTCGAGGCGGCGCCGGCATTGTCGGGCTTCGCGAGCCCGTTCTGCATCAGCCAACCGGTCGCCTGCTGCAGGTGACCGAGTGCCGTCGATAGGGGAGCCACATACGGCTTCATGTCGTCACCGGCGTTGTCCTTGGCGAAGGCGGCGACTTCGGCGAAGAAGCCCATCGCCGCGCGGCCGCCGTCCTTCGGCAGCTTGCGGCCGACGAGGTCGAGGCCCTGAATACCGTTAGCGCCTTCGTAAATCATGGCAATGCGCGCATCGCGCACGAACTGCTCCATGCCCCACTCGGCGATGTAGCCGTGACCGCCGAACACCTGCTGCGCGGCCACCGTGTTGGCGAAACCGACGTCGGTCAGCACGCCTTTGATCACCGGCGTCAAGAGACCCATGTGATCGTCGGCGGATTGACGCTCCTTCGCGTCGTCGGAGCGATGGGCGACATCGCTCTTCAGCGAGGTCCAGACGACCAGCGCGCGCGCCGCTTCGTTGAACGCACGCATCGACATCAGCGCGCGGCGGATATCCGGATGCACGATGATCGGATCGGCCGGCTTCTCCGGCGCCTTGGCGCCCGTCAGCGAGCGGCCCTGCAGACGATCCTTCGCGTAGGCCACCGCGTTCTGGTAGGCGACTTCCGACTGGGCGAGGCCCTGCATGCCGACGCCGAGGCGCGCCTCGTTCATCATGACGAACATGGCATTCATGCCCTTGTTCTCTTCGCCGACGAGCCAGCCGGTCGAATTGTCGAAGTTCATGACGCAGGTCGAGTTGCCGTGAATGCCCATCTTGTGCTCGATCGAGCCGCACGACACGCCATTGCGCGCGCCGAGCGAACCGTCGGCGTTGATCGACACCTTCGGCACGACGAACAGCGACACGCCCTTGATGCCGGCCGGTGCACCTTCGATGCGCGCCAGCACGAGGTGCACGATGTTTTCGGTGAGATCCTGCTCGCCGCCCGAGATGAAGATCTTGGTGCCGGTGATCTTGTAGCTGCCGTCGGCCTGCTTCACGGCCTTGGTACGCATCAGGCCGAGGTCCGTGCCGCAGTGCGGCTCGGTCAGATTCATGGTGCCGGACCACTTTCCGGCGATCATGTTCGGAATGAACTTCTGCTTCTGCTCTGGGGAGCCGTGCACGAGCAGCGCCGCCATCGCGCCCTGGGTCAGGCCCGAATACATCGAGAACGCCATGTTGGCGCCCATCATGAACTCGGCGACACTCTGCCCGAGCGTCACGGGCAAGCCCTGCCCGCCGTATTCGGCCGGGCCGACGAGACCGAGCCAGCCGCCTTCGCCGAGCTGCTTGAAAGCGTCCTTGAAGCCCTTCGGCGTCGTCACGCGGCCGTCGTCGTGGCGCGTGCAGCCTTCGAGATCGCCGATGCGATTAAGCGGCTGAACCACTTCTTCGGCAAATTTCGCGGCTTCGTCGAGAATGGCTTCGCGCACGTCCTGCGCGGCATCGGCAAAACCCGGAAGATTGTTGTAGCGGTCGAAATGGAAAACGTCGTTGAGCAGGAATTTGACGTCTTCGACCGGGGCCTTGTAGCTCGGCATCGTGATTGTCTCCGCTGATAACCGTCTCGATTTGTGGGAAGCTTCTTCGGACGCAGCAGTCGAACCATTCCAGTGGCGGACCTTATCCCCTTCCGGAACCGCACGACAGCCGCCGCCGCAAAAATCCTTGTGTTATGCGCTTTTCTGGGCCGCGAGCTGTTCGCCCATCAGCCGGTGCAACAGGTTGATGGCCTTCAGCGGCCGCACCATCACCTTGAAGTGCGTGATGAGGCCGTCGTCATCGAATGTGATGATGTCGACACCGTTGATGGTGATGCCGTCGATGGTGGTTTCGAATTCCAGCACCGCGCCGTTTTGGCTGCGCCACTCGCCGCGATAGGCGAAGGTGGGACCGCCCAGAACTTTGTCCGCGCTTGCCAGATACTTGAAGGTGATGTCGCGTCCGCGCTGTGGCGTGTGCACCACCGGACTCTCGAACACCGCGTCGGGGTGCAGCAGATTCCACAAAGCCGCATGGTCATGCGACTTGATGTACTGGTACCATTGCTCGAGTCCGGTCATGGTCATCGGCGGACGTCCTGTCGTTGCCTTATCCCTTGCATTGGGTCACAGCCGCACAACATGAGAGTGCGCTCGCGACCCGGTGCCACTCTACCGTATGCATATTGACGCATATGCGCCATTGCGCATAATGTCAATCATGCGTGATCCCAAGATGGAGAGTCCGCGCGTGGCCTTAGGGGACGCCATCCTCGCCTGCCTGACTGAAAGTCCGATGACGGGCTACGAGCTCGCCAAGACCTTCGATGCGTCCATCGGCTTCTTCTGGAAGGCGGACCACCAGCAGATCTACCGTGAGCTCAACAGGTTACGCGATCGCGGCCATGTCGAGAGCCGCGAAGTCGTCCAGACCGGCAAGCCCAATAAACTCGTCTACACGCTGACCGATGAGGGCAAGGCGGCGCTTCGGCACTGGGCGGCACGGCCCAGCCGTCCAGCTTCCGTGAAGGACGATCTCCTGGTGCGGATGTTCGCGCTCGACAACGTCGACATCGAACCGCTGCGTGCGGACGTGATGGCCCGCCTCGAACATCACCGCGACCGGCTCGCCCGCTATGAGCGCATCATCTCAAAACGCTTTCCCGACGGAACTGCGCCGCCCGCCGATCTCGGCAAGCTTCTCAACCTGCGCCTCGGCGTCCGCCACGAACGGGCGGTGGTAGAATGGTGTGAGGAAGCGCTCGAGGTGCTGCCGAACAGCCCTCCCGCGACCGTCACGCCCATCGAAAGCGGCCGGCGCAAGCGCAAGACCTGAGCCGGTTCCCCGGCGTTTTTCGGTGACGCCGGATAACTTTACGGCCGTCGCCATCATTCCTTAACCCGGTGTTTACCGTAACCCTGAAAAGTCGGTGCGAGAGGCGCGCCGTCCGTGTGGAATTGCTTTGTCATTCTGCGGGGACGGGGGGCGGCGAGGAGGCGCGAGCGGAGCGCCGTCGGCGAACACCGGACCACAGCATGAATTCGCGCGTATCGTGGAGTGTTGACGGCATCGATCCTTCGGTCCGTGACAGGGCAGAAGCAGCGGCACGCCGTGCCGGGATGTCGCTGAACGACTGGCTCAACGCAAATCTCGGCGGCTCGCAAGGCTCGCCTGCGCAGGCGATGTCGCCCGCCGCACGCGACGCACACGACGTCGCTGACATCCATCAGCGTCTCGACTCCATCACACGCCAGATCGAGCGACTCGCGCCATCGGCGCAGCCGCGCAACGACGGCGTCGCGCGCCAGCTCAACGATGCGATTTCACGTCTCGATGCGCGGCTCAATCGCGCACCCGATCCGGCGCCGGCCCGTCCGCAGCAGACCTATCAGCAGCAGCAGCCGGCGTATCAGCCCTCGCCCTCGATCACGCCGGTGTCGCTCGACGACGCCATTGCCGAAATCGCCGCGCGTCAGAGCCAGCTCGACGGCCGCGTGCCGGCACAGCCGCGTCCGGCACCGACCATGATGCCGGCGATGCCTCCGGTGATGGCGCCGCCGATCGCCCCGCCGATGCCGGACCTGTCCGGCCTCGAACGGCAGCTGTTCAACATCACCAACCAGATCGATGCGCTGCGCCGCCCCGACCATAACGTCGAGGAATCGCTCGCGGCGTTCCGCGCCGAACTCGCCGACATCCGCAAGACCATCACCGAAGCGATGCCGCGCACGGCGATCGAATCGCTGGAAGGCGAAATCCGCACCCTCGCCCGCCGCATCGAAGACGGCCGCCAGAGCGGCGTCGACGGCCAGGCACTCGCCGGCATCGAGCGCGCGCTCGGTGAAATCTACGAAGCGCTGCGCGGGCTGACCCCGGCCGAACAGCTTGCCGGTTTCGACGACGCCATCCGCACGCTCGGCGGCAAGATCGATACGATTGCGCATGCGAGCGGCGATCCGCGCGCGATGCAGCAGCTCGAAGGCATGATCGACGCACTGCGCGGCGTCGTCACCAACGTCGCATCGAACGATGCGCTGGTGCAGCTCGCGAGCGACGTCCGCTCGCTGTCGTCGAACGTCGACCAGCTCGCACGCCAGCACGACTATTCCGGCTCGCTGAACGCGCTCGAACAGCGCATCGCGATGCTCACGACCGCGCTTGAAAATCGCGAACCGATGCCGGCGGGCAGCGCCGGGCACGACAGCAGCCATCTCGAAAGCGCCATGCGTTCGCTATCCGACCGCATCGATCACCTCCAGGCCGGCAGCGGCGACAGCAGCGCTCACATCGACAGCGCCGTCCGCACCCTGTCCGACCGGATCGACAGTCTGCAGGTTGGCGGCGGCGACAGCTCCGCCGTCATGCACCATCTCGAACAGCGCATCGCCCACCTGATGGAGCGGATGGACGGCGCCGGTTCGCAGAACAACAACCTCGCGCGCGTCGAGGACGCGCTCGCCGATATCCTGCGTCACCTCGCCGATCAGCGCGACAACCTTGCGCATCAGCCCGCGATCGGCGCACCGGCGATGGACACGGGCCTTGTCGACGCGATCAAGCGCGAACTCTCCGACATGCGCTACAGCCAGTCGGAAACCGATCGCCGCACGCAGGACTCGCTCGAAACGGTTCACAGCGCCCTCGGCCACGTCGCTGATCGCCTGAGCTCGATCGAAGGCGATCTGCGCAAGGTGCAGTCCGCTCCTGCGCAGCACGAAGCACCGCGCATGGCGATGCCCCAGGCTGCACCGATGACGGCGCCGATGCCGCGCCCCGAATTGCCGAACCCGGTGATGGCGCAAGCGGCCCCGCCGCAGCCGCAGCGCTCGCCGATGGCGAACGTGATCATCGAGCCAGCACCCGCGCCGGCCGTTCGTCCCGACACCGTCACCGCGCGCATGCCGATCGACGCCAGCCTGCCGCCGGATCATCCGCTCGAGCCCGGCTCACGCACTGCCGGCCGTGTCGCATCGCCGTCGGAGCGGATCGCCGCCTCCGAAGACGCGCTCAGCGACATTCCCGGCACGCAAGCTGAACCCGGCAACGCATCGTCCTACATTGCCGCCGCGCGCCGCGCCGCACAGGCCGCCGCCAGCGCTCCGTCTGGCGCGCCGAAGACCGGCCGCATCACCGTGCTCAGCAACGCCGCAAAGCCCGCCAATCCGCAGCCCGCAGCGGGTGAGCCGGTCACCAAGGCCTCGAGGATTCGCTCGCTGCTCGTCGGCGTCAGCGTCGTCGTGATCGTGCTCAGCGGTTTCCGCCTGGTGATGGGCATGTTCGACGGCGGCGAGCCGCAGGCGACGATCCCGACCGAGAAATCAAGCGAAGTCATGCCGCCGGTGAAGCTGACGCCGGACGCACAGCCGCGCACGGACACGCCGGCGCCGCCGTCCATGATGTCGCCGAATCCGATCAATCGTCAAAGCATGCTGACGCCGGCGCCGGACTTCAACAAAGCGCTGCAGTCATCGGGACCGCAGATCATCCGCGTGCCCTCGCCCGCTCAGCCGGCTGCCGTTCCGGCGCCTGCTCCCGTACCGGCTCCGGTCGCGCAGGTCGCGGCTGCGGATCCGGCCGAGGTCACCGGTTCGGTCACGCCGAAGGCGGCGACCAGGATCGCTGCCGCTCCGGTCGCGGCAACGCCGGCCGCTCCGGTGTGGACGCAGGACACGACTGCATCGCTGACGCCGATTTCCGACAAACTGCCCGACGCCATTGGTAGCGAAAAGCTGCGCAACGCCGCGCTGAAGGGCGATCCGGCAGCGGCTTACGAAATCGGCCTGCGCTACGCGGAAGGCAAAGGCATCGCCGCCAACCTCGACGAAGCCGCCAAGTGGTACGAGCGCGCAGCGCTCGGCGGCGTGACGCCGGCCATGTTCCGCCTCGGCACCTTCTACGAGAAGGGCCTCAGCGTGAAGAAGAACCCGGAGACCGCGCGCCGCTACTACATGCAGGCGGCCGAGCGCGGCAATGCCAAGGCCATGCACAACCTCGCCGTGCTCGACGCCGACGGCGGCGGCCAGGGCCCGAACTACAAGAGCGCCGTGCAGTGGTTCCGCAAGGCGGCCGACCACGGCGTCGCCGACAGCCAGTTCAACCTCGGCATCCTCTACGCCCGCGGTATCGGCGTGGAGCAGAACCTCGCCGAGTCCTACAAGTGGTTCAGCCTCGCGGCTGCACAGGGCGATGCCGACTCCGGCCGCAAGCGTGACGATGTGGCCAAGCGCCTCGATGCCCAGTCGCTCGCCGCCGCCAAGCTCGCGATCCAGACCTTTGTGCCGGACACCCAGCCCGAGGGTGCTGCCAACGCGGCCGCTCCCGCCGGCGGATGGGACGGCACGGGTCCTGCTGCAAAGCCGGCTAAAACAGCGGCTCCGAAGGCCTCGTCCAGCAAGCGCGCCGAGCGTTAATCACGAATCTTCACCAGCCTGACAAATCGTTGGCGATCGCCGGGGCAAAACCCGGCGACCAACGGATTCTTTAGTGCCTTGCGCGCGTAATTTCGGTTAAGCAGAAACGCGGCGCGCGCCCGCGTCGCGGCAACGTCACCGATGCCGTGAGCTGCAATGACGCGAGGCTCAGGCACAGACCTCGAGCGATCCGCGCGTGCAGCTGTTTCTTCCCATCGCCGATATTCCGGTCAACATGTTCCTCATCCTGGCGATGGGCATGGCGGTGGGCTTCGTCTCGGGCATGTTCGGCATCGGCGGCGGGTTCCTGCTGACGCCGCTCCTCATCTTCATCGGCGTGTCGCCCGCGGTGGCGGTGGCCTCGGTGTCGAGCCATATCGCGGCCTCGTCGTTCTCCGGCGCGCTCTCGTACTGGCGCCGGCGCGCGATCGATCCGTCGCTCGCATTCGTGTTGTTGTGCGGCGGCATACTCGGAACAGCGTTCGGCGTCTGGCTGTTCACGCTGCTGCGCGCACTCGGCCAGCTCGACCTGATCATCGCGCTGTCCTACGTGGTGCTGCTCTCGACCGTCGGCGGCCTGATGTTCTGGGAAGGCCTGCGCGCCATCCATCGCGCGCGGCAGGGCGATCCGCTGCCGATCCGCCGCTCCGGCGCACATAACTGGATCCACGGCCTGCCGCTGAAGATGCGCTTCAAGCGCTCGAAGATCTACCTCTCCGTCATTCCGCTGATCGCGACCGGCCTCCTCATCGGCTTCATCGGTGCGATCATGGGCATCGGCGGCGCCTTCATGCTGATCCCGATCCTGATCTACGTCATGCGCGTGCCGACCGGCACGGTGATCGGCACCGCGATGGCGCTGACCCTCGTGACCATGATCATGGCGACGGTCCTGCACGCGGTGACCAACCACCTCGTCGATGCGGTGCTGGCGCTGATCCTGATGGTCGGCGGCGTCATCGGCGCGCAGTTCGGCGCCCGCGCCGGCCAGCGCATCCGCGGCGAACACCTGCGCCTGCTGCTCGGCCTCCTGATCCTCTCGGTCGGCATCCGCTTCGCCGTCGAACTCGTGATCAAGCCGGAGGATGTCTACACCGTGCGCGAGATCGGAGAGGGCCGATGAGCGCTCGCCGCCTCGCCTGCATTACCGTCGCGCTTGTGCTGGGTGCGTCGCTCGCCGCGAGCGACGCGCAGGCCGAGCGGCTGATCGTGTCGGTGTCGAACCACCGCGTCACGGTGACGCCGAACTACACCGGTGAAGAACTGGTGCTGTTCGGCTCGATCGAGCGCGACGACAAGACGCCGGCGGATCGCACCAGCTACGACCTCGTCGTCACCATCAAGGGGCCGGGCGCCGACATGGTAACCCGCCGCAAGGAGCGCAAGTTCGGCATCTGGGTGAACACCGACTCGCGGCAATTCCTGAAGGTACCGGCCTATCTCGCCGTGTTTGCCAACCGCCCGTTCAACGAGATCGCAAACCCCGACGTGCAACGGCGGCTGCAGCTCGGTCTCAACAACGTCATCCTGACGCAGCGCGTCGGCACCGACTATGCCGACGTGGTCTCGACCGATCCGTTCCGCTCGGCCTTTGTGCGGCTGCGCATGGAGCACGGCCTCTACCGCGAGGCCACTAACGCAATCACCTTCCTGACGCCGACGCTGTTCCGCACCGGCATTCCGCTGCCTGCGGAAGTGCCGATCGGCAACTACGACATCGAGATCGAGTTGCTCGCCAACGGTGCGCTGGTGACCAAGACCGAGACGGCCTTCGAGATCGTGAAAGTCGGCTTCGAGCAGTTTGTCGCCACGTCTGCGCAGCAGAACGGCCTGCTCTACGGCCTCTTCACCGCGGCGATGGCGTTGATGACCGGCTGGCTGGCGTCGGTCGTGTTCCGGCGGGATTAAGCATCGCGCGTTTTGGTGCGCGAGCGTCAGCCCTTCTTGAAGCAGGCGTTGATCCCCGCGATGCCATTCCACTTTGCTCCTGCATCACCGGAGCCGACCCGCTTCTGGCAGACGTTGCGCGCGCATCCACACTTCGTCTCACCGTGTCCATAGCGCAGGCAGGCCTCGTAATGCTGGGTGCAAGTATAGGCCATGGCCGGTGATGCGGTCAGAGAGCAAAAACCGGCAATGAGCAGTGCCACCAAGTAGCGCATGATCCATTCTCCCCATCCCCGGGGAGAACGGTATCACCGGGCGCCGAGCTCCGCCACGGGCTGGCGAAGCGGATCGCGGAGTCCGCGATGCGGTGAAGAACGCAGCCGCCTAGTAACAGCGCGACGCGGCGATGATATGCAGACTTGTGTCGCCGAGCACATGCGCCGTGAAATCCGGCGTCGGAAAGATTTTCGCGAACGCGCGGTCGCGGATGCTGAGCCCACCGGTGTAAGCCCCGAACGACGGCATCACCGCGCGCACGCCGTCGCTGGCGAAGCAACGGCGGTCGATGCCGCGGGCGCGCGTCGCCACCCGCGCCTTCGGATGCAGATGACCCGCGATCTCGCCTTCCGCACCGGTCGGCTCATGACGGAAGCTGATCGCACCGATGGCGATTTCTTCGGCGACCGACCCGCGCAGCGACTTTGGCGGCAGCGGATCGTGATTGCCCGCGATCCAGATCCAGTCACGGCCCGTCTGCATCGCGGCGATTGTCTCGCGGTCCGTCTCGGCGAGACGTTCATGCGCGTCGCGATCATGGAAACTGTCGCCGAGCGCGATCACCCTGCGCGGATTGTATTGCGCGATCACGGCCGCAAGCCGCGCGAGCGTCGCGGCGGTATCGAACGGCGGCAGCAGGATGCCGCGCGTGGCGAAGCTCGAGCCTTTTTCCAGATGCAGGTCGGAGACGACGAGCAGCCGCTCCTCGCCCCAGTAAAGCGCACCGGAGAGATCGGCCGTCAGCGCAACGCCCGCCACCGTTATCACGGCGTCCGGTTCCCGTTTTGCTGCGACCTGCCCGCTCACGACGTCATCCCATCGCTTCCTTGACGAGTTCCGCGGCGGTTTCCGCCAGCAACTCGTCGGCTGCCTCGCCATAAACCGCTTCGCGGCCGATTTCCAGCATCACCGGGACGGCGAGCGGCGACACGCGATCGAGTTCACGATGCACGATATGTCCGCTGATTCGTGTCAGCATGTCACCCAGCCGTTTCAGGTCGAGCAGACCCGTGGCGGCATCCGCCCGCGCGGCGCGCAGCAGCACGTGATCCGGCTGATGCTTGCGCAGCACGTCGTAGACGAGGTCGGTCGAGAACAGCATCTGCCGCCGCGACTTCTCCTCGCCGACGAAACGGCGCGGAATCAGCCCCGAGATGATCGCGCAGGCGCGGAACGTACGCTTCATCAGCGCCGACTCGGCGAGCCACGCCTCGAGATCGTCGCCGAGCATGTCCGGATCGAACAACGCCGCGAGATCGAGCCGTCCCTGCCGCACCATCGCCGAGAGATCGCCGACGCCCCACACGGCGAGCGCGTATTCGTTGGCGACGAAGCCGAGCGGCCGCGCCCGGGCGCGCTCCAGCCGCCGCGTCAGCAACATACCGAGCGTCTGATGCGCGAGCCGTCCCTCGAACGGATAGCAGACGAGGAAATGCCGGCCGCCGCGCGGGAATGTCTCGATGACGAGTTCACGCGGACCGGGAATGCGCGAGACATGCGTCTGCAGCGAGAGCCAATCGCGCACCTGCTCCGGCAGGCCGCGCCACGCACTCTTGTCGGCGAGCAGATGCCGCACGCGGTCCGCGAGATACGTCGAAAGCGGAAACTTGCCGCCGGCGTAGGACGGCACTTTCGCATCCACATCGTTGGCGCGCGAGACGTAGACCTGATCTTCGGCCAACGCCTCGTAGCGCACCACCTCGCCGCCAAACACGAAGGTGTCGCCGACGGACAGGCCCTCGATGAAATACTCCTCGATCTCGCCCAGCATGCGGCCGCCGCGGCCGATGACGCCGGTCGAGCCGGAACCGCCGGCGCGCGAGCGCACGAGCTTCACCTTCAGCATCTGCTCTTCGACAATGGTACCGACGTTGAGGCGATAGCTTTGCCGCACGCGCGGATTGGCGACGCGCCACTTGCCGTCCCTGTCCTGCTTGATGCGGGCGAAGCGTTCGTACGATTTCAGCGCGTAGCCGCCGGTTGCGACGAAATCGACCGTGTCGTCGAAATCGGCGCGTGTGAGTTCGGCGTACGGCGCGGCACGTCGTACCTCGTTGTAGAGCTCGTCGCTGAGGAACGGCTCGCCGCAGGCACATCCCATGATGTGCTGCGCCAGAACATCGAGCGCGCCGGTGCGCAGCGGCGGCGTGTCCTGTGCATTCTCCGCAATCGCATCGATGGCGACGCGGCACTCCAGCACCTCGAAGCGGTTCGCCGGGATCATCACCGCACGCGAGGGCTCGTCGAGCCGGTGATTGGCGCGGCCGATCCGCTGCATCATACGCGAGGCGCCCTTCGGCGCGCCGACATTGATGACGAGATCGATATCGCCCCAGTCGATGCCGAGATCGAGCGACGAGGTGCAGACCACGCCGCGCAGCTTTCCCGCCGCCATCGCATCCTCGACTTTGCGGCGCTGCGCAACATCGAGCGAGCCATGATGCAACGCAATGGCGAGGCCGTCCTCGTTGATGCGCCACAGATCCTGAAAGATCATCTCGGCCTGGCTGCGCGTGTTGACGAAGACCAGCGACGTCTTGTTGCGCTTGATCAGGTCGTAGATTTCGTTGAGCGCATGCCGCGCGCTGTGCCCGGCCCACGGCAGATGTTCGGCGGTGTCGAGCATCTCGACGATCGGCGCCGCACCGCCGGACGCGACGACGATGTCGGCGGCCGTTGGCGCACCCACATCCTGCGGCACCAGCACCCGCGCCAGCGAATCCGGTTCGGCGACCGTTGCGGACAATCCCGTCGCAATCACGTTCGGTGCGAGACGAAACAACCGCGCCAGCCCGAGCGACAGCAGATCGCCGCGCTTGGAGGTCACCAGCGCATGCAGTTCGTCCAGCACGATGCGCTTCAGCGAGCCGAACAGATATGGCCCGTCGGCGGACGAAATCAGTAGCGCCAGCTGCTCCGGCGTCGTCAGCAGAATGTCGGGCGGATCGCGGCGCTGGCGCTGGCGGCGCGAAACCGGCGTATCGCCGGTGCGCGTCTCCACACGGATCGGCAAATCCATCTCGGCGATCGGCCGTTCGAGGTTGCGCGCGATATCCACCGCAAGCGCCTTCAGCGGCGAGATGTAGAGCGTGTGCAGCCCGCCTTTCTTACCCTCTCCCCTTGCGGGAGAGGGTGGTCCGGAGCGAAGCGAGGGACCGGGTGAGGGGTTTTCAAACAGCGACGTTTGACGCGTATCACCCCTCACCCGTCTCGCCGCCTTCAGCGGCTCGCCACCCTCTCCCGCAAGGGGAGAGGGAAGAAAGCCGCTCAGTTCCACCAGCGTCGGCAGAAAACCGGCGAGCGTTTTGCCGGCGCCGGTCGGCGCGATCAGCAGCGCGGAACGGCGCGCCTGCGCTTTCGCCAACAGCGCCAGCTGATGCTCGCGCGGCGACCAGCCGCGCGCCTTAAACCAGCGCCGGAAATGGTCAGGCAGGAGACTGGAATCGTGCGCACCCACGCTTCAAGAGGTAGGGCCTTTGCGCACAATGGTCGAGGGGCGGCCCACAAACTTGTCCCGGACGCGATGCAGCGTGCAACGCTGCTTCGCAGAGCCGGGACCGTTCCAAACTCCGTGGTCGATACGGCCCCGGATCAGCAGCGCGTCATTTTATGCCGCGCAGCGTCCGGGGCAATCTTCAGTTTTACTCAGTCACCGGCTTGTCGGAGATATCCCAGTCCTTGCCGTTGAAGATCGAGATGTAGAGCGTCTTCATCGGCGTGTAGTTGTCCGGCGTGTAGCTGTAGGTGATGCCGTCGAGCATGTAGGGCGAGTGGAAGTCGTTCAGATTCTGCGCCTGCTTCAGCACGTTCTCGCGCGTCAGGTTGTCGCCGCAGCGGCGCAGGATCTCTGCCATCGCCACCGCCTGGCCGTAACCGGCGTAGGCGATCGTGTTGTCGGCATCGACCGTCGGCAGATACTTCGCGCGCAACTCCTCGAACGCCTTGACGTCCGGATCGTTCGCCCAGCGCGGAAGGCCGACTTCCTTGGAATAGCGGATGGCGACAATGCCGGCCGCGTTTTCGAAACCGGCGGCCGAGAGAATCGAGCGGCCGGTCGAACCCGCCGACAGCAGTTGCAGCGGCTTCCAGCCGAGTTCGGCGACTTTGCGGATCGACTGCGACGACGCCTTGCCGGTCGAGATGTTGTAGAAGACGTCGGCGCCCGACTTCGACAGGTTGATCAGCTGCGAGTCGATGGTCGGATCGGTGAGATCGTAGGTCGCCTCCGCGATCACCTTCGCCCTGCCGCCGGCCTTGGCGAGTTCTTCCTTGAACGGCCCGAGGAAGTCGCGGCCGAAGTCGTCGTTCTGGTAGAGGATCGCGATCTTCGCGTCCGGCTTCACCGCCAGCACGTGCTTGGCGAGAATGCGCGCCTCCGTCGGATAGAGCGGCAGGCCCGCCATGGTCCATTTGAAGTTCTTCGGATCGTTCCACTTCGACGCGCCGGTGTTGAGCAGCAGCTGCGGCACGCCCTTCTGGTTCAGATACTTGTGCACGGCGGTCTGCGGCGCGGTGCCGAGCGAGCCGTAGAGCGCCAGCACTTCGTCCTGCTCGACGAGGCGGCGCGTCGCTTCCACCGCCTTGGGCGATGAATACGCGTCGTCGAGTGTGAGGAACGTGACCTTGCGGCCGTTGATGCCGCCCTTCTCGTTGATCATCTGGAAGTAGGCCTGGCCGACGCGGCCGAGCACGCCGTAGAGCGAGCCGGGTCCGGAATGCGGCACCGTCTGGCCGATCTTGATCTCGGTATCGGACGCGCCGGGATCGTATTTCTTCTGGGCGAGCGCCGGCGTCGCGGCGAAGACGCACGCGGCGAGCGCGGCGGTGGCAAATGGACGAATCGACGGGAAAGTTCGGGACATCAATCGGGACATTGGGGGCACTTCCTCCGGTTCTTTTTCGCGTTCTTGGCCGGCTCTTTTTCGAGCCTTTGGCGTGTCATCAGGGCAGCGTTCGGCCCGTGAAATGTAAAGTGACACCGCTGTCACTGGGGAACTCGATACCAGGACAACACACGACCTCAAAAAATCGTTGAGAATCCAGTGTTTACGCGCTTTTAACGACGACGTTTTGCAGCCCACTGTAGCCCCCGCGCCACAGACAGACTCGGCCATACGCTGTACCTTCCCGGCCAATACTGGGGTTCGAATTTTCAGATCTGGGGTTCTCAATGAAAAAAACACTGATCACCGCCGCGATCGTCGCCGGCGCAGCCACCGCCGCCAACGCAGCCGACCTTCCGCGTAAGGCGCCGGTCTACAAGGCTCCGGTGATGCAGGTCTACGACTGGACCGGCTTCTACATCGGCGCGAACTTCGGCGGCAGCGTCGGCCGCGACCTGACCCGCGCTTCTGCAAACGGCCCCGGCGGCACCCCGATCTTCAACGAGCGTTCCCACCTGTCGCCCGCTGGCGCCATCGGCGGCGGCCAGATCGGCTACAACTGGCAGTTCCGCAATTTCTATAATCTCGTGCTCGGCGTCGAAGCCGACATTCAGGCCAGCGGCCAGCGCGACAACTTCCTGTGCGGTCTGAATTGCGTTCCTGGAACGCTCTTCACGGGCAGCCAGAAGCTCGATTGGTTCGGCACGGCCCGCGTTCGCGCCGGCCTCGCGACCGGACCGGTGCTGACCTACATCACCGGCGGCTATGCCTACGGCCATTACGAAACCACCGCATCGGGCCTTGCAGCCGGCACCGCGTTTACGCAGACCACCAGCGGCACGAAGGGCGGTTACACGATCGGCAGCGGCGTCGAAGCGCAGCTCAGCGGCAACTGGACCGGCAAGATCGAATATCTGTATGTGCGCCTGCAGGGCACGTCCGCCGGCGCCGTATTGCCAGGTGGCATCACCACCTTCGGTTCGACCCGCGTCGAGGATCACATCTTCCGCGCCGGCGTGAACTATAACTTCGGCAAGAACGCCAACTACGTCGCGCCGCTCGCCAACTGGTCGGGCTTCTATGTCGGCGGCAACGTCGGTTCGGTCATCGGCCGCAATCGCAGCAGCGATACGTTCGCAGGCGCAGCTCCGCGCTTCACGCTGGTTCCGGAAGGCTACATCGGCGGCGGCCAGGTCGGTTACAACTGGCAGGCTGGCGCGTGGGTCTTGGGTGCAGAGGCTGACTTCCAGGGCTCGACCGCAAAGGACAAGAAGGCGTGCGTCTTCTTCTGTATCCCGGGCGCCGGCATCGCTCCCGAACAGAAGCTTTCGTATCTCGGCACCGTTCGCGGCCGCGTCGGTTACTCGGTCGGCTCGACCCTGTTCTACGGCACCGCCGGTTTCGCTTACGGCGAAACCAAGACCCGTCTGACGGAAGTTGCTGGCGCTGCTACGGCGACCATCGACCTGAAGCGTTCGAAGGGTGGCTATGCTGTCGGCGCCGGCATCGAGTCGCCGTTCAACCCGCTCAACCTGTTCGGACCGAACTGGACCTCGAAGACCGAGTACCTTTACGTCGACCTCGGCCGCTCGACCTTCAACTTCGCCCCGGCTGGTTTTGCCGCGCAGACCTTCTCGACCAAGAACGAGGAGCACATCTTCCGCACCGGCATCAACTATCACTTCAACACGGTGGCTCCGGTGGTTGCGAAGTACTGAGCATGATCCCGAAAAGTGGGAACCGGTTTTCGGATCGGATCACGCTCTAAGGAAAAGCTTCGCGACACCGCAAGAAACACAGAACCCCGGCAGAGATGCCGGGGTTTTTGTTTGGCTAGGGTTGGGCTGCCGTCACCACCAGCCCCGGCACCGGCAACCCGCCATCGTTGCGGGTCGAGACGGCTTCGATCCGCACGTCGATGAAGCCTGCATCCCGCAACGCATCACGCACCACAGCCTCGCTGTGCGCGTAGCGGAAGCCCTCGCCGATGACGGTACCCGCGCCCGCGTGCGTTTCCACCGTGAAGCCTATGAGCGCCTGCGGCTTCAGCACGCGCGCGGATGCGCGCAGCACGGGCGCAAGATCCTTCAGGTACACGAACGCATCCGCCGAGATGACGAGATCGGCGCTCGCACCCGCCTCCTGCGCCAGCCCCTCGTTCATGTCGCAAACGTCGAGGCGCGCGTAGAGGCCGGTCGCCTTCGCCTGCGCGATCATGCCGCTTGAGATATCGAGGCCGACGAACGTCTCCGCCACCGACGCCAGCGCCTTCGCGGCGAGGCCCGTGCCGCAACCGAGATCGATCACGCGCGCGAAATGTACCGGCCTCTTTTGTGCCTGCCGCGCGGCGACCACCGCCTTCCGCAGCACCTCCGGCCCGCGATAATGGAGATCGCCGATCAGCGCCGCGTCGAACTTCGGCGCATACTGATCGAACAGCCCGCGCACATATTCCTTCGGCATCTCGGACAGCTCCGACGCGCCGAGCCGCATCAGCCGCAGGCTCGCGCCGTGGCGATCCTCCGCATCCGCTGCGAGCGCCTTGCGATAAGCGTCGATCGCGGCGTTGTTCTGGTTCAGCTCCTCCTGCATCTCGCCGAGCGCGAACCAGGCCGAGGCGAAGCCGGGCGCGCGTTCCGCCGCCTGCGCCATCAGATCCGCCGCGCCCGCGAGATCGCCGCGCAACTGCAGGTCGCGGGCGAAATCGTAGCGCCGGTCGGCGATCAGATCGCCCGAGGACATGAACATGCGGAACGGCACGGCGCGAAAACTCCTAAGTGAAGGCTCCTGACTCCAACCGGCAGTAGGGGGGCCTATATACAGGACATGCGCCCGCACGACATCCTGACGCCCCGCCCCGCCGGCCTCTATTGCAAGCCGGGGGATTTCTACATCGACCCCGTGCTTCCGGTGGAGCGCGCGCTGATCACCCATGGCCATTCCGACCATGCCCGCTCGGGCCATGGCCGCGTGCTGGCGACGCAAGAGACGCTCGACATGATGCGGCTGCGCTACGGCGAGAACTTCGCAGGCAGCGTGCAGACGATCTCCTACGGCGAGGCCGTGACGTTCGGCCCCGTCACCGCTTCGTTCCACCCGGCCGGCCATGTGCTCGGCTCGGCGCAGATCGCCGTCACCTGCGGGTCGATCAGGATCGTCGCCTCCGGCGATTACAAGGACGTGCGCGACCCGACCTGCGCGCCGTTCGAGGTGGTGCGGTGCGACGTGTTCATCACCGAGGCCACGTTCGGACTGCCGGTGTTTCGTCATGGCGACGCGGCCGATGAAATCCAGAAGCTGCTGCGCTCGGTACAGATGTTCCCGGAACGCGCGCACATCGTCGGTGCGTACTCGCTCGGCAAGGCGCAGCGCGTGATGGCGCTGCTGCGCGAGGCCGGCCACGACGCGCCGATCTACCTGCACGGCGCGATGGAATCGATCACGCGCTATTACGAGAGCCGCGGCATTCCGCTCGGCGAACTGCGCCCCGCCACGGTTGCGAAAAAGGCCGAGCTTGCGGGAACGATCACGCTCGCGCCGCCGTCGTCGCTCAATGATCTCTGGTCACGCCGTTTCCCCGATCCGGTCGCGGCGTTTGCATCAGGGTGGATGCGCGTGCGCGCCCGTGCGCGCCAGCGCGGCGTCGAACTGCCGCTGGTGATTTCCGACCACGCCGACTGGGACGGCCTCTGCGCCACCATTCTCGCCACCGGCGCCGGAGAAATCTGGGTGACGCACGGGCAGGAAGACGCGCTCGTGCACTGGTGCAAGGGCAAGGGCCTCGCCGCGAAGCCGCTGACGCTCGTCGGCTACGGCGAGGAGGACGAGGCATCCGCACTGCCCGCCGCACAAGCGGAGACCGCATGAACCGCTTCGCCGAGCTGCTCGATCGTCTCGCATACGAGCCCGGCCGCAACAACAAGCTGCGGCTGATCACGGCTTACCTGCGCGACACGCCCGACCCCGATCGCGGCTATGCGCTCGCGGCGCTGACCGGTGCGCTGTCGTTCCGGCACGCCAAGGCGGGACTGATCCGCGAACTGATCTCCTCGCGCACCGACGAGACGCTGTTCGCGATGTCTTACGACTACGTCGGCGACCTTTCGGAGACCGTCGCACTGATGTGGCCCGTCGATACGCGCGCGACCAACTCGCCACCACCACCATCGCTCACCGAAGTGGTCGAGACCTTGCACACGCTCGGCAAGGCCGAACTCCCCGCACAGCTCGCGCGCTGGCTCGACGAGCTGGACGAGACCGGCCGCTGGGCGTTGTTGAAGCTTGTCACCGGCGCGCTGCGTATCGGCGTCTCCGCGCGGCTCGCCAAGACCGCGGCTGCGGCGCTCGGCGACCGCGACCCACATGACATCGAACTGATCTGGCCGGGCCTGTCGCCGCCGTACCTCGACCTGTTCGCCTGGCTGGAAGACCGCGCCGACAAGCCGATCAACCGCGATCCCGCGCCGTTCCGCCCGGTGATGCTGGCGCACGCGATCGAAGACGCGGACTTCGCCACGCTCGCGCCCTCCGACTTCAGCGCCGAGTGGAAATGGGACGGCATCCGCATCCAAGCCGTCACCGGCGCGGACGACGACGGCCAACTGGTGACGCGCTTCTATTCGCGCACCGGCGAGGACATCACGCCGGCGTTTCCCGATCTCGTCACCGCGTTTCGCGCGCCCGGCGCCATCGATGGCGAGCTGCTGGTTGTACGCGACCACCGCGTGCAGACGTTCAATGTTCTGCAGCAGCGATTGAACCGCAAAACCGTCACACCGAAGATGACGAAGGACTTCCCGGCGCATCTGCGCGCCTACGATCTCCTCGGCGACGGCGATGAGGACCTGCGCGAATTGCCCTTGAGCGAGCGCCGCGTACGGCTCGAGACACACATCGCGAAACTCAACGATCCGCGTGTCGATCTCTCGCCGCGCATATCCTTCGAGACATGGGACGAACTCACCGCCGCCCGCGCCGATCCGTCATCGGCAGGCGCAGGCGACGATGCGGAAGCGGTCGAAGGCGTCATGCTGAAGCGGCATGACGCGCCGTATGTGCCCGGCCGCCCGAAAGGCCTGTGGTGGAAGTGGAAGCGCGATCCACACATCATCGACGCGGTCTTGATGTATGCGCAGCGCGGCCACGGCAAGCGCTCGTCGTATTATTCCGACTACACCTTCGGCGTCTGGAATAGAGGCGAGGACGGAGACCAGCTCGTGCCGGTCGGCAAGGCTTACTTTGGCTTCACCGACGAGGAGCTGATCGAGATCGACAAGTTCGTCCGCAAGCACACCATCGACCGCTTCGGTCCGGTGCGCGTGGTCACGCATCAGCCCGATCAAGGGCTGGTGTTCGAGGTGGCGTTCGAGGGATTACAACGCTCGACCCGGCACAAGTCCGGCGTCGCGATGCGCTTTCCGCGCATCAGCCGTTTGCGCTGGGACAAGCCGCCGCGCGATGCGGATCGCCTCGAAACGCTGGAGCGGATGCTGAAAGAAGAGACGAACGAACCTGCATGATTTCCGTCATTGCGAGGAGCGCGCTAGCGCGACGAAGCAATCCACCGCCACTGGTTATGGCTGGATTGCTTCGCTCCGCTCGCAATGACGAAGGATTTGTAATCACCAAACCGACTTGCGCTTGCGCAGGTCGTCGGCCTCGGCCTTGCTCAGCGGCTGGATGACCTTGCCTTGCAGCAGCAGGAACAGCTTCGCCGTCTCTTCCAGCTCTTCCGTCGCGTAGGTCGCGTTTTCGAGCGTCGTGCCCGCAACCACCGGACCATGATTGGACAACAGCATTGCGTGATGCTTGCCCGCGAGCTTCTCGACCGCGCGAGCGAGTTCCTCGTCGCCCGGCGCGAAGTACGGCACCAGCGGCAGATGGCCGACGCGCATCACGTAGTAGGCGGTGAGCGGCGGCATGCAGTCGTGATGATCGAGCCCGTGCAGGCACGACACCGCGACCGAATGCGTCGAATGCAGATGCACCACCGCATGCGCGCCGTCGCGCTGGCCGTACATCGCACGATGCAGGAACGCTTCTTTCGTGGGCGCATCGCCGTCGACGAGACGGCCCTTGGCATCGAGCCGCGACAGCCGCGCCGGATCGAGCGCGCCGAGCGAGGCATTGGTCGGCGTCATCAGCCAGCCGCCATCCGGCAACCGCACCGAGATATTGCCGCTCGAGCCGTGCGTCAGCCCGCGATTGAACAGCGACGCACCGCACGCGCAAATCTGGTCGCGGAGTTTAGTTTCACTGCTCACGACAAGCGATCCCACGCCTTCAGGAAGAAATCTTCCGCGCCGAAGTTACCCGACTTCAGCGCCAGCGCCACATCGGGCTTCGAGGTCGAGCGCGTCCACGGCACACCGGGATCGATCTCGGGACCGATCGTCAGCGCCTTGACGCCGAGCGCCTGCACCACCGCGCCGGAGGTCTCGCCACCGGCGACGATCATCCGCGTAAAGCCGCGCGCCGGCAACGCCGCCGCGACCGCGCCGAGCAGATGCTCGACGATGATTCCGGCCTTGTCGCGGCCGAGCCGTTCCTGCACGCGCTGGACCGCTTCGGGTTCGTCGCTCGAATAAATCAGAAACGGCTTGTCGGCCGGCTGCCGCTCGACCCATTGCAACAGCGCTTGCGGATTCTGCACACCGTCGGCGATCTCGAGCGGGTCGAGCCGCACATTTGGGAGGCCTGCGGCAATCGCCGCCTTCACCTGCCCGCGTGTCGCCGCCGAGCAGGAGCCCGCGAGAATAGCACGGCGGCCTTGCGGTGCAGCCATCTGCTTCGGTGCGGGCGTCAGTTCCTTGATCAGCCCGGCCGCGCGATAAGCCGCCGGCAAACCCATCGCGACGCCGGAGCCGCCGGTGATCAGCGGCAGATCGCTGAGCGCAGCGCCGATGGTGCGCAGATGCTCGTCCTTCACCGCGTCGACGATGAAAATGCGGTGCTCGCTGTCGGCCTCAAGCGCCTTGCGCAGTGCATCCGGCCCCTGATCCACAATCGCATAGCCGAGCAATCCGATCTTGAGCTTGGTCTGCCGCTGCAGCACGCGCACGAGATTCGAATCGCGCATCGGCGTCAGCGGATGATCCTTCATCGGGCTTTCGCTGAGCGGGATGCCATTGACGAACAGGTTGCCGCTGAACAGCGTGCGCCCCGCCTGCGGAAACACCGGGCACGCGATCGTCACGCCGCCGGTGATAGCGAGCAACGCCTCAGCGACCGGACCGATGTTGCCTTTGTCTGTCGAATCGAACGTCGAGCAATATTTGAAGAACAGCCGCTGCGCGCCGAGCCGCTGCAGCGCCGCCGCCGCTTCAAGCGACTGCTGCACGGCATCCGCCGCAGGGATCGTGCGCGACTTCAGCGCGATCACCAGCGCGTCGATACTCGACGTATCGAGATCGTCCGGCGGCAATCCGGTCGACTGCACGGTGCGCAGACCCTCGCGCGTCAGCATCAGCGCAAGGTCGGTGGCGCCAGTGAGATCGTCGGCGATGCAGCCGAGGATCATGATGTTTTCCTTCTGGGCATGAGGCGATCCGAAACCAGTTCGGCGCTCGGGTCAAGCCTCAGATCAGAACTTGGCGATCACGCCGCCTTCATCGCCTTGAACCAGCCGAGGCCGTCGACAGTCTTGCCTTTGGGGTTGTATTCGCAGCCGACGAAACCCGTGTAGCCGAGCCGGTCCAGCGCCGCGAACACACGCGCATCGTCGAGTTCGCCGGTGCCGGGTTCGTTGCGGTCCGGCACGGCCGCCGTCTGCACGTGGCCGATAATCGGCATCATCGCTTCCAGGCCCTTGATGACGTCGCCGTGGATGATCTGGCGATGGAAGATGTCGAACTGCAATTTCAGGTTCGGGCGCGCCAGCCGCTTCACGATATCGGCGGCAACGTCGAAGTTGTTGAGAAAGAAGCCGGGCACGCTGCGCCCGTTGATCGGCTCGATGACGATGTCGAGACCCTTCGGCGCGGCCTTGTCGCAGGCGAACAGCACCGCGCTCTCGTAGGATTTCTGCGCCACCGGGTCGCCGGCCTTGGCAAGGCCCGCCATCAGATGCAGCCGCTTCACGCCGGTCGCCTCCGCATAGACCAGCGCCTTGTCGATCGACGCCTCGAATTCGGCGCGGCGCTCGGGAAACACCGCCGTGCCGCGCTCGCCCTTCTCCCAGTTGCCCGGCGGGCAGTTGAACAGCGCCTGCGTCAGACCGTTGTCCTTCAGCGCCTTGCCCACCGCTTCCGGCGGATGCTCGTAAGGAAAGAGAAATTCCACCGCGTCGAAACCGTTGTCACGCGCCGCCTTGAAGCGGTCGAGAAACGCCCATTCGGTGAACATCATCGAGAGATTGGCGGCAAAACGGGGCATGTGCTTACGCTTTCCTTGCAGGCAGTTCGGTGCCGGTGATCTGGGCGTAAAGACGCGCGACGGACGCGTCGTCGTCCTTGCCCATGCCGGCAGCGGCGGTCATGAGAAACATCTGGAGCGCGGCGGAGGCGACCGGCGTCGGAAACTTCGTGCCGCGCGACATGTCGTTGATGATGCCGAGATCCTTGGTGAAGATCTCGACCGCGCTGCGCGGCGTGTAGTCGCCGTCGAGCACGTGCGGCATGCGGTTCTCGAACATCCACGAGTTGCCGGCGGACGCGGTGATCACCTCGTAGACCTTCGCGATATCGAGGCCGAGCCGCTTGGCGAGCACCAGCGCTTCGCTCGCGGCCGCGATGTGCACACCGGCGAGCAGCTGATTGATCATCTTGAACGATGCGCCGATGCCGGCTTCGTCACCGAGCCGATAGACCTTCGCCGCCATCGCTGCGAGCGCGGGCTCGGCCTTGCTCATCGCGGCCGGTGCGCCCGATGCGAGCACGGTAAGTTCGCCTTGCGCAGCGCGCTGCGCGCCGCCGCTGATCGGCGAGTCGAGATAGAGCAGCCCTTTCGCCTCGGCGTCTTTCGCAAGCCGCCGCGCCCGCTCCGGGTCCATGGTTGCGCAGGACATCACCAGCGCGCCCTTCGGCAGCGCATCGGCCAGTCCGCCGGAGCCGAACAGCACGTCTTCGGTCTGGTCGGCATTGACGACGACGATCACGGCAATCGCCGCGCCCGCCCCCGCGTCCTTCACCGAGCCGCAGGCCTTGCCGCCGTGCTCGCTCGCGAACTTCGATGCCACGTCCGGCCGCACGTCGAAGGCCGAGACGGCAAAGCCCTTGCGCCGCAGCGACACGGCCATGCCGTAACCCATCGAGCCGAGGCCGATGACAGCAACTGGAGATGGGGTGGAGGCTGCATTCATGCGCCGTTCATTCCTCGCGTTTTCTTCTGGTTGGCGGGCACATTACAGCGCGTTTAGGCCATGCGAAACCACCGCAAATCCGATAAACTTGAGCTCGATGCTTGACAACGGCTAGGCGCGCACCACCTGCGCACTTCATCCCCGCAGTTGCGCGGCGCAACGAACAGGAGACCACGATGCAGACCGAGAACAGGCCGACGATCGAAAGTCAGCCGGCCGCGACCGACAACCTGTCGCGCTTTCTCGGCGGCTCGCCGCTCGGCGTGCTCCTGCGCCTCATCGCGATGTCGATCCTCGTCGGCGTCGTACTCGCCGCGATCGGCTTAGATCCCTGGAATATCATTCACAGCATCCGCAAACTCTTCCAGGCGGTGTGGGATCTCGGCTTTGACACCATCAACTGGCTGTGGCGCTACTTTCTGCTCGGCGCCGTGATCGTCATACCTGTGTGGCTGATCATGCGGATTGCCAACACACCGCGACGCTGATTTGTCTTGCCCCGGACGCTGCGCGGCATGAAATGACGCGCTGCTGATCCGGGGCCATACCACCCTCAGCATCCGGAATGGTCCCGGCTCTGCGACGCAGCGTTCCACGCTGCATCGCGTCCGGGACAAAATTGTTTGGCTATGAGTATCGATAACCCCAATCTGACGACGCGCGACGTCTTCGCCATCGCCGGCCCCGCGATGCTGGCGAACCTGACGACGCCGCTGCTCGGCGTTGTCGCCACCGCCGCGATCGGACGCCTCGGCGATGCCACCATGCTCGGCGGCGTGGCGATGGCCTCGGTCATCTTCGATTGCCTGTTCTGGCTGTTCGCGTTCCTGCGCATGAGCACGGTGGCGTTCGCGGCGCAGGCGGTCGGTGCGGGACAGACGCATGAACTGCGCGCGCTCTTGGCGCGCGGCTTCATCATTGCAGCTATCGTCGGCGTGCTGCTGATCGCCGTGCAGACGCCGCTGACCGCGCTTCTGCTGAAAGCGATGGGCGGCAGCGAGGGCGTCACCGCCGCCGCGAAAACCTACTTCGCCGTGCGCATCTGGTCGGCGCCGCTGGTGCTCGCGAACTACGTCGTGCTCGGCTGGCTGGTCGGGCAGGCCCGCGCCACTTTGGCGCTGACGATCCAGATCAGCATCAACGTCATCAACATGGCGGCGACCGTGCTGCTGGTGCTGGTGCTCGACGTCGGCATCGTTGGCGCGGCGTTCGCCGCCGTGATCGCGGAAGCGGCAGGTCTCGTGCTCGGCGTCATCGTGTCGCGACGGATTGCCGGCGGGCGCATCGCCGTGCCGCGCGCTGAACTGCTGGATCGTACGAAACTGATGCACATGATGGCGGTGAACCGCGACATCATGATCCGCACGGCGGCGCTGATCGCGGCGTTTCTCTTTTTCATCGCGCAGGGCGCACGTTCAGGCGATCTCATCCTAGCCGCCAATGCCGTGCTCAACAATTTTCTGCTGATCAGCGCCTTCTTCCTCGACGGCCTCGCCAACGCCGCCGAGCAGATGTGCGGCCGTGCGCTCGGCGCGCGCGACCGCAGGGGCTTCACCACGGCGACGAAGCTCGTGATCGCCTGGGGCTTTGCCTTCGCGATCGCCGTCACTATCGTGTTCGTGCTGTTCGGCCCGGCGATCATCGACGCGATGACCGCAAGCGCGGACGTGCGCCGCGTGGCGCGCGATTATCTCTGGCTGGTAGCGCTGGCGCCGCTGCTCGGCGTGTTCGCCTTCGCCTATGACGGAATCTTCATCGGCGCGACCTGGGCGCGCGACATGCGCAACCTGATGGTGCTGTCGTTCGTCTTCTACATCGGCGCGTGGTATTTGCTGCAGCCGTTCGGCAATGCCGGGCTATGGGGCGCGCTGCTCGTGCACTACATCGCCCGCGGCGGCTTGCAGGCGATGCGCTATCCGGCGCTGGTGCGGCAGTCGTTTGGACGGTAAGCACTTGTCCCGGACGCGGCCCGGCATGAAATGACGCGCTGCTGATCCGGGATCGTATCGACCGCTGAATTTGGAATGGTCCCGGCTCTGCGACGCGTCACTGCGTGCCGCATCGCGTCCGGGAAAAGAGATCAGTCCGGCCAGTCTTCCGCGGTAATGGTCGCGGCATCGGCGCCGACGATTTCGCTGAGCGAGTCGCGGCCGGTGCGGCGGAGCGTCGAGATCAGATCCGCCTTGATGTCGCTGACCAGCGACATCCCCTTGAACACCAGCGGGCTGTACACCTGAATGAGCGTCGCGCCCGCGCGGATTTTCGTCAGCGCCGCGCCGCCCGAGTCGATACCGCCGACGCCGATCAGCGGGAATGCACCCTCGGCGCGCACATACGTCTCCGCCACCATCCGGGTCGACAGCTTGAACAGTGGCCGGCCCGACAGACCGCCCTGCTCGCTCTTGCGCGAATCCTGCAAGCGCTGTGGCCGCGAGATTGTGGTGTTGGCGACGATCATGCCGTCGACCCGGCGCGAGCGGGCGATGTGCACCACATCGTCGAGCTCCTGCAACGTCAGATCGGGCGCGACCTTCAGCAGCACCGGCGAGTCGCCGGCATTCTTGCGCACGCGCTCGCGCGCATCGATCACGCGCGCCAAGAGATCGTCGAGCGCTGCGGCCTGCTGCAGATTGCGCAGGCCCGGCGTGTTCGGCGACGACACGTTGACGGTGAAGTAACTTGCCACCGGCGCGAACAGCTCGATCAGCTTGACGTAATCGGCGGTGCGATCGGCGGAGTCCTTGTTGGCGCCGACGTTGACGCCGACAATGCCGCCGTTATTGGCGCGCGCCGCGAGGCGCCGCAGCACCACGTCGCCGCCGTCATTGTTGAAGCCCATGCGGTTGATGACCGCCTTGTCTCCCACCAGACGGAAAAGCCGCGGCCGCGGATTGCCGACCTGGGGCAGCGGCGTCACTGAGCCGATCTCGACGAAACCGAAGCCGAGCCGCAGCAGCGCGTCCGGCGCTTCCGCGCTCTTGTCGAAGCCGGCGGCGAGACCGACCGGATTGGGAAAGTTGAGACCGAACGCGCGCACGGCAAGACGCGGATCGTCCGGTCCGGGCTTCGGCAGCGGCATGAACTGCAGGCCGCGAATGGCAAGCCGGTGCGCATCCTCGGGATCGAGCAAGGTCAGGAACGGCAGCGAGAGAGCCTCGAGCGCGCGGATCATGGCTGGTGGTCCGATTCTAACATTCGCACTCGCTCTCGGCTTGGTTCTTTTGCGAATGTTAGAATCAAAGGACCACCACCAAAAATTTGAATGCTAGTGGAGCTTTAATTTGACATTCGCCAACCAGCGAATTGGCTAACTCTGTGGCGAATGTCAAATTGCTCCACTAGAGTTCCGGAATCGCGTGCTCACCGCTCGAGCGCAGCGGCATGTCCATCACGCTGAGCACAGCACCGGGATCGAGCTCACCATAGAGATGCGGAAACAGATCGCCGCCGCGCGACGGCTCCCACTTCAGCGCATCGCCTAGTCCGTCCGCATCGACGGCAATCAGAAACAAGCCGCGCTGACCGGCGAAATGCTTCGCGGCGGTGCCGGGCACCTGTGCGGCGGTCGAGAAATGGATGAAGCCATCCCGCAGATCGTCGGCGCTGCCGCGATAGGCGCCCTGGCGCTCGGCTTCGCGCCAGGCTGACGCGGGGCAAATCTTGTAGATCGTCGGCACGCGCGAGATTCTCGCTTTCTTCTTGGTTTTTCTGCTGTTTTTCGGGAGGTTCGAAACCGCTGAGACGGACCGTATCGGCGGCGCTGCCGCGATTCAAGAGCGGCGTTTCGGCTGATTTTTGCAAGGCAGCCCGATTGCGCCGGGAATCACTTCAAGGTAATAATTCCTAAAATCATCGCAATACCGCTACCGCAGCTTCAAGTCCCGAGAGACGCGCACTGATGGCCATGCTCACGCACGATCAGATCTGGGCCGCACTCGATCGTCTCGCCGCCCGCTCCGGCCTGTCGCCGTCGGGATTGGCGAAGAGCGCGGGCCTCGATCCGACCACCTTCAACAAATCGAAGCGCGTCACACCGGACGGCCGCGAGCGCTGGCCTTCGACCGAGTCGGTCGCGAAGTCGCTGGCCGCGACCAACACCACCGTCGACACCTTCGTGCAGCTGATCCACGACACCGCGCGCAGCATGTCGACCGTGCCGCTGCTTGGCTTTGCCGAAGCCGGCACCGGCGGTTACTTCGACGACGGCGGCTTTCCGGTCGGCAAGGGCTGGGACGAGGTCGCCTCCCCCACCGTCACCGACGAACATGCGTATGCGCTGGAAATTTCCGGCGACTCGATGAAGCCCGCCTACCGCGACGGCGACGTCATCGTCGTCTCGCCCGGTGCGCCGATCCGCAAAGGCGACCGCGTCGTGGTGAAGACCATGAACGGCGAGGTGATGGTGAAGGAGCTGCGCCGCCGCACCCAGAAGGTGATCGAGCTCGCCTCGCTCAATCCCTCGCACAAGGACCGCGTGCTCGACGCCAAAGACGTCGAGTGGATCGCGCGGATCGTCTGGGCCAGCCAGTAAGGCCTAGGCCGCAACGCTCCGCGCCAGCGCGCCGTCGATCATGCCGATCGCGTTGTTGACGCCGTAGACCGCGACGAACGAGCCGAAGCGCGGTCCCTTCTCCTGACCCAACAGCACCTGATAGAGCATGTTGAACCACTCGAGCGACACGCCCGGGCGCCCGTCCTTCGCCGGCTTCTTGTGATCGAGGAACGGCTCGCGGCGGCCGATCTCGTACACTGCGTTCTGGATGTCTTCGGCGGTCGCATCCTTTGGCAGATTGGCGAGCGCATCGCGCAGATCCTGCAACGCCGCGCGCTCGGCATCGGTCGCTTCGCGGAACGTCTTCGTTGGAGCCACGAAATCGCGATAGTAGTTGATCGCGTAGTCGACCATCGCGGCGAGTTTCGGATGCGTTTCGCGCGTCACGCCCGGACGGTAGCGGCCGATGAAGCCCCACAGCGTGTCGGCGTTTTCCGCGTTCGATGACGACACCAGCGTCAGCAGCAGCTGGAACGTCACCGGCATGTCGGTCTGCGGCGGCTTGCCGGAATGGATGTGCCACAGCGGATTGGAAAGCCGCTGCTTCATGTCCTGGCGCGGATAGCCGTCGCTGAACTGCTGATAGTCGTCGACGTTGCGCGGGATCACGTCGAAGTACAGCCGCTTCGCCGCCTTCGGCTCGCGGTACATGAACAGCGACAGCGATTCCGGCGACGCATAGCGCAGCCACTCGTCGATGGTCAGGCCGTTGCCCTTCGACTTGG
>LWDM01000026.1:554-240339 GCA_002083525.1 Proteobacteria bacterium SG_bin9 | reverse complement strand
GCGCGCCCCGGAATGACGATGAAAATGGTGACGCAGCATTTGAGGAGAGCACCGTGAAGCCACCCGCACGCACAGCCCCTCACATCCTCGCACAGCGAGCAGGCCACAAAACAAAAACGGGGCGCATGCGCCCCGCTTTACTCGTCCCGGTACACCTTCTCGCGTTTCTCGTGGCGCTCCTGCGCTTCGACCGAGAGCGTCGCGATCGGCCGCGCTTCGAGACGTTTGAGCGCGATCGGGTCGCCCGTCTCCTCGCAGTAGCCGTAGGTGTTGTCCTCGATGCGCTGAAGCGCAGCGTCGATCTTCGAGATCAGCTTGCGCTGGCGGTCGCGGGCCCGCAGCTCGATCGCACGATCCGTCTCCGAGGAGGCGCGGTCGGCGAGATCAGGATGATTGACGTTCTCTTCCTGAAGCTGCTGCAGCGTGGTCTTCGATTCGCGGAGGATGTCGTCCTTCCAGGCCATGAGCTTGGCGCGAAAATATTCGCGCTGCCGCTCGTTCATGAAAGGCTCTTTCTCCGTGGGGCGGTAGTTCTTGAGCTTTTCCAAGTGCGGTCCGTCATCTGTCGCAGTCGGCCGGAAATGCCCCGGCCGCGGGCCGCCTTATATAGCGGTGCCCTGTGACAAACAATATCGCCCATACCGCCTGTGGACCCGCTGCCCCCAGCCCGTTCAAGGGCTTAGTACCCCACCGTGAAGCGGCGGCGGATATGGGCCGGTTTCTCGATCTCGTCGACGAGAGCGACCGCGTAGTCCTCCAGCGAGATCGAGCTTTTGCCGTCGGCGGCGGTCAGGAGCTGGTCGGTTCCAAGCCGGAATGTGCCGGTCCGATCCCCCGGAATCAGCAGGGCGGACGGGGACAGAAACGTCCAGTTCAGCACCGTTTCCTGCTGCAAAAGGCCGAGAAACACCCCTCCCTTTTCGGCCTCGGCCTTGTACTGAGCCGGGAAGTTCGGGGTGGAGACGAGCGTGACGCCGGGCGCGACCTCGAGGCTGCCGGCGCCGCCGACCACGAGATAGCGCGCCGCTTTCGCGTCCTTGACGGCAGCAATCAGAAGCGCCGGATCGCTCGCCAGGAAGTGAACCGCGCTGACCACGGCATCGTGACCTTCGATCAGCTTCGCCAAACCGGGGCGATCGAACACGTCGCCTTTTTTTGGGGTGACGCCGGCGCGGCCGTTCAGGCTGGAAGGGTTACGGGCGATGCCGGTGACGGTGTGATTGCGGCGCAGCAATTCGTCGACGATTCGCGATCCGGCATTGCCGGTCGCCCCGATAACGGCGATATTCATGGGAATCCCTCACATGTTAAATATGGGTCACTGAAGGTGACTAGATATTTGAAAGTGAGCGGACTAGAAAGAAGGCACTTTGCCAAGACCAGATCACCCTGGAGTAACCGAAATGCAGCCCGGCGATACGTATTCGGACCGTTGCCCCACCCGCCTGATCCTCGACCGGGTCGGCGACAAGTGGGCCGTGCTCATTCTCGGGCTGCTCGCCGAGCAGCCGACACGCTTCAATCAGCTGCGGCGGACCATCAAGGGCATCTCGCAGAAGATGCTGTCGCAGACTCTGAAGAGTCTCGAGCGCGACGGCCTCGTGAAGCGGCGCGCGATCGCGACCGTGCCGGTGACGGTCGAGTATTCGATCACGCCGCTCGGGCGCACGCTGGCGCAAGCGGTCGATCCGCTGCGGCTCTGGGCGGAAGGCAATGTGAAGGAAGTGCTGGCGGCGCAGCGGCGCTACGATCAATCGATGGAGAAGACCGCGCGCGTGGCGTGACGCGGCGTGCGGCTTACGGGCGGCCGGTCGCTTTCGCGAGTTCGACCTCGACGCGCAGCTCGATCTCGGCGAGCACCTGGTCGAGGCCCGGATCGCCGGACGAAGACTTGAGATCGGCGGCGGCGTCACGCAGGCGCTGCACGGTCGAGGTGTCGAGCGAGCCCGCGAGCAGTCCGATCTTGAGATCGTCGAGCACGTCGAGCGCGGTGCGTCCCCGCTTCACCGAACGTTGGCGGCGTTGCGCCGGATCTTCATCCACGCTCTGCATCGCGAGCAGCGCGTCGATGGTGCCGGCGGCGCGCGGCGGCCCGGCGGTGCGAGTCTCGGCGGTCGACGCGAGATCGGGCAGCGAGAAGCCGGTCGAGCCGGTTCTGCGGCTGTTGTTGGTCGATCCGATCGTCGTGCCGTTCGGTCCGTAGATGCGCATGGTGGTTCTCGCCAGGGCAGCTGTGCCGATTTGCAAAGACGCTAGCGTCGCGATCTGAACCTGCCCTTACACAGGAACCTCCACTTTTATGGTTAATGAAGCGTAAACAGCCCGGCAATTTCTGCCGGATGCGGCAAGTTCGGCGGAGTGCGCGACGCGAGCTCGTTGCGGGCCGATTCAATTTTCGCAATCGCTTCAAGCATTTGATTCCGCGCACGTGCTGGCATGGCCTTCGCATAGTCCTCTCCGATCGAGCCGCATGGGGAGCATGAGGCGCGATCGGACGACGGCCTCGCGGGGAGCAGAGATGCCAGTTTCAGTTATCTATCGTGCGTGGTGTGCACGCGTCGCCCGGATCGCCGGCGCCGCGCTGGTGCTGCTCGCGTTTGGCGCCGTTTCGGCGCAGGCGACGTCGCGGATCAAGGATCTCGCGAACATCGAAGGCGTGCGCCAGAACCAGTTGATCGGCTATGGCCTCGTGGTCGGCCTCAACGGCACCGGCGACACCCTCAACAACATTCCTTTCACCAAGCAGTCGCTGCAGGCGATGCTGGAGCGCATGGGCGTCAATATCCGCGGCGCCACCATACGTACCGGTAACGTCGCGGCCGTGATGGTCACGGGCAACCTGCCCGCGTTCTCGACCCAGGGCACGCGCATGGACGTGACCGTGTCGGCGATGGGCGATGCCAAGAACCTGCAAGGCGGCACCCTGCTCGTCACCCCGCTCCTCGGCGCCGACGGCAACGTCTACGCGGTCGCGCAGGGCTCGCTCGCCATCGGCGGCTTCCAGGCCGAAGGCGACGCGGCGAAGATCACCCGCGGCGTGCCGACGGTCGGCCGCATCGCCAACGGCGCGATCATCGAACGCGAGATCGAGTTCGCGCTGAACCGTCTGCCGAACGTGCGCCTCGCGCTCCGCAATGCCGACTTCACCACGGCGAAGCGCATCGCCGCTGCGGTCAACGACTTCCTCGGCACCAAGACCGCCGAGCCGGTCGATCCCTCGACGGTGCAGCTCAGCATTCCGGCCGAGTTCAAGGGCAACGTCGTTGCATTGCTTACCGAGATCGAACAGCTGCAGGTCGAACCGGATCTGTCGGCGAAGATCATTATCGACGAGCGCTCCGGCATCATCGTGATGGGACGCGACGTGCGTGTCGCAACGGTCGCCGTCGCGCAAGGTAATCTTACGGTTTCGATTTCGGAAAGTCCGCAGGTCAGTCAGCCGCAGCCGTTCTCACGCGGACAGACCGTGGTCACGCCCCGCACGCGCGTCGGCGTGCAGGAAGACGGCAAAAAGCTCGCGCTGGTGAAAGACGGCGTCTCGCTGCAGCAGCTCGTCGACGGCTTGAACGGCCTCGGTATCGGCCCGCGCGATCTCATCGCGATCCTGCAGGCAATCAAGGCCGCTGGTGCGATCCAGGCCGACATCGAGGTGATGTGATGAGCAGCATCCCGTCGGCCTATCAGTTTCCGGCGATAAACGGCCGGCAGGACATCAAGCTGAACGAAGCGCTGGCGAAGGTATCGCCGGAAGCTCAGAAGAAGCTGAAGGAAAAAGCTCAGGACTTCGAGGCCGTGTTCCTGAACTCTATGTTCTCGCAGATGACGAGCGGCCTGAAGGGCGACGGCCCGTTCGGCAGCACGCCGGGCACCAGCGTCTGGCGCTCGATGCTGACCGAACAGTACTCGAAGTCATTCGCGCAAGCCGGCGGCGTCGGCATTTCCTCCGACGTCTTCCGCACACTGATCCTGCAACAAGCGGCGCGCGCCGGCTGAACCTACCGAAAGGACGCATCATGACCCCCGCATCGTCCCAGCCCGCCGATCAAATCACACCGATCACTCCGGCGACAACTCCGGCGGACGCGAAGCGCCTCGCCCAGGACATGATTGACGTGATGACGGCTCTGCTCTCGCTGGTCGAGCGCGAGACCGAGCTGGTACGTGCCGGCAATATTCGTCAGGCCATGACACTCGAAGCCGAGAAGGGCGAGTTGTCGCGCAAGTATGTCGGCTCGATCGGCCGTCTGAAGGCAAGCCACAAATACATGCAGGCCAAGACGCCGGAATTGCTGACGGCCCTGCATCGTCATCACGATACATTCCGCGCGATGCTGCAGATCAACCTCACCGTACTGGCGACGGCACACGCGGTCTCGGAAGGCATCGTGCGTGGTGTCAGCGCCGAAATGCAGCGCCGCAGCGCGCCGCAAACCTACACGGCTGCGGGTCAGCGTTCTGCACCTCCGTCGCGCAACGCTTCACCGATCGCCGTCAGCCGCTCGCTCTGACAGCGCGCGTTGCGCATCTGAAATCGATAAAATTTGAACGAGACCGTCAACGCGAGGTTTGCCGCGTTTTCTAACGCGCTGTTGAAGCCCTACTGTCATACTTGTCGCGGGAACGGGAAAGGGGTTTGACTCAGGAGGCCAGGAGGCTGCCATGGGTACAGACTTCAGTATCAAACCGGTCGGGGCACCGGTAGCAACGCCGTTTGTGAGACCTGCGCCGGCTGCTGCCGTCGAGGCTGTGCAAACACAGTTGCCGCCAAGCCAGACCGTCACTGCCGCGGATACGGTTGTGACAGTCCGTAACGACGCAAACGCCCAGAACGATGCCCTGTCGCGGCAAGTATCGATCGATCGCGCCGCTGCCCAGGTCGTCTACAAGGTCGTCGATAGCCGCACGAGCCTCGTCATCCGGCAGTTTCCGGACGAAGCGCTGCTGCGCTCGCGCGCCTATGGACGCGCGCTCGAGGAAGCGCGGCTGGCTGCTCGCAAGCAGGTCGTGACAGACCGTCGGGTCTGAACCAGTACTGGCTTGGCTAGGTTTTGCTTGATGTCCGGCGAGCGCAGGCTCGAGCCGGTCGTTCGCATTTGCGGCAGATCAGCGCGACGCCGTCGCGGTTTCCATCGTTGACTTGCCGGTATTGGCGTTCGTCAGGATCGTCTTGACCTGCGCACGGCCGTTCGCTTGAAGCGTGAACTTCGAATCCGCGACACGAAACGAATTGTCCTTGATCAGAACGTCCTGATACTTCGTGACAGCCCCGCTCTCGTACTTGACCTTAGCGCGGAAGCCGTCGACTTGGGATACTTGGATCGCGAAACGGCTGCCGTCGGCGTACTTGCCGCGCCAGGTTCCCTGATACAACTCAGGATCGACGTTGACGTATTTGCCAGGCTTGATGGTCTGCTGGCCAACCGCAACGTAGTTGGCCGAAATGATGCTCATCAGATCCGCCATGGGACCTCCGGCAAATCTCAGGCGCGGCCGGACAACCCGGCGGCAAGATTGCGGTTGATGTCGATCAGCGCCGGCAGCAATTCGGAGCGCGGGTTGATCTGAAGTTCGGCCGTCTGGGTCATCACGAAAACGCCGATGTCGGCGATGCGCTGACGAACATCGACTGTTTGGGGATTCTTGTCGTCGGTCGCCGCACTCAAAAAGATCGACCAGAGCTTGCGGTTGAACAGGACCGCTTCGGCGATCTCATCGTTGCGGACCTTGTTCCAATCGTTCAGAACGGCCTGCAGCTTGTTGGCCGCCTTCAGCAAAGCCTGAGCCTCGATCTCGCGCGGCGACGCGCTGGTCTGGGCAACACGGGCGTAGGCTTGGGCAGCACTCGACATCAATCACCTCGACGACAACAATTGCTCCTCACGCTTAATTAGTGTGCGGAGCTCCTTTAATGCTTTGTATAGAGAACCGCTTAAGATTAGCTTACTTGCTGCTTCGATGGGCTTCCGGGCGCTCGGCATCGCCTCAAGAATCTCCTTAACAAACCCGAAATAAAGCTCTTGGTATTTCGGAATATCATTCTGCAAATACATCATTTGCACGCACAGGTAGATTCGCTTGGCCGGCGTATTGGCCGTCTCCGCCGTCAAGATGTCCTTCTCGCGAAGGATCGGCGCGTCGCCATCGATAAGGAAGACAGTCTTGCTGTCGGAGTTGGTGATCACACTCTCGCCGATCACAATCCGCTCGAACGGCTTAAGCTCTACTCGCAGAGACATTGCGCCTAACCCCCTGATGTTAGCCGAACGCCCATGGGGGTCCGGTCCCAGTTTCAAAACCGCCAACGTCAGCCGAATCGCCTGACAATTGTGCCTCAAACGGCGGGCGAAACCGCGGCAAAAAACGGAAAAACGGCAAGGCTGCCCTCGCCGTTTGTCGCACGACGAGGCGCGCCTATTACTGCTGCAGCAGCTGCAGCACGCTCTGCTGCGACTGGTTTGCAAGCGCCAGTGCCGAGACCGCGATCGACTGACGGGTCGCCAACGCCTGGCTGTTGGCCGCTTCCTCGTTGGTGTCGGCCAGAGTCAAATTAGACGAACCCGTCTGCAGCACATTGATCAGCTTCTTCGAGAAATCCTGTCGGATCTGCACGATCGACAGGTTCGAGCCGAGCGACGATGCCTGCGAGCGCAGTGATGTGCTGGCAAGGTTCAATGCGGTCAGCACGCCGTTTGTGGCGTTGTTGTCGATGAAGTCGGTGCCTGCGGCGAGCGTCGAGAGACCGAGACCCGCGGGATTGAAGTTCACGCCCTGGATGTTGAGCGTCGAAGTGCCGGTTTCGTTGAACACAAGCTTCAGCGTATCTGCATTCAACAGATTGATGCCATTGAACGATGAATCCTGTGCCGTCGTGGTGATCTGATTGATGATGTTGTTGTATTGCGTGACGAGATTTGCGCGCGTGGTCTGAACGGCAGGGTCGACGACCGGCGCCGTTGCCGTCGCGCCGTTGAAGGGCTGGCCGACGCCGGCAAGCGTTCCGCCGACCGTGCCGATCGTCGACGATGCAGCATCGCTCGTGGTGGTGATCGTAAGAACGCCGGCCGAGCTGATTGTCGCCTGCAGGAAGTTGGCAGCGAGAGCCGTATTGAGTTCCGCCAGTGTATCGACCTGACCGGGGCCGGTGCCGAAGACGATGTTGGTCGCGACGCCGAGCGTCGGCGTCGCGGTAATCGTCAGCGTCTGGCCGGTGAGCGGCGGAACGCCGCCGCCGCGCGCCTGTGTGACGCCACCGACGAGGCCAAGCGCAGTCAGCGCATTGCCCGAGCCGGTAATCGACAGATCCGATGTCGTGCCGGTGCTCAGTGTAAGGCCGCCCGTACCGTTCACGCCGGAAGGCGTCGCGGTGCCTGTGATTGCATCTATCGCGGTCAGAACGGTTGCCACCGTAGCGGTGGTCACGTCGATGTCGAGCGTGCCGGCGGTCGCGCTGCCGGTGGTGCCGCCACCGCTGTTGAAGTTGATGGTGATGCCGTTGACCGTCAGCGTGTCCGCTGCGGTGAGATTGGTGGCCAGATGGTTCGTTCCGGCGCCCGCAACACCCGCAAGACCGGTTGCCAGCGTGATCGCGGTCGCACCGCTGGTGTTGTCGTTAAGTCTGTTCGTACCGACAAAGGTGGCGTTCGTATAAGGCGTCGGCGAGCCGAGCAGATTGCTCGCATTCGCGCCGGGAATCGCGGTCGCCGTCAGTGTCGACCGCGGCGAATAACCGACCGTGGTCTGCAAGGCTTGATTGGCAACCGACTTGGCGCTGTCGATCAGCTTCTGCAGCGAGGTGATGCCGGTGTTGGCCGCTTGCAGCACCTGCACGCCGTTGCCAATGCCGTCCAGGAGATTGTTGATGTCAGCGGCGCGGCTGTCGAGCGAGGCCGCGGTGAAGAAATTCGTCGGATTGTCGAGCGCCGTGTTGACCTTCTTGCCGGTGGCCAGGCGATTCTGGGTGGTCGCAAGCAAGTCTGCCGTCGACTGAAGCGACAAAAGGTTCTGGCGAACCGACGCTGTAAGGACGATGTCAGACATTTCGATCTCCCCAAGAACGGGTCAGGCGCGGCGGCTCATAGAAACCTCACCGCGCCGTTAACTTAGGGGGCCGCTGTTTAAGACATGGTTAACGGCGGTTTAATCGTTATGGTTAATGAAGTGCGAACGAACCCTCCCGCCCCGGCCGAAAACAGCAGCAAACGCAAAATCGGCGGGGTTTCCCCCGCCGATTTCGGTGTCTTGATCGCTGTAAGGATCAGCGGAGCAGCTGGAGCACGCTCTGCTGCGACTGGTTGGCGAGCGCGAGCGCCGAGACTGCGATCGACTGGCGAGTCGCCAGCGCCTGGCTGTTCGCCGCTTCCTCGTTGGTGTCGGCCAGCGTGAGATTCGCCGAACCGGTCTGCAGCACGTTGATCAGGTTCTTCGAGAAGTCCTGACGGATCTGCACGATCGAGAGGTTCGAACCGAGAGCCGAAGCCTGCGAGCGCAGCGACGACGAAGCCGTGCTCAATGCGGTTACGATGCTGTTGACCGAACCATTGTCCTTGAAGTCGCCCGCGGCAAGCGAAGCGAGACCGAGGCCGGCCGGATTGAAGTTCACGCCCTGGATGCTGAGCGTGGACTTGCCGGTTTCGTTGAAGACGAGCTTCAGCGTGTCGCCATTCAACAGGTTGATGCCGTTAAAGGACGAGTCCTGCGCGGTGGTGGTGATCTGATTGATGATGTTGTTGTACTGGGTGACCAGGTTGCTACGGGTCAACTGCACGGTGACATCGACAACCGGCGGCGGCGCCGTGATGCCTGCCGCGAACGCCTGACCCACGCCAACCGCCGAACCCGAGATCGCGCCGATGGTGGCGGACGCGGCTTCGTTGGTCGTGATGATCGTCAGCTGACCGGACACGAAGGTCGCCTGCAGGTTGTTCGCTGCGAGCGCCGTGTTCAGATCGTTAAGCGAGGTCACGCGGCCGACGCCCGTGCCGAACACGATGTTAGTCGCAGTGCCACCGCCGGTCGCCGCGATCGTCAGCGTCTTACCCTCGAGCACGCCAAGGACCGGCGTGCGCGCCTGGGTGACACCACCAGCGAGACCGAGCGACGTGAGAGCCGCACCGTTGTTGCTGGTGATAGTCAGGTCGCTGAGCGTACCCGTGTTCAGGGTGATCTGACCGCCGGCGATCGACGACGCGGGAGTTGCGCCCGACAGACCGTCGATTTTGGCGAGCAAGCCCGTCACGTCGCTGTCGATCTTGATCTGGTTCGGATCGTTGCCGACGGTGTTCGCCGCAACGAAGGTCAGCACGCGGCCGTTCACGGTGATGGTGTCACCGATCACGAAGGGATTCACGAGCGAGGTCGATGTGCCGGGGCCCGGGTTGAGCTTCGTGGCGCCGGCGAGCGCGCCGGCCGTGACGCCGCCGCCGCCGCGGGTCGCCGTGTTGGTACCGCCGCCGTTGATGCCAAGCTTGGCGAGCACGCCAGCCGAGCCGGTGACGTTGAGGTCGGCAGCGGTGCCGGTGTTCAGGGTGATGCGGCCACCGGTCGCGACCGATGCAACTGCAACGTTGCCCTGCAGGCTGTCGATCGCCGCAACGAGGTCGTTGAGCGAAACGTCGATACCCAGGGTGTAGGCAGTACCCGAACCGGCGAGACCGCCGGCACCGGCCTGGAAGGTGATCGTTTTGCCGTTGACCGTCAGAGTGTCAGCAGCAGCAACTGGCACTGTCAGCTGCGAAAGCAACGACGTCGGAAGCGCGTTGACCGGACCGGCGGTCGAGAGCTGCGCACCTTGAGTCGCTGGCGTGTTGGTGTAAGCCGCACGCTGCGGAGCCGAGGTGCCGACGAACGCTGCGTTGATGGGATTCTGCGGAGCGACGAGGTTGTCAGCGGTCGCGTTCGCGATCGTGCCCGAGGTGAACGACGACTTGGTCGAGTAACCGACCTGGGTCTGCAGCGCTTGATTCGCGACCGACTTTGCCGAGTCGACCAGCTTCTGCAGCGAGGTGATGCCGGTGTTGGCGGCCTGCAGCACCTGCACGCCGTTGCCGATACCGTCGAGAAGATTGTTGATGTCGCTTGCGCGGCTGTCGAGCGACGACGCCGTGAAGAAGTTCGTCGGGTTGTCGAGGGCCGTATTGACCTTCTTGCCCGTAGCGAGACGGTTCTGCGTGGTCGAGAGCAGGTCTGCAGTCGACTGGAGCGAAAGCAGGTTCTGACGAACCGATGCGGAGAGGACAATATCACCCATTTTGGTTTTCCCTAATAACTCGTCACAGCGGCCGATCGCGTCACACGCGGAGCAGCATCACACCGTCACAATAGGGCGCAGCGCTTAAAGTATGCTTAATGCCGGTTTAAGTTTGAGGGTAAACGATTTGCTAACGCCCTTTCCTCCTTCCAAACAGCGCAACAAAAGCAAAAACGGCGGGGTTTCCCCCGCCGTTTCCGTAGTCTTGATCGCTTGTCGTATCAGCGGAGCAGCTGGAGCACGCTCTGCTGCGACTGGTTGGCGAGAGCGAGCGCGGACACCGCGATCGACTGGCGGGTCGACAGCGCCTGGCTGTTCGCCGCTTCCTCGTTCGTGTCGGCCAGCGTGAGGTTCGACGAACCGGTCTGCAGCACGTTGATCAGGTTCTTCGAGAAGTCCTGACGGATCTGCACGATCGAGAGGTTCGAACCGAAGGCCGAAGCCTGCGAGCGCAAGGTCGACGACGCCGCGTTGAGCGAGGTGACGATCTTGTTGACGCCGCCGTTATCCTTGAAGTCGCCCGTGGCGAGCGCTGCGAGGCCGAGGCCGGCCGGGTTGAAGTTCACGCCCTGAATGTTCAGCGTGGACTTGCCGGTTTCGTTGAACGTCAGCTTCAGAGTGTCACCGCCGAGCAGGTTGACGCCGTTGAACGACGCGTCCTGCGAGGTGGTGGTGATCTGATTGATGATGTTGTTGTACTGCGTGACCAAGTTGTTGCGGGTCAGCTGGGCGCTGACGTCGACAACCGGCGGCGGAGCAACGGTACCAGCCGCGAACGCCTGGCTTGCGCCAACCGACGAACCCGAGATCGTGCCGATCGTGGCCGATGCCGCATCGTTGGTGGTGGTGATCGACAGCTTGCCGGACACGAAGGTGGCCTGCAGGTTGTTGGCCGCCAGGGTCTCGTTGAGCTGATTCAGCGACGAGATGCGGCCAGGAGCCGTACCGAACACGATGTCGGTGGCAACGCCACCGCCGGTCGCGCCGATCTTCAGCGTCTTGCCGTCCAGAACGCCCAGCACCGCCGTACGCGCCTGCGTGACACCGCCAGCCAGACCAAGCGACGTGAGAGCCGCCGAGTTGCTGCTGGTGATGGTCAGGTCGCTGGCCGTGCCGGTGTTCAGCGTGATCTTGTTGCTGGCGATCGACGACGGCGTGGTCGCACCGGTCAGACCGTCGATCTTGCCGAGCAATGCAGTCACATCGGCGTCGATCTTGATCTGGTTCGGGTCGTTGCCGACAGTGTTCGCTGCCACGAAGGTCAGCGTCTTGCCGTTCACAGTGATCGTGTCGTTGACTGCAAAGCTGTTCGAGAGCGAAGCAGCCGTACCGTCGCCGACAGCCAGCTTGGTCGTGCCAGCGAGCTGGTTGGCAGTCACGCCACCACCACCACGAAGAGTCGTGCCGGCAGTCAGTTCGAGCTTGGCAACCGCCGTGCCGGAGATCACGAGATCCGCGGCTGTGCCGGTGCGCAGCTGGATGACACCGCCAGTTGCCGTCGAGTTGGTCAAGCCGCTGGTGTTGCCCGAGAGCGTGTCGATAGCAGCAACCACGTCGGCCAGGGTCGTGTCGATGCCGAGCGTATAGGCGTTGCCCGAACCGACGAGGCCGTTAGCGCCGGCCTGGAAGGTGATGGTCTTGCCGTTGACAACGAACGTGTCGTTAGCAGCAACCGGCACCGTCAGATCCGAGAGCCGCGTCGCCGGGGTCGCGTTGACCGGACCAGCGGTTTCGAGCTGGGTACCGATGGTAGCGAGCGAGTTGGTATAAGCCGCACGCTGCGGGCCAGACGTACCGGTAAAGGTCGCTGCGATCGGGTTCTGCGCGGCGACGAGGTTGTCGGCGGTCGCGTTGGTGATCGTTTCCGAGGTGAACGACGACTTGGTCGAGAAGCCGACAGTGGTCTGCAGCGCCTGGTTGGCGACAGACTTGGCGGAGTCGACCAGCTTCTGCAGCGAGGTGATGCCGGTGTTGGCAGCCTGCAGCGCCTGAACGCCGTTGCCGATGCCGTCGAGGAGGTTGTTGATGTCGGTCGCGCGGCTATCGAGCGACTGAGCGGTGAAGAAGTTGGTCGGGTTGTCGAGGGCCGAGTTGACCTTCTTGCCCGTTGCGAGGCGGCTCTGGGTGGTCGAGAGCAAATCAGCAGTCGACTGCAGAGACAGCAGGTTCTAACGAACCGATGAGGAGAGAACGATACCAGCCATGATCTTACCTTCCTGGTGAAGAGTTACGCACCGAAAACTTTCAATATCGGTCGCGGCAGATTGGGCTCGACGTCATAAGAATGTGTGAATCGCGCAGAGCAGATTTGAGCGAAACGAATAGGTTTACCGGGCGTTAGGAAACGACTGGCGTTCAAGGCTTTCTGCAATCACTACAAAGACTTCGCGCGCCAACGCGATGATCATCACGTGGCGCGCGAGGCCGGAAAGCCGTAAGGCCTAAGCCTGATGTTTAGAGAAACTTAACCAAACTCAATTGAAAGAGCGAAGCGGTCGTTTGATACGACGCTTGCAGCGACGTCTGCAGCGCCAAAACCTTCACCGAGACTTCTTCCTTGGAAACGCCCTCGATCTCATCGAGGAAAGACTGGGCAATCGCCTTGGATTGCGTTTGCCGTTGCGAGACCGACTGAATCGTGGCAAGCGCGCCCGTAAAGTCCGCCTGCACATCTTCTATAGACTGCGTCCCTGGCTGATCGGCCAGGTTCTGAGCGATCCGCTGGTTGAGCGCATTGAGCTGAGCGCTGGCGTTCGGATCGGTCACGCCGCTGGTGACGGCCGCAAACACCGCGACCGACTGCAGCTCGGACCGGAAGGCCTGTTCGTTGGCGCGGGCGCCATACTGCACCGTAATCGACTGATCGACGCGGCCGATGGCGGTGCCGCGCGCCGGGTCGGTCCCGGTCTCGCCGGTGTACCAGGTGACGGTGTTGGCCGAGGTGCCGGCGATCTGCGCGGTTGCGGTGGCGAATGGCGGTCCGTCGACGCGAACCGGCGGCGTCGCATTGAAGAACTCGTCGCCGGCCTTCACTGCCGATGCGGCGACCAGCGCACCGTTGGCAAGTTTGCCGACAGCCGTCGTCAAAGCTGCATTGAGATTGGCTGCCGTCACATCCGACGTCGCCCCGATTGCAAAGCTGTTGAGCGGCAGCGGTACGGTCGTGCTTGCGGTGAGTTCAATCGATTCAGATGTGCCGTCCGGAAGATTGAAAGTGAATTTCACTTTCTCGCCGTTGTTCGGATTGGTCGTGCCGAGATCGATCGAGACTGCGGGCGGCGCACCGGCCGGACCGGTGACGGTCGAGCCGGTCAACGTCGTGTTGATCGCAGCAAGCTTGAGACCGTACACGGTCGCAGGCGTTTCTTCCGCAACAGAAACAGACGTCAAAGTCGGCGCGGTGATGGTCAGGCGTCCGGTGCCCGAACCGACGTCGGCCAGCTTCCGCTCGTTGATGATCTGCTTCAGGCCCGCTTGGGTGCCCGTTCCGTTGAGAAGGGAATCCACGGACGCAACCGGCGGCGTATCGGTCGCACGGCCGGAAAACAGATATCGGTCGCCCGCGCGCACGTTCAACAACTCGACCAGATCGATCAGTTGAAGATTGGCGGTCTTCTGCGCCGGGGTCTGACCATTATTATCGAGGTTGGTCGTCGCGCTCACCGCAGCCGCCTTCACGTTGGTCTGGATGCTGGCGAGGCGCTGCAGCGACAGGTTCGTGACCTGAATGCGGGTGCTCAGTGTGGTTGCCGTGTTCTTGAACGCATCGATGCTGTCGAGCTGCGATCGAAACGCGACACCGAGGCCCCGGTTGAAGCCCTGGCTCGAATAGGTCGTGCCGACCCTTCCCGTCGCAAGCTGTTGCGTCAGCGTATCAAGCTGCGAGCGAATGTTGAGAATGTTGCTGCCGAGGAATGAGGTGCGTCCGCTGACACCGTCGATTGCCATGATAACCTCACACCGCCTGGAGCAGAACGGCGAACACGTCCTTGATCGTGGACAGCACGCGCGCGTTCGCTGCATATGCATTCTGCAACGACAGGAGATGCGCCATCTCCTCGTCAATGTTCACACCGGCCGTATCGTCGAGTTTCTTCTGCAGCGTATTGAGCACGACGTTCTGTCCTTCGGAAAGCTGCGCGGCGGCTTCGGCTTGCGCGCCCTGCGCCGCAAGGAACTGCTGCATGTAGCTCGACAGCGTTCCCTTGTAGGGCGCAATCGTGCTGCCGATTCCGGTCTTGTCCGCTGCGTAAGAAAAAGACGTCGTCGAAAGTTGATTCAGAATGAAGTCCGCGCGCGACGTATCACCAGCCGATATCGGCGGCGAGAGACTGTAAGTCACGAGACGCGATGGATCGGAGAGTAGCGCGCTGTTGACACCGATGCGTCCGGCGAGACCCCTGATCTGCTCGCCGGTCGCGGTGATGGCGCCCGTGTACGGCTGACCGTTGTCCTGGAAGATCGGCAGCTCCAGACCGCCATTGATCAACGACGTTGTCGTGACCGTGACTGACGCGGCGTCGAGATCCGTAAATCCGGATGCACCGTCGTCACGGATTTGCAGCGTGCTTCCCGTGCTCGAGAACTGCAGGCTTGCGCCGCTGAGCGCACCGTTCAGTTGCGCGGCAACATTGGCCAGGCCTGCCGAAAAATCGACTCCGATGACGCGATCGTTCGGATCAGCGGTCAACGTGTCCGGCAGCGGCAGCACGGACGGATCGTCGACGCGAACGATCGACACCTGGTGCTTCGTGTTGGTCGTCAGATCCGTATAGCTGAGACGAATGATGTTGCCGTTCTGCAGACCGGCGAGATTGACATCGAAGCCTGCCGGCACGCCAGCAACAGGCGTACCGTTGGTCGTGCGATCCGACAGTGCGCTGGCAAGCGTTGCAGCGAACTGATCGATCTGCGCTTGCGCCTGAACGAGCGAATCGTCACGCAACTCCAGATACGCCGCGATCTTGCCCGAGCGAATTCCCTTGCTCGAGATCAGGTCGAGCGTGCTGCCGTTCGCGTAGTTGATGGAAATCGTACCCAGCGTGCTCTTGGCCGGATCCGGATCCCAGGCCGAAGTCGCATTCACGGTGCCTTGCGCGTTGAACGACAACTGCACCGCGTCGACACCGGCGAGCTGCACACCGGAGCCGGTGAACACCGTGATCTTGTTGCCGTCGCTCGGAATGACGCGGATGTCCATCAGCTGCGAAATCTGCGTGACATATTGATCGCGCTGATCGAGCAGCGTGGCAGTTGCGGAGTCGGTTGAATTGCCGCCGTTCGGATTGAGCTGAATCTTCTGATTGATCGCGGCGATCTGTTTCAACGCGTTGTTGACGACGCTGACCGCATCGTTGATGCCGGTTTCCGCGGCACCGCGCAGCGCTTGAATTCCCTGCGTGGTCAAATTGAGTTGCTGCGCAAAGGACTGCGCTGCGTTGACCACCGTGATGCGTGCCGCCTGACTGTCGGCGCTGGTCGCAAGCGCCTGCACGGCCGCCGTGAATGTGCTCAAACCGGTCTCGAGCGTTCCCGCCGAACCCGGATCGCCGTAGATACCCTGCAGCTGATTGAGAAAACCGGTGCGCAGATTTGCGTAGGCGGCACCGGAGGTCTCGGTGCGAAGCTGCGTCTGGATAAATTTGTCGAGCTCGCGATTGACGCCGACAACCTGAACGCCGGCGCCGAACGTCGATGCCTGCACCGACGTCTGGTTGATGGCCTTGCGTACATATCCCGGAGTCTCGGCATTGGCGACGTTCGCCGATACGAGCGAGATGGCGAGCTGGTTGGCTCGCAATCCGGACAGTGTGTTGGCAACGGCGGCGTTGAGACTCATAACTGACTGCCGATCTTCAATTGCGTTGCGAGCAACTCAGCGCGAATTACCTCAGCACGTTCAGGAGATCCTGAACCATGGTATTCGCCGTGGTGATGACCTTGGTGTTCGCCGAGTAAGCCTGCTGCGTCACGATCAGCTTGGTGAACTCGTCGGCGATGTCGACGTTCGATCCCTCGAGCGAAGAACCCGAGATCGTACCGCCCTTGCCGAACAGCGCCTGGCCGGATTCGTTCGTGACCGCGAATGCACCGCCGTCGATGCGCTTCAGGAAATTCGCACCGTTGAAAGTAGCGACCGCGACCTGCGCGAGATCGATGTTGCGGCCGTTCGAGTACGTGCCCACCACGCGGCCTTCGTTGCTGACCGAGACCGACTGAAGCTGACCGGCGGCGAAGCCGTCCTGCTGCAGCTGGTTGACCTGAACGTTACCGTTGGTGTCGGCGAATTGAGTAAGACCGCCCTTGCCGAAGGACAGATTGACGTCACCGATGTTGACGCCGGCGACCGTGAGCTGAGTCAGCGTGATCGAACCGATCGGCGGGTTGAGCTGGCCGCCGGAAGCAAAGGTGAACTCGGTACCGACGTTCTGCCACGCGGTCTGCGTGCCGGTCGCATTCGGATCGACCTGATAGAACAGGTTCCAGGTGTCTGCGTGACCTGCGCCGAGCGAGGCGTTGTCGACTTTCGCCCAGCGGAGCTGAACGTTCACGGGCGCACCGTTCGCGTCGTAGGCTGTGATCGCGCCACCGCTGATCGATTCAGATTGGAACGTTGCGTCGTCGTCACCGATAACGATGCCGGTGCCCGGCGTACCGCCGCCGTTGCGAGCCTGGGTGGTCGGATTGGTCAAACCGAGGGCGGCAAGCGCACCGGTGTTGCTGCTCGAAATGGAAAGATCGCTTGCTGCACCCGTATGCAGCCGCACCCGGCCGCCGGTGACCGTCGAACCCGTACCGCCACTGAGGCCATCGATCTTGCCGAGCAAGGTCGTGATGTCATCGGTGATATTGATCTGGTTGGGACCAACAGCGCCCGAAGCAACGAACGTCAGCGTCTGGCTGTTCACGGTAATCGTATTACCGGCTGCGAAAGCCGTCGACAGAACCGTCGTGGTGGGCGTCGCGGAGCCCGAAAGCTTGGTCGTGCCGGAGATCAGCGGGGTCGTCGGACCGCCACCACCGCGAGCCACCGTGTTCGCGCTTGGCGCCGTCAGACCGAGAGCCGTCAGCACACCTGCAGAGCCGGTCACAGCCAGGTCGGCCGCCGTGCCCGTGTTCAGTCTGATGACGCCGCCGGTCACGGTCGATCCTGCACCGCCACCCTGCAACGTGTTGAGAGCAGCGACGAAGTCCGTCAGGCTGGTGTCGATACCAAGCGTACGGGCCGCACCAGCGCCCGCAAGCGCGCCAGCGCTCGTCTGGAACGTGATGGTGATGCCGTTGATCGTCAGGGTGTCGCCGTTAGCGATGCCCTGCGGTGCGCCACCGCTCGTGGTCAGCGCCGAAAGCAGTGTCGCGCCGGATGCCGGGATTGAAGAACCAGAGAACAGCTGGGCGCCGGGCGTGCCGTTGACAGAGGTATAGGCAGCCTGACCCGAGCCATTGACCGGCGTGGGCGCCGTGAACACAGCGTCGGAAAATGCCGGTGCCGGCGTGCCGGCAACGCGAGGGTTGTGGTTGATCGTGTAACTTGAGGGGCTCAGCAGTTCGGAGCCCGGCAGCGTCGTGTCAGCCTTCGACGTCCGCGGATAGCTCGCCAGGTTCGCGCGATATTGAATCTGGGTCGTCGGCTGCGACGGCAGGAAGTCGTTCTGGAATTGCAGAACACTTGCGTTGCTGCCGACCGGGTTGCCGGTCGTGCGGTCGATCGGAATGCCTTCGAGGAAGTAGCCGGCGCCGTTGACCAGGAAGCCGTTCTTGTTCAGCGAGAAGTCGCCGCGGCGGGTGTAGTAGTCCACGCCGGTGAACACCGGATTGTTGTCGGAGACGTTGCCCGGCTTCTGAACGACGAAGAAACCGTCGCCGTTGATCGCCATGTAGGTGCCGATGGAAGATGCTTCCACCGAACCTTGCGTGGTGTTGGTGCTGCGCGACTGCGCTTTCACGCTACCTGCGAGCTGCTGGTTCGTGCCCGCCTGCGGGATCAGATCGAGAAACGCGGTGTCGATCCGCTTGAAGGCGGTCGTCTGCGAGTTGGCGATGTTGCCGGAGATGTTTTCCAGCGCGTAGGAGCCCGCTCGCAAGCCCGCGACTGATGTGGTGAGAGCGCCGAAGATACCCATAACGATCGTCTCCAACTTCGCCCGGGCGGCCTGCCGGTCTAGATCGATCCATGGCCGCAATTGGCGAGAGGTCTCGCAAGCACCGTGCCAAGGGATAAAATTCAAATAAATCAATCACATAACGAAAACGCCCCGGTCGATTGACCGGGGCGCATTTGCCTAGAACGGCAATTCTTGCCTGTCTGAACCGGACCGCTGGGGCCCGGATCGATGATGTCAGGACGGGGCGACCTCGCCCGCCTTGAAGGTGAGCGAGACGCCGTTCATGCAGTAGCGAAGGCCGGTCGGTTTCGGCCCGTCCTCGAAGACGTGACCGAGATGCCCGCCGCAGCGGCGGCAATGGACTTCGGTCCGCACCATCATGAAGGTGCGATCGACCGTCGTGCCGATCGCGTTCGGCAGCGTCTGGTAGAAGCTCGGCCAGCCGGTGCCGCTGTCGAACTTGGTCTCCGACGAGAACAACGGCAGGTCGCAGCCGGCACAGGCAAAAACGCCCTTGCGTTTTTCCTTGTCGAGCGGACTCGTGAACGGACGCTCGGTGCCGTGTTCGCGCAGCACATTATAGGCGGCCGGCGTCAATTGCTTGCGCCACTCCTCCGCGGTCTTCTCGATCTCGAATTTCTTGTCGCCGGCAGCATTGGCGTCGGACGCACGCAACCAACGGAACGCCATCAATCCTCCAAGCACTGCGACGGAGGACAGCAGAATGCGACGATCGATCATCAGAGGGCTCCTTGGCAAGGCGCAAGCGGCGGCGTGCGGACCATCGGTCCGGTTGCGAGAGTTACGCAAACCCTACGGGATAGTTACACCTCTACTGGCAGCGAATTCCTCACTTTCCTGCGAGGTTCCGCTGTATCACGCGGCATTGCCGTCGGTTGCCCCCGGCGGCGGCGAGCGAACCGGCTCGGACGGCGGCGGATTTCGTCCCGGTCCGGCATTCTGACGCTGCGCAACCCTGGCCCGCACCTGACGGTTGGCGTTCGCAAGCCGGATTTCCCGCTGCCGCTCCTTCAACCGCACACCCTCGCGATAACGGGCCAGCGCGCCCGCGCCCGCCGCCATCGCCCGCGACCAGGACAGGATCGCCTGTGTCACGACGCGGCCACTCGAACCGCCTGCCCAGACCAGTTCGAAAGGCGAGAACAGCTTCCAGCGATCGTCACCCCACAACATGCCACGCGCAACCACGAGGCCGCCCATCGCCGTGGTGTTGAGGCCCTGACGGCCGAAGCCGCTGGCAACCCAGAGGCCCGGACGCAACTGGCCGATCTGCGGCATGCCGTGAACGGTTTGTCCAAACACGCCGCTCCACGTATCGGCGATAGCGACCTTGCCAAGCTTCGGCAGCACAGTGGCGATGCGGCGCTGGATCGCTGCCGTGAACCGCGCAGGCTTCAAGTCCCAGGCCGTTTCCGGGCTCGACCACATCAGCCGGTCGCCGTCGAAGACACGAAACTGATCGATGCCGTCGGTGTCGCTGACCACGCCGCGAAACGGCATCAATTCCAGCAGGCGCGACCCGAGCGGTTCGGTCACCGCCGCGTGGCGCCACACCGGGACGAGCGTGTCCGCCAGCCGCGGCAACGGCGTGCCGAGATGGACGTTGCCGGCGAGAACGATATGCGATGCCCGCAAGCGGGCCGACGGCGTCATCACGCGCTTGCGGATTCCCGACGGGTCGATGCTGATGACCGGCGTATCCTCAAAGATGCGCACACCTTCGCGCCGCGCAAGGTCGGCGAGGCCCCGCGCATACTTGCGCGGATCGATCTGGAACGCGCCGGGATAGTAGACGCCGTGGAAGTAACGGCGCGTGCCAAGTTCCTCACGGACGCGATCCGCCTGCCAGCCTTCGACCTCCGTCTGGAAATCCTCGTTGAGCATCTGCAATCGGCCGACGAGCTGGTCGCCGGAGTCGACGTTGGAAACCTCGAGTGCGCCTTCACGCAAGGTGATGCCCGGAATCAAATCCTCTCGCGACGCGGCGCGAACGTAGTTGGCGCCCTCCTTCGACAGATTCCATAGTTCGCGCGCATCCTCGATGCCGACACGCGCGATCAGGTCCGTGATCGATGTGCCGAAGCCCGGCATGACGCCGCCGAGATGGTGGCCAGAGGCGTTCCAGCCGATATGACGCGCCTCGAGTACGGCGACTGTGGCGCCCATTCTGGCAGTTTCTCGCGCGACCGTGAGGCCCGCGAGGCCGCCGCCGACCACGACGACGTCGACGTCGAGATTGAACGTCAGCCGCGACCGGATCGCGACCGCGATCTTGTCACCCGGCTCCGATTGCGGCGTCGCGGCGGCTTGTTGCGAAGCGTCTGTCATGGTCTGTTCATACGGATCGGGGCGGCGATTGTCACCGCTTGACTTGCGGCCGGATCATCTTCGGGATGCACCATGGACACGAATCCGGCAACAATTGCGGCGACACTTCCGACATTCGTCCCTCGCCGCGACCGTGAGATTTTCGCATGCTTCGTTTGATCCTGCTGCGGCACGCCAAGACCGAACGCGACAGCCCAAGCGGCGAGGACCATGACCGCCGGCTGGACGAGCGCGGCCACAGCGACGCACGCGAGATCGGCGAATGGCTGGCGGCGCACGACGCGCCGGATCAGGTCTTGGTCTCGAGCGCCGTCCGCGCACGCCAGACATGGGACGGAATGTCCGCATCGCTGGCGAACGCCGCCAACGAGATCGTCGACGATCTCTATCACGCGGCTCCCGCCGAAATTCTGTCGATCGTTCACAGCTTCGCAGGCCGCAAGACCAAACGGCTGATGATCGTTGCGCACAATCCGGGGCTGCATGAGCTGGCATTGGCGCTCTCGGCAGGCGGTGACAAGAAAAGCCTCAGCGAGCTCGAAGACAATTTGCCAACCAGCGGTGTCGTGATCATCGATTTCGACGTCAAGGAATGGGACGAGGTTGCCTTCCGGCGCGGCAAGCTGATCCGCTTCGTCAGTCCGAGACTGTTGAGAGAGACGCCGCAACGGCTCTGAATGCGTTCTTCTACCTTCGTATCGTGTGCCTTACGTTTGACGCTTGATAGACTCGATTGCCCGCTCACGCTCGGGAGGCATCCATGTTCAAGTCCATTCTGGTTCCGATCGATCTTGCCGATACTGATCTCGCAAAGGGGGCAATCGATACGGCAGCAACACTGGCAAAGACCTATGACGGCATGGTGAGACTTCTGAACGTGCTGCCGATGACGCCGGTGATGCTCGCCGAATATGTGCCGGCCGATTTCGACACCCAGCAGCGCCAGTCGTCGGAAGAAGCGCTCGCAATCGTCGCCCGGGAGTCGGGCATCGAGGCGAAACGCATCTCGAGTGTCGTGCGCCAGGGCGGCATCTACCACGAGATTCTTGAAGAAGCCGCCGACATCGGCGCCGATCTGATCGTGATGACCTCGCACCGCCCGGCGATGAAGACGTACTTTCTCGGCTCCAACGCAGGCCACGTCGTGCGCTATGCCACCTGCTCGGTGCTCGTGGTCAGGCACTAAGGCACGAGATCATCCGGCACATGGTCGGGCGAATACTGGCGCGGGCGATTGCGGCGCATGAAGCCGCCGATTTGCCAGACGAATAGCGCCGCGAACGCAACGACGAACAGCGCGCCCGCCCATAACCCTGTCCACAAGGCGCGCACGAACAGTCCCACAATCGTCAGTCCGACCAGCGCCAGGATGGTCATCGCTATCCGATAGAGCCATGGCTTGAGCCCGGCGACGAACTCCGCCTTGCTGCCGATCGCAAGCAACCGGCTGTGCAATGCGAGAATGAACGCGCGGTAGCCTGTGTCCTGCGGCTCCATCAGCGCCACGGTCTGCCATGAGGTCGAGAAGATCGAGAGCTGCTGGCCGAGATCGTTGCGGATGTCGGCGCGAAAGCGCCGCGCCTGCATCGACACCGGCCGATAGGACAATCGCACCTGTACGATCGACGCGAGCGGCCACACGCCCGATCGTCCGCCGATGCGCCAGTGCAATCCCGCATCGTCGAGTTCGAACTGATGCGCGGACAGGATCAGCGACGCCTTGTATGCGTAGCTCAGCCGATTCTCGTTCGGGACCAAGTTGGACAAGGACATCGCCGGATGTTGCAGGAGCCTCCCGCGCGGCTTGCGCCCGCGCGTCACCCTATCCTACAAGCATCCACATCACCACGCGCGGCAACCCAATGGCCAAGCCCGTCTATTTTCCACGACGTCTAATCCTCGCTGGCGCGATGCTGTCCGGTGTGCTGCTCGCGCTGGCCACGCATATGCTTGGCGCGCGCTTCGGCCTCGACATGGGCGGACTATGGCGGCCGGGCCAGATGATTCCCGCCGGCGCGGCCATCGCGTGGTGGCTGATCGCGACCGTCGCTTTCGTCGCCGGCTACGTCACCGCAACCTTGATGGACAGCGCCATCTCCGGCCAGATCCCGCAGCGCATGCGGCAATTCCTGATCGGCGTTGTCGTCCTGGTGCTCGCCGGAGCCGGTCAGGCAGCCGCTGGTCCGAGTCCGATCCCCACCATTGCCGGCGTGCTCGCCGGGGTGGCCGCACTCGTGCTTGGCGCATTGATGGCGTTTTGCGGCGCTCATTTCGCCTTGCGGAAGGCCTGAAGCGCTCGCCGAACCCGGTGCAGCGATGAATCACGCCCTTATCGGGGTAGTTTCGCGATTAACGACCACGTCACATCGCTCCACAGCGTTTCAGATGCCTGTTGCCAATTCGTCCGCGCATCCTATGTTTCCGTTCGCACAGCGGAACGGGACGTCCGTATGTGAAGAAGCCGTGACAAACGGCGCGCGTTTAACCCTGTTGCGAGAAGGGTTTGTCAAGGGCCGTCCGCATTTCCAAATGACGCATTTTTGCCGTATGGATTTTGCGATATGAGTGACTTTCCAGCCGCTTGCATGATCTTTCCCCAATCGGCTTTCTACCAACTTGCACCCTGCCGGGAGGAAGTATGCGTCGGTTTCTGAGCGCCTTCGGACGCTTCTTTCAGGAGAAGATCGGCTGGAAGCGTGTCGGCATTGCCGCGAGCCTGCTGATCATCGCGCTCGCCGTCATGCATCTGATGCGCACGCTGAAAGGCGTCGACGCGGCAATCGTCGTTACCGCCCTGACCGAGATGAAGCCCACCCAGGTCGCGCTTGCGGCGCTGTGCGTGATGGGCGCGTTTGCGACGCTGACGTTCTACGATTTCTTCGCGCTGCGCACGATCGAGAAGCGCCATGTGCCTTACCGGATCGCCGCGCTGTCGAGCTTCACCAGTTACACCATCGGCCACAATCTCGGCGCCACGGTTTTCACCGGCGGCGCCATCCGCTTCCGCATCTATTCCGACTACGGGCTGACGGCGATCGACGTCGCCAAGATCTGCTTCATCTCCGGCCTCACCTTCTGGCTCGGCAACACCTTCGTCCTCGGCATCGGCATGATCTGGCATCCGGACGCGGCCGCCGAAATCGACCTGCTGCCGAGCATCGTCAACCGCCTGATCGGCGTTGGCTTCCTTGCCGCGATCGCGATCTACCTGATCTGGCTGTCGCGCGGCCAGCGCGAGCTTGGACAGAACGGCTGGAAAGTCGTCTTGCCGTCGGCTCCGCTGACGCTGCTGCAAATCCTGATCGGCGCCGTCGACCTCGGCTTCTGCGCGCTCGCCATGTACATCCTGCTGCCGGCCACCGCGCAGGTCGATTTCGTGTCCATGTCGGTCGTGTTCATCCTGGCGACGCTGCTGGGCTTCGCCAGCCACGCGCCGGGCAGCCTGGGCGTGTTCGACGCGGCAATGCTGGTCGGCCTCGACGAAATTCCGAAGGAACAGCTGCTGGCCTCGCTGCTGGTGTTCCGCATCCTCTACTTCCTGATCCCGTTCGCGATCTCGATCTCGATCATGGGCTCGCGCGAACTCTGGCTCAGCGTGATCCAGCCCTGGCTGGAGCGGAAGCGAAACGGCTCGATCGACACCCGAACGGCGTTGCCACAGCCGGTGAAATCGCGCGCGCCGCACGCCTGAAGCGCGCCGAAACGCCGCGGCGGCGGCACTCTCATACTTCCGCCCCAACCATGGCTCAAAGGCGTCCCATGACCCCTTCGTTCGCCAAACGTGCCCTGTTTTCACTAACCGTCCTCGCGGCATTTGCCGCCGGGACAGACGCCCCTGCCCGAGCCCAGACGGCTGCCGACGGCGCGTCGCTGCAAATTTCCTGGGAAGTCCGCAACCGCTTCCGCATGTTCCGCGAAGAGCGCGATTTCACTCTTCACGTCGATGCGATGCGCACCGGCAACGTGCTGGCGGCGGAACAGGCGCTCGCGGTTCAAAGCGATGGCCGCGGCTGGGCGCGCAACACGCTCAGCCGGCTTTGCATCGACCAGACCGGTAAGGTCAGCGAACCCTGCACCCGCGACGGCGCGAAAGAGAGCTACCTGACGCCCGTCGATCATCCGGTCTCCGTCCGGCTCACCGGCACGGTCCCGGTCGGCGCGGTCTGTGCGTGGACATTCGACGATGGCGACGGGCCGCGGCAATCGTCGGCGGACTGCAGCGAACCGGTCAGTCTGCGTGTCCGCTACGGCAAGCCGACAGTCGCTGACGTCAACGTGTCGAGCGCCGAAGCGCCGCAGCGTGCCACCACCGAAATCGCCGTGCGAGACGTGCTCATCGCCGGTCTCGGCGACTCGATCGCATCCGGCGAAGGCAATCCGGATCGCCCGGTCGCGCTCGCCGACGAAGGCTTCTGCTTCCGATCCTTGCTCGGCGGCCCGTCCAATCAGTACTTCCGGCCAAGCCGCGCCGGCTATAACGGCACGCGCGCTTGCGAGAACACCGGATCGGATGCTCTGAACTACTGGCAACGCCGCAGCGCCCAGTGGACCAATCAGGCCTGCCACCGTTCGCTCTATAGCTACCAGGCGCGCGCGGCCATCGCGCTCGCCGTTCAGCACAAACATATCGCAGTGACGTTCCTGCCGCTGGCGTGCACCGGCGCAACCATCACGGAGGGCCTTCTCGGCGGCCAGCGCGCCCGCGAATGTCTCGTCACCCGCAACGCGATCAACTGCGAAGGCTCTGTCGTCGGCCAGGTCGCCGATCTGCGCGACGCATTAACGGCGGCGAAGCGCCGGCAGGCCGGGCGTCAGCTCGATTTGATCCTGCTCTCGGTCGGCGCCAACGACATCAATTTCTCCGGCCTGGTCGCCGACGTGATCGTCGATGCGGGAACGGAGCGCGCTTTGTTCCGCCGCAGCGGCGTGCTCGGCACCGTCGATGAATCACGCAGCGCCCTCGCCCGCGAACTGCCGCAACGATTCGCCCGCCTGCGCGAGGCGCTGAAGCCGCTGGTCGGCGGCGACATGTCACGGGTGATCTTCACCACCTACGCCAATCCGACCTTTGCCGGCGGCGCCACATGCGCCGGCGGCCCTGGCGGCTTCGACGTGCATCCGTCGTTCAATGCCGATCCGAAACGGCTGAGCGCCGTCTCCGATTATGTGCAGAACGAATTTCTGCCGCGGCTGCGCGATATCGCGACCTGCGGCGGCGGCGTTCTTTGCAAGGAAGCCGCGCGCGACCGCATGACCTTCGTCGACACGCATCAGACCGAATTCACCAATCACGGCTTCTGCGCGCGTGCGGCCAACGATCCGGTCTTCGATCGCGAATGCTTCTCGGCCAAGGGCAACAGCTTCACCACCGACCTCGTCGAGGCCGCGAACTCGCCGATGGCGTGCGGCCGCGGCGCCAGCGAATTCCGCGCCTACGCCCCGCGCGCCCGCTGGATCCGCGATGCCAACGACAGCTACTTCACCGCGATGACCTATCCGCAGGGCGTCTCGTCGGCGCAGCCCTCCGACATTCACGATGCGACGTGGGGCATCCTCTCCGCCGTCTACGGCGGCGCCATTCACCCGACCGCCGAAGGTCACGCGGCGATGGCCGACGCAGCCCTGCCCGCGATGACCGATATTCTCGGCCTCGCGGACGAAGGCGATGTCGCGCGCCAGCCGCTGCAGTCGCCGAGCCGCTAACCGGACACTTGCCTGGCCGCAAACGCGGCGCCCGCTGCGCGCAAGGCGTCGCGGGCGCCGAGCGGCGGCTGCCACGAGAGCGTCTCGCGCACCTTCCGGCTGTCGATCGCGAGCGAGCCGCACACCTGCCGCGCCGCATCCCGCTGGCCGAGCATCGTTGCCGCCAACCGTATCAGCGGCACCGGAAATGGCAGCAGCGCCGCTTCCTTGTCCATTCCCTCGACAATCGCGCGCAGCATCTCCGGTGTCGACAGGTCGTCGCCGTCGGAAACGAGGAAGACCTCGTTCGCCGCTTTCGGATGATCAATCGCGCGAACGAGCACATCGACCAGATTGTCGAGCGCAATGTAGCTGCGCTTGTTGTCGACGGAGCCGAGCGGCAACGGCAAGCCGCGGCACAACCAGCGCAGCAACCGCGCGAAGTTGCCGCCTGCGTGTCCGGCATAGACCAGCGGCGGGCGAAGGCTGACAATTTCAAGTGACGTGCGGCCTGCAATCGCGCGCAGCCCGTCCTCCGCCTCCAACTTCGACTGCCCGTACGGCGTCTCAGGCCGAGGCTGCGTCAGTTCGGTAAGCGGCGCGTCGAACGTCTCCTCGCCATTCGCCTTGACCGAACTGAGAAACACGAAGCGACGCACGCCGGCGCGGGCCGCATCTTCCGCGAGCCGCAGCGGCGTCTCGACGTTGTCTTTGCGGAATGCCGCAAGCGGATTGGCCGCCTCCTCGCGCATCACATGCACGCGCGCGGCGCAATGAACGACCGTGTCGATCCCACGCAATTTCGGCCCGAGTTCGGAGAGATCGCGGACCTGAACAGCTTCAACGCCATCCGGAAACGCAAACGGCCGCCGCGTGACGGCGACCGGCGCAAACCCGTCAGCCTGAGAGAGCCTTGCGGCGAGCGCGGAGCCCACGAAGCCGGTCGCGCCTGTGACGAGCACCCGCTTCATGTTGCCTCCGCGGCCCGCGACCGCGTCAGTTGACTCCGAGCTTCTTCTGCAAGCTCGACGACGACGTCGTGTACTGGAACACGAGCCGCTTGTCCGGATAGACGTAGCGATGCGCCTTCTGCGACATCAGCGCGCCCTCGTGGAAGCCGGAGAGAATCAACTTCAGCTTGCCCGGATAGGTGTTGATGTCGCCGATGGCGAAGATGCCCGGAATGCTGGTTTCGAACGCCTCGGTGTCGACCGGCACGAGGTTGTTCTCGACCTTCACGCCCCAGTTCGCGACCGGGCCGAGCTTCATCGTCAGACCGAAGAACGGCAGCATGGTGTTGCAGGCGACCGTTGTCGTCTCGTTGTCGTTGCCCTTCACCACCGCACCGGTGAGCTGACCGTTCGCGCCTTCGAGCGCAGTGACCTGACCGAGCTTGAGATCCATCTGGCCGGTGCGCACGAGTTCGCGCATCTGATCGACCGAATGCGGCGCGGCGCGGAAGTCGTCGCGGCGATGCAGCAACGTGATGCGCTTGGCGATCGGCTGGAGATTCAGCGTCCAGTCGAGCGCACTGTCGCCGCCGCCGACAATCAGCACATCCTTGTCGCGGAACTGCTCCATCTTGCGCACGGCGTAGAACACCGACGTCCCTTCGTAGGCTTCGATGCCCGGCACCGGCGGACGCTTCGGCTGGAACGAGCCGCCGCCCGCCGAGATCACAACCACCTTCGCCTCGAACACCTTGCCGGCATCGGTCGTCACCCGGAACAGCGGGTCGCCGATCTTCTCGATCGTCTCCACCATTTCGTTGAGATGGAAGGTCGGGCCGAACGGCTTGATCTGCTCCATCAGCGCGTCGGTGAGGCCCTGCCCCGTCACCATCGGGATCGCCGGAATGTCGTAGATCGGCTTCTCCGGATAAAGCTCGGCGCACTGGCCGCCGATCTTGTCGAGGATGTCGACGAGATGGACCTTCATATCGAGCAGGCCCAGTTCGAAAACGGCGAACAGGCCGCATGGGCCGGCACCGATCATCAGCACGTCAGTCTTGATGGTCTCGCTCATCGGAAGGGTGTCGCTCATGAAGGTGTCTTCGCCGGTTGGAGAGAGCGGGCGGCAGCGCCCGAAGACGGTCCAACTGTGTAGCCAAGGCAGTGGGGGAGGAAAAGAGGGAATCGCTGCCCGGCAATGCGCTCGAAGCGCTTGAAATGCGGACAGTTTTGCCGCAATGCCGCAGTGATCTGGAGAGACCCGAGAGATCCACGTGCCCGCGCCCGACAAATCCAAGCAGACCTTCCGCCTCGAGGACTACCCCTATCGTCTGACCGACAACGTCCGTTACGGCGACCTCGATCCGAACAAGCACGTCAACAACGCGGTCTATGCGACCTATTTCGAGACGACGCGCGTCACACTTTTGCGCAGCGGCGACCGCGGGCTGATGCCGAGGGGCTTCAGCTGGATGCTGGTGCATCTCGCGATCGACTTCCGCGCCGAAATGCATTGGCCCGGCAGCTTCGAACTCGGCATCGGCGTTTCGAAGATCGGCCGCACCTCGACGGCATTCCATCAGGTCGTGTTCGCGAACGGTGTCTGCACGGCCTCCGCCGAAGCGATCACCGTGTTCGTCGACGAAAAGACCCGCAAGCCCACGCCGCTGACGCCGGATATTCTGGAGCGGCTGAAGCCGTTCATGTTGCGCGGCGCGTCTTGACCGCCCGGCCGCATGGATAGACAGTTAAGTCTCATTTGATTTGAGACCTTCCATGCAGTTGTTTCAATTGAACCTTTCCCGCCACTTCTTCCCCCTCTTCAAGATCATCGCTGCGCTGTTTTGCTTTTGCGCAGCGCCTCTGACCGCAACGGCCCAACCGGCGTCCGAACAGCTGCCGATCAGCCTCGTTATCAACACAGGTCACAGCAGCGTCGTTGACGATGCCGAATTCTCGCCCGATGGCCGCTTTGCGCTGACCAGATACGCCGGCATCGCCAAGATGTGGGATCGCGAAGGGAATCAGCTGCGGACGATTTCCTCGCCGAAAGAGGGATCGTCGTTCAATATTTCGGAGGGCAGCCGACTCGCTGCATTCGAACGGTTCGCTGAGGGCGTGGACATCGTCGATCTTTACACAGGCGAGATTCGTAAAGCCCTTACGTTATCGTCAACAGGCCTGATGGCGCTGAGTCCTGACGGCACGCGGCTCTTGATGTCGCAGGAGAAACTCGAGTTAGTGGATGTTGCCAGCGGGCAGACCATCCATACGTTCTCGATCCCGAAGAAGAAGGTCTTCCGTCCGGTGTTCTTGCCCGGCGGACGTGAGTTCATCTCGCTCGTCGACGATAACTCAATCGCGGTTTGGAACCTCGAAACACGGGAGCTGGTGCGCAAGACGGCCATTCGTCCGCCCGGAAAGTTCGATCAGAAATTTTCGCCGCGCGGCAACTTTCTGGCACTGACCGCGCAATACGACAGCAAGGTCAAGACGACGATCATCGTCGACACGGCGACAGGCGCGGCGGCGTCGGCCATGCCGCACAACGACTCGATCTTTGCCTTTTCTCCCGACGGTACCCTGTTTGCTTCGGCATCCGACAAGCAACTCAAGCTCTGGAGTGTCGCAACCGGCAAGCTGTTGCGCTCGATCAAGGTCGACAGCGACGCCCGCGTGATCGCATTGTCGCCGGATGGGCGCGACATGCTGATCTGCGACAACGAAAAGCGGGTTCGTTTTTACGATGTCGCATCGCTGAAGGAGAAGAATACTCCGGCGCCCAACGGCGGCGATGCGTTCAAGGTGACGCCCTCACCCGACGGAAAGTTCATTCTGTCAGGCAGCGGTACGCCCGGCGCGAGTCCCGGCTCCCCGGTGCTCAATAAAGGCGGCAATACGGTACGTTTGTGGGACGCGGCCACGGGCCGTCTCGTGCGATCGTTCGGCGGCCATGCGACGTGGCTGGAGCCAATCGCATTCTCTCCTGACAGCTCGCGTGTGCTCACGGCGAACATGATCAACATCAAAATCTGGGATACGACGACCGGAAAACTCCTGCGCGACCTCAATTCAGGGCATGACGCCGAAATCAGCACGATAGTCTATGCTCCGAACGGCCGCTGGTTCGCGAGCGAAGGCGGTTACGACAAGACGCTGAAGATCTGGAATGCGGAGACCAACAAGGCCCGCACCCTGACCGACAGCGAAAACATGCTTGATCTGGCGATCTCGCCGGACAGCAAACGCCTCGCGGCAGCTGGCGCCGGATGGTGGATCAAGCTCGTCAACCTGGATTCGGGCGGGTTTCAGCGGACTCTCACTGGACACGCGGACCACATCAGTTCGCTCTCGTTCTCGCCCAATAGCGCCAACCTGGCCTCCGGGAGCGGCGACAAGACCATCCGCATCTGGGACGTAAGTAGCGGCCGTACGCTGCGCACGCTCCGCGGCCACGTCGGTCAAATCAATTCGGTTGCTTACGACGGCACCGGAAATCTTCTCGTGTCTACCTCAGCCGACACATCGATCAGAGTATGGGACGCAAATACCGGAACCATGCAGCGAACCTACGTCGGCCATGCCGGCAAAGTGAATGCGGCACGCTTCATCAATTCCGGCCGTCAGATCGTCTCTGCCGGTGACGACGGCACCTTGAAGATCTGGGACGCCACGCGCACCGAATTGCTGCTGACCATGGTCGGCTTCAGCAACGACGAGTGGGTATCGATCACGCCGGAAGGCTTCTTCGACGCCTCATCCGACAAGGCCTCGCAACTGCTGACGATGGTGCGTGGACTCGACCGATTCACCGTCGACCAGTTCTATCAGGCACTCTACCGGCCTGACCTCGTGCGAGAGAAGCTGGCAGGCGATCCGCGCGGACTTGTTCGCGAGGCAGCTGCACGGCTCGATCTCAACAGAGTGATCGCAAGCGGCAATGCGCCGACCGTGAGTATCGTGTCGCCGAGCGATGGAGACAGGCTAACGAGCGCACAAGCCAACGTCGGCGTCGACATCACCGCCACAAACGGCGGCGTTGGCCGCGTAGAATGGCGCGTCAACGGCGTGACGGTCGGCGTGGTGACGCCGCCGGTTGCACCTGCGGCAGGTCAACCGCTGCGGCTGACACGTCAGCTCGCGCTCGATGAAGGCACGAACCAAATCGAGGTTGTCGCCTACAATCAAGCTAACTTCGTGTCGTCAGTCCCGGCCCGCGTCGGCGTGACGGCGCCCGCCCCGGCCGCGACCGGCGTACAGCCCCGCCTGTTCGTGATGGCGGTCGGCCTGAACAACTACGCCGACCCGCAATTCCGCCTGCAGTTCGCGGTGCCCGATGCGGAAGCGCTGGCCAATGGCCTGCGCAAGGCTGCGTCCGGATTGTTCTCGAACGTCGACGTCACGCTCGTGCGGGACGCGGACGCCACGCTGGCCAATCTCGACAAGGTGTTCACTGCACTATCGAAGAAGGTCCAGCCGACCGACACCGTCGTGTTCTTCGTTGCCGGTCACGGCAAGACGGTGAACGGCCGCTACTACTTCATCCCGCACGCGTTCAAGATCGACGGCGACAGGACGAAACTCGAAGTAGTCGAGGCGGCGGTCGTCAAACAGGGCGTGGCGCAGGAACAGTGGCAGACATGGTTTGCCAACATTCCCGCGCGCAGAAGCATCCTGCTGTTCGACACCTGCGAGAGCGGCTCGCTGGTCGACAAGGACCAGGTGACGACCAAGTTGATCGAGCGCGGCGCGGCCAGCGATCGTTTGGCGCAAGCGACCGGCCGCACCATCATGACGGCCTCCGCGAGCGATCAGGACGCGCAGGAAGGTTTTCGTGGGCACGGCCTGTTCACCTACAACTTCCTGGAAGCGATCGACAAAGGTGACAGCGACGGCAACGGCAAGGTCGATCTCAGCGAACTCGCCACTTACGTTTACGCGCGGGTCACCTCGCTCAGCGAAAGACTCTACAGGAAGCGGCAGGTGCCGCAGGTGAAGATTGCGAGCAGCAACTATCCGCTCGCTAACCGCACGGCGCTGCTTCCTGCCGACACATCCGAGACCCCCATTCCGTCCGCGCCGACGCATACGATCAGTGCTGCATCGGAACTCCTGATCCAGCCGGCGCTTGGCGCAGCGCGCGTACGGCAGCTCGATGCGAGAACGCCCGTGACGGTGATCAGCAGCGAAGCCGGTTGGACACTGGTCGCACGCGAGGGACGTATGCTCGGCTACGTGGCTGCGCGCGACCTGGCGCCGTTGCGCTAAATCGGCACGAAACCCGCGCCCGCATCCGCGCGTATCCTGTTGACGGCGTCCCCGGCGCTTGCGGTCGGCTTCCACAAGGATCAGACTTGCCTGCGCCGGGACGTGTCCAGCCAGCAGGAACTGTTCCCATGCGCGCGTTCGCCATCCTGATCGCCCTGTTCGTCGGCTTCGCCTCGCCCGCGCATGCGGACGACACCGCCGATGCGCAGACCATCATCCGCTCGCAGGTCGAGGCGTTTATCCGCGGCGACGCGGCCGCCGCCTATTCCTATGCGGCGCCCGGTATCCGCGGCGTGTTCACGCAGGCGGATGTGTTCATGGGAATGGTGACGAAGAACTATCCGCCGGTCGTCCGCCACAAGTCGTTCGAGTTCGGCAAGGCGCAAGCCTCCGGCGATATCGTCGCGCAGGCGGTCCGCATCGTCGATGACGAAGGCGTGCCGTGGCAGGCGCTCTACACGCTGGAGAAACAGCCGGACGGAAGCTGGAAGATCACCGGCTGCACGCTGCAGAAGGTCGGCGAAGCGGCGTGATTACGCCTGACGTTCCGGCGTCGACACCGTGAGACCTTCGAGGTCGTCGGTGATCTTGATCTGGCACGACAGCCGCGAGGTCGGGCGCACGTCGAAGCCGAAGTCGAGCATGTCTTCTTCCATCGGCGTCGGGCTGCCCGTCTTATCCTTCCAGGCCTCGTCGACGTAGACATGGCAGGTCGCGCAGGCGCAGGCGCCGCCGCACTCGGCCTCGATACCCGGGATCGCGTTGCGGATAGCGGCCTCCATCAGGGTGGCGCCCGCTTCCACATCCACGGTGCGGGACGTGCCTGAGTGATCGACGAAAGTAACCTTGACCATGATGGAGTTTATTCCGGCTGGGACGTTCGGTGCGGTTCCTATAACGGTTCGAAACGGCGAGCGCCAGCGCCCCGGCCGCTAAAAGCCGCACGAATACGGGAGGTTCAGGACCGCTTGAGGATGGCGTCGATCGCCGTGCGCGCGCGGGCGACTTCTGCACACACGGTTTCCAGCGTGGCCGCAGCCGCAATGCCGGTCGCCAGATCGATCTCGTAGGCCTCCAGCGCATCGGCCAGACGGAAGGCGCCGACCGACCGTGCGGAGCCCTTCAGCGTGTGCGCGAGTTCGGCGGCGTTGGCCGGTGCCGTTGCCAGCCGCTCAGTGACGTCCTTGGCTTGCGCGGCGAACATGGCCAGCACCTCGCGCTCGAGGCTTTGCTCGCCAAGCGTCATGCGCGACAGGTGGTTGCGGTCCAGCGGGGCTTCGTCAGGGACAAGCGGCGGCGACGGCATCCATTCGATCCATTCGGCGTGGCGCGGCATGGGACTTCAAAACTCCGTCCGGCGGCGCTCGGAAGGCCGGAATCGAGCCAGCCAATCACGGAAACGGTTAACGGAACCTTACGTGTACAAGCCGCGATTTTGCCTCGAATTCGCCGCGAGTTTGCCACCAACTCCGCAAGCGATTTGGATTTTTGAGCAGTTTGAAGGCGTTAGCCTCGCGCCCGTTAACGATGATTAAAATGTTCTTAACGCCGGGCATTTCATTCAAGCAGCCAAGCCAATAGGATGTTTGAGGAATTGGGGGACAAGCCTCCCTGGATGACCGCCTGCGCGCAAGGCGGCCCTGTGAGGCTTTTGGGGCGCGTTCGGCCGACGATCCTGCGCACTCTCAAAGCCCCGCACCAAGCGTAACTGAAGGGCGTACACGGACATGGCGAATAACCCGAAGAAGGTCAAAGACCCCACCGAAGTCGCGCTCTCCGCAATTCAGGAAGCGCTGAATATCGGTGAGCAGCGGCCGGCGCAGGGCGCTGAGCGCGATGCTGCGAGCCGCGTCGAGTTCTCCGCCAACGAACCGAGCGCCGTATCCGCGACCTTCGACGATCGTTCCTACGAGACCCGCACCGTCGATCGCGCTTTTGAGTCCGCTCCGGAAGACAACCGCTTCGCGCGCCGCCCCGCCAATGACGACCGCGAGGCCATCGGCCAGATCCTGCAATCGCTGCAGAAGAGCCGCCCGGGCCGCACCGCCTACACCATCGCTACGCTGTTCGCCGGCATCTGGATTCTCGGCTGCGGCCTGCTGACCGTCGCCTTCCTGCCCGCGCTGCAGAACCTCCTCGGCCAGGGCAGCGGCGGCACGCTCGCGCTTGCCGGCCTCGTGGCGCTGTTTCTCGCGCCGATCCTTCTCGTCTATCTGCTGGCGGCGCTCGCGTGGCGCGGCCAGGAACTCGGCCTTATCGCGCAGTCGATGGCGCAGGTCGCGATCCGCTTCTCCGAGCCGGAAGGCGCGGCTTCGGATTCAATGGTCACCGTCGGCCAGGCGATCCGCCGCGAAGTCGCGGCTATGGGCGACGGCGTCGAGCGCGCGATCGCACGCGCGAGCGAACTCGAAACCCTCGTCACAAACGAAGTCGCCGCGCTGGAACGCGCCTATAGCGATAACGAAGTGCGCATCCGCGCCCTGCTCCAGGACATCGCGCAGCAACGCGACAACTTGGTCGGTCAGGCCGAACAGGTACGCAACGCCATCTCCGGTGTGCAGATCGATCTGCGCCATGACATCGCGCTGATCTCGGACGCCATCGCCTCGCGCGTCGACGAAGTCGCCCAGAGCATCACCAGTGCACTGGAAGAGCGCGGCGAACACATCACCCGCGCGCTCGGCACCGCCGGCGACAACATGATCCTCGCGCTCGGCGAGCGCGGCGGCGACTTGCTCGACCGCCTCGAGGAAGCCAGCGCCGAAACCACGCGCGCCGTGCTCGACGCCAGCGAGCGGCTGACCACCAGCCTCAACTTCAAGACCGGCTCGGTGCACGACGAGTTCGTCGACCTCGCCGACCGCGTCCACGAGATGCTGACCGAGCGCGTCGACCGCGTGACGACCGACTTCGAGAAGAAGGCCGCCGACATTATCGACGCCGTCGCCGACCGCACCGAGCAGGTCCACGACTCGCTCAAGACCTCGACCGACTCCCTGCTCCTCGAACTCGACCTCCGCAGCGGCGATCTCGTCGGCAAGGTCGACGAGGCCGGCAGCCGCATGGCCGAGCGCATCGTCGAAACCGGCGACAAGACGCGCGAAGCCCTCGATGCGTCGGTCAACTCGCTGATCGCCCGCGTCGTCAGCCAGACCGAGACGGCTCACGACACCCTCTCGACGCAGATGACCGCGTTCGACGAGCTCGTGAAGGATCAGGGTTCGGAACTCGCCGAAAGGTTCGCCCGCGACAGCGGCACGCTCGGCGCACTGATCACCCGCCACATCTCCGAGTTCGATCGCACGGTGAAGACGTTCGGCGGCGAGATCGTCGAGCGGATGGGTCAGCGCACCCAGACCATTTCCGACAGCCTGAAGAACTACGTCGACACGTTCGACAGCCGCGTCGCCTCCAACGGAGGCGAGATCAGCGCAGCCCTCGATCAGCGGCTGGTTCAGTTCCAAACCCTGCTCGAATCGCGCGTCACCAATCTCGACGTATCGCTCGACACCCGCATCAAGTCGTTTGACGAAACGGTGGAGACCCGGGTCAAGGCGCTCGAAAACTCGTTCGACGCCCGCTCGCGTTCGGTCACCGAGACGCTGGACTCGCGCCTGTCCACGATCGCCTCGTCGCTCGACACCGGCACCACCCACGCGGTCGACGCCATCGGCCAGCGCATCGCCAACGTCACCGAGGCGATCGACAGCCGCACCGCGTACCTGACCGAGACAATCAACGCACGCTTCCAGGACGTTCAGCAGAGCATCGAGAACAAGGCGACCAGCGTCGTCACCGACATCGAAACCCGCGTGTCGCAGTTCGAGGACCTGCTCGGCTCGCGCGTCGAAGCCGTGGCCAGCCGCATCGAAACCAGCGGCCGTGAAGCTAGCGACACGCTGATCTCGCGCGCAGAAGAGCTGTCGCTCGGCATCCGCTCGCGCGTCGACGAAGCGGAACGCACCCTCACCAACCTCGTCACCAACTCGGGCGAAGCCATCGAGAACAGCGCCCGCGTGGCTCAGCAGTCCCTGCTCGGCGTCTCGAGCGAGGTTGCGAACAAGCTGCGCGATGCCACCACCGAGTCCGAGCGTGCGCTCTCGATGGTCGGCAACACCACCACCGCCGCCCTCATCAACAGCACCCGCGAAGCTCAGGCGACGCTGATTTCCGCATCGTCCGACGCCTCGACACAGATCAAGTCCCTCTCCGCCGATATCGAGCGCTCGCTGATCTCGGCCGCATCGGATGCCGCGAACCAGATCAAGTCGCTCTCGGTCGACGTCGAGCGCACACTGACCACCGCCGGCTCGACCACATCGGCCGCCGTGCTCGGCGGCGCGCGTGAGGCACACTCGACGCTGATCGAAGCCTCGTCGGCTGTCGCCGACCAGATCAAAACGCTGTCCGCCGACCTCGAACGCAGCCTGACGACGGCCGGCAGTTCGACCACGGCCTCGATCCTCGCGAGCGCGCGCGACGTGCAGCAGACTCTGCTCAGCTCATCGACCACTGCCGCCGGCCAGATCAAGTCGTTGTCGGAAGAGATCGAGCGCTCGATCAGCGCTACCACCACCAGCACATCGGACACGATCCTGTCGACCACCCGCAGTGCTCAGGCCTCCCTCGCCACGACTGCAAACGAGGTCGCGACGCAGATCAAGTCGACCTCAGCCGACGTCGAGCGTTCGATCATTGCTTCGGCCACGAGTTTCGGCTCGACGATGACCGGTAAGTCGGAAGAAATCGTTGGAACGGTGCAGCAGCACACCGAGCGTCTGTCGCAGATGATCGACGACCGCCGCGGCGCGCTGGTCGAGGCCATGAGCGGCCGCAGCAGCCAGATCACCGCAGACATCAAGCGGGTGACCGACGACGCCCTGAAGTCGATCGAGGCCAAGGGCGTGACCTTCGCCCAGACGCTCGTGACCAACGGCTCGGACCTTGCCCGCATGATCAACACCGCGAGCGAAGTCGCGACCGGCGCCGTCAACAAGTCGCTCAAGGATATCGAGCAGACCACACGCGCGGCAATCAAGCAGTCCCGCCAGGTTGCGTCCTCGGCCGTCACCGAGATGCAGGAAACCAGCAAGATCCTGCGCACCGACACGGTCGCCCTGTTCGAACGGCTGCGCGAGGGCAACATCCTGTTGCAGGAAGTTCTCACCGGCGCCCACGACAACCTCAACTCGCTCGAGAAGGCACTGGTCTCGCGCGTCGCCGACTTCGTCGCCACCATGAACGACGTGACCAACCGGCACGGCGCCAGCACCAACACGCTGGAAGCGCAACTCAGCCAGTTCACCTCGACCACCACGAAGGCGCTGAGCGACCTCGGATCGCTGTCCGGCCAGTTCGACAGCCACGGCCGAGCGCTTGCGGAGGCTGCGGCGATCGTCGAGCGCAGCAACCAGACGACGACGGAGTCGGTCGCCGAACGCAAGGCGGCGCTCGAGTCCCTCGTCACCACGATCGACCTGCGCACCGCGGATCTAGACCAGCGCCTGACTCGCTTCACCGGCCTGCTCGACGAGTCGCTCGCTGCAGCGGAAGCCCGCGCCCGCGACATCGCTCGCGTGGTCGCGGAGACCGCCGGCGCCGGCGCATCGTCCATCAGCCGCCAATTCGAAGCGGTGCGTGCCTCGGCCGAGGAAGAACGCCGCCTCACCTCGGAAGCGATGACCGACATCTATCAGCAGGGCATGCAGGAAGCGGATGCGATGTTCAAGCAATCCGCCGAGCGCTTCGCCACGATCGTGCATGGCATGAAGCAGATGGCGTCGGAAATGCAGCAGGAGCTGGAGGCCACACGCGGCGAACTGCGCCGCGGCGTACTCGAGATCCCGCAGGAAGCCGCCGAGAGCACCGCGCAGATGCGCAAGGTCATCGTCGACCAGATCGAAGCGCTGGCCGAACTCAACCGTATCGTCGCGCGTCATGGCCGCGGCCTCGATGTGGTGTCGACCAGCGGCCGCTCGAGCCAGCGCGAGGAAGAGCCGGCGATGGCAGCGGCCGTCAGCCGTAGCGAGCCCCAGGCGCGGGTGCAGCAGCGCAGCGCCTCGAATCTGCCGCCGCCGGACCTCGGCATGCCGGCGCCCGCCCCGCGCCGCACCGAGGCCCCGTCGGTAAGCCCGGTCGGCAACGACCAGAGCCGCGACGGTTGGCTGTCAGACCTGCTCAACCGCGCCGACGGCGAACGTGAGGCTCCGCGCGGCCGCACCGCGCCGGCCGCACCGCAGGCCCCGGCCAATCCGCTCGAGGCTCTGTCGCTCGATATCGGCCGCATGATGGACCGCAACCTCGTCGCCGAGATGTGGGACCGCTATCAGCGCGGCGAGCGCAAGGCGTTCAGTAAGCGCCTGTACACGCCGAACGGCCAGAAGGCGTTCGACGAAGTGAGCCGCAAGTATCGTGGCGACCGCGCCTTCAAGCAGACGGCCGACCGCTACATTGCCGAGTTCGAGCGCCTGCTCGACGAAGTATCGCGCGACGAGCGCGGCGGCCCGCAGGCGCTGCGCAACTACCTCGTCTCGGAAACGGGCATGGTCTACACGCTCCTCGCCCACGCCGCAGGACGCCTCGGCTAAGCCGATCCGCCAAGGACACAAACGAACGCCCCGGTCATCGACCGGGGCGTTTTGCTTTGAGGATGAGTGTGCGGACGCCGGCCCGCATCGCTTGACTTTACTGACGCCGCCCTTGCGGCGCGGCTGGTGCGGCCGGTGCCGCCGCCGGAGCGCTGGCGTTGCTCGGCCCGAACAACAGACGCCGCGGATCGCGGTCGAGGTTGTTGACGGCACGGCTGATGTCGCCAAGCGTGCGGCGGCCATCGGCGATGAGACCCGCGGAGCGCTTGTCGAGGTTGTCGGCCAGTTCCTTGATCGACTCCATCGTCGCGGCGAGCTTGCCGCCGTCCTTGCCGCCGGCGAGGAAATCGATGCCGGTCATGACGTTGTCGGCCTTCGACATGACGCTGTCGACCTTCACCATCACACCGTCGGCCTTGCCGATGATGCTGTCGATCTTGCCGGTGTTGCGCGCCAGCGACTCGGTAAAGGCTTCGATGTTGCGCAGCGAATTCTTCACCGACTCCTGGTTCTCGGCGACGACGCGATTGATGTTCTGCAGCGTCGCCCGCACCGCCTCGGTGATGTCCTGCAGCGCATTCGGGTCGGCGGTGAGGGTCGGCACGCCGTCGTCGGCCGGAGCCACCGGCGGCGCATCGAGCGAACCGCCCTTCAGCGAAATCGCGGCAACGCCAGTGAGGCCCTGGAACTCGAGGCCGACCTGGGTGTCGTTGCGAAGGGGCGCGTTGTCGATCATCGCCAGCGCGACCACGCGGCGCGGGTTGTCCAGCTTGACCGACACCACCTCGCCGATACGGATGCCGTTGAAATTGACGCTGCCGCCGTTACGCAAACCCGTCACCGGCCCCTCGAACACGATGCGGATCGGCTGGCGCAGCTTGGTGGAATGCAGGCTCTGGAACCACAGCACGAAGCCGAACGCCGCTGCGATCACCCCCAGCGTGAACGCACCGATCAGGACGTAATTCGCCCGGGTTTCCATTACTCCGCTCCAAACTTCACGTTACAACTGCGCGGGCGCGCTTGCCGTGAAAATACGACTGCAGCCACGGATGCTGGGACGCCCGCATATCGTCGATCGAGCCTACCGCGATGACCTTACCGTCTCCTAAAACGGCGATCCGGTCGCAGGCCGTGTAAAGGCTGTCCAGATCGTGGGTTACCATGAAAACGGTCAGCCCCAAAGTACGCTGCAGGGTCATGACCAGCTCATCGAAGTCGCCGGCGCCGATCGGATCGAGGCCCGAGGTCGGTTCGTCGAGAAAGACCAGTTCGGGATCGAGCGCGAGCGCACGCGCCAGCGCTACGCGCTTGATCATGCCGCCCGAGAGTTCCGACGGATAACGGTTGGCCACTTCCGGCTTGAGCCCGACCATGCCGAGCTTGGCGATGGTGATCTCATCGAGCAGGCGCTCGGAGACGTCGAGATATTCGCGCACCGGGAACTGGATGTTCTGGCGCACGCTCAGCGATGAGAACAACGCGCCGTGCTGGAACAGGATGCCCCAGCGCCGCTCGACCGCGCGGCGCGCCGCGAGATCGGCGCTGCCGAGATCAGTTCCCATCACCTCGATGCTGCCGTCGACCTTGGGAACGAGACCGATGATGGTGCGCATCAACACCGATTTGCCGGCACCGGACGGGCCGACGAAGCCCAGCACTTCGCCGCGCTTCACATCAAGATTGAGGCCGTTGAGCACACGCACCTTACCGCCGCCGAATTCGACGGTCAGATCGCGCACGCGGATGATTGCATCTCCGGGAGGTGCGGTCATTGCTATTTCCCGATCGATGCGAAGAAGATCGCGAAGATGCCGTCCATGACGATCACGAAGAAGATGCCCTTCACCACCGATGCGGTGGTGTGCTGACCGAGCGACTCGGCACTGCCGCGCACCAGCATGCCCTCGACGCAAGCGACGATGCCGATGACGATGGCCATGAACGGCGCCTTGATCATGCCGACCACGAAGTGATCGATGCTGATGGCGTCGCGCAGCCGCAGCAGAAACGCTTCCGGTTCGACGCCGCCGTAGAGCCACGCCACCAGCCCACCGCCGTAGAGCGCGGCCATCATGCCAAGGAACGTCAGCGCCGGCAGACCGATCACCAGCGCGATAATGCGCGGCAAGATCAGCACCTCGATCGCGTCGAAGCCCATCGTGCGCAGCGCATCGATCTCTTCGCGCATCTTCATCGAGCCGAGTTCGGCCGTGTAGGCGCTGCCGGAGCGGCCGGCCACCATGATCGCGACCAGCAGCACGCCGATCTCGCGCAGCACCAGGACGCCGAGCATATCGACCACGAATACATCGGCGCCGAAACGGCGGAAATGGAACAGACCCTGCTGGGAGATGATGCAGCCGATCAGGAACGTGATGAGCACGATGATCGGCACCGCGCGCCAGCACACCTGCTCCATGTGATGGACGATGGAGGTGAAGCGGAACCGCGACGGCTGACGGATGACAACCCACAACGCCATCAGCAGCGCGCCGACCATGTCGATGATGCCGATGAACGTATCGCCGATCTCGGCGACGCTGCGTCCGACCTTTTCCAGCATGCCGCGAATGGTGAACGGCTCGCGCTGTACCTGCGGCGCCTCCTTCACCCGGCGCACCTCGTCGACCAGCGTCGCGTAGTTGGGGGACAAGCCCGCGATGCGCAGTTCCGCGCCGGTGGTGATCAGGCTGCGGCTCAGCCGCTCGATCAGCCAGGCCCCGAACGTGTCGAGCCTGGCGATCTTGGACACGTCGATGAGGACGCGCTTGCTGCGGCTATTGAGTTGCTCAACCTCGCCGACCAGCCGCTCGAGATCCGGCGCGTATTGGGCGGTCCACGGCCCGGACGCATAGAGCGCAAGGGCATCGCCCTGCGTCATTCGCTCCAACGTCGGCCCGCCGCTTGCCATCTGCCCCTGCTTCGGATCACCCCGCACGTGTGGACGACTCGGGTCCATGGCTGTGCGGCATCGGCAATAACAGCCATAATTGTGTGCAAGGAGCAATCCCATACCGGGAAACTGCAAGCTTTTCGAATGACTTCGGCCAACTCCCTGCATCTTGTCGCCGCGATCGAGCGCTGGCCAATCGCGGGCAGCTTCACCATCAGCCGCGGCGCCAAGACCGAAGCGGCAGTGGTGGTCGCAACCGTGTCCGATGGAACGCACACCGGGCGCGGCGAATGCGTCCCCTACCCGCGCTACAACGAGACGCCTGAGGCAACGCTCGCCGCCATCGAAGCGATGGGTGCAAAACTGAACACAGGCCTCAGCCGCGCGGCCTTGCAGTCTGCGATGCCGGCCGGTGCGGCGCGCAATGCCCTCGACTGCGCGCTGGCCGATCTTGAAGCGAAAGCCAGCGGCCAGCGCATCTGGTCGCTGCTCGGCCGCGCCGCACCGCAGGCCTGCACCACCGCCTACACGATTTCGCTGGGGACGCCGGAGGTTATGGCCGAAGCGACGGCGCGCGCGGCGCATCGCGCGTTGCTGAAGATCAAGCTCGGCGGCGACGGTGATATCGAACGGATCGCCGCCGTCCGCAAGGCCGCGCCGAAATCGGAACTCATCGTCGATGCCAACGAGGCGTGGACCGCCGACACTCTTGAACGCCACCTCGCGGCCTGCGCCGACGCGGGCGTAACCATGGTCGAACAACCCCTGCCCGCCGGAAACGATGCCGCGCTTGCCCGCGTCAAGCGCCCGATTGCGGTATGCGCCGACGAAAGCGTGCATGATCGCAGGTCACTGTCTGGACTGCGCGAGCGTTACGACGCCATCAACATCAAACTCGACAAGACCGGCGGCCTGACCGAAGCGCTGGCGATGGCGGACGAAGCGGGCAAGCTCGGCTTCGGCCTCATGGTCGGCTGCATGGTTGCAACGTCGCTGGCGATGGCGCCGGCGATGCTGATCGCGCAAAAGGCGCGCGTGGTCGATCTCGACGGGCCACTGCTGTTGGCGAAGGATCGCGAGCACGGCCTGCGCTACGAAGACAGCCTCGTCTATCCGCCAGATAGCTTGCTCTGGGGGTAGAGCATGATCCCGAAAAGTGGATACCGGTTTTCGGATCAGATCATGCTCAATTAAAGACTCTAACCCGGTACACTCGAGTGATCGAGACGCCGCCGTAACACGGCAACCAGCACGGCGCCCACCAGCGCCTGCACGGCCATGATGTAGTATACGCCGTCGCCGAGCCGCGCGAACATAGCACCGACCAGAACCGTCACGCAGCCCGTGACTGCACCGCTGATCGCGACCTGATAGCCCTGCGCCGTTGCGATCACATGCGTCGGCGCCAGCCGCACCAGCAGCCCCACCGCGCCGAGGTGCGACATGCCGAAACTCAAGCCGTGCATGAGCTGAACCAGCGCGAGAACCGGCAGCGGCAATTCTTGCGCCGTCAGAACCCAGCGCAACGCGCAGCTGACCGCGCCGATCAGGAGCTGCGTCGCCGGTGAGATGGTGAAACGCGGCGACAGAGCGAATAGGATGATTTCCGCGATGACGCCGAGCGCCCACAGCGCTGCAATGGTGAAGCCGCTGTAACCCAACCCCTGCCAGACGATCGCCGAGAAGGTGTAATATGCGGCGTGGCTCGCCTGTATCAGCGCGACCAGAAAAATAGCGGCGAGGAAGAGCGGATTGCGCAACAGCGCCGGCGACGATGCCGGCTGCGCGGCATCGCCGGGAGCCTGGTCGATCCGCTGCAGCCCGAACGACGACACCATGTTCAGCACCGCCACCGCCACCAGCACCCAGATCAGGTTCTTGCCGTCGATCAGGTCGAGCATGGTGCCGCAGATCACCGTGCCGACGACGAAAGCGATCGACCCCCACAACCGCAGCGGCCCGTAATTAAGGCCGTAGCGGGCGACGCCCTTCAGCGCGTACCCGTCCGTCAGCGAGCTCAGTGGAATCCAGACGACCGTTGTCACCGAGAACACGATGAAGATCGCCAGCGGCTCGCGCAGCCAGCCGAGCGCGTAGAACCCGACCACCGTCAGCACGGAGCCGACAATCATGGTCGTGCGCAGGAGGTTGCGGCTCTCCGCAAAGCGCGTGATCAACGGCAGCACCGACAGACGCACCACCGACGGCACCGCGGTGATGATGCCGATCCATATCGCGTCGACGCCCACAGCCTTCAGCCACACCGGGAAGAATGGAAGGTAGGTACCGCCGAGCCCGACGATCGTGCTGTAGAATAGCGCCGTGCGAATCGCGAATCGGCGGGCGGCCGGGTCGCGTACGCCAGTGATTTTCGGCTCGAGCGTCATCAATTCAATTGCGATTCGCTGCGGATCATGATGATCGTTGTCATGGCTGATGCGCCGCTAGCAAGAGATTTGGAGGCGCAGGCTTGATGAGGATGGCTGCTAGACCCGATGGCTGACCCCGTTTTCGCTCTGTCGCCGATTTCCGCGCGCGGTTCGCTGCCAACGGAAGCCGACTACGATGCCATCCGCGAAGCCTTCATGGAAACCGCGCGCGGCCGCTGGTTCCTGAACGAGTACGCCAAACGCAACCGCAACGCCGACACCAACCTGGTGCTTGACGCCGTCTCGCGGCTGGAAGCCACCCTCGCCGCGCAGAAGCAGGAACAACAGCGCGACCGCACGCCAGAGATCATCGCCGCGATCCACGCGCTCGTAATCGAGGCCCGCAGCGAAGCCGCGGTTCTGATCTCGGTGCGCGATGCACCGGACGCCGACTCGCCGGCACTGAAGGGCGTGCGCGTGCTACACGAGATGGCATGGACGCTACGCGAGAGCGGCAGCGATGGCCGCATCCCGGATTTGCTCGGCAAGCAAGCCGATGCGATCGAGGAAGGCCTCAAGGCCGCGATCGACGACACCGCCCGCGATCACCTGCTCTCGGTTTTCGACCGGCTCGCCGGCGACGTCGAGGCGCTTGGCCAGGGCGGCCCGGCGGCTGCACCGGCTGCGTCCGCGCAGCAGCAAGCGTCGGCAGCCGCCGAGCCGCGACCAATACAGGAGACGGCAGCTGCTGCTCCCGAAACATCCGTTGCCGACATCGCCGCGTTCGACGATCCGCAAGCCGCGGAGCTTCAGGCCGTTGCCGAAGCGATGGCCGCCGACGATGCCGCCGAGGTCGTCACCGAACCTGAGGCACAGGCCGAGCTTTCCACTCCGCCAACCAGCGTCGCGGCTGCGAGCGGCACTTCTCCCCGCCCTGATCTGACACCGGCCGGCTACGTCACCATCGAGGCCGTCAGCGACGAAGCGATGGAAGTGACCTGGGATGAACCCGAGGCGGACGTACCCGACGAGGTGGCGGACACGATAGCGGCCGTCAACGTGCTGCAGCCCGCTCCGGCAACGGCAGCGCCGGATCCCGTGGCTCCTCCGCCGCCGCCTGAGCCAATGCTTGCCTCTGCCGCGTCGACCGAGCGGATGGCTGCGCTCGAAGCAGCGATCATGGCGCAGGCCGAGCAGCCCTCAGCTCGGCTGCAGCCTGAGAGCGAAGCGACGGCAACGCTGGCTAAACCTGCCGGCATCTCGCTCGGCGCCGCGCTGCTGGAGAAGGGCATCGTCGCCCGGCCGGATGCACCGCGCGGCGATCCGCTGGCGCCGTTCAAGCGCATGACCCAGGCCGAACGGGTCGCTTTCTTCTCCTAAGCGATCGTCAGACGATCAGCCGGGCATACAGGTCGGCGTCGACGTTGCCACCCGACAGCACGATCACCGCGGTCTTGCCCTTGGCGTCGATGCGCCCCGCGAGCAGCGCCGCCAGCGCTACCGCCCCGCCCGGCTCCACCACGAGCTTCAGCTCGCGATAGACGAACGCCATCGCACGGCCCACTTCCTCGTCGGTGGCGGTCACACCGCCGGCCAGCAGCACCCGATTGATCGCAAACGTGATCGCGCCGGGCATCGGCGCCATCAGCGCGTCGCAGATCGTTTGGCCACCGCCGGTGCTGAGCGGCTGGCGTTCGCCGGCCTTCAGCGAGCGGGCGTGATCGTCGAAGCCGTCGGGCTCGGCGGTCATGATCAGCGTATCCGGAAATGCGGTTTTTACAGCGACGGAGATACCGGCAATGAGCCCGCCGCCGGACGCGGGCGCCGACACGATATCCGGCACCACGCCCAATGCGGTGAGGTCTTCGGCAATCTCGCGGCCAATCGTCCCTTGCCCCGCAATCACCTTCGGATCGTCGAACGGTGGCACCAGCGTCGCGCCGTTTTTGCCGGCGATCTCGCGTGCGATCGCCTCGCGGTCCTCGCGCAAGCGATCGTAAAGCACGACTTCGGCGCCATAAGCTTTCGTGCGTTCGCGCTTCGCCCGCGGCGCATCCGCCGGCATCACGATGGTGGCGCGCATGTTCAGCAGCGCAGCAGCGGCAGCGACACCCTGCGCATGATTGCCGGACGAGAACGCCACGGCGCCATCGGCGCGGGCGCTGCGCGGAATCGACGACAGCTTGTTGAAGGCGCCCCGGAACTTGAACGAACCGGTTCGCTGCAACAGCTCCGGTTTCAGGAAAATGCGACCGCCCGTGATGGCGTCGAGCTCGGGCGACGACAGCAAGGGCGTGCGCACTGCGTAGGGCTTGAGCGTCCGCGCTGCGGATTCGATATCGGTGATGGTGACGGGAAGTGAACTGAGATCAGGCATGAGCGCGTTTTACGCGCCGGGTGTCGGCGATGCAACGCCGGATCAGTTCCGGAGAAACTTGAACTTGAACCTGACCTGCGACGCACGCTTGAGCATCGCCTTGATCGAGCGCCGGCGATGGGTGCGGTGATCCGCGATCAGCACGCGATTGACGTTGTCGACGAAGATGCGGGCGCACGCTTCCCACGAATGCTGGAGAGCAAACTCGCGACAGGCCTCATGCGGGATTTTGAGGGCTGCCAGCGCGGCCGAGCGCAGGTCCTCGCTCAGCACCCCAACCGGCGAATCGCCAATGACATCCTTCGGGCCTGTCACCGGCAGTGCGGCGACGGGAACGCCGCTGGCCAGTGCTTCCAACAACACCAGGCCGAACGTATCGGTCTTGCTCGGAAACACGAACACATCTGCGGCGGAGTAGGTCTTGGCCAGGGTCTCGCCGTGCTGGGCTCCGGGAAACACGGCGTCCGGATACTTGCGTTGCAGTTCTTCGCGGGCCGGGCCGTCCCCGACTACGACCTTGGTGCCGGGAAGATCGAGCGACAGAAATGCCTCGAGATTCTTTTCGACCGCGACACGGCCGACGCAGAGAAAAATCGGCCGCTGCAATCCGAGATCGACATCGCGCGGACGGAAGAGGTTCGCATCGACGCCGCGCGGCCAAAGGACAATGTTTTTGAACCCGCGGCCGCGCAATTCGTCGGCGAGCGCCGGTGTTGCCGCCATCACCGCGTGGCTGGCGCCATGGAAATAGCGCAGGCAAGCCCAGATCCACGACTCCGGAATCGGCGCACGGGCGGAAATGTATTCAGGGAAGCGGGTGTGAAAACTCGTCGTGAACGGCAGGCCGTGGCGGCGGCAGTAGCGCCAGACCCAGATGCCGATCGGCCCTTCGGTCGCAATATGAATGCTGTCGGGATTGGCTTCCTCGATCATGCGCGCGATCTTGCCCATGCTCGGGATCGCGATGCGCAAATCGGGATAGCTCGGCAGTTCGACGGTGCGGAACGTCTCGGGCGTCAGGAAAACGACCTCATCGCCCAGCGAGCGGGCGGCCTCCGCCATCATGGTCAACGTGCGGACGACGCCGTTGACCTGCGGATGCCAGGCATCGGTTGCGATCAGAATGCGCATGGGTGAAGACCTTGGATGAGCGGCCTCAAGCCGCGTGCGCCTCGACGACGGCGGCGACCGGCTTCGGCCGCTGCAGCAACGGCTGCGTCCAGGTGATGATTTCGAAGCGGCCGTCCTCGTGCTCGGCCAGCGCCGTGCAGCTCTCGACCCAGTCGCCGCAGTTCATGTAGCGAATGCCCTGCTCGTCGCGGATCGTGGCGTAGTGAATGTGGCCGCAGATCACGCCATCGGTTTCATGACGGCGCGCTTCGGCAGCGAGCGTCTTCTCGAATGCGCCGATGTAATTGACGGCGTTCTTGACCTTCTGCTTCGCCCACTGCGACAGCGACCAGTACGGCTTGCCGTACCAGCGGCGGAACATGTTGACGAGCCGGTTCATGCGAATGGCGAAATCGTAGGCGCGATCGCCGAGATGCGCGAGCCAGCGCGCGTTCTGCACCACGAGATCGAAGATGTCGCCGTGGATGACGAGATACCGCTTGCCGTCGATTCCGGTATGCACCGTATGTTCGACGACCTCGATGCCGCCGAAGTGCGTGCCGTAGTAGTTGCGCAAAAACTCGTCGTGGTTGCCGGGAACGTAGATGACGCGGGCGCCCTTGCGCGCCTTGCGCAGCATCTTCTGCACGAAGTCGTTGTGCGACTGGGGCCAGAACCAGTTCACCTTCAACGCCCAGCCATCGACGATATCTCCGACGAGATAGATCGTGTCGGCATCGTGATGCTTGAGGAAGTCGAGGAGGCGCTCGGCTTGCGAGCCACGTGCGCCGAGGTGAACATCCGAGATAAACAAGGTGCGGAAGCGCCGTTCCTGACCACCTTCACCTGTCAAATCATCGCGTCCCATGAACCGGCTGGTAGCCGATTCCGATGACAGGCCAATGACATGCTACGCTGCAAAAGGGACGGCCGTTCGCTCGAAACAAACGAGCGTGTAGATGCCGAACGGCGCAACTTTCCGCCGCTCCACCAGGATAGCGTTGGTCTTTGATTGCGCCCACGCCTGCAGGCGGGAGAACGGAAACTCGGGGCGCAGGCCCAGTCCGCGGGTCTTCTGGGCGGCCCAGCGCTCGACCGCGGCGGCGACGCCGACTTCCGAATACAAATGGTTAACGAGAATGATGCGGCCGCCCGGCTTCACCACGCGGTGGCACTCGGAGAGCACCTGCTCGGGATTCTCGACCAGCGTGATGACGAACTGGGCAACGACGCAATCGAACGTCGCGTCGGCAAACGTCATGTTGTGCGCATCCATCTGCTGCACGCTTTTGACGTAGGGGTAGCGGCCACTGTTCATCTTGGCGCGCGCCTTTTCCAGCATCGGCGCGCTGAGATCGATGCCGGTGATCTCGGTGGTGCGATCGTAATCGTCGAACGAGAGGCCGGTGCCGACGCCGACTTCGAGAATCTTGCCGCCCACTGCCCGGGCTGCTGCGGCCGCGGCGCGTCGCCCCTTCACCATGATCGGTCCGCAGACCGCGTCGTAGATCGGCGCCCAGCGGGCATAAGCGGTTGCAACGGTGGAAGTCTCAAGGTCGGGTGTGGTCATTGCGCCATCGCTGAATCACATGATCTTCACAAGAAAATCCGGATAACAGCGGAGTACGACAGTCTCGCGACAGTGGTCGCGGAGTTGTCACATAACCGGTCAGCGGTCGAAGGCGTGGAAGTGATGGACCGGCCCGTGGCCGTGCCCAACGTTCAGGCGATCGGCGGCGGCGATTGCTGCGCTGACATAGGCCTTGGCGGTGCGCACCGCTTGTTCCAGCGGTTCATCTTTGGCGAGGCCCGCGGCAATCGCGGACGATAGCGAGCAGCCGGTGCCGTGGGTGTTCTTGGTCGCGATGCGCGGCGCCGCGAGCCGGAGCACCGGCGCGCCGGCGCGATAGAGATGATCGACGCTCGTAGGCTCCTCGCCGTGCCCGCCCTTGATCAGCACGGCGGGGCAGCCGAGCGCGAGCAGCCCCGCGCCCTGCGCATCGACCTCCGCGTCGGTTGTCGCGATCGGCGCGTCGAGCAGTGCCGCCGCCTCCGGCAAATTCGGCGTGATGATACTGGCGACTGGAATCAAAACCGAGCGCACCTGATTGATCGCGTCGGACGACAGCAGGCGATCGCCGGAGGTCGCGATCATGACCGGATCGACGACGACGTGTTTCGCCTTCCAACGCTTCAGGCCATCGACGATGGCTGAGATGATATCCTGCCGCGACACCATGCCGATCTTCACCGCCGCCACGTCGAGATCGCTGAACACGGCGTCGATCTGCGCAGTGACGAAATCGGCCGGCACGTCGTGAATGCCGGTGACACCCTTGGTGTTCTGCGCGGTGAGCGCGGTGATCACCGACGCGCCGTAGACGCCGCAGGCCGCGAACGACTTCAGGTCGGCCTGAATGCCTGCGCCGCCGCCGGAATCCGATCCGGCAATGGTGAGAGCGATGGGGATCGGCACGCGGTTATCTCCGAGAAGCGCGGATGACCATACCCAGTGCTATCGCCCCGGGCCGCGGCTATCAAGGTAGCGAAAGGTGGTTGCCACCTGCCCCCGATTTGGGCTCAATGGCCGCCAAATCACGTCAAAACGCCGCGTCCGGGAGATGGCCATGGTCCCCTTTTTCGTTCAGTTCAAGTGCAAGCTCGGCCAGTCCTACGCGGTGGCCAATGCGCTCGCGGAAGCCGAGATCGCGTCGGAAATCTACTCCACCGCCGGCCACTACGATCTGCTGGTGAAGTTCTATGTGGAGAAGGAAACCGACATCGGCCACTTCGTGAACGAGAAGGTGCAGACCATCCCCGGCATCCAGGACACCCACACCATCATCACGTTCAAGGCGTTCTGATCTGATTACTCTGCCGCCTCGGTGACCTTCGCCGCCTTCGTCACCGGCGCATCTGGATCGGCCTCGTCGTCGGCCATAGCCGCGATCGGTGCGATCGGGATTTCACGCAGGCGTTTCAGTCCGAGATAGCGCTCGCGCAGGATGACGAAGATGCCGGCGCTGGAGACGATCAGCGCACCGACGACGACATAGGCGGTCGGCACTTCGCTGAAGATCAGATAGCCGAAGATGAACGCCCAGATCATCGCCGTGTAGTCGAACGGCGCGAGGAACGACGCCGGCGCGTGGCGATAGCTGTCGGTGAAGAACATCTGGCCGAGGCCACCGGAGATGCCGATGCCGAGCAGCACGGCCCAGTCGAACCACGACACCGGCATGGTCCAGCCGAACGGCAAGGTCACCAGCGACACGATCATCACCAGCAGTGTCATCAGGATCACGATCGAGGAGGTGCTCTCGGTCGCGGTGAGACGGCGAATCTGGATGGTGGCGCCGCCCGAGGTGAAGGCGTTGGTGAACGCGAGACCAAGGCCAACGATCATCGTCCAGGTCAGCGCGGCGTGATCTTCCAGATGCGGATAGAGCATCACGATGATGCCGGAGAAGCCGAACGCCACCGCCGACCAGCGATAGACGTGCACCTTTTCCTTCAGGAACAGGTACGCGAAGATCACGGTGATCAGCGGTGCGAGGAATGCGATCGCGGTGACGTCGGCGAGCGGCAGCCGGGCCAGCGCGCCGAAGGTGCAGAAGATGCCGACGACGCTGAACGTGCCGCGCACGAGGTGATCGCCGGGCCGCTTGGTGTGAAAGGCGCTGCGCAGTTGTCCGCGGAAACCGAACCAGATCAGGATCGGCAGGAGCGCGAACAGCGAACGGAAGAAAACGACTTCACCGACCGGATAGGCGCTGCCGAGGTAGCGCGCCTGCGCCCCCATCAGCGAGAACATCAGCGTAGAGGCAATCTTGAGCGAGACGGCGCGGATGACGTTCATCGGCCCGGGAAACGATCCTTGAAGGGTCAGGGAAAAAGAAAAAGCGGCAGAAACCTGCCGCCAGTCCCTGATTCGGGTTCAACGCTTTTTCTTGACGCGGAGCGGTGAGCCGCCCCGTCCGAATGGGCGCTAGAAATCATGCTTTGGGCCACGCGAGAAGAGCCGTGAGCACATAGCCCTATGCGTATACCAGCACTTTGGTGGCGTTTCCGGCGGTCAGGAACCCGCCTTCTTCTTCGCCGGCCGCAGCGGTCCGTCACGCGCCGGCAGCGACTTCAGGTAGACAGCCATGGCCTGCCGGTCCGCGGGCGTCAGCTGGGCCGTATTGCGAATGACCTTCGCCATGACGCCGCCGGTGGTGTCGCCGTCCGGCGTCTCGCCGGTCTCGAGGAAGTAGGCGAAGTCCTTTTCGCGCCAGCTACCGAGCCGCTTCTGGGTGATGTTCGGCACCCAGCCCTCGCCTTCCGGATTGGGACCCCCGGCATAGCGCTGCGACGCAACGATGCCGCCGAGCGGATTGCGCGGGCTGTGGCACTCAGCGCAGTGGCCCCACCCGTTCACGAGATAGGCGCCGCGATTCCATTCGGCGGATTGCTTCGGATCGGGCTCGAACGGCTTGTCGGCGAAGAACAGGAGTTTCCAGCCGCCGACGTTGCGGCGGATGTCGAACGGGAACGGCAGCTCATGCGGGCGCACCTTGCCGGAGAGCGGCGGCAGCGTCTTGATGAAGGCAAACAGGTCGCGCACGTCTTCGGTTTTGGCGAGGCGGTACGAGCCGTAGGGAAACGCCGGGAAGTAATGCTCGCCCGACGGCGAGGTGCCTTTCAGCACCGCGGTGACGAACTGCGCCTCGGCCCAGTTGCCGATGCCGTTCTGCGGATGCGGCGAGATGTTCGGTGCGTAGAACGTGCCGAACGGCGACGGCAGCGCGAGACCGCCGCCCAGCATCTTGCGATCCTCGCCGGGCACCGCATGGCAGGATGCGCAGCCGCCGGCATTGAACACCGTTTGCCCGTTGGCGACATTGGGCGTGTAGGCCGGCAGCGCGCTCGCCGGGATTGTGCCGGGGATCGTCACCACCCAGTAGACGCCGAACCCGATGATCGCTGCAGCGACCGCCAGCATCAGAAGTTTTCGGATCATGGGTGGTCCTCGAAAATCAGACTGAGGGAAAATCAGCTCAAATATCCAACCGCGAGGTTAGGAGAGAAATTCCATCATCGCAAATCCTCGTGAACGGGATTCAGCGCTCAACCCACGCCCAAACGAAGGGGCGCGCAAACAAAAAGAGCGGACGCCCCTCGCATCCGCTCTTTCGTGTCGTTCTGTAGCCTTATGTCTCAGCTCTTGAGACGGAAACCTTCGTGGCACGAACCGCACTGCTTGCCGATCGTCGGCAGGGTTGCCTTCAGCGAGTCGAGATCCTTGATCTTGGCTTTGGCTTCGGTGACGGCCTTGCCGAACGCCGCCACTTCCGCATCGAAACCGGCCTTGTTCTCCCAGATCTTCGGCGAGGGCTGGAAATCGCCTTCGGCCTTCAGACCCTTGGTGCTGTCCACATAAAGCGCGCCCATCTTCTTTGCCGAATCGTCGAGGACGTTCAGCGCAGCGTCGATGGCGGCCTGATCGTACGGCTTGTCGCCCTTTGCCGTCGCGCTCAGAACCGTGCCGAGGTTCTTTCCGTTGGCCTTCATCAGCGCCGAGCGCTGAGCGACCAAATCCTGCTGCGCGGCGACCACGCCGACGCCCAGCAGCAACGTTCCCACAATCACAACCCCACGTATCATCGGCCGGTTCTCCCTCTCGAAAAATCGAATTGCGCAACGAATGTTGGCGACTGCCAGAAGCCGAACCGTCCGATTCAAGGTCGGGCGGACCTGACCACTATACCCTAAAACCCTAGAACCAATCTAATATTCCAGCCATATTCTTACAAACGATGACGTTTCTGTTGCTCGGCGATGGCCATCCACACCCTTTCGGACGTGGCGGGCATATCGATGTGATCGATCCCGTACTCCCGGTTGAGGCCCTCGATGATGGCGTTGACCACCGCCGGACATGATCCGATGGCGCCGGCCTCACCTGCCCCCTTTACGCCCAGCGGGTTGGTCTTGCAGGGGACGTTGTTGGTCTCAAACTGAATCGACGGTCCGTCTGCCGCCCGCGGCAGCGCGTAATCCATGAACGTGCCGGTCACGAGCTGGCCGCTGGCGTCGTAGACGGCCTGCTCCATCAGCGCCTGACCGATGCCCTGCATGGTGCCGCCATGCACCTGGCCGGCCAGCAGCAGGGGATTGAGGGTGACGCCGAAGTCATCGACGATGACGTAGTTGACCACCTTGATGACGCCCGTCGCGGGATCGATCTCGACTTCGGCCACGTGAGTGCCGTTCGGATAGGTGCCATCGGCGCTCGAGAATTTCTCGCTCGCGACGAGCTTCGACTTGTCGCTCGCACGCCTGGCGATGTCCGCGAACGAGATCGAGCGATCGGTGCCCACGACTTTGATCGCGCCGTCGCTGATCTCGAGATCGCCGACGCCGGTCTCCAGCGCTTCGGCGGCAATCTCCTTCAACTTCGCGCCGAGCTTGCGCGTCGCGCGCTCGACACTGACGCCGCCTGACGGAATCGAGCTCGATCCGCCGGTGCCGAGGCCCGTCGCGACCTGATCGGTGTCGCCCTGGATCATGTGCACACGGTCGGCCGTGATGCCGAACTGGTCGGCAATGATCTGCGCATAAGCGGTGAGATGCCCCTGCCCGCTCGACTGCGTACCGATCAGCACGGTGACGTCGCCATTGGCATCGAGGCGCACGTCGGCAACTTCCTCGCCCATGGTGCCGCAGACCTCGACGTATGAGGCCAAGCCGATGCCGCGCACGAGGCCGTCCTTCTTCGCGGCCTTCGCGCGCTTCGGAAACTCCTTCCAGCCGGCGACGTCCTGCGCGCGCTTAAGGTGCGCGGCGAAGTCGCCGGAATCGTAGACCTTCGCGGTTGCGGTCGTGTATGGCAGCGCGCGCGGCGGAATGAAGTTCTTGCGGCGGATGGCGTCCGGCGTCATGCCGAGCTTGCGCGCGGCCGCGTCAACGAGACGCTCGACGACATAAGCGGCCTCGGGGCGGCCCGCGCCGCGATAGGCGTCGACCGGCACCGTGTTGGTGAAGATCGCGCGCACGCGGCAATGGAACGCCTGGATGTCGTAAAGGCCCGGCAGCATGCCGGCGCCGCCGTAGGGAATGTACGGGCCGAAGGTCGACAGATACGCGCCCATGTCGGCGATCAGATCGACGTCCATCGCGAGAAACTTGCCGTCCTCCGCCAGCGCCATCCGCGCGGTGGTGACGTTGTCACGGCCCTGGGCGTCGCCGAGGAAATGTTCGCCGCGCTCGGATACCCACTTCACCGTCTTCTTCAGCTTGCGCGCGGCGAGTGCGGCAAGCGCATACTCACGATATGGGAACAGCTTGGTACCGAAACCGCCACCGACATCGGGGCAGATCACGCGCATCTTCTCGACCGGAATCTTCAGAATATTCTGGCAAAGAATGTCGCGCAGACGATGGCTGCCCTGGCTGCCGATCGTCAGCGTGAGATGATCGCCCTTGGCGTCGTACTCGGCGACGACCGCGCGGGTCTCCATGTAGTTGGTGACGATGCGCGGATTGACGATGGTGATCTCGGCCGTGGCGTGGGCCTTCGCAAAAACCGCGTCGACCGCCTTCTTGTCGCCGATGGCGGTGTCATAGAGCACGTTGCCCGGCTGATCGGCCCACACCGGCGGAGCATCTTTCTTCACAGCGTTCTTGACGCCGGATACCGATGGCAACGGCTGCCAGTCGATCGTCAGCGCCTCGACCGCGTCGCGCGCTTCGGCGACAGAGGTTGCCACGACGAACGCGACCGCATCGCCGACGTGACGCACCTCATTGCTGACGAGGATGGGATAAGGCGGGGTGATGAACTTGCCGTCCGGCAATTCGAACAGGCACGGCAGATTGCCGAGATCGCGCACGTCTTCGTGCGTATAGACCGCGGCGACGCCCGGCATCGCCCGCGCAGCCGCAGCGTCGATCTTGAATTTGGCGTGCGCGTGCGGCGAGCGCACCATCAAGGCGTGCAGTTCACCGCCGGGCGAGTGATCGTCCGTGTAGCGGCCCTTGCCGCGAATGAGAGGATCGTCTTCCTTGCGCCGAACGCTCTGGCCGACGCCGAATTTCACGGGTGCCATTGTCACTCCGAACTGTTTTCTGATGCAGATCGTCTGCTTCTGGTGGGATATTCTGCAGCGGATCGGACCGCCGCGCAAACCGCTTTACCGCCGAATTAATGTGGTCAGCCAGCGCCTGCCAAACAAGAGCATGATAAGCACGCCATAGACGATGGCACCGATCACGATCAGGATACCAAGCGTCGCCTCCTCGCGCAGCGCGATCCCCTGCAAGGTCCCGGCAAGCCACCGCTCCGCGCCCCACAGCGCCGCGGCCAGGACAACGCCCGCAATCACGAACTTGTCGAGCGAGCGCGCGAACGCGCCATCGACCTCAAGGTGACCGCCGCGAATGGCGAGACCAATCACCAGCAGCAGGTTAACCCACGCGCCGATGGCGGTGGCAAGCGCCAGCCCGATCTGCGCCAGCGCGCCGACAAGCGCGATCTTCAGCGTGACGTTGACCGCGACGCCGGCCAGCGCCGCCTTCATCGGCGTCGCCGTATCCTTGCGTGCGAGAAATGTCGCAACCGCGCTGCGGATGAGAACGAACGGGATCAGCCCAACCGCGTAGGCCGCAAGCGTTGCGCCTGCTGCAGCAGCGTCGGCCTTGGTGAAGGCGCCGCGCGCGAACATCGCGCGCATGATCACGTCCGGCACCGTCAGGAATGCCGCGACGAACGGCACGGAAAACAGGAGCGTAAAGTCGAACGCCTTGCGCTGCGAGGCCATCGCTCCGGCGCGGTCGCCGGATGTGAGCTGCCGCGACATCTCCGGCAAGAGCACCGTACCGATAGCGATGCCGATGACGCCGATCGGCAGTTGGTTCAGCCGGTCCGCATAGTAGAGCGCGGACAGCGCACCGGCCGCGAGGAAGGTCGCGATGATGGTGTCGGCGAACAGCGCCACTTGCGTGCCCATTGAGCCCAGGGTCGCGGGCCCGAGCGCACGGAAGAAGCCGCGCACGTCCTCGTCGAGCTTCGGCTTTGAGAACCCAGGCAGGATGCCGTTGCGCTTGGCGTCGCCTGCGAGCAGCAGGAATTCGAGCACGCCAGCGACGAGCACGCCCCATGCCGCCGCGTGGCCTGCGGTCGGGAAGAACACCGCGAGCGCCAGCGCCGTCATCATCGAGATGTTGAGCAGGATCGGTGCGGCCGCCGCCGACGCGAAGCGGTGCATCACGTTGAGCATGCCGCTGTAGAGCGTCACCAGCGTGATCAGCAGCAGATAGGGAAACGTGATCCGCGTCAGCGTCACGGCGAGCTCACCGCGCTGCGGGTCGTCGGCAAAGCCAGGCGCCAGAACGCGGATCAGCTGCGGCATGAACAGCCACGCGACGGCCAGAAGGATCACCTGCACGATCAAGAGCAGAGTGAAGATGCGGTTGGCGAACAGCCGCGCCGATGTATCACCGCCGCTGCCATGGACGTGCGCATAGGCCGGCACGAAGGCTGCGTTGAACGCGCCTTCCGCAAAGATTGCCCGGAAATGGTTGGGAAGCCGCAGTGCGACAAAGAACGCGTCTGCGATCGGGCCGGCGCCGAGGATCGCCGCCAGCATGATGTCACGGGCAAAGCCCGTGAGCCGCGAGAGCAGCGTAAATCCGCCGACGGTGAAAATGCGTCCCAGCATCGATCTAGTGGAGTGGATTTGACATTCGCTGACTACCTCGCGGCGACTCATGATGCGAATGTCAAATCCAAAACTCCACTAGAATCTTAAATTTGCTAGTGGTCTTTCGATCCTGACATTCGCAGGAGCGACCGCTGAACTCGAGGCGAATGTCAGGATCGGACCACTAGTTTTCTAGCCTAGGCAGCAGGCCAGAAAAACGCCGAAATCAGGCCGAAAGCGCGCCGCGCACAGCCTTGATGATCCGGTCCTGTGTCGCTTCATCCAGATACGGATGCATCGGTAGGCTGATGACCTCGGACGACAGCTTTTCCGACACCGGGAGGCCATTGCCCGCGACGGGGTACTGCCGATAGGCGGCCTGCTGATGAAGCGAGCGGGCGTAGTAGATCGCCGTCGGCACACCCTGCGCCTTGAGCTGTTCAGCAAATGCATCCCGATCGGCGCCGGCAGGCAGGCGGATGGTGTAGGACGCCCATGTCGACGTGCGATCTTCGGCGATACGCGGCACGGTCACGACGTCGCTCAGTTCGCGGGTATAGCGCGCTGCGACCGCATTGCGGGCGACGATCTCGTCGTCGAATATTTTCAGTTTCTCGATCAGGATGGCAGCCTGGACGGTGTCGAGCCGGCCCGTGATCCCGAGCCTGACATTGTCGTACTTGTCCGAGCCCTGGCCATGAACGCGGATGCTCCGCAGGATATTCGCGAGTTCGTCGTCTTCGGTGAAGATCGCGCCGCCGTCGCCATAGCACCCGAGCGGCTTGGCCGGGAAGAAACTGGTCGTCGTTGCGTGACCCAGCGTTCCCAGCTTGCGCCCCTTGTAGAGGGCACCGAAGCTTTGCGCCGCATCGTCGAGAATGAACAAACCTTCGGCTTTCGCCACCTCCGCGATTGCATCGTGATCGGCGCTCTGGCCGAACAGATCGACCGGGATCACGGCACGTGGCTTGAGGCCAAGCTTCTTCGCGGTGGCGATGCCACTCCGCAGCGACGCTGCCGACATGTTGAACGTCGCCTCATCGACATCGACGAACACCGGCGTCGCACCCGCCCGGGCGGCCGGCGATGCCGTGGCGCAGAAAGTGAACGACGGGCAGAACACCGCATCGCCCGGCCCCACACCCTTCGCCATCAAGGCCATGACGATGGCATCGGTGCCGTCCGCACAGCTGATGACATGCTTGGCGCCGCAATAAGCGGCGAGATCGTTCTCGAAACGAGCAACCTCCGGACCGCTGACAAACTGGCAATGCGTCAGGACGCGCGCAACCGCATCGTCGATCTTCGAACCGAGCCGCCGGCGCTGTGCGGCGATATCGATGAACGGCACGGGGTCTGGACGAAGATGCTGGTTCATATGACTTTCAGTTCAGAGAGATCGGAGGATTAGCCGGCGACGACGCGCGGTCCCTTCCGGGACGATGACGCAGCCGCAGACACAGGCGCCTGGAGACACTGGATCGCGATCTCGAGGCTGGCGACGGCCTGCTCGCCGGTGACGGCAGGCGTCGAACCGTTCTTCACGGCGTCTATGAACGCGAGCAACTCGGCGCGCAGCGGCTCGTCGTGACCGACCGAGAGATGACGCATCGAATAGCTGCCGTCCGGCTGGAAACCGAAGCACTCGGTAACCTGACGCGTCAGCAGATCGCCCATCACGTATTTGCCGCGGGTTGCGACGGTGACGTTGCGCGCCTTGAACGGCGTCAGCCAGTTGGTGTTGATATGCGCGAGCACGCCGGAGGCGGTACGGAACTGCAGCAGCGCGATGTCCTCGCGCTCGGCGACGGCGCTCGAGAGTTGCGGCTGCACATCGATGATGTCGGATTCGGTGAACCAGCGGATCAGATCGATATCGTGCACGGCGAGGTCGATCACCACACCGACATTCGACATGCGCGGCGGGAACGGACCAACCCGGGTGATGGCGATCGACAGGATGTCTTCGCCCTTGATCGCGTTCTTGATCGCGGCGACCGCCGGATTGAAGCGCTCGACGTGTCCCGCCATCAGCGTGACGCCGGCCTTGCGCGCAGCTTCGACGATCTCAACGCCCTCCTCGACAGTCGAAGCGATCGGCTTCTCGACGAGAACGTGAATACCCTTGGCGATGCAGGCGAGCGAAATCTCGTGATGCAAGTGGGTGGGGGCGGCCACAGTCACGGCGTCGACGCCGGCCGCGAGCAATTCATCCATGCTGGTGAAGGTGCGGCAGCCGATAAACTCCTCGGCGCGCGCGCGATGGGCCTGCAGCGGGTCGGCGATGCCAGTCAGCGAGACGCCGGGCAGGCCTGCGAGCACGCGCGCGTGGTTGCTTCCCATCACGCCCGCGCCAATGACACCGATCCGCAGCTTTGCCTCGCCCGATGCGGACGCCTTTTGGCCGGAACTCATGCAGCAAATCCCCGATATGGCAGAACCGTGACTGCCATTCCCGGCCGCTTCCTAGCACGGCAACCGGCGAGTGGCGAACATCACGGTGGGGCCCTCAAACACGTTTTGATTCAAAGAATTACACGCCGAATGCCTGGTTTTTACAAGACATTCCAAGGGGCACGGCCCCCGTTGAGGAGCCCGCTCACTCGGCCGCGCGTGCCGATCCGGGCAGCGGCAGGGTCAGGCCGGCGGATGCCGCGTCGGCAACAAACGCCTTCACGCATGCGAAGGTCAAATCCTCGCCGCTCTGGGTGCCGAGACCCGGCATCTTCTGCAACACATCGGCCGGCGCGGTCACGATATGGCAGCCCATGTCGTGCGCCTCAATCACGTTGAAGGCTTCGCGGGTCGACGCCCAGATGATCTCGACATTCTTCGTCGCACGCGCCCGCTTCACCGCATCCGCAACAATTGGGCGATAGTCGATGCCGACATCACCGAGACGGCCTGCGAACACCGACACGCACGCAGGCGCGCCGCCATCGAGCGCAGCCACCGCCTTCTCCACCTGCTCGGAGGTGAAGATCGCCGTCATGTTGACCTTGATGCCCTCACGCGAGAGCGTGCGTACCGCGTCGAACAGCATTTCACCCCGCGTCGTCATCACCGGAATCTTGGCGTAAACGTTCTTGCCCCACGACGAGATGAAGCGCGCCTGCGCGATCATCTCCTGCTCGTCGTCCGAGATCACCTCGAACGAGATGTGCCGGTCGGGCACCGCCGCCACGAGCTCATGCGCGTATTTGACGTAGTCGGTGACGCCGGCCTTCTTCAACAGCGACGGATTGGTGGTGAAGCCCGAAATCCAGGCGTTCTTGGCCATCGCAACGATTTGCGCCTTGTCGGCGCCATCGGTGAACAGTTTGACTTTCAGCGACTTGAGATCGACGGCCATTGGCAGGCTCCGGGATGTGTCAAAGCGTTCTACGCCCCCTGCCCTTGGGCCGCAACGGGAGTCTCAGGAGCGGCGATAGTCGTCCTCAAGCCGGACGATGTCGTCCTCGCCGAGGTAGCTGCCGGTCTGGACCTCGATCAGTTCCAGCGGGATCTTGCCGGGGTTCTCGAGGCGATGGACAGCGCCGATCGGGATGTAGATCGACTCGTTCTCATGTACGACCTTCTGCATCTCGTTGACGGTGACGAGGGCGGCGCCGCGCACCACGATCCAGTGCTCGGAGCGATGGTGATGCTTCTGCAACGACAGACGGCCGCCCGCCTTGACTATGATGCGCTTGACCTGGTGGCGCTCGCCGTTGTCGAGCGACTGGTACGAACCCCACGGACGATGCACCTTGATGTGATCCTCGGTGACCTGCGGCGCAACGCCCTTGAGCTTGGTCACGAGACGCTTGAGGCCGTTGGCATCCTTCTGACGCGACACCAGTACAGCATCCTGCGTCGCGACGACGACGAGATCGTCGACGCCTTCAAGCGCCACCAGCAACTTGTCGGTCGCGACGTTGCAGTTGCGCGAGTCTTCGAACACGGCCGTACCCTGCGCGGCGTTGCCCTGCGCATCCTTTGCCGACAACTCCCAGACCGCGTGCCAGCTTCCGACATCCGACCAGCCGCACGACACCGGAATGACCGCCGCTTGTGCAGTCTTTTCCATCACCGCGTAGTCGATCGAGATCGGCTTCGCCGCCGAGAACGTGTCGGTATCGAGCGTGACGAAGCCGAGATCGCGCCCGGCCTTTTCGATCGATGCACTAACCGTCGCGACGCTGTCCGCATCGACGCGGGCATATTCGTCGAGCAGCATCTGCGCGCGGAACATGAAATTGCCGCTGTTCCAGAGGTAGCCGTCCGCGACGTAACCCGCGGCGGTTGCCGGATCTGGCTTCTCGACGAAGCTCGCAACGACCTTGACGTCGCCATCGATCACAGCGCCGGGCCGGATGTAGCCGTACTCGGTCGCCGGCCGCTCCGGCCGGATGCCGAAGGTGACGATCTTTCCGGCATCGGCGGATGCGTGACCCTTGCGGCAGGCATCGACGAATGCGGCGTTGTCTTGAACGACGTGATCGGCGGCGAGCGCCAGCACCACCGCATCTTCGCTGCGCGTCAGCGCGAACGCAGCGCCCGCGGCAATCGCGGGTCCGGAGTCGCGGCGTGCCGGCTCCAGCAGAATATCGGCCTCGCGGCCGATTTCGGCGAGTTGCTCACGCACCATGAAGCGATAGCCGGTATTGGTAATGACGATCGGCCTGTCGAACAGCGCCGGATCGGAAACACGCTCGATGGTGTCCTGGAAGGTCGAGCGCGCACCAAACAGCGGCAGGAATTGCTTTGGCCGGCCCTCGCGCGACGCCGGCCAAAGCCGCGTGCCCGCGCCGCCGCACATGATGAGAGGAATGATACGAGTCATGAGTCTGCCATAGCATCAATGTTTGTGATAGTCGCGGTACCACGCTGCGAACCGGGCGATACCGTCTGCGATCGATGTTTTCGGGCGAAATCCGATGTCGCGAGCGAGGTCTTCGATGTCGGCATAGGTCGCGGGTACATCGCCCGGCTGCATCGGTAGCAGCTCGCGCTGCGCCGGCTTGCCGAACTCCTTCTCCAGCAACGCGACCACGTCGAGCAACTGTTCCGGATTGTTGTTGCCGATATTGTAAACCTTCCAGGGCGCGAGGCTCGTCGCCGAATCCGGCTCGGCTCCGGACCAATTCGGATTGCCTTGCGGCGGACGATCGGTCAGACGGAAGATCGCTTCGGCGATATCGTCGATGTACGTAAAATCACGCTGCATGTTACCCTGGTTGAACAGCTTGATCGGCCGTCCTTCCGTGATGGCCTTTGCGAACAGGAACATCGCCATATCCGGCCGGCCCCACGGGCCGTAGACGGTGAAGAAGCGAAGGCCTGTCGTCGGCAACCGATAGAGATGGCTGTACGTGTGGGCCATCAGCTCATTCGCCTTTTTCGTCGCAGCATAAAGACTGATCGGATGGTCGACGTTGTCGTGCACGCTGAATGGCAGCTTGGTATTAGCGCCATAGACCGACGACGACGACGCATAGAGCAAGTGGCCGCAACCGTTGTGACGGCAGCCTTCGAGAATGTTGGTAAAGCCTTGCAGGTTAGCGTCGATGTAGGCGTGCGGGTTCTCGATCGAGTAACGCACGCCTGCTTGTGCAGCGAGATGGATCACCCGCGAAAAGCGATACTGCGCGAATAGCTCCGCAGTCGCCGGACGGTCGGCGAGGTCCTGCTTGACGAACGTGAACGACGGGTCGTTCTTGAGGATATCGAGCCGTGCTTCCTTCAGAGACGGATCGTAGTAATTGTTGATGCTGTCGACACCGACGACCTTACGGCCGGCTTGCAACAATCGCTGCGAGACGTGGAAACCGATGAAGCCGGCGGCGCCGGTAACGAGGATGGGGCTCTCGTCCTTGCCGGACTGCGTTAGATTCGCCACAACTCAATCCCTTCCGGAACCGTGGTCCGGTTCAGCTTGTGCTTGATATCGAGAACGAGCCCCCGCCCCCCTGCAAGCAGCTTCTGGATCATCGGCCAGCCGGCATCGACATACGATTTATGGCCCACAGCCAGGATCACGGCGTCCGCGGCTTCAAGTTCATCGGGCCGGCGAAGCGACACGCCATACTCATGCATCGCATCGCGCGGATCGGCCATCGGATCGCAGACCTGTACCTTGAGACCGAACGACTCCAATTCGCGAATGACGTCGACCACGCGGGAATTGCGAGTATCGGGCACATCTTCCTTGAAGGTCAGGCCGAGCACGGTGACGATACCGCCGCTTCCCTTGCGCTTGAGCAGACCACGAATGCACTCACGCGCGATACGCTGTCCCATACCGTCATTGATACGCCGGCCCGCGAGAATGATTTCGGGATGATATCCGGCCTTCTCGGCGCGATACGTCAAATAGTACGGGTCGACGCCAATACAGTGACCACCGACAAGACCGGGTTGAAATGGCAGGAAATTCCACTTGGTGCGTGCCGCAGCGAGAACATCGCCGGTATCAATATTCAACGCACGGAAAATCAGCGACAGCTCGTTCATGAACGCGATATTGAGGTCACGTTGTGTGTTTTCGATGACCTTGGCCGCTTCAGCCACCTTGATCGACGGTGCGCGATGAACTCCCGCGGTTACAACCGAACCGTAGACATCGGCAACGATATCGAGCGTCGCCGCGTCCTGACCAGCGACCACTTTGACGATGGTTTCGAAACGATGTTGCTTGTCGCCCGGATTGATCCGTTCCGGCGAATAGCCGACCTTGAAGTCGGCACCACACTTCAGTCCGGACGTTTCCTCCAGCACTGGAACGCAGTCTTCCTCAACCGCGCCCGGGTAAACGGTGGACTCGTAGACGACGATGTCGCCGCGCTTGAGCGCACCGCCGACAGTGCGTGACGCCGACAGCATCGCCGTCAGATCCGGCCGGTTCGCAGAATCGATGGGCGTCGGAACTGTAACGATGTAAAAATTCACCTTCGCGAGTTCGGCTGGATCGGCGGTCAGCGACAACGAGGCGTGCCGAAGGTCCGCAGCTTCGACCTCATTTGTGCGATCACGCCCGGCACGCAACTCGGCCACGCGTATCTCGTCGATATCGAAACCGATCACGGGCACGCCAGTCCGGCCAAATGCGGCGGCGACCGGCAGCCCCACATAACCAAGACCGATAACAGCAATTTTGCGCCCGTGTGCCACGCAGCGAAGCCCCACAATCCCGTCCAGGCGCTCCGCGCGCCGAAAATCCGAATATCCGCCAGTTCTTTAGCCGTCAGGCCGCAGCTATCGCAATAGCGCTGGAGTTTCTATTGCCAGACAGGGTTTAAAGCCATACCAGTGCTGGAAAAATACTCCTTGGCATGGCCGGCATCGCCGCCATCCCTGCGCCTACGATCCGGGACACAATGCGGAAATTCTTGCTGTTCAGCTTGCGGGTGCTGGTGTCCGCCGCGCTGCTCTATTTTGCACTCCGCAGCATCAACTTCGCGTCCGTGCAGGAGCGCTTCAGCCAGGTCAACGTTTGGTGGCTTCTGCTCGCGGTCGGGGCCACCCTGTTTCAGATCGCGCTTGGAGCATTGCGCTGGCACCAGATCAGCGCGCTGAGCGAAGCGCCGCTCTCGATGGTGCAAGCGCTGCGTTACAATCTGATCGGCGCGTTCTTTAATCAGACGCTCCCGTCCACCATCGGTGGCGACGCCATGCGTCTGTGGCTCGTTCAGCGTCATGCGGGCTGGCGTGCCGCAACCTACTCCGTTCTCGTCGATCGTGCGATCGGCTTCATCGCACTCGCATCCATTGTGATCGCCAGCCTGCCGTGGAGCTATGAACTCATCACCAATCAGACGGGGCGCATCGCGCTGCTGCTGATCGACGTCGGCGCCGTACTCGCCGGTGCGGGCTTTCTACTGCTTCGCTATTTGCCGTGGGAAGGCCTGAAGCGCATCTGGCCGATCCGCCATATCCACGCGTGCTCGGTGATCGCTAGCAAGGCCCTGTTCGGACGTGAAAGCGGACCGAAAGTTATCGTGACCTCCATCCTCATTCACGTGATGACGGTAGTCATTACCTGGTTCACGGTGTTTGCGATCTCCGCCAATGCCGGCTTCGAACAACTCTTCCTGCTGATACCGCCGATCATGCTGGTGACGATGCTGCCGGTCTCGATCGCAGGATGGGGCGTTCGCGAAGCCACGATGATGGTGGCGTTCGGCTATGCCGGTCTGGCGACAGCGGATGGGACTGTTGTGTCGCTTCTCTTTGGCGCCGTGTTCTTTTTGGTGGGAGGCATTGGCGGCGTCGTCTGGATGCTCAGCCCGGAAGAGGCCTCACCCTCCCGGTAGAATCGCTATCGCTCAAACGATCAGATATCACGCAGCGCCAACGGCCCCATACGCTCGAGACTTCCTCGATGCCTTGACCCACGAGCGAACAAAAGCGGCGATAAGTCCCACGAACAGTCCGGCACAAATTCCGAGGAAGAGAACGCGAGTCTTCGACGACGTCACCAGCGTCGCGATGCTCGGTTCGACCAGCAGCCGTGTCGATGAATCGGTGGCAAGTGCTGTCTCCAGCAAGAGAATGTTGCGAGCGGCAGAGATGGCTTCGCTGTATCTCAGAAGATAGGCCGCCGTATTATCACGATTGTCGACCTGACGCATGAAGTTCTGATTCTCTACAAGCCGCTCTCTTAAGAGAGTGAGCGCGTTCTGCAGCTCGGTCCGATACGGCATCAGCATAGTTGCTTGCTGATCGCGTATCATTTCGAAGAAACTCATTGCGCATTGCCGGGTGAGCTCAGGTGTACGATTGCTCATCACCGTGAAGCTGACGGCGGAGGGGGCGCCCTTCACAGGGGAGGCTCTCAGTGTGCTCTGAATACTGCTGATGGAAGCGTGCTCCAAGCCACAATCCTTCAGGACCTTCGGACTGTATGCTTGCAAGAGTCTCAGTCGGTAAATCAAAAGGTCAGGCGTCTCACTCGCCAAACCCGACAGTCTTAACGGCTGGACGGCATCGGCGGTCTGGAGAACGGACGGCCGCACCTGAGCCACTTCGAGAACACCGGTCGACTCGTATTTGACGGGGAGTGTCGTCAGATAAACGAGAGAAAGAATCGCTCCTGACAATCCCGCGACAAACAAAACAATCCAATTTTGAATAATGAACTCGACAATATCGGCCAGCGTGACCTCTCGCGTTCCTTGCTGCTGGTCGATCATAATGTTCCCTACCTCTTCGCTATGTTTTTCGTGGACGCAACACGGGCAAGAGTATTTTCAAGACGAGAATAAACGTGGTCATTTGAGTAGTGATTCTCAAAATACCTCAAAGCACGCCGTCCATGAAGCTGAAGCTCTTCGGACGACATTGATTTCATTTCTAAAATGCGGGCGGCGAGTTTCTCCGGCGACCCCGGCGAGACGACCAGCCCGGCACCGGCCTCCTCCACCACACGCGCTCCCTCGCCGGCAAGCACTGCAATAACAGGCTTCCCGCACGCAAAGTAGCTTTGCAGCTTGGATGGAACCGTCAGGGCAAAAATCGGAGTAGCTTTCAGACTGATCAACAAGGCATCGGCATGCGCAAAGAAAAATGGCATACGCTCTTCCGGGAAACGACCCCGGAAAACAAAGCGGGATTGTAACCCGTTGTCGCAGACCAACTGCTTGGCCCGCTCCAGGTCCCGGCCGGAACCCAGAATCGTCCAGCTGACGTCCTGGTGGTCCTTGAGCAGCCTCGCCGCCTCAATCAGCGTTTCGAAATCTTGGCTTTCACCCACATTGCCGGCGAACAGAAGCCGGAATCCGGATTGTGGGACGAGCTGACCTTCTTCTGGAGCATCCGCCGGTGGAACCGGCCGGTAGAGCGTCCGCGCCGTGTTCGGCAATACTTCGATTCGGTCTTCCGGGACACCGAATCGGGCGACCAGCGGTACGAAGCCGGCGTTTTGCACCAGCACGTGGTCGGCCCGGCGAAACAACCAGCCGCAGAGCCATGTCAGCGGGCGAACGACCACTCGGCTGCGAAGATTGAGCGTGTAAATTGCGCTCTCGGGCCACATGTCCTGGACCCAATACACGCAAGGTACGCCGTAGACCCATTTCAGAAAGATGCCGGCAAAGGCCTGGAAGATGGGCGATGGCATTGACACAAATGAAACGTCTGGACGCGTCCGAATCGTTCTCCAAAGCGTCCAGCTCGCCGTGATCGGATAAACGAGATAGTTGAGGGCGAGACGAAAACGGCTACTGCCTCGTGCAACGGTCCATGCACGATCGATTTGAATTCCGTTCCATATCTCGGAACGGCGCTCCGTATTCGAATAGCCCTCGAAGAAACTGGTCCGGCCGTAGTTGGGCACGCAGGGAATGGCATGCACGCTATGCCCGCGATTGACCAGCTCGGTAGCCACCGCATTGTTGAAGTATTCTTCGGGATAAAAGTATTGCGAGATGAATGCGATCTTCAACGTACCTGCGTCGAACGGCAACGTTCGGCGCCTCCGGATGGATGATGCATCAGGGTTGGTGAACGCGAACGCCGTCCCACGCATTGGACAGACGCGCGGTTCCCAAAATCAGGTTGACCACCCGATCCGAGGTGTTGTCGATGCAATACTCGCTCGGCAGCGACGGAGCCACGCCCTTCTGCTTTCGCGCCGACACCGTCGCCCGCGTATACTCGATACCGCTGAGTATTGTTTCGACGTCGAGGCCAGACACGAATATACAGCCGGCATCGAGCCCCTCCGGACGCTCGATCGCATCGCGCGGAGTGATGGCAGGAAAATCCAGAATAGCGGCTTCCTCACTGATCGTTCCGCTATCGGAAATCGTGCAGGCCGCTTGCCGCTGCAAGCTGGCATAGTCAAAAAATCCGAACGGTTTCGAGAACCGAAGCAACGGATCGAGCTTGATCGAGCCCAATTTCTCCAGACGCGCGCGTGTGCGCGGATGCGTTGAAATCACGACCGGCCACTTGTAGCGCTCCGCCACTGCATTGAGCGCGTTCAGCAACGTCGTCAGGCGTCCGCTGTCATCGACATTTTCTTCCCGATGCAACGAAACCACAAAGAACCGCTCCGGCTGCAAACCCAGTTCGCTCAAAATCGCAGACGCTTCGATTTGTGCCCGGAACTGATCCAGCACTTCCCGCATCGGAGAGCCGGTCAAATAAATACGGCGGTGAGGAAACCCTTCCGATATCAAATGACGCCGCGCGTGCTCGGTATAAACGAGGTTGAAATCAGCAATGTGATCGACGATCTTACGGTTGGTTTCCTCGGGCACATTGCGATCAAACGAGCGGTTACCGGCTTCCATATGATAAACTGGCACCTTCATGCGCCGTGCCATGATCGCCGCCATCGCGGAATTTGTGTCACCCAGGATTAGCACCGCCTCGGGCTTCTCGTCGGCGATAACACGCTCGCTCTCGGCGAGAATCTTTCCCAAGGTCTGGCCGAGCGAACCGCCGCCAACATTGAGAAAGTGATCGGGGCGGCGAATACCCAGATCTTTGAAGAAGACCTCGTTCAGCTCGTAATCATAGTTCTGGCCGGTGTGGACCAGCACATGTTTGCAGCGGACATCGAGTTTCGGAATCGTGCATGAAAGCCGGATAAGCTCCGGCCTCGTGCCGACGATGGTCATGACCTTAAGCATTGAGGGCACTGCGAATAAAATCGAGAGACATTAGCAGCCGTTTGACTTGGTCGACGTTGAGCCGCTCGGTGTTATGCGATGTATAGTTGTCGGCCTCCGAAAAGCGCTGCTCGCCTTCGACAAAGTATTTGGCGTAGTTCAAATCCCGCACGTCCATCGGGACGCGGAAGTATCGTTCAGATTCCTCGGCATTTGCCACCTCCTCGCGCGAGAGCAGCGTCTCATAAAGCTTCTCGCCGTGACGCGTCCCGATGATCTTCGTCTCGACCCCGCTACTAAACAGTTCTTTCAAAGCCTTAGCGAGATCGCCGACAGTCGATGCCGGTGACTTCTGAACAAAGATATCGCCCTGTTCTGCGTTGAGGAAAGCGTGCAGCACCAGATCGACCGACTCCTCAAGAGACATCAGAAAGCGCGTCATATTCGGGTCAGTGATCGTGATCGGCTTCTTCGCCAAAATCTGTTCGACGAACAACGGAATGACCGATCCGCGCGACGCCATAACGTTCCCGTATCGGGTTGCGCACATGATCGGACCGCCGCTACCAACACTGCGCGTTTTCGCTATCACGATCTTCTCGGCCATCGCCTTCGATATTCCCATGGCGTTGACCGGGTAGACAGCCTTGTCGGTACTCAAAACAACGACTTTCGCCGCGCCCTGCGCAACCGCCGCGTTCAACACGTTCTCGGTGCCCAGGATGTTGGTGCGAACCGCTTCCATCGGATAGAACTCGCACGAGGGCACTTGCTTCAACGCCGCCGCATGGAACACATAGTCGGTGCCGGCCATGGCCTGCTGCACACTGCCGTACTCACGCACGTCGCCGATATAGAACCTCAGCTTGTCGTTCGAGAACGCAATACGCATGTCTTCCTGCTTCTTCTCGTCACGCGAGAAAATGCGGATTTCGCGTACTTCCGTGTGAAGGAAGCGGTTGAGCACGGCTTGACCGAAAGATCCCGTACCGCCGGTGATAAGCAGTACCTTGTTGTCGAACATCAGCGAGTTCCGCTCTTGTAGTGCGCGTGCATTTGCGCGATCAGCTCTGGCCACGGCGGCGCCTTGTATCCGGTGGCTATCCTGAAACGTGAACCGTCAAGCGAACGGTTGATCGATACTGCGTCATCCGGTTCGACGACGATGTTGCGACCGTAGGTTTTCGCCACCAGAGACAACAAATCGAACTTCGATATCGGATCGGACGCAACGTGGAAAACACCACGGAGATCCTGGCGGGGCAGCACGTAATCCCTGATGACGCGGGAGAGCTCGACCGTTGGAAGGCCGGAAAAAATCGACTTCCGATACCCGGAAACACGTTGGGGCTGCGAGAGAAACCATTCGACCAGCCCCTGCCTACCCTGCAACTCATGCCCGACCATCGATGTGCGCAGCGTGATGGCGTTGCCCCCATTAATCTCGCCCAGGTACTTCGATTTCCCGTAGAGATCCGTCGCATCCGAGACGTCGCCCTCGGTGTAGCCGCCGCCACGCGTACCCTGGAAGACGCAGTCCGTGCTGATATGAACCAGTCTCGCACCCACCAGACTCGACAGACGCGCTAAGCGATGCGGCAGCAACGCATTGATCGGAAGCGCAAGCAGGGGATCGTTCGCATCTTCCTTCTGCTTGACGAGACCGATGCAGTTTATGACGCAGTCGGGCCGAATTCGCGTGAACAGATTCAGCAGCTCGTCCGGCTTCTCGGCGTCGATGCCGGTCACAGACTGGACATGCGACAGCTCGGGAAAGCGCGTCCTTAAATCCAGCGATCGGGTTGCTGCAAACACCTCGTAACGGTCCGGCTCCTGCGCGAACGTCTGGACGACGACGTGCCCGAGCATGCCGGAGGCTCCGAGAATCAGAACTCGCATCGCGTCACACATCCTTGGCGAACGACATGCGGGTGGAATCCGCCGGGTCCCATTGCCACCACGTAGCCAGCATTCGGCGGCGCTACAGATGCCATGACAAACAGCGAAAGTTCAACCATTTCAAGCCTGAATAAGATCAATTAGCCAGCGCCGGCCTGCCGGCCAGGGAGTCGCGCTCGGCCCGGCCGGGATAGTTCACAAGCACGGCGCGATACTTCCCCTTGAAGACGAATATGCTGCCCGCGCCGGCGCCGATGACCGGATGACGTGCCAGAAGCTGGCGAACGTCATCGAGCGAGCCCGCCCCGCCAACCGCCGTGATCGGCACATTTACAGCCCTGCGAATATTGCCGATCAGCTCAAGGTCATACCCCTGCATCATCCCATCCCGGTCCACCGAGTTGATGAGGATTTCGCCGGCACCCATTTCCTGCATTTTGCGCGCGAAGGCTACCGGCTCAAGGCCCGTCCCGCGCGTCGCATTTAGGATCACGACCTCCGGACGCCGCAACAGTCCCGTTGCTTTCACATCGATCACGGTCACGACGCTCTGCCGTCCTACCCGCTCGGCAATCTGGGCAACGAGTTCGGGATTGGTCACGGCAGCCGAACCGATCGCGATCTTCTCGACACCGAGCGCCACAAGCCGCTCGGCCTGCTCCACCGTCTTGACGCCACCGCCGTAGCACAGCGGCATACGCGACTCAGCCGCGAGCTTGGCCAGCAACTCCTCGTTCGGCACGCGATTGAGGCGGCTGGCATCGATATCCAAGACGATAAGCTCATCAACCTCCTTTTCGTTGAATATCCGCACCGTGTTCAGGGGATCGCCAACGTATTTCGGATCGCCAAACCGAATGGTTTTGACTAAACCACCATTCTGGATCAGCAGACACGGGATGAGCCTGGGACGCAGCAACCGTCAGATCTCCGCGAAGTTGCGCAACAGTTCGATGCCCCACCCATGGCTCTTTTCCGGATGAAACTGCGTGCCAAAGATGTTGCGGTGGCCGATGGCAGCTGCGAACTCGTGACCGTAGAACGCCGTTGCGATGGTGTGGGCGGGATTGCGCGGGGCGACGAAGTAGGAATGCAGGAAATAGTAGCGCGGCGACGAGATATCCCGAAAAAGAGCTGCTGAGCCCGACAAAGATATGTCGTTCCAGCCCATGTGCGGAAGCCCGGTGTCCCTGACCGTTTCCTCGCGGAAACGAACGACGTCTCCCTCAATCCAGCCGAGCCCAGCCGAGGAACCCTCCTCGCTCCGCTGCGCCATCATCTGCATGCCAACGCAAACGCCCAGTACGGGCCTGCCGCGATTGAGTACAAGGTCGTCAAGTGTTTCGCGCAAGCCGGACTGCACCAGGCGCGACATCGCCCAGTCGAACGCGCCGACGCCGGGCAAAATGATCCGCTCGGCTCGCGCAAGCTGCTCAGGCGTGTCCGCGATCTCAACGGACATGCCGAGGCGATGGTAGATGTGCGCAAAGGCCTGAATATTTCCGAGGCCATAATTGACGAGTGTGACGCTTGCCACCGTCAGAACGCTCCGCCGCGCCGCGTTCCGGCAATGCGCGAAAGGATTTGCTCGCCCAGCTGGAAGACGCGTTGCTGATTGCGATAGTCCCAGTAGTACTTCTTCGGCATCGTTTCATAACCGCGGAGATCGTCCCGCGAGATTCCGAGTTTCGCAGCGACGTAATCGAAATCCTGCGACATCAGCTGCGGATCGTAAGGCGGCTGTTCCAGCTTCGCCGCTGCCTCCTCGCGCGTCATCTGACCGGTCAGGATGAGGCTTGAAAGATCGACCCTGCGCATATCGAAGCCGAAACGGTTTGGCAGCCAGTAGCCTTCGAAGAAGCGGGTGAAGCGGGATTCGAAGTGCTTCTGCGGATAAGGCTTCCAGCCGTACTCGCGCGACAGCGTTTCCATCGCGGTGCTCTTCTCGTAGGGCATGTAATTTAGCGGCTTGAAGACCTTCACCCCGCGCAAATATCGCAGATAGAACTTGTGATAGAATACCGAGCTGAACGGATAGGTCTGCATCGGCACGGTGCCGTAGCGCGACAGGATATCGCGAATCTGCGCCATATCCGTCCCCCAATAGATATACTGAAGGGGACGCGGCACGCACTCCGTGGAAACATTGCCGCCGTTCAGGATGTATTTGATGCCGTGCGTCCGGGCAAACTTGTAGAGGACGCCGATGAACGCCATGTCCTGCGGGATATCCAGATGCGGGACGCCGCTCTTGAACATCGCAAGCTGAAAGTCGCGCATCTCTTCCCAGTTGATGACCTCGGTGTAGAGGTCGAGACCGAGGCTGTCGATCAAGCAGCCGATGTTGTGAACGGCAAGCTCGGAGTTCCAGCCGCCATCGACGTGAAACACCAGCGGACGCAGATTGAACTCCTTGACCATCGCGTGAAGCATGTAGGAGCTGTCGGCGCCGCCGCTGAGCCCGATGATGCAGTCGAAATCGCGACCGCGTCCTGACTCCCGAATTGCATCGACAGTTTGCTCGAGCTGGCGTCGGCCTTCAGGTCCCGGCTTCCAGTGCGGCTTCACGTTCTGATGAAAATCGTCATAGTAATTGCATACGCCTTGCGCATCGAACGTGATGTCCGGATCGCTCGTGTCCATCACGAGTTTCGTGCAGATTTGATAGGGTCTGGACATCGATCGTCTGTCAGGCACTAGGGGCGGACGAGGCAATCCGCTTCATGAAAGAGAATGTTTCGCGTGCGCAGCGGGCCCACGAATACTGCTGAGCAAGACGGCCAGCCCGCGCACCCAGCACTGCTGCCTCCTCCGGACTGTCGATAAGGCCAGCCACGGCGGACGCGATCGAACCGGGATCTTCAGGGTCGAAGTAGAGACCAGCGTCTTCCAGCACTTCTGGCATGGGACCCCGTGCGGCGCAAGCAATAGGCAGCCCAGACGCCATCGCCTCGACAAGGGTGTTCGGCATGTTCTCGCAACTCGATGCGAAGATGAAAAGATCAGCGGATGCGAGGAAATCAGGCAGCTGACGTTGCGGAACAAAATCGTGCTGCCGCACGAAGACGCCTTGCGGGTCGCGTTCGGCGATCTTGTCTTCCAAACGCTGCTGCGCGTCGCCGTCCCCGCCGCCGACAAGCTCAAGACGCAGGTCGTATCCGCGCTGCCGCAGCTGATGGATTGCCTCGACGACGTGCCATTGATGCTTGTACGGCAAGGCATTCGAAATATACAGGCATGTCAAGGTTCGGCTTTTCTGGAGCCCCTGATGGCGCTGGCCATGGCGAAACTTCGCGCCAACGCCATGCGGAATATGAGCGACATTCTTCAGCCGGCCGCAGAAACGCTGGATTGTTTCGGCCGCATAGCGCGTGAGAAAAACAGCGCCGTCGGCAGACCGCAATGACAGGTTCTGCACGTATCGTAGCGCAATCAGCCGAACTCTCGCCTTGCTCCAGCCGAAGCGCGCCATCTCGCGCGGTTCATAGGAAAGCATGTCCCTGCTCATAGTGACGCACGGACGATAACGGCATACCGAGCCGGCATCGACATTCAGCAGGATCGAACATCCCGCTGCGCGCAGTTCCTTCGGAAGGTCAAACCGCTCCCACCAAAGCTGTTGAAGCAAGGAGCCCTTCAATGCTTCCGAGGTATGCTTCACCAGCCAGGGATGGTCCGGCAGCGCCGCGAGCAATTCGCCGTAACTCCATACGTGAACGCGATCGATATCGAATTCGGCCGGATTCAGTTCACTCAGTATGCCGACGAGATGGGAAATCCCCCCGCCGGAGCGGGCGCGCGATGCATTGATGCCGACAGTAAGCATTTCGATTTCGGCTATTTTCTTCCACGTCCGACCAGATGACCCCAGTGGAACACTTCCACATCCCGAAGGCCGGCTTCAGAAAAGAAGCGCTTAACCCCTGCAATCGACTGCGGATTATCATAGGCGGGCGCCAACATATCGAACGTATCGAGCAAGGCCCACTCTTCGAGTTGCTTTTCAGTCAGGGGGTAGACACCGGTGTAGTCCACCACCGGCACGACACGCTTCAAAAATCGGCCTGCCAATGGAATGCGTCCGATCGTTTGGCTGATCCGCAGAAGCGTGGGGGTGTTCGCCTGAAGCCACGCGAACAGTTTCCCCCGGTCCATGCGCTTCGTTATGGGGCGCATCAGATACTTCGGGTTGAGCATCGTCCGCAGCCTGCTCCAGTAGAAATCAACGCACAACCTCCCCTCGCCATTCAGCATCGGCGGAAGCGCGGCAAAAGCTTTGGGGACATCCGGGGTGTGCTGGATGACGCCCAGGCAATAAACGTAGGGGAACGATTGCTGCGCGAGCGGCAACCCGAAAATGTCGCCTTGAACGACGTGCAGGTTGGGATGTTGTCCCAGGTTCGCCTGGCAGGCATCCACCGCACTCGAATAGTCGAGCGCTATGACCTTTGCTCCCGCCTGCAACGCAACTTCCGCAAATCGTCCCGAGCCACAGCCGATATCAAGGACCCACTGGTCGCGCAGTTGATCGGCACTCCAGCCTGTTGCATTCCAGAAACGCTCCGACGAGATCGGAATTCCGGAATGGCTATCAAGTTGGGTCTTTGCAAAATGATTCCATTGCATGCCGAAGTTATCGGCATAGTTGGACTCGGGCACAAAGCGTGGAATGCCATTCCTGATTGGATAGCGATGGTTCCCGTCCTTAGAGACCAGCCAGCCGCTATCGATATGCCCAGGCTGATCGGTTTCCGCCTCTAATACGAGAGCGTGCCCTGACTTGGGACAGCGAAGGCGGGGCAGAAGCTCAATTTTCATCAGAATGGTCTCTGTTCGATATCGAGAGAGATTTCTCGATACTTAAAGCGCCGCGCCATAGTGGCGGCGCCACAATTCAAACTGCACCAAGGCAAAAAGCCGCTCACCATTGCTGTGTCCACGATCCTGCCCTTCCAGCAGGGCTGACGTCGCGTTTTTATCGAACATGCAGTCGGATGCAGTCAGGGTGTCCCAGAACAGTTCGCGGAAGGGACCTTCCTTGAGCCATGCCGTGAGCGGAATCGAGAAACCCTGCTTGCGCCGCGTATCGAATTCGGGCGGCAGGAGGCGAGTCCCCAAAAGCTTCAGCATGATCTTCTTGTCATGTGGCGTAGCCTTCAAATGCGAAGGAACGCGGCCGAACGAAAATTCGATCAAGCGGTAGTCCAGCAGCGGCGCCCGCATCTCCAGCGAATTGAGCATGCTCGCTCGATCGACCTTGACCAGAAGATCTTCGGGCAGATAGTCGTTGAAATCCATCCGCGTCGCACGCTGCAGCAAATCCGACTGCACAGGCATGTATTCATCGCGAATGCGTTCGGCCGCCGGCTGATATGAATCCACGTTCCGCAGCAGCCGTTGTCTTGCTTTTGGATCGAAGTGATTGGCGATCGGCGGCAAATCGTTGCGAAGATCACAACCTGCAGCCATCAGCCAGGTGCGGATGTTGCCGCCGGCAAATCCTTCCGGCAGTTGTTCGGCAGAGCGCGCGACAACACGAAGCATTCCTAGCGGCAGCATCCTTTGGCGCTGCTGCAGCCACAACAAGCGACTGTAGTGGGTATAGCCTCCAAACAACTCGTCGCCGCCGTCCCCGCTGAGCGCCACCGTGCAATGCTGGCGGACCAAGCGGCTGACCAGCCAGGTTGGGATCATGGAAGAATCGACCATCGGCTCGTCGAACTGTCGAGCGAGACACGGCAGGATGTCCGCGGTCGTCGGCTCCGCCATCAGCTCGGTATGGTCGGTGCCGAAGTGCCGCGCGATCAGCCGAGCGTGCGGCGTTTCATCCATGGCGCCATGTCCGGGGAAGCCGATGCTGAAGGTCCTTACCTTGCCCGACCGGCGCACGGCCATGGCGGTAACGAGACTTGAGTCCAGTCCACCGCTCAACAAGACCCCGAACGGAACGTCCGCGACCATCTGCCTGGCCACAGCGTCTTCGAGCAGCTCTTCCAGCTCTGCGAGAAGCTCGCTCTCATCGCCAGACTCCGCTGCCGATGACAGGTTTGGCAACGACCAGTATCGCCACGTCTCGACCACCCCCGTTTGTAAGTCGAAACTCAGCGCATGCGCCGGCGGAAGCTTGTTGTAACCGTCGAGGATGCAGAGTTGGCCAGGGACAAAGCCCATCGCCAGATAGCAATCCAACGCTTCGGGATGAATACGCCGCGGCATCGACGGATCGACAAGTAACGCCTTGAGTTCGGAGGCGAACCGCAACGTTCCGTCAGAAACGTGATAATACAACGGCTTTTCGCCCGCGCGATCCCGTGCCAGAAACAGCGTTTGCCGATCCGCATCGTAGAGGGCAAAGACAAACATTCCATTCAGCCGTGACAGGCACGCTCGCCCCCATGCTGCGTATGCAGCGAGCAAAACCTCGGTGTCACCGCTCGATCGGAACGTAAAACCGAGACTGCTCAACTCCTCCCGCAATTCACGGTAGTTGTAGATTTCACCATTGTAGACGATTGAAAGCCGGCCTGATGCGTAATGCATCGGCTGGTGCCCGGATGGCGACAAATCGATAATCGCAAGCCGCCGGTGACCGAGACCCACGCGCCCGTCGCCCGACCACCACTCGCCGACCGCGTCCGGGCCGCGGTGCGCCATGGCGTCCAGACCGTTCGCCAGCCAAGCGGCTTTATCGATACGGTGCGTCGCAGCGATTCCAACCAACCCGCACATGGTTCAGAATCCGCGTATCGAAGCGGCAGACCGATCTGGCGTGCCCAGCAAGACCGCCAGATAGGAAGCGGTTGTTTTGGAGGGAGCGAAATCCGCGGCTCGCACTCGGCCATCCGGCGGATTCGACTCATCAAGAGCCGCCAGTATCGCCGCCGCCATTGCCGCATGATCACCGACCGGGACCAGACGTCCCCACTTACCCCGTTCAAGCAGTTCTGCCGTGTCGCCCGGGCAATCGGTCGCCACCACGGACCTACCCAGCGCAAGCGCCTCGGCAATGACGTTGGGAAAGCCCTCTCCTGTCGATGCACTAACAACGACTGTAGCAGCCGCCATCCAGGCGTACGGATTTGCATCAAACCCCGTCAGACGGACAGTCCCCGTCAAGCCAAGCTCCGCAATCAGCGCCTCGATCGACCGACGCTCGGGTCCTTCGCCAACCACAACGAGGCGCGCCGGCATCTGCGCGGTGACGATCTTGAAAGCGCGCAGAAGAGTCGGAACATCCTTCCGTCTGGTCAAACTGCCGACCGATACGATCAGCCGCTGCTCGCTAGCCTCCGCAAAATCACCCTTGATGGGCTGCCGGGCGAGACTGCCGATGCGTTCAACATCCACCGCATTGGGGATTATTGTCACCTTGCCGGCGTCGATATCGAACGTCGCTTTAACATCGGCTGCTGCAGCGTGAGAATTGCTGATTACGGCGTCCGCGCGTGTCATACAGATGCGCAGCAAGAATCTAGTTATCATTCTGCGCACCGCCGGCAGGTCGTCCAGGCTTGCGTCGACAACAGCTCTCTGACTGACGACCACCCGTCCGCGATAGCCCGCGAGTGCAGCCGCGATAATCAGCATGATGTTCGCGAGATCGAGAGCAGAAACGACGGTTCTTGGATTTTGCTTGCGCAGATAAGCGATCAATTGCGGAAGGATGCGCAATGGCGAACGGGTTGCGAAATCGACAACCTTCACTTCCCGCGGAATTTCGCCATACAGATTGCTTTTGGTTTCCCCAACCACGAGATCGACGGCAAACCCCTCCCGCGCGATTGCACCCGCGAGCGACACGAGCGCGCGCTCCGCACCTCCGCCATCGAGGTCCTGGAGGAAAAGCGAAACCTCGCATCCCCCATGCCGACCGTTCCGAGCCCCCGTCAAAGCGCGCAATCCGCCTCGGCGTGTTCCGAAAACCCCTGCAACACAGCCGCTTCTCAGTTCTTTCGCAGGACGAGAAGGCTCGAGTGCCCGATATATCGCCCCGCCAACCGATCCATGATCATACTCACCGCTGGAGCAGCACGGGGATGCAGGCGTTCAAGCAGCCGCTGCATGGCCGCGACCGGCTGCAATTCGTCTGCAAGTCCAACCAAAGCGTTAGTTCCGCGGCCTTCGGCCAGTGTGAAACCGAGCCGTTCAAAACTGTCCTGTACCCGCTGTGGATCGAGAGCAAATTGATAGAACAGTGGCATGGAATGCTCGAATTCAGCGAGACGCGAGTATTTACCGGCCGCCGCCCGATGCTTTCGATAAGGATTGAATGCTGGAAACGTCAGGAAGAGATGGCCGCCCGGCTTAAGAACGCGATGCATCTCACGCGCAATCGGATCATAGCCATCTAGAAAATGCTCGATGACGCCGAACGACCAATAGCCGTCAAAGAAACCATCTTCCCAAGGCAGACTTCTTACATCGCCCTGGCGAACATCCAGATGCGGCCAGTTTTGATTGATCGCCTCGATGATCCGGGGAGCAAAATCGACGCCGTAAGCTCGGTACCCCGCTTTATCGAGCGCATGCACCACGTCACCGATGCCACATCCACCCTCGAGAATGCGCGAAGCCTCCGGAAGATACTTACGGGTGACCGCAACAGTCTGCCCGTGGCGCGGTGGATTAGCGAACGTCTCTGCAGCAGACTTCTGCCATTTGTCATCCCAGAACTCGCTGCTGGCTTCGCGGTCAAAATACAGCAAGCGGCCGGAGGCTGGATCGTATGCTTTGGTGCGCATGATATGCTGATTGCTTAGTTGCGCCTTGCGGCCGCTTCTACCGCGGCCGGCGTGCCGGAGCGGTAGTAGCTGATGAGCTTCTCGAAGAGCTTCGTGAGATTTTTGGATTCGGCTGGCGAAGGACTTATGTTCCAGTCGTTGCACGACCCGTTTTGAAAGCGTGAAATATACTCGGCCACGCATTCCCTAATTTGAGCGTCGGATGGGCTCGGCCGCGCGATCAGACTGTCGATCTGCTGTTGCAGGCTGTTTACGTCCCTCGCGCGCTCGGTGTTGGGGAAGTATTGATACGGCGAGTCGCCGAAGATCAGCGTCGGCTTTCCCATCAACCCTGCCTCGAGGCAGGCGGTCCCTTGAATCCCGATCACCAGCTTTGTGGCCTCAAGAAACAGACGTGACGGCGATAGCGGATCCGCAACCTTCACACCCGGGAGCTTGAGAAGTTTTTTCAGCTCCGCCCTGCTGTAGTTATCCGGATCGATAAAGTGCAGCTTGACGACCAATGAAAAGTCCGCCGGGAGCGCACGGAGCACGAGTTGAGCCAAGGCAAGCTGGTCTTGGTAGAACGGCGCCCAATTATCGACCGACGACTCCGGCTGCATATGCAGAGGATAGTATGCAAAATTGCCGACAGGCGGCTCGTGAACGAACGATCGCCTCGGTAGAGTTGCGTTGTTCCACGCGCGCCGAAGAACATCCCGCATACGCCTGCGAATAGTGGGCCACGTGTATGGATCACGCCCCTCTTCCGGCGTGGAAAAAAATCGGTCGATCAAGTTGACGACATGCATGCCCAGCCGGCGAATGGTGAAACGAACGTCGCTCAAAGCGACGTTACGGTAAATCTTCGGATCACGCTGGCGGAAGCCGTCAATAATGGCCTGCGCTTCATCGTAAAGCTGCTCGTCTTTCTTCCGCGTAATTGGCAACAGCGCATTTGGATTCATCTGCGTGCTGAACGCAGTTTGGCCGGCCGGGATCGCCGTGTAGACCAACGAGACCCAGGGCACGCCCATTTTCCTGGCGACCGCGAGCCCCATACCCGAATGCAGACTGTCGAACGATCCCAATACGAGATCTGGCCGTGTTTCGCCAATCGCAGCTTCAATACGCTTGCCCAGAAACGACGCGTAGGCGACGGCAGTGTCGGGCGGCAATTGGTTCAGCACACGGTCGCCGAGTATCATGTTTCTTACACTCGGAACATCCGCCGCCTCGAGCGAAGCAAGAAACTGCAGATCGGGCGCGGGTAGCGTTCGTCCTTTGCGGGGTGACAGAGCAATGACACGCATGCCACCTGGCATTTTTATGCGCTCGATCCTGTCCGGATCGCCGACGACACCGTGATCGGAAACGAGTGCAATGCTGTCCTGTATGGGACCCAGCATTTTCCTGGCGAACCACGGATTCCAGCCAATGGTCAGAATGCGAAATGGCGCTGGCATTTGCGCGCCATCTGCAGTTCGATGGAATGCTGTTTGATCGCCACTCATGACAACTCGTTGCGCGCGCCGCGCAGATCGCCGCCTGCTTTCATTTCAGGAAGAGCTCGAAGCAGGGCAGACGCACAGCAAAGAAGTACAATCAAGGGAACGAAAATCTGCAGCAGATCGGAGACCGAGCCGAACATCGTTGATCGAACGGAATCGAACGTCCGCGTCAGCAGATAAATGTAGGCCGGGAATACCCACCAGTGCCGGCTCGCGTTCTTCAGCATATAGTTGGATACCAGGCCGAGTAGAATTCCAAAGATGAAGCCGCGCACGATCGCTTCGATTGCGCCGAGACCGATGACTGCCTGCCCCATAATTCCAAAAGCCAGTCCACCACCAGTTGCCTTCAGTTCTGGGTGGAAGGTCTCCATGAACCAGTCGGCCAAAGTTGTTTTGTCAAAGCTGAAATATTCGCTGGGAACGAAGGCGAAGAGTTCTGCAAAACGCGCAGTCTGGGGAACGTCTAAACCCTGGCGTACGGCTTGGCGCAATTCGACGGCATTTCCGAAGATGTGCTCGAACTCACCGGACGCAATCAGCCAGGGGAATATCTCCGACGTGCTTGGAAGGTAACCATAACTACGGACGGCGCCGAGAAGGTTGAATGCCAGAATCCCGCCAAGAGCGGCCAGCATCCACACGATTCTCGGGATCGGACGAACCAGCGCGTGCCACGAGATCAAAAATACAATGAGCAACAAAGCAACCGCACCGCGAGAGCTGCCCGGATTTACCAGCAGCACCAGGGCCGGAAGCCAGATGAGGACCCACTTGCGTAGCTCGCGGCGCTGAAGGAACGCGACAATCAAGATGAGATCAGAAATGATCAAGAACGCCAGTGCAAACTTATGAATACGTCGCGCGCCGAGCGATTCCTGACTGAGATTGAGGAACTTGCTCTCGTATCCGGTTCCTGAGTGGAGATCCGGGAAAAGCATTCGAATTGAAAGCCATGCGAGGATACAAAGACACACTGTCGGGAACAGGACGTCATTGCCAATCCGCGCGATGGAAATGTCCTGGACGCGAGAGGGCCGCATCATGAAATAGGCCGGCACGAATGCCACCGCATACCATGCCGAAATTCCCACAACCTCGGCAAAGTCCGACGAAGACGTCCGGAGAAGTTCAAGCCGATTCGTTGCGACAGACAGGTATTCTCCCGTGACCAACCAATAGAGCACCGGCTGAATCGAGTAGATCGCAAGGAATGCAAGCCACCAGACTCCGATATCGACGACGGCCAGCCTCCTGTTCACGCCAAGCGCGCCCCGAAACGTGAGGATGAGGGAGCCGAGCAACACCCCGATCGCAAGAAATATTTGAATGCGATCCAACATCAGAAAACGCGGCCAGGACAGCTTACGATACGCAACATGACACAACCAACTTATTGATTTGTTCGAATGTATTCCGCAAGAACGTTGGCAATAACCTCATGTCCCTTAGGGCCGATATGCGAATTCCCCCGAAGGTATAACTCAGACAAATCTTTCTGCATCAGAAAGATTGGCCTGAGATCGATATAGCTTAAGCCTGCGTCTGTAATCGATCGTTTCATTTGCTGATAGAACGGCTCGGGTTTCGGTGAGGCGCCGGGATTATACTTCGCAAACATGGCGTCCAGTTCATTTCGGTCAACCAGGTCAAGCTTGTCAGGCAGCAAGACAACAACGGTTTTTGTCGCCGAAAAGCCAGTGTAGGTGCCCAACAGTTTCTCGATGAGTTGCTGTCCCCGATCGAAAATCGGATGCCACTTCTCCTGATAGCGCGAGAGAACACAGAACGTGAAACCTCGCGCGTAGTCCTCGGCGTTCACAGTTTCCGGGTTCGCATGAAATCCCAATGCGCTCGAAACCTTGTTTTGATAACCAAGCCGGCTGCCGATCAGGTAGGCAAGAAACGATTGAGATCCGATACCGTCGACGAATCCGTACTTCCAGGTTCCGAAATAGTAGTCGCGAACGAACTGATCTTCGCTAGCGAGACTTGGAACGAACTTCAGAGGGTAAAGCTGACTTCTGATCCTGTATTCGGGCGAGTTCAGGATCAGTTTGCCGTCCTTCAAATCGTGAAACGGCCTTGGCAAATTATAAGGCGTGGACAGGAGCGTATAGAGATGGTCGTTGTCCATGTTGAAGAAAACGAAATTCAGCGCGGGCCGGAACGACTTCTGAGTCTCGGAAAACTGCAGCACGTAATTTTGAAGATCGTAGCCGGAAGTTCCGGCGTTAATAATGGAATATCGTTTGGGAGACTCCTTGTTCAGGAGCCCGTCCAGGACATTTGAAATCAAATTTGGCGACTGGATTCCGTAACCGAGAAGATTGGAGTCTCCTTGCATCGTAACGACCGTGCTGCCGGCGACATCCTGCGGATTCTTGCTGTCGCGATAGCCGAGCTGATTGGTGATGATGCGCTGCTTGACACCCTCGTACCACTCGACCTCCAGATCCGCATTGGGCTTGAGCCGCCATCCGATCTGATCGTCCGGAATGAAAGCAGACCAATAGACGAATGACGATTCGACCACCTTCTTTGCGATCGCCTCGGAAATCAGAAGCGACACAGTCAAGGAAATGACCAGCAACAGCGCTGCGAAGACTTTCTCTTTCATGCACTCGCCTGGCTAACACTCACACGGTATGGGAGGCACGGTGATCAATCCGGCTCGAATGCGGATAGATAGTCCGACGCTAGCGCGGGATCCTGGTTTTCTTTGTGCAAGAAGCAGTTCCCGACAGCCAGGGTCTCGATATTTGAGCCCATGAAACAGCGGAATGCATCCTCGGGCGTACAAACGATGGGTTCGCCGCGGACATTAAAGCTGGTGTTGATGATAACAGGGCAACCGGTACGGCGTTTGAACGCCGAAATAAGCTCGTGATAACGGGGATTGGTGTCCGGATGAACGGTCTGTATGCGCGCTGAGTAGTCGACATGGGTAACCGCCGGAATTTCGGATCGCGGCACGTTGAGCTTATCGATGCCGAAAAGGGCGTTTTCTGCCTGCGTCATCGACCGGCGACGCCCCTTCACCACGTCGGCAACCATCAACATGTACGGGCTGTCGCTATCCAGTTCAAACCATTCAGCAACGTCGCTGCGAAGCACCGATGGCGCAAAGGGGCGGAATGACTCCCGGAACTTCACTTTCAGATTCAGAATTGATTGCATGGCGGGAGACCGCGCATCCGCGAGAATCGACCGCGCGCCCAGCGCGCGCGGACCGAACTCCATTCGCCCCTGAAACCAACCGAGCGCCTTCCCCTCGGCCATGGCCGTCGCGCTCGCTTCGATCAACTCATCATCCTTGAGCACCTCGAACACCGCGCCCGCCTTGCGCAACCGCTGCTCAATGTCCGCCTGCGCGAAGCAAGGCCCCAGATAGGCTCCTTGCATCTTGTCCTGGCCGACAGATCCCCTGTCATGATTGAGATGAAGGTGATGAATTGCCAACGCCGCACCCAGCGCGCCCCCGGCGTCACCGGATGCCGGCTGCACCCATATCTGCTCAAAATGGCCGTCGCGCAGAACCTTGCCGTTGGCGACGCAGTTCAACGCGACGCCGCCCGCCAAACAGAGATTCCGCATGCCGGTCTCGTGCCGGATCGCCCGCGTCAAACGCAGAACAATCTCTTCCGTCACGAACTGTACCGACGCCGCCAGATCCATATGATGCTGGGTGAGGAGCTGATGATCCGGCGAACGCGGCGGGCCACCGAAAAGTTTGTGGAACTTCTCGCTGGTCATCGTCAAACCTGCGCAATAGTCGAAATACGACTGATCGAGCCGGAATGACCCATCCGGTTTCAGGTCAATGATGTGGTCGAAAATAGTTTGCGCGTATTTCGGCTCGCCGTAAGGCGCGAGGCCCATCACCTTGTACTCGCCGGAGTTCACCTTGAAGCCGGTATAATAGGTGAAGGCGGAATACAGCAGCCCCAGCGAGTGAGGAAAGTGGATCTCCTTCACGACTTCAAGCTGGTTGCCACGACCGATGGCAAGCGACGTGGTCGCCCACTCGCCGACTCCATCCATCGTCAGAACCGCGGCTTCCGCGAAGGGAGACGGGAAGAAAGCGCTCGCAGCATGACTGAGATGATGCTCCGAGAAACGTAGTCTTTTTTCCCAGGCTACATCCGGTGCAAATTTTTTCAGCTCCTTACACAGCAAGTCCTTGAAGTACAGCTTCTCACGAAGCCAAACCGGAAGCGCGGTGCGGAACGAGGAGAATCCGCGCGGAGCGAATGCGACATACGTTTCCAGTAGCCGCTCGAACTTCAGGAAGGGCTTGTCGTAAAACGAAACGTAGTCGACATCCTCCGCCCGAACGCCGGCCTCCTCAAGACAATAGGCGATCGCGTGTCGGGGAAATCCAGCATCGTGCTTCTTGCGCGAAAATCGCTCTTCCTGCGCGGCGGCAATGATCTCACCGTCGCGCAGAATGACCGCAGCGCTGTCGTGATAGAGCGCCGAAATTCCGAGGATCAGCATCTGAGCAAATCAGAAAAGCGTGTAGATGAAGGGGGCGATCGCACTGCCTTGTCCGAAAACAATCAGAGCACCCAGCAAAACCATCATAACCATGATCGGAAACAGCCAGAATTTTTTTCGGACGCGGACGAACGTCCAAAATTCCTTGAGAAACATGAGCATCGGCGATCTCCGTCTAGAACTGATTATTAAAGGAATCCGCGGATGGCCCCGGCGGATCGCGCTTGATCCAATAGCTCGGGGCATCGCGGTCAAATCGAAGTTGCAGCGAAACGCCGCCGAACAATCGCTTGATGATCGCTGTGGGGAAGATCAGCAGATAGAACAGCACCGCCAGGATGACCGGGCTCATGATCTTGTGCATGACGCCGCCAAACTTCATCCAAAGCCAGTTGGCGGGAGCGAGAATTTTCGGAAACAGAAGCGCAACAAGGACAAGCGCTCCGGACGCTGCCAGCAGCCAGACGTGAATGCCCTGTCCCTTCGTTAACGGATAAAGCGCAAGGATCGCGAAGAACGCGGCGAAGACAAAACCAAAGCTTCGATCGGAGCTCTGCTCGACCGGTGGTTTGTGCTTTTGTGTGTGCTCGTGCATTCAAGGTTCCTGTGGATTGCAGCGCTGACTGGCAATAAGCAGGCATTCGCCCGCCGTCAGGCAGTCCCTTTTCCGATCAGAATGTAACTGTCCGCGCGATCGGTGCTCGCATCCTTACCCGTGAGAATGAAGTCCCGATGCTCGCCAACGGAAGGGAGAGCCTGATCGGGATCGCCGCTTTGCGCCCATCCTTGCGGCAGGTCCACTCCGAACTGCCACTCCCACGCATCGTCTCGCGACCAGAACTGACGATTGCGATGCTGGTCGACGACATAGTGGAACGCATTCTCCGTGATTCCAAGCCAATCCAAGAGCAACGTAAGGTTGGATGGTTTTGCAAAGAGCAACGGTTTCACAAGATCGATCGCCGTCTCGCGGCTCATGCGCCGCAGACGAATTTCCCGGCAGGCATGGTCAACGACCTTGCCGAAGCCGTGCTTGAGCAGCTTGATGTAGTCGTGAACGTCTGAATAGTTCCAGCAATCGACGTCGTTATAAGTATCGAACGTACGCGTCTGGGGCGCCGTCTCGTAGCCGTACTTTCCAATCATGCTTTCGTGCTGGGCACGCGAATCCCAGCGAATATAGTTGTTGAGATAGATGCCGCGCACGCCGACCTGCTCGAGTTCCCGATTATCGGGGTAGACGTAAGGCGTGACATCCGGCGCGGTGACATTATCAAATTCGTCGATCAGATCCTCGGCCTCATAGCCCATGAGATCGTGCTGCTTGCGATAGCGCCGCGTCATCTCGACTTCATCGTCGTGGCTGAACATCCCGACTTGATCGACGCCTTGATGCGCACCCCATACAATCAGAGGGATCTTGAACTTCACTGCGATCTGAACGGGATAGACGGTCTGACCCGCAAGGCAGTGCCAATATACGCTGCCGAACCTTCGAAACGTGGATCGCGTGATCCGTTTCACCGTGTCGGGATTCACCGTCAAGGTCATCAGATCGCAGTCGAACACCGTCCGCAGCCTCGCCAGGTTACGTACACCGACATCGGTGTTGTATTGCTTGTTGTAGGTCACCAGCAGCGGATTCAGACCGTAAACGTTCTTAACGGTGTGCACGATGAAGTAAGAATCGCGCGCACCGCTGACCGGAACGATGCAATCATAGTTTCGGCCCGACCGGTTTCTGTAGACGTCGAAAATCGATTTCAGTTTTTCTGATCGCTCGGACCAGTCCCGTGCATCCTTCTCTTCATGGATGCGGCATCCGCTGCAGACGCCGTCGGCATCGAAAACAAGATGCAACGGGTGATGAGACGTATACAAGCAGCGCGAACAGAAGTGCATCAGATCACTTCCCGCTCGATACGCTTGTAGAGCAGATCTTCAAGCTCCCGTTCATTCCTTTTCAGCAGCCGGCCGTTCGGATCGAGTGTGTTGTGCGCATACGTTGCTGATGTTTCCAGACGGATTGGCATCGTTCTGCCGACGACGGCCTTCGTCATCGTGACGCTATGTTCGGAGAAGTGGAAGAAGTTCGCCGCGGCTGCAGCGCTGCACGCCGTCAGTTCCAGTACTTCCCGGAAGTGGTCCGGCCTTCCGGCTCCACCGCAGCAGATCACCGGCACACTGACCGCATCGCATACGTTCGTCACCAGCGTGCGATCGAAGCCCGCCTTCGTGCCGTCCCGGTCGACGGAATTGATCAGGATTTCGCCGGCTCCGGCAGACTCCAGCTGATGCGCAAAAACAGCGGGCGACAGCGGGAGCGACGTCTGCGTACTGGCGTCCCGCACACGGTACTCACCGTCAACCTTGACCGCATCGATCGATGCGACGACGCATTGAGCACCGAACTGCTCGGACGCAACCGTGAGCAGCTTGCGATCGTGAAGCGCTGCGAAGTTGAAGCTTACCTTGTCCGCACCGCAGTGCATGAGTTTCGAAATTTGTTCGATATGAGTGATCCCCCCGCCGACGGTCAGCGGAACCCGGCTGCGCCGCGCCACCTCTGCGACCATGGCGTAGTCCGGCTCGCGCCCCATCTTCTGGGCGCTGATGTCCAGGAGGATGATCTCGTCCGCTCCCCAATCGTCGAGGAACTCTGCGATAATCGCGGGCCGCCCGAGCGGGAGATATCGCGAGAACTTGTGACTTTGGACCGCGATCCCGTCCTTCACGACGATTACAGCGACAATGCGCTTCTTTAACATGCGGGGATGAAGCTCAGGACGCGACGGAATTCAGAAAACTGCGGAACACTTTTAGCCCGTTGTTCTGGCTCTTCTCGGGATGAAATTGCACACCGCGAATGTTTTCCCGCTGGATCGCCGCCGTGACCCGTATGCCGTAATCGCAATCGGCCGTGATGAAACGATCGTCGCACCGATAATGATAGCCGTGGTCGAAATAGAAGTTGGGTGCCTCCGGGACGCGATCAAACAGGACGTCGCCGCGGCGTTGCTCAATGTTGTTCCAGCCGACATGCGGAACCGCGTATTTCTCCGGTGGCTCAAGCCTGACCACGCGTCCCGGAATCCAGTTCAGGCCGTCATGAACCCCGTTCTCTTCGGAGGCTGTCGCCATCAGTTGCATACCGACGCAGATACCCAGGATGGCCTTCTTGCGTACCAGAACGGCTTCGTCGAGAACCGGCTTAAGCTTACGCTCGCGCAAATTGCTCGCGCAGGCGGCAAAGGCTCCGACGCCCGGAAGGATCAGAGCGTCGGCGTTGAGGATGTCGTCGGCGACACACGAAATCCTCAGCTTGCGATAGCCGAGTGCACGAACCGCATTCCAAACGGACTGCGTGTTGCCGACGCCGTAATCGACAATGACGATGTTCGGCTGTTTCATGTGCCGACACCGACCGCGAACTTGGGCCGATAGTGCCCGCGCCCGGCACGTTCGAACAGTTCGCCGTTGACATAGCGATCGACGATTTTCCAGAACTCATCCAGATCGACGTCGATGTAGCGGGCGAACTTCTGCACCAACGAAGGATCGTACGCATGATCGAAACGCTTCACCAGCGAGATGCCCTCCTCGCGGGTCATGCGTCCCGAGCGGATTTCAAGGTTGACGATATCGGACGTCCGGCCGAAGCCGAATTTCAGATACCGCACGTGCATGTTGATGTTGATGAAGTCTTCATCCAGCATGCTCGTCCCGAAATAATCCGGATCGAGGTTGGGCTGGGCCTCACGTATCGAGAGCCCTCGCAGCGCCGCATAGTTTCCATTCGCGAACGACGTGAAGTCCTTCATGAAGTAATCCATGAAGACGATCTTGATATTAGCCCGTTCCATTTCTTCATCGGTGGGGTAGGCATATTGCAGGATGTCTTTCGCATCCAAGCCCGCCGCCATGAGCCACGACGTATCGCCGCCACCGAGTGTATTGCTGTACTTTAGCCTGTTGCCATCGCTGGCATGCGATCCGAGAACGCCCATATCGCCGAGCGAGGCCGCGGCGCTCTCGCCCCACCAGATCAGCGGGATCTGATAGGCAACGGCGACTCGCGGGACGCTGGCGAACAGGGCGAACTCGGTCGCTTTCGCCCAGTTTCCATAACTGATGAAGGCATATCGCATCGCCTTCTTCCACGTTCGGGGGGCGCAGCTGATGTTGATACAATCGAACCCTTGCTCGATCAGATTGCTCAGGTTGTCGACGCCGCGTTGCGAAACCTGCTGCGGCGGATAGTTCATGGATACCAGCAGCGGATTCAGTCCGAACCGCTCCCGGATGTGAAGAGCCTGGCGCGTGCTGTCCTTGCCGCCGCTGACCCCGACAATGCAATCGTAGCCGGACTGGTTGTTGGCTTTTGCAAACGCAACGATCTCGGCCAGCTTCTCCGCGCGTTCGTCCCAGTCGATGTCTGGTTCGGCCTTGTAGTTCGCACACGGATAGCAAAGGCCGTTGTCGGTGAACACGATGTTCGGCCGCGTCGAGACGTTCAGGCAGTTAACGCAGTAGCGCATGCTATTGCGGGTTGCTGAAAGCATCGAAGTGAAGGCCGAGAACCGCGGCGCTGTCGATCAGGCACGGCACGCCATCTACAATGGGATAGATCAGTCCGCACGCCGGGCTGAAATAGACGTTGTCCCGTCGCTCCAGCGCTGCCTTGGTCACCGGGCAGATAAACTGCGGTTTTGCCGAAGCAGCGGCGCCCTGCTTCCGGATCACGGTCAAACCGGTCGGATTGAGGGCATTCACGCTGATCCCGAACGGGCGAGATTCGACGACGTCGTACCCGAGTGCGCGCGCATGCTCGGCCAAGCCGCGAACGTAGCCGTGATGCTCCATCCGCCGCTTACCGTCCTCCGAAGCGTTCTCGTAGTCAGGTTCGAGCAGGACGACATACTTGCCTGCGACGCGATAAAGCTCTTGAAGCGCCGCTTCTTCCCGGCCTCCATTCGGCTCAAGCGAGTGCGACGTGTAAACGATGTCGATGGCGTTGTCTGCGAGAGGAATGGCGAAGAGATTTGCCATAAAGAGATCGACAGATTGCCCGGCTGTTCTGGTGTTCTGCAAAGCGTAGCGCGCGCGCGACCACGAAATATCGAACCCAAACTTTTTCAACCGGCCGCTCGGATCAAGTTTGGCAACGAGCGGACTCATCACGGTTGCCTCACCGACTCCAACTTCCATGATCGAGCCGAAAGCGGGAAGCGCCAATAAAACCTGCGCGAAGGCATCGGTATAAGCCTCGATATGTTTCGCATTCTGGCTTGCCAGGCGCGTGTACGAGCCGGCCTGACAGTCGTAGCTGATCATGATCGAGTCAGGGTCATTCAGCCCCGCGGAACCGCTCTTCAGATATTGAAGAATGTTCTCTCCGCGGTCGTAAAGTTCCTTGAGTTTCAGCAACTGAGAGAACTTGTTCATGCACACGCCTGCAAGTTATGCCGATGCGTCAGGTCGTATGTCGTCATCACGCGAATTGATTCCAACGTGTCGCTGTGCCCCGCTTGACCGCAACCTTCAGCGTCCGGCCGATCAAACTGTCGAAATGCTTCGGCGCAAGTCCCATCCCGGGGCGGATACGCCGGATATCGTTGGGGCCGACGACAGCACCGGCCGGCAAATCACGCACGAAGTAAACCGACCGCCGGAAAACGAGACTCCCCTCTTCCGCAGCAGGCCGTGAGAAGCTGCTTTCGCCAAGCGCCAGCCAGGTGTCCTTTGCTTCGCGGCACAATGCCGATAGTTCATCCGGCTCAATCGAGAATTTGGAGTCGGGCCCCGGATCGGAGCGGCTCATCGTGAAGTGCTTCTCGATGACACAGGCTCCCAGGGCCACGGCGGCGGCCGCCGCCGTCGTACCGAGTGTATGGTCCGACAGGCCAACGGCGACATCGAAGCGCTCGGCCAGACGCCCGATCTTTTGCAGGTTCGCCTGATCGATCGGCGTCGGGTAGCTGCTGATGCAATGCAGCAGCACGAGCTGCTTGCAGCCCGCCTCACGCGCCGTGACAACGGCTTCTTCGATCTCCTGCTCACTTGCCATCCCGGTCGACATGATCATCGGCTTGGCGTTACGCGCGACATAGCGAATGAGCGGGAGATCGACGATTTCGAAGGACGCAATCTTGTAGGCCGGCGTATCGAGACGTTCGAGCAGATCGACAGCGGATTCGTCGAACGGGGTCGAGAATACCGTCAGGCCGATCTTGCGTGCGTGCACGAACATCGCCTCATGCCAGTCGTAAGGGGTGTGCGCCGACTGATAGAGATCGTACAGCTTGGAGCCGTCCCACAATCCGCCCTTGACGATGAAGTCGGGAAGATCGGAATCGATGGTCAGGGTGTCGGCAGTATACGTCTGCAACTTGATGGCATCGGCGCCGCACTGCTTCGCACGGTCGATGGTCTGCAAGGCCCGATCGAGGGATCCGTTGTGATTGGCGGACAGCTCCGCAATCACGTAGGGCGGGCAGTCGCGCCCGATCCGTCGTCCGTCAATGGTGATATTCACAGTCGCTCTCTGAGACATTCGTTGCGGCGTTATCGGGGCAGTATCTTGAGGATGAATTCCTTGCCGTTGTGGCGAAAGAATGCGGGGTAGCTGTCGTTGTCGACAATGCGCAGCTGATTGAACTGCGCCGCAATGCTCTGCTCGCTGTCCAGCAGACTGTCCTGCGCCCGCCGGCGCGGATACATCGTCGGTTCGCCGACCTGCTCGCGTGCTTTGTCAAGAACGCTGGGATAGCCGGCAACAAAAGCATTTGCGAGATCGCTGGTCGTTTGCGCAACCAGCGCCCGCCAATCCTCGATCAGTTCGGCTCCGTCCAGATTGATCGAATCCTGCAGATAGATCGGACCTGCATCGACTGCGTCGACGGCTTCGAACAACGTCACCGGTATCTGATCGGCGCCGCCGAGAATAAGCCAGCTGGCCGGCGACCAGCCTCTACCCTTCGGCAAATCGCTGGCATGAACGATGAGGTTATGACGGTAACGCGAACGCGTCGCCTCCCCCACGATCCGGCCATAGCTGAGGTAGAAACAAAGGTCTCCACCCGGCAGATCGTCTGCCGCGTGGACCCAGCTGACGCTATGCCGTTCGGCAAGCCAGCCGGTTACGAGTTCGGCGGCCGTTTCGTTGATCCAGCTTCCCGCGTCCGAGCAGATCGCGATCTTCAATGATGACGCGCTCGAGATCTGAGTTTCGCCGCTCCTCCGCAAGCCGAAACGGGCTGGCAGGAACGAGAGCGCACCCTTCGCAATCTTCCGGTGCGAAGCGATCGCCGTCGTCAGAACTGCGCTTTCCATTGTGAACCGGCGGGCGAGCGGCGCAAAGGCGCAGTCGATCGTCCATCCCGCGTTAGCCTTGTCGAACCGCACTTGGCCGACGGGAAATCCATCGGCCGTTTCGACGCTGAAAATACAACAGCCGTCCAGGTCGCGCAGACCTTCGCGAAACCGCCGAAGATCCTTGTCGGCCGCCGACTGATCGGCGCGCCGCCACTTGCGTAGCAGTCGCTCATCCTCGACAGTCGCTAGTTCAGCCATAAGCGGTTCGCGTGCCAAGAGTGCAGCCACCACGCGCCGCACTCCCTCCCCGTCGACATCGATCTGACCATCAACCCGCGCAAAGGGATGGCCACCAAGAACAGCGCCGATCTCCCGAGCCAGATCGGCAGCTTCGATCTTGTCCTTGTGCCCAAGCAGACGAATCAAGCCGAGACGATCAAGTTCAGCAGCAATCGGCTTTTGGTTCTCAGCGAGCGTCACGACCAACGTTGGCAGTCCAAGGCAGCAACGCTCCCACGAATTTGTGCCGCTTGCGCCAATCGCAAGGTCCGCGCTCACCATCAGCGGCGCGAGGCTTGGAAGCCCCTCGTGCAAAACGATAAAGGAATGAGCATCCACTGCCGTACGGATAGCAGCAGCGTGGTCGTGGGCCGGGTTGATCACCACGTCGACGTGGACGTCCGAGCGGCCGAGAGAGACCAGCGCAGATACGGCCTTGCCGGTTAGGTTTTCGGCGTCGGCGCCGCCGAAATAAACCAGGATGCGGCGAACCGGACCCTCGCGCGGCGGAACGCGCCGGCGCAGTTCGGCATAAATCGGCTGGAGCAGTGCGTAGGCTGGACCCAGCAGCAGCTCGCAATCGTCAGCGACCTTGTCATCGTAGCGACGGGCCCAGCCCGCGATCAAATTTTGATCCAGCAACAGATCGCAATCGTGCCGCCTGTCGGCCAGATCGTCGATGACCATCAGACGGCGGCACCCCGCCGCTCTGAGAGTGCTCTCCCAGCGTTCGTCGATGGCGTAGTGGTCCACGATCAGCCAGTCGGGGTCTCTATCGGCGATGACTGCCAGCGTCTGCGCGGCATCGGTCTTCCAGTCGGCTCCAAGCCAATGCGCGTGATGAGATTGCGGGTGATGATGCTCCGGAGCCGGCACGCCCTCCGCGGGAGCGGATGGCAGCATATGCAAGGAATGCCCCCGGACGCGGAGCGATTCCGCTAAATCGGCCGGCAGAGTCCGGCAAACGAACAGACATTCGAAGCCGCTCTGCCTCAGCGCATCGGCGAGCGTCGAGCATCTGACGACGTGCCCCGTACCGATCTGGCCGGATGCATCTGTACGAAAGACGGCGAGCATTCACTCAGCGTCTAGGCGCACCGCTATCGCACTCGCCGGCAGGCGGCATCAAATGTTCCGTGCCCGGTGCCGCCAATACATCGCGGCGGCCTTGCCGGCCGTCTCCACCGCCTTGAAGCGGGGATAGCGGAAGTTGACGAACAGCGACCTGCGCCGGCCCCCGGTCGGATGACCGCCGGAATGCACAAGATGGAATCCCTGGAAGAGAACCGCCTTACCAGCGGGCCCGGTGAAGTTGACGATCTTGCTGCGCTCGAACGGCGATGGACCTGTAAAGGCGCCGACAAGATCACCGCCGCGGAACACCGACGGCAGCTTGGCCAGGAGCTCGAAGTCGCTGTCTTTCAGGCCGCCGATTTTCGAGCGGAACGTCAACGCTTGGTGCAGCGCGCGGAGGATGTAGTTCTGCGGATACTTGTCGCTGCGATCGACATAGGTAAACGGGCCGTCGTTCTCGTTCACGTCGTCAAGATAAATGATCAGCGGGAACGCGTAGCAGCTTTGGTCGAGGTGATAGTTGCCATAGTCATGATGACGATAGGCATCCTCCCACCCTTCCGCGTGCATCTTGGAGTCGGCGAAGCGCGTCTCCGCACCCGGCGACACGATCTTGAAGCCCACATACTCTTCGATCAGTGGCTGGAGCGTTTTCCGCACCCAGCTCTTGACCTCTGGCGAGCGAGACAGATCGTACTCCATGTTCTTGACGCCGAGCTGCTCCATCTTGTCGGTCTGCGCCCGCGCATCGGTCAGAACGTTGGTGTCGAAGTTGAAGACGTGAACCGAGTCGGTTTCGGCGAAGTAATCCCGCGAGCGCATGCGGCGGTAGTTGAGAAACACGATCAACCGGACGAGCGCGTCTTCCAGCACCGGCTTCAGGATGCTGGCGTTCTTCGTCCGCCCGAGCATTTCGATCGAGAGGCTGGTGTAACGGCCGATGAAACGCTTGTAGTTTCCATCCTTGACCGTCTGCTCGAATTCACGCTCGAGCTCGCGCACATCTTCCTCGAACGCGGCGTTCTCGTCGTTCTGGAACGCGACATCCTGACAGTGAGCGAAGCTCTCGATCGGGAAGGTTTGGAACGGGTTCTGGGTCAGGTTTAACAAAACGGGCCTCATTCAGAGTTTCTGTGTGACAAAGCTAGCCCGGCACTCTCGTGTCAGCCGCAGCCAATCGTGACGCCTCATTTCCTGAACAACCACCAAGTAATATCATCGAACCCGGCGGCGTCATATACGTGCCCCCAAAGAAAGCCGTAGTCCACGACCTCGACCTGGAAGCTTTCCAAGAAGGTTTTTCCGAAATCGCGCTTGAACAGCCGATCTCGCTGTCCCTGATACTCGAGCATCACCGGCGTCCGATTGAAGTACTCGCCGATCAGAATGTATTTCTGCGAAAGATCGTACATCTTGCGCATGTTGGCGATGAGATCGTCCGGATGGATGTGGATCAACACGCCTATGGTAAAGACCAGATCGAAAGTTCGGCCGAAATTCGCGCGCTCGATCGGCCCGTTGAACGCGTCCGCAAGCTTGTGTTTCCCGGTCACCAGATCGAATGCCGGCTTGCTGATTTCGATGATCGACCGGGACGCGCCGGGCAGAGCGGCTTCAAGGAACGAAATGTTGCGCCCGATATTGCACCCGCACTCGAGCACCGATCCGACGCCGTCGGCGCGGGTGAGCATTTTGCGCCACGCTTCAGTTCCGAGCGCGCGATCAAAGTCGGAGTTCTTGCGGATGTACTCGTCGGCGTATTCCTGCGCCCAGAAGTTCTGCTGTTCGTTCATAGTTATGCTCGCACCGTTCGATCAGGGGCCTGCTGGACGATTTGATGAATCAGTTCCGCGCGGTCCCAGTCATCCGCCGTATCGATGTCGACCGCGCGCCATCCCGGCACAACAAATCCGATGCCGTTGCTATGGATGCGCGGATTACCCAGCCACGCCTCTTTGGAACCCCAATAGAACTGTCCGGCATCGAAGAATGCGGGCTTCAGGTCCTGGGTTCGCACCAGTTCGTTTGCAGGGTCGATCGGACTCAGCCGGCCGTCGGCGTCCCGATGGAGAGCGCGCTGAATCGCGGACGGAAACTCGGCGACCGGGAAGCAGTAGTCCGCCGATGAGGCTTCGTACAGTTTCCACGCCGCCACGAGATCCGGCGCCCGCAAAAAGGGAACGGCAGGATAGATGCAGCAGACCGCGCCCACCTGCCATCCCAAACGTTCGCAACGCTCGATCGCGTGAACAATGACGCTTGCCGTCGTTGCATGATCGTCGGCGAGATCGGCCGGACGTACAAACGGCGTTTCCGCTCCAAGCTTCCGAGAGATATCCGCGATTTCCTCATCATCGGTTGAAACGACGATATGAGAGAACAGGCCAGAAGCCTGTGCTGCGTTGATGGCATAGGAAATCATCGGGCTGCCGGCGAATGGCTTGATATTCTTGCGCGGGATTCGCTTGCTGCCCCCACGCGCAGGAATAACGGCGATCTTCACTCGGCAAACGCCTTCCTGAGCGTGTCGATAACGTAGTCATGTTCCCCGGCGGTCAGCGTGGGGAACACCGGCAGACTAACGGTCTCACGGAAAAAGTTTTCAGCTTCCTCGCAGTAACCTCGACGGAATCCGAGCGCTTCATAATAGGGCTGAAGATAAACCGGGATGTAGTGGAGATTGACGCGGATGTCCGCCTTCGTGAGCAGATCATAAATATAACGTTGCGGCTTGTTACCGTGACGTGGAATCCGAACCGGATAAAGATGGTAGCTTGAACGCGTATCTGGATGTTGCCACGGCAGACCGATGGGGAGCCCCTTCAGTTCCGTATCGTACTTCTCTGCGATCTCGTGGCGCTTGACGACGAACTCGTCGAGATGCGCCATCTGACTCAATCCCAGCGCGGCCTGGACGTCGGTCATCCGGTAATTAAATCCCAGGTGGACCTGCTGATAATTCCAGATTTCGTCCGAGGGACGTAACTGCATGTCGGCACGATCGCTGGTGATGCCGTGGCTGCGGAACAGCTGCATGCGGCGCGCGAGCGCCTCGTTGTTCGTAACCGCCAATCCGCCCTCACCCGTCGTGATGATCTTGACTGGATGGAAGCTGAAGACGGCAATGTCGCTGTAGCGGCAGTTGCCGACGGGCTCGTTCTTGTATTTCGCACCGACCGCGTGTGAGGCATCCTCGATAATCTTGAAGTTGTACTTGCGAGCCAGCGCGTGAATGCCCGCCATATCGCAGGACTGACCGCAGAGATGGACCGGTATGACGACCTTCGGCAGACGGCCAGTTTTCTCGGCCTGAACGAGCTTCTCCGCCAGACGCTCGACGCTGAGATTGTAAGTCTTCGGATCGATATCGACGAAATCGACGTCGGCGCCGCAATAGAGCGCGCCGTTCGAGCTCGCCACAAACGTCGTTGGGCTCGTCCATACCACATCGCCCGGTCCGACTTCCAAAGCCAGACATGCGATGTGCAACGCGCTCGTCGCACTGTTCACGGCCACGCTAAACTTCGCTTGGCAGTATGTCGACACGGCCTGCTCGAAGCGCGGCACCGTCGGCCCCTGCGTCAGCCAATCCGACCGCAAAACATCGATGACCGCATCGATGTCTTCCTGCGTGATGGTTTGACGGCCGTATGGGATCATCTCAAGCCTCTCACACGTTGGACATTTGCTCAGGACACTTGCAATGGCTGGCCGACAAGCTGCTGATAGGTGCCCGTCCGCTCAATCTGCCCATTGCTCAGATCGAAAATGCGGTCGCAGTGTTTGAGAGTGCTCAAACGGTGCGCGACCATCAGAACCGTCAAATCCTTCTCGGACGCATAGACCGATTCCATCACCGACTGCTCCGTCTCACCGTCGAGAGCGCTTGTCGCTTCATCGAAGACGATCACGTCGGCCTGCTTGTAGAATGCACGGGCAATGCCGATCCGTTGCCGCTGCCCGCCGGACAGACGCATTCCCCGCTCGCCGACAAGCGTATCGTACCCGAGCTGCCAGGACTTGATCGTATCGTCGATCTGCGCGCGCCGGGCAGCTTCCTGAACGCGCGCAAGATCGATGTCTTCCGGACGAGCTCCGAAGGCGATATTTTCCGCGATCGTCGCGTCCTTGAGGAAAATAGCCTGCGGAACATGCGCGATGTGGTCCTGCCACGCGCGGCGGTTGCGGTCTGCAAGCGCGACGCCGTCGATCAGGATTTCACCGGAGGTCGGCGACAGAAGACCGATGATCATGTCGAGCAGCGTGCTCTTGCCACTGCCGGTCGTGCCGATAAATCCGATCCGGCTGCCACGTTCGATACGAAGGTTGATTCCATCCAGAACCCACGGCCCGTCCGGCGTAAATTGAAACCGAACGTCGCGCAATGCGATCTGCTCTTTGAATGCGAGAGGCAGATGGGCGTCCGATCCCTCGACCGGCATCGGCTGATCCAGTAGTTCGATGACATCGCGCAACGAATGCGTTCCGCCCATCACATAGGTCCAGCCGGAGTAGCTCTGCTGCACCAGCGGCAGCAGCCGCTGCCCCGCCATGGCGAGCGCCCCAAGCGTCGGCAACACTGTCGACAGACCTTCCTGGCGGCTCGCCATCATGCAGGCGATAGCGCTGATCAGTACGAGGCCGAAGGCCTCGATCACCGGCCGTGGCGCGCCACTGATCACATGGATGCTGACGAGCGCTCTGCGAAGTCGCCAATCGACCTGTTGATAAATGCGGACGAATGCATCCTGAAGCCCGTCGATCAGTACGTCGCGGATGCCACCCAGTCCTTCCTGAACGACCCGGGTCACCTCCGTCTGCCCCTCGTTGACGCGATGGCTGTCGCGCACGAGCTGCCGTCGGGTCGTATAGACGACGAGCAAATAGATAATGCCGAATCCAGCAAAGGCGATCGCGGTGAGCTCAGGATTCACGATCAGCATGAAGCAGACGATCGCCACCATCATGAGGGCCGACGTCAACAACGTCAGCAACGGCACGATGATCGAGTATACGACCGTGTGAATCTTGTTCATCAGCGCAGCGACGATTTCACTGCTGTTGCGCATCGCGTGCACGATGTAGGGCTGATACAGCGTTCGCCTGTAGGCCTCGGCGCCAAGATCAGCGCCGATCGAATTGCCGAGACGGGTCTGCGCCCACAGCAACACCAGCCGAGCGAAGCCCGACAAGACGGCCGCACCTGCGAACATCGCAGCCAGCGGCAGGATAAGTTGCGAGGGTGACGTCAGCCCGAACAGGCCAACAACACCGTGCATCAAGGGATGCTTGAAGACGATGTCCGGCGAAGTCAAAACGCCGAGGAAGGGAATAATCATACCGAGCGAAAAGATTTCGAGCACGGCACTGATCAGCATCAGCAGCGCCACGACGGCGAGTTGAGCGCGCCGTCGCGCGGAGATGTGGCGCCACAACCCGCGCAACAGGGGGAACAGCAGCAGCGCCTGCTGATTTGAGGGCTGGCTATCGCTCACGATGCAGCCGCTCCCCGAAAGCCCGGTCGAGGCGGGCAAGGACATGCACGATCCGACACGCGAAGACGCGTCGTCAGATCAATTGAGCGCATCCGAGATGTTGGGTGATTGGGAGGCATGGTGGAGGCTGGGCATTTCAGTCCTGGCACGCAGGACTGCTCAACGGCTTGCCCTTCGTTGATGCGTCCGAATTGATGCTTCCGAGGCCGGTTCCAACCGCGCGCGATCAAGCAGGCTCGAGAGCTGGCGCAGTGCAGCGGAACCAAGTACCCGAGCCCGCCTGGAGGTGAAAAATTCGCCCATTCGCTGTACGAAATTGGCCTCGATCACCACGGAACCTCTTCAGGCACGCTACCGCCAGACCGCTTCCAGGAAAGCAGTCGGCTTATACCTGCTAACTAGCTGGTCTTAAACGAGAAAATCGCCCTCAACCAGTGGGGGCAATCTGCCATAGTCCGGCTTGGGGGGAAAGGCTTTTTTCCGGTCCCATTACCGTCGCTGACGCCGATTCTGGGGCTCAAATCTTGCGGAGACTGGCCGGCGACACACGCAGCGCCACCGATTTACTTAGGAATTCTATCAGCACGAAGGCGCGCTGCTCTCCATCCGCCATCTGGTAGACCCCCTCCATACCCGCAAAGGGTCCGGCGGTGAGTTTCACGCGCTCGTCCTTGCTGAACATACGGATCGGACTGCGCTTGCCGGCGGCTTCCGCAGATTTGAGAAAGCTCACCAGATCATCGTCGATGCGTGCCGGCTCGACACCGAAACTCACCAGCCGGCTTACCCCTCGTGTCGACCTGATCGGAGCCCAGCTTTTCGCGGAGCGACCCCGTTCAAGACGAATGAACAGGTAACGCGGGAACAGCGGTTCATCGGCCAGCGCCACCTGATTTTGCCGCAACTTTTCTTTTCAGAATACCGGAAGATAACACTCGTAACCCTGACGTTCGAGGTTCTCTAATGCCTGCTGCTCTTGGCGCGGCTTGGTGTAAATGAGGTACCACTGCATTCGCGATCAGTGTCCAACGATATCGGCCGGTGCACCGCTGCAAGTAGCGCAAGAGCCCAATCATGCGCTCAACAGGCGCGACTTTCCATCTCTATGGCCCGGCTATCGCCACGAGGTTCAAGTTTTGAACTCCGGCACGGCCTGCTTCAGCAGCGACCGGATAGCGGTCCGATCCTCGGCGGCGACGGTCTTTTCGAGGCTTGCGATCCAGGACCGCATCGCCTCCGCCTTTGGCTCCATCGGCACCGCCGCCATGACGCCGGGGACGCCAATGTCCCTTGTTGGTTCGCCCTCCGCAAACAGGATTTCGTGTAATCGCTCGCCCTGACGCATCCCGGTGAACGCGATATCGATATCCTTGTGCGGCTCGAGACCGGACAGTTTGATCATGCGCTCCGCGAGATCGACGATCTTTACCAGCTGCCCCATGTTGAGCACATAAACCGAGACGTCGTCACCTCCATCGGTCGTCAGAGCGTGAACGGCCGCACTGATGACCAGATCGCACGCCTCGCGAATGGTCATGAAGTAACGAACCATATCCGGATGCGTAACGGTCACCGGACCGCCGGCCTCGATCTGCGCCTTGAACTTCGGAACCACCGAGCCGTTCGATCCCAGCACGTTGCCAAAGCGCACCGAGATAAGGCGCATAGCCGAACCACCGGAACGCCGCGCGGCGCGTTCACGATCAAGCATCTGACAGTACATCTCGGCAAAACGCTTGGTTAGTCCCAACATCGACACCGGCTCGATCGCCTTGTCGGTCGAGATCATCACCATGGCTTCCGCGTGCGCTGCCGCCGCGGCGTCCGCAACGTTGATGGTGCCGAAGATGTTGGTCTTGACGCCCTCGGTCCAGTCTCTTTCGAGGATCGGTACGTGCTTCAGTGCGGCTGCGTGGAACACGAGGTCCGGTTTGAACTCCTGCATCAGCGCGAACATGCGATCGCGGTCGCGAATGTCGGCGATGCGGCCCTCGATGATGACCTGTTGACTTCCGCCGCTCAGGTTTTCTGTGACGGCATAGAGGGCGGGTTCGGAGTTCTCGACGATCAAGAGACGCGCCGCGCCGAACGCGATGACACGGTCGCAGATTTCCGACCCGATGGAACCGCCCCCACCCGTGACGATCACGGCCTTGTTCTTGATTAGCGTTTCAAGATTCTCGTAGTTGATCTTGGCGCTGGGGCGCAGCAGCAAATCTTCGATCGCAATCGGCGCAAGCCGCGGCATCCCGCGATGCTCCTCCAGCGATGGCAGTTGGCTGACCATCAATCCAAGCTTGCGCGCGAGCTTGAGAACGGACTCCGGTTCTGAAGCCGGCTCGAATGCGGACGGCGTCAAGACCAGGCGCTGAATGGGTCGCTCCCGCTTGGAGAAATCCTGAAGCACGCCCGGAAGATCCTCGATGATCCCGACGACCGAGACGCCGCGGATCAACTGACCGCGATCGGCAATCGAAGGCGAGATGATCCCGACCGGTCTGAGATTCTTCACCGCACCGCTCTCGATACTGCGCAGCAGCACCTCGACGTCCGCGGTACGGCCGACGATGAGTGCAGGAGTTGCGCCCGCCGTGTTCGTGCGGGTCAGCGTGCGTGAGTAACGGAAATAACGATAAATCAGACGCGAGCCGCTGAGGAAGAAAACCTCCAGCATCCAGTAGATGACGATGGTCGTCTTGCCGAGAAAGAAAGTGCCGTAAGCGTCGGGCGCAACGAAAATGTAGTCGAGAATGAGCAGCGAAACGGCGAGGAAGGTTGCCGCTCGCACGATGTTGAGAAAATCCGGAAACGATACGAAGCGCTACTTCGTGGTGGTCAGGTGACAGGCATAGCATACGACCACCGTGAGCACGGCGAAGTACGGCAGAATCTTCAGCACGATCGGTAGACGGTCGAGAAGCGCGTTCTCCTGAAAACGCAGATAAAAACTAAGAACGACCGCAGAAATCGAAACGATCACGTCGTGCAGCGCAATCAGCAGATTGCGCGGACCCAGACCGCGGAAAAATCTCATGCGCCCAACTCCGGCGCTGCAATGAAAAATATCATGACTTGCTTTCCCGAGCCCGTTTCACGAGCGACGTCGTACTAAAACCTTCAAGAATATCGACTAATAAAACTTCGCCGCCGTACGCGGTCACAACCTCATGGCCGATCACCTGCTCGCGGGTATAATCGCCGCCTTTCACCAGCACGCTCGGCTTAATCTGCGCAATCAGTTTGAGCGGTGTGTCTTCGTCAAAAATGACGACAAGATCGACTGCTTCGAGCGCAGCGAGCACTTCCGCGCGGGCCTGCTGGTTCTGCAGCGGACGCTCGGGGCCCTTGAGGCGCTTCACCGAGGCATCGCTGTTCAAGCCGAGGACCAAACGATCGCAGGCGGCGCGCGCCTGCGTGATGACCTTCACATGTCCTGGATGTAAAATGTCGAAGCAGCCATTGGTGAAGCCAATGCGCAAATCCTCCGTGCGCCACGCCTTAAGCTGAGCAGCGAGTTGTTCCGGCGTCAGCGCAATCTTGTCTTCGACGACGAGCGAGGCATGCGGCAGCATTTTGCGTCGCAGTTCGGTAAGCGAAACAGTCGCGGTCCCCTGCTTGCTGACGGCTACGGCGGCAGCTGCGTTCGCGGCGCGCAACGCTGTATCCCAATTGGCACCCGCCGCGAGTGCAACGCCGAGTACGGCGACGACGGTATCGCCCGCACCCGATACATCGCGGACCTTCACCTGATGCGCCGGAACATGGATGGCCTCACCCTGCCGCGGAACGAGCGTCATGCCGAATTCGCTCTGCGTGACCAGCATCGCTTCGCCGTCGGTTTCGCGCATCGATGCACGCGCGGCCTCGACGATCTCTACCTCCGTCCGGGCCGCGCTGCGGGTCGCATCCGCAAATTCCTTGCGGTTCGGGGTCAATAGTGATGCACCGCGATAGGCCGCAAAGTTCATGTTCTTCGGATCGACGATCACCCGCTTGCCGAGCTTGCGAGCGCCGTCGATGGTGGTGCGGATCACCTTCTCGGTGAGCACGCCCTTGGCGTAGTCGGAAAGCAGCACGATATCGGCGCGCGGCAGCATGGTCGTGATCGCGTCGATCAGCGTTGTTTCGATCTCGGCCGAGACGGGCGTCGCGCGCTCCCAATCGGCACGTAGCATATGCGTCGAGAAATGCTCCGACACAAAACGCACCTTGCGTGTTGTCGGGCGAGCGGCGTCGACGACCAGCATCGGCTCGATCAGGCTTTCCTTGGCGAGCTCCGCCTTCAGCGCGCGGGCCGCATCGTCATCGCCGACGATGCCGACAAAAATACAATGCGCGCCAAGCGCGGCGATGCTGCGCGCGACGTTGCCAGCGCCGCCGACATTGATCTCGCTGCGCTGAACGGCGATCACCGGCGCCGGCGCTTCCGGCGAAATCCGGCCGACCTCGCCATAAACGAATTCGTCCAGCATCAGATCGCCGATGCACAGCACCGTCTGCCGGACCATCGCTTGCGACAGCGTGTCGAAATCGAACATACGGAACCTGTTGTCCTGTCAGCGATAGCGATCGGGACGATCGAGAAAATCTTTGACGTAAGCATCGACCGCGGCTTCGAGCGGTGTGAAGCCGCCGTTGTAGCCTGCACGCTGTAGCCGTTCGACGGTCGCCTGCGTGAAGTATTGATAGCTGCCCCGAATCTGTTCGGGCATGTCGATATACTGGATGTTGGGCGATGTGCCGAGCGATTGATACGCCGAGCCGATCAGATCCTTGAAGCTGCGCGCCTGGCCGGTTCCCACATTGAAGATGCCGTTCACCGATGGCGTTGCCAAGAGCCACACGATCACGCGCACGATGTCATCGACGTAGATGAAATCGCGGCGCTGGTCGCCATCGGCAATACCCTCGCGATGCGATTTGAAAAGCTGCACTGCACGGCCGGCCTTGATGTCGTCGAACCGGCGCGCGAGCACACTCATCATCGTGCCCTTGTGATATTCATTCGGCCCGAACACGTTGAAGAATTTCAACCCTACCCACTGCGGCGGCAGCTTCTCGCCGGCGGCGACACGTGCCGCCACTGCCATGTCGAAGACATGCTTGCTCCAACCGTAGAGATTCATCGGCTGCAATCGTTTCAGGCTCACAAGCGTGTCGGTGTCATCGAAACTGCCGTCGCCGTCGCCGTAGGTCGCTGCCGAGGACGCGTAGATGAGTGGTACGGCGTGCGCAGTACACCAGTCGAGCAGCCGCAGCGAGAGGCCAAAATTGGTAGCCATGACCAGATCGCCGTCCGTCGCGGTCGTCTCGGAGATCGCGCCCATGTGGATTATGCCGTCGAGCTTGCGGCCCGAAAGCCAGCCAAACAGGTCGGCCGGGGCCACGAAATCGGCAAGCTGACGCTTGGCGAGGTTCTTCCACTTGCCCTCGTGGCCGAGGAAGTCGCAGACCGCCACGTCAGTGCGGCCGGCGTCATTCAACGCCGCGACCACATTCGACCCGATGAATCCGGCCCCGCCGGTAACAAGCAACATGCCTGCGCCCCGAAAAATCCCGAGCCACCAATGCCCTACCCGCGCGGCAGGGGCAACCGACCTCCGGTAATGTGGTGAAGTTGCTTGGCCGGGCTTGGAAATTCCCGCTGGACGGACCACCTTACGGGCGCTACCCGGGCTGTATCGAGCGGGCGGCTGCCCTTCTGTGCAGTAGAAATGGATTATAATTCACTTGTTCATCAATTGGCGGGTGCGCCGGACCGGGAGGAAACCAGCCCGGTCCTGCTGGTTCCGTACATGTGGATCGGCGACTTCGTTCGTTGCCACACAGTGGTGCGGGTGCTGAAGGATCGTTGGCCGAAACGTCCGGTGGACGTCCTGACCACCGCGCTCTGCGCCCCGCTGCTGGATTACATGCCGGGCGTCCGTGCCGGAATTCCATCCGACCTGCCGCGCGGTGCAATCGCGCTCGGCAAACAGCGCGCGCTGGCCGATATATTGCGCTCCAGAAACTACGGCGCATCGCTGGTCATGCCGCGCACCTGGAAGGCGACGCTCGCCCCAGCGCTGGCCGGCATCCCGCAACGGACCGGCTTCGTCGGCGAATTCCGTTTCGGCATGCTGAACGACTGGCGCTGGGGCGAGCGCACCCTGCCCCGTATGGTCGATTGCCTGTCGGCTCTAGCGTTGCCGCCGAATATCGAATTGCCGATGGATTGGCCGGAGCCGCAGCTCGTTGTGCCGCAAGGTGACATCGCTGCGTGGCGTGCAACGCAGTCGCTCGGCACCGCCAAGGCCGTGGCGCTCGCGCCCGGCGCCGTCGGGCCGTCGAAGCGCTGGAGTTATTATGCAGAGGCCGCGAAAGAGCTGACGAGCCGCGGCTATGATGTGTGGGTGATTGGCGGTCCTGGTGAGACGACTGCGGCGACGCAAATCGTCGAAGCAGCTGGATCGCGGGCCCGCGACCTCACCGGCGACGATCTGCGCAACGGCATCCTGGCGCTTGCTGCGGCGGATCTTGTGATCTCCAACGACTCCGGCCTGTTGCATGTTTCAGCCGCGATCGGCTCGCCGACCATCGGCATCTTCGGGCCGACCAGCCCCTTCCATTACGCCCCGCTCAATCCCGTCGACGCGATCGTTCAAGCCAAGACCGAGATCGATTGCCGCCCGTGCCACAAGCCGACCTGCCGGATGCAACACCATCGCTGCATGCGCGACATTGCGGTTGGCGACGTGATTGGTGCAGCAGAAACCGCCATCCATGCCAAGCGAACGCCGACAGCCGCGCACTAGGATTACCGGCGCTGCTTGCCTGCGGCGCCTCCCGCCGCTACGACTGCATCGCAAACCCGCTTGAGGTCATCGTGAGCAACGATCCGGTCGGCAATCACTTCAAGGTCTCGCTGGATGCGCTCGCGGTTGCGGCAAATGATGCGTCGCTGCTGGCGCTGACGCGCGAGATCGCCGCAACGATCACGACCGCGCTACGCGACGGGCGCAAGGTGCTGCTGATCGGCAACGGCGGCAGCGCGGCGGATGCGCAGCATATCGCCGCAGAACTCGTCGGCCGCTACAAGGAGGAGCGCCCGGGCTGGGCAGCGATTGCTCTGACGACGGATACCTCAGCGCTCACCGCCATCGGCAACGACTATGGCATCGAGCAAATTTTCGCGCGGCAAGTCGAAGGGCTCGGCCAGCGCGGCGATATTCTGATTGCTATGAGCACGTCGGGCCGCTCGCCGAACATCGTTGCCGCAATCGAGCGAGCCCGCGGCATGGGCATCACCACGATCGGCTTCACCGGCGCGAAAGGCAGCAGCATGACCGCGCATTGCGACCGCGTGTTCGTTGCTCCGACCGACGACACGCCGGTGGTACAGCAAATTCACATGACGGCGCTGCACGCGATCTGCGATCAGGTCGAGCGCGCGTTGACCGCCGGCACATGAACAAGAAGCCTGCCGCGTTTCTCGATCGCGACGGCGTTATCAACATCGATGACGGCTATATCGGCACGCGCGAGCGCTTCCGCTGGATGCCGGGCATCGTGCGCGCCGTCCGCACGCTGAACGACGCCGGCCTCTACGTGTTCGTCGTATCCAACCAATCCGGCGTCGCCCGCGGCATGTTCACGGAATCCGACGTGCAAGTGCTGCACGACTGGATGCGCGCTGAATTGCTGCAGCAAGGCGCACGGATCGACGACGTGCGCTACTGCCCCTATCACACGGAAGGCAGCGTCGCGGCGTATCTGCGCGACAGTGACTGGCGCAAGCCGAAGCCCGGTATGTTGCTAGATCTCATGCAAGCCTGGCCGGTGGTTCGCGAGGGCAGCTTCATGATCGGCGACAAGCCCGGCGACATGGAGGCCGCAGCCGCGGCAGGTGTCGCCGGCCATCTGTTCAAGGGTGGCGACATCAGCGAGTTCGTTGACGGAATCGTCGCGACGATACCGCGCTAGCCGAGCAGCGCTTCGGCCGCCGCAATCGCCTGCACGAACGACGGATAGACGCCCTTCCCGCCCAGCACCCTGATCGGCCCTTGCCCCACCGGACCCGTAAGGCCCGGCTCGGTCGCGATGAAGATCGCGATCAGCGGCACGCCATAGGCGGCTGCGAGATGCAGCAGACCCGTATCGACGCCAACAACGAGCGACGCGCTCGCAATCGTCCGCGCGGTGAGATCGAGCGGCTGGCGCGGCAGGATGCGGCTGTTCTTGATCGCCGCAGCAAGACGCTCGCTGGTGACGCGCTCGGGCTGCGAACCCCACGGAATCACAACCTCGAAGCCGCGCTTCGACAGCCATTGGCCAATGCCGATCCAATCGACCTCGCGCCACTGCTTCGCCTCACGCGACGTTCCGTGTTGCAGGATCGCGTACGGGGATGCGCTTGACGCTTGCGCGCGCGGCAAGCCGTAATCGATCGCGTCTCCCGGCGTGTAGCCGAGCGCGAGGGCGGTCAACGCGCGATTGCGCGTCACAGCATGCAGCGTTCGCGACACTTTATGCTTTATGTCATAAACGCGCGACGCGAGCGGCTCGCGAATGCTGTCGCTGTCATAGCCATGCTTTTCGCCTCGCGTTCGGCGGACGATCAGCGCGGAGCGGATCAGCCCCTGCGTATCGATAATTGTCTCGTCGCTACGCTCGCGCAGCCGTTTGGTGAACGCACGCATCTCGTTCCAGGTCGATGCACTGAGGATCGATGAGCGCCAGCGCCGCGCCGCCACCGGAATGATGTCGCTCACCGCCGGATGCAGACGCGCAAGCGGCGCGAAATCCTCCTCGACGATCCACGACAGCTTGCGGCCGGGACAATGGCGCGCGGCGTCGGTGACCGCCGGCATGTGATGCACCACATCGCCGAGCGACGATGTCTTGACGAACAGAATGTCTCTCATCGGGACCACAAGCGGATACGGCCGGAATACGGGTTAGGATTTGGCAACCATATGGACGATTCCCCGAGCAAAAGTCCGGAAATCCGGCCGCGATCCGCTCGCTTATACCCCAATTCCATTCTTTGACGACACCGTGGGGCGGTTGCGGAGCCGGCATCACGCCGGCGGTTAACACGCGTTAGTTTTCGGGAGTGCTCATATGACCGTCCTCGTGACCGGCGGCGCCGGCTACATCGGAAGTCATACCGTTCGCGCCCTCGTCGATGCCGGCGAAAGCGTCGTCGTGATCGACAATCTCAGCACCGGATTTTCGGCATTCCTGCCGGAAAGTGTGCCGCTGTTCATCGGCGATGCCGCTGACGAAAATCTCGTCGATGGCGTGATCGATGCACATGGCGTCGATGCCATCATCCATTTTGCCGGCTCGATCGTCGTGCCGGAATCGATGCGCGATCCGCTCGGCTACTACCGCAACAACACCATGACCACGCGCAACCTGCTGAGCGCCGCCGTGCGTCATAGCGTCAACCGCTTCATTTTCTCGTCGACGGCAGCGGTCTACGGCAACCCGGAGCAAATTCCGGTGCCGGAACACGCCCCGACCCGTCCGACCTCGCCGTATGGTTCGTCGAAGCTGATGACCGAGATCATGCTGCATGATGTTGCCGCCGCGCACGGCCTTAACTACGTCGTGCTGCGCTACTTCAACGTCGCCGGTGCCGATCCGCAATGCCGTATCGGACTCGCGACCGAGGGCGCCACGCATCTTCTGAAGATCGCGGTCGAAGCGGCCACCGGCCAGCGCGCCAAGATCGACGTGTTCGGCACCGACTATCCGACACCGGATGGAAGCTGCATTCGCGATTTCATCCACGTCAGCGATCTTGCCGAAGCGCATCGTTCGGCCCTGCATTATCTGCGCAACGGCGGCCGTCCTGCCACGCTGAACTGCGGCTATGGCCGCGGCTACTCGGTGATCGAAGTGATCGAAGCCGTCCGCCGCGTATCAGGCCGCAACTTCGCTGTTCAGGTCGCCGACCGCCGCCCCGGCGACATCATGACCATGATCGCGGACACCACCCGCATCCACGCGACGCTCGACTGGACGCCGCGCTACGCCGATCTCGATACCATCGTCGCCCATGCGCTGGCCTGGGAGGAAAAGCTGATGCGCGACCGCGAAATCAGCGCCAACGAGGCTGTTCCGGCCTGATCCGGCCCGGGCAAAACAGCCCGATTTCGCTTGAAAATCAGGCCCATCGCGGGCAAACAGGCCGCAATTGTTCCGACAACGCGCGTGAGCAACGGTCGCCGCGCGCCCTGGACCGTGATGGCCAAATTCTCATTCGATCTCTCCGACCCTAACGGCACGCTGGCGATGATGCGCCGGCTGGTGATGGAGCAGGCGCTCCAGTTCTGGCGCCGCTATCTCGTGGCATTCGTGCTGCTCGGCGTTTCCGCCAGCGCGACAGCGCTGACGGCCTATATGCTCGGCAAGGTCATCAACAAGGCCTACATCGATCGGGATTTCCCCGCGATCGTCACGCTGGGCCTGCTGACGATGGGGCTGTTCATCGCCAAGGGCGCGGCGACCTATTTTAGCACGGTCATTCTGTCCCGCATCAGCAACGCGATCATCGCAAACAACCAGCGGCGGTTGTTCGCCAAGCTGATGACCGAGAGCCTCGGCTTCTTCTCGAACCGCCACTCGTCGGAATTCCTGCAACGCCTGACCGGCGGCGCAGCCGCCGTCACGGCCGCGCTGAACCTTTGCGTCAATGCTCTCGGCCGCGACCTGCTTGCGCTGATCGCGCTCATCAGCGTGATGGTGTGGCAAGATCCGCTGATGTCGGTCTTCGCGTTCTTCGTCGCACCGCCTGCGGTCCTGATCATCCGCAAACTCGTCAAGCGCATCCGCGACGTCGCCAACAGGCAATTTGGAACATCAACCTTCATCCTCGAAGCGATGCAGGAATCGCTGCAAGGCATCCGGACCGTCAAGGCCTTCTCGCTCGAAAGCGAAATGCAGCGGCGCATGAACGAGAGCGTCGCTACAGTTGAAAACATTTCGAACAAGATGGCGCAGGTGATGAACCGCGCCAGTCCGCTGATGGAAGCGCTCGGCGGACTGGCGATCGCGGCATCGCTGATCTACGGCGGCTACCTCGTTATCAAGCTGGACGCAGCTCCGGGCCAGTTCTTTTCGTTCCTGACCGCATTCCTTCTCGCCTACGAGCCCGCGAAACGCCTCGCGCGCCTCAACATCGAACTGAACGCCAGCCTCGTCGGCGCGCGCATGCTGCTCGACATCGTCGACAGCCCCGCAAGCGAACCTGACGACAGCTACAAGCCTGACCTGAAACTCGGCAACGCCCGCGTCGAATTCCGCGATGTCGAGTTCTCATACCGGCCGAACGAGCCGGTGCTCAACAAGATGAACTTTGTCGCCGAGCCGGGCAAGGTCACGGCGCTGGTCGGTCCCTCCGGCGGCGGCAAGTCGACGGTGCTCGCCATGCTGCTGCGATTCTACGAGCCGCAGCAGGGGCAGATCGTCATCGACGGGCAGAACCTGAGCGACACATCGCGGCGGTCGCTGCGCCAGCAGATCGCTTATGTCGGACAGGACGTCTACCTGTTCCGCGGCAGCGTGCGCGAGAATATCGCGTTCGGAAAGCTGGACGCGACCGAAGAGGAAATCATCGCTGCGGCAAAGGCCGCTTACGCGCACGACTTCATCATGGGTTTTCCGGGCGGCTACGACGCGCCGGTCGGCGAGCACGGCACCCAGCTGTCCGGCGGCCAGCGCCAGCGCATCGCGATCGCGCGCGCCCTCATCCGCAACGCGCCGCTGATCCTGCTGGACGAAGCCACCGCCGCGCTCGACTCCGAGTCTGAGCGGCTGGTGCAACAGGCGATCGATCGGCTTTGCGTCAACCGCACCACCATCGTGATCGCGCACCGGCTGCACACCATCATGCACTCGGACGCCATTCTGGTGGTCGAGGGCGGCCAGATCGTCGAAGCCGGCCGCCACGACGAGTTGTTGCGCCGCGACGGCCGCTACGCCACCTTCTTCCGTCTGCAGCATCACAATGCAACGCTAGCGCCCGCAGCGGCGTCGGCGTAGTCTCCCGCATCCGTTCCCACCCGAAGAGTATTCCATGACCGCACAGAAGTTCGCCATTCCGGCCATCCCGCAGCCTGTCATCGCTGTCGCCGGGACCGACAAGCCGTTTCCGGTGCGCCGCGTGTGGTGCGTGGGACGCAACTATCTCGAGCACATCCGCGAACTCGGCAACGACGAGCGCCAGCCGCCGTTCTTCTTCGCCAAGCATGCGGACATGATCGCGGAGGCCGGCGTCACGGTGCCGTATCCGCCGCTGACCAAGGATTTCCAGCACGAGGTCGAACTCGTGGTCGCGCTGAAGAGCGGCGGCCTCAACATCGATCCGAAGCAGGCGCTCGATTGCGTTTATGGCTACGGTGTCGGCGTCGATCTGACCCGGCGCGACCTGCAGATGGCCTCGCGCAAGAAAGAACAGCCCTGGGAGATCGGCAAGTCGTTCGACATGGGTGCGCCCTGCGGCGCGCTGCGTCCGGCGTCGGAAATCGGCCACCCGGCCAAGGGCAAGATCTGGCTCTCGGTGAACGGCGTCGAGAAACAGAAGGGCGACCTCTCCGAGATGATCTGGAACGTACCTGAGATCATCGGCAAGCTGTCGCTGCAGGTGTCGCTCGGCGCCGGTGACGTGATCATGACCGGCACGCCGGCCGGTGTTGCCGCGCTGAAGCCCGGCGACAAGATCGAGTGCGGCGTCGATGGAATCGGAACGCTGGCGTTCTCGATCGGCAATCCGGCCTGATTTAGGCTGCCAGCGCCTTCTCGACGCTGGCGGCAATCGACAGCAGCTTGCGGTCGCTGCCATGGCGGCCGAAGAGCATCAGCCCGCAGGGCAACGCGTTGCCGAGATTGATCGGCAGCGAAATCGCACAGAGATCGAAGAAGTTTCCGATCGAGGTGTTGCGCAGCAGCAGCACGTTGCGCGGAACGAACACGTCGAGCGAGGCGACCTCCGACTGCAGCGGCGCGACGATCGGCGTCGTCGGCAGCACCAGCACGTCGAAGCGGTCGAACAGCGCATCCGTCTGCGCGATCGCGCGCTTGCGGTCCTCCTGCAGCCAGACATAGTCAGGCATCGTCATGTTCGCGGCGCGCATGATGCGCTGGCGCACGGACGGATCGATGCGGTCACCATCCTCGGCGAGCACCTTCTGGTGGACGGCATACGCTTCCGGCGGCGCCAGTCCGCCGCGCTCGTTTACGCGAGCGAGGATCGGCAGCGCGTCGAGCGTCACGTCACTCGCCGACCTCCATGCGCCCGAGAGCTTCGCCAGCGCCTTGCCGAAAGTCGCGGAAACAGTGTCATCAAGCCCATCCAGCGGCATGCCCTGGACCAGCCCGGCACGCACGCCGTTCAGCGGCAGCGGCGAAAACTCGGTCGCTTCACCGGCCAGCACGGCGTCGGCGAGCGCGCATTCGGCCACCGTCTTCGCCATCGGCCCGATCGAGTCGAGGGAGAAGGACAGCGGATAGGCGCCGGCGCGGGTGATGCGCTTTTGCGTCGGCTTAAAGCCGACGATACCGCAGAGCGATGCTGGCGTGCGGGTGGAGCCGCCGGTATCGGTGCCGATGGTGATGGCGCCCATGCCGTCCGCCACCGCAACAGCACCGCCCGAGGTCGAACCGCCGGGCACGCGCTTGCGATCCGCCGGATTACCCGGCGTGCCGTAGTGCGGATTAACGCCGACGCCGGAAAACGCGAACTCGACCATGTTGGTCTTGGCGGCAATCACCGCGCCCGCCTTGCGCAGCGCCGCGATCGTCGGCGCATCCGCCGTTGCGGGTTTGCCACGCGCAGCAAGCACCTTCGAGCCTGCGCGCGTCACCTCGCCTGCGACATCGAACAGATCCTTGATGGTGATGACGACGCCATCCATCGGCCCGAGGCTTTGACCCGCTTTCGCGCGCGCATCGGCGGCGTCGGCCTCCTTGCGCGCAGCATCGGCATAGACGGTGAGACAGGCGCGCGCGCCCTCGCCCTTCGGATCGGCAATACGGGCAAGAGTCTCTTCGAGACGGTCGCGAGAGGAAGCGGTCATGGGATTTGAAGCACCGGCAGGGAATTTGAGCGGAGAATGCGGGTTCCAGCACGCGATGGCAATGCCGCCGTTAAGCTTTGGTTAGGACGCACCGCTATGATTTGCGAATCATCCGGAGCCGCCGAGGCGGTGCAGATTCATGTTGTCGAAGCAGGCACTCGCCGCCCTGATCCTCACCGCAAGCGCCACAGCCGCCTCTGCGGCCGACCTGCCGCGCGGTAGCATCGGCGAAATCTTCTCGGAGCAGCCGCGCGGAGGCAGCACCGTCTATCGCAAAGACAGGTACGAGACCGAAATCGCACCGTGGGTGAACAACTCCCCGTGGGTGCCCGGCAACTACGGACGGCCCGGCGACTTCTACTATCGCCCGTATTACGGCACGCCGATCACCTATATCTACGGCCGCTTCCCTTACGCCTGCCGTTGGTACGGATCGTGCTGAACCGTTCCTGAGACGGCAGAGCCTCGCGCGTCACGCTGACGGCTCACAATTCCCCCGGATCGAATCCCGACATTGGCACTTGCCCGGCAGCAGCCGCCGCGCCCATAGTGGCGCATTGTTTGTCCGATAAAACTCCCGGTTGTTCAGAGGCGCTTCATGCTGCGTATCGTCCCCGCCGTTGCATTGGTCTGCACGCTCGCGAGCGTTTCCCCGCCAGCCTACGCCCAGCCGGGCGGCGACGAAGCGGCCTGCAGCGATGCCAAGGCGAAGCCCGAGGATCGCGTCAAGAGCTGCACCAAGGCCATCAAAGCGAAACGCTCCGGCAGCGACCTGACGAACCTGCTCTCCGCCCGCGGCATCGCCTACTACGAGAGCGGCGACTATCGCCGTTCGATCGCCGACCATTCGACCATCATCAAGGCCAATCCGAAGAACGCAGCCGCCTTCGACAATCGCGGTAACGCCTATCGCCGCAACGGCGAGGACGACAAAGCAATCGCCGATTACGACAAGGCCATCGCGCTCGATCCGAAATTCGTGCACGCCTACGTCGCGCGCGGCGACTCCTACAACAACAAGGGCGACTACGACCGCGCTATCGCAGAGACCAACAAGGCCATCGCCATCGATCCGAAGTTTCCAAATTCCTACGGCATCCGCGGTGCGGCATATCTCGACAAGAAGGACTACCCACGCGCCATCGCCGATTTCGATGAAGCGCTGAAACTAAAGCCCGACTATAGCTACGCGCTCTACCAGCGCGGTACGGCGCATGAGCGCAGCGGCAAGCCGGAACGCGCCATGGCCGATTACAACGAGACGATCAAGGTCGATCCGGAATCGATCGAGGGACATCAGTCGCGCGGGATTCTCAAGCTTTACGGCGGACCGATCAAGGAAGCGATTGCCGACATGAAGCGGGCGGCGGAACTCAATCCGAAGGACTCCTACAACGCGCTCTGGTACGACCTCGCGCTCCGCCGCGACGGACAGAAGGGATCGCTGGTTCATGTCCGCAACAAGCTGGACCGGGTCGCATGGCCAGCGCCCATCGTGCGGCTGATGCTGAACGAGATCAAACCCGCGCGCGCCCTCCAGCTTGCCAAGCGCGGCGATGCCGAAACCGTGAAGGACCACATGTGCGAGATCACGTTCTACATCGCCGAGCTCGACTGGCTGAAAGGCCAGAAGGACAAGGCCCGCGAGGGCTACCGCTCGACCCGCGACCAGTGCCGCGTCTCGTTCTTCGAGCACAGCGCCGCGTCGGCTGCGCTGCGCGCGCTTGGGGAGAAGTGAAGCCGCACTTGCGGGGCGGCGGGCACTTGCGCACAATCCCGATGCAATGATTGACTTGGCACGAGACGGACGGATGCGACGAACGATAGCGGCGGGTTTGGCTCTCGCAGCCTTGATGACCGCGAGCGTGGCCTTCGCTCAGGCTCCAAGCGCGCCGGCTCCGCGGCGTCCGCCTGCTCCCTTGAAGCCGCAGGATATCTGCGCGAAATGGGCGACCATGACGCCCATGCGGCTGATCGTGGCCTGCTCCGAGGTCATCCGGAACGATCCGAATGCGGCGTGGGCCTATCTCAATCGCGGCATCGCGCATGGCGCAAGCGGCGACACCACGCGCGAACTCGCCGACTATAACAAGGCGATCGAACTCGATCCGAAACTCGCCAACGCTTACCAGAACCGTGCTGTGATCGCTTTCAACAACGGCGAGTTCGCATCAGCTGCGGCAGACTTTGCCAAAGCGGTGGAGCTCAACCGCGATGCGTACGCCGTCCTGTTCCTGCATCTCGCCAAAGCCCACGGGGGCGAAACCGCGACCACCGAACTCGAAGCCAACGCGGCCAAGCTGAAGGTGAGTGACTGGCCCTATCCGGTTGCCGAACTGCTGCTCGGCAAGAAGACGCCAACTGCGGTGCTAACGGCCGCAACCACGCGCGAGCAGAAGTGCGAAGCGCAGTTCTACATCGGCGAGTTCCATGCCATTACCAGCGACAAGGCCGCGGCGGAAAAGCCGCTGCGCCTTGCGGCAGGCCTGTGTGCCAAGGATGCGGTCGAGTTCACTGCAGCAATTGCCGAATTGAAGCGGCTCGGCTTCGGACCGCCGAAACCGCGCCCCGCACGGCCGGCCGCAGCCGCAGCTCAAGCAGCAGGACCGCGGCCAGCCTCGGCGTCGCCGCCACCACCGGCGCGGTGAGCTAGTTGGAGAGCGCGTTCCCGTCGCGGATCGAGCACGAATAGCCCGACGATGTCGCCGAGATTCTCTCGTACATCTGTCCATCGAGCCCGCGCACCCGGATCGGGCCGCCGCCGGATTTTCCTTCCACTGCCACCATTGTGCAGGACGAGAAGCTAGGATCGAACGTTACGCGAATCTGCCCCGCGCCACTGGCGTAGGTCTGCGTTCCGATCATCGTGTTGCCCTGGAACGATATGCCGCGCGCTTCTCCGTCGTACCCGCGCGAGTCGTCCGGCCCCGACTCGCCTGTCTTCGACGCCGAGAATTTCTGGTTGCTCACGCCCCGTCCGGCTCTCACGAACGCACGACCCTGGCTCGATACATAGATCGTACGCTGTTGCGACAGCGTGGGTGTGATGACCCGCCCATCAGGCCCCTTCTGAACGGCCTGCGTGGTCCACGACAGCAGGATCGATTTGTTGTGGAGTTGCGGCGGCGCGCCGGCCGCAAGTGCGGATGAACTCAGAAACGAAAGGGTCAGAACAATAAGACGTCGCATTGCGTTCTCTCTTCAAACCAGACGAGAAGAATGCGGAAAGTCTAACGGTATCCAGGAACGCCAAACAAGGCGACGTCCTCGCCACTAAATGTCGCGGACTGGAACCGGGAAAAAACGATACGGGACCTAAGAGCTAGGTCGCCGCCGCCATCGCAGCAGCAGTGTCAAAATACTCGTAGAACTCGACGGCCTTGCCGCCTTTGAAGCGCCAGACATCGACCTTCGGCGTTTCGACGGTCTTGCCGGTTTTCTTGTTGGTCCAGCTGCACGACCCCCGCGCCACGACCATGTCGCCATCAGCGATGTACTGGTCCATCGTGTAATGGATCATCGACCATTCGCTCGTCAGCGTATCGAAATACGCACGCAACGCGGTTTTGCTGTTGTATTGCTTGGCGAACTCCATCGGCGCCTTGCCGCGCGGTATGGACCCCCACAGGATGTGGTCGTCCAGAATCTCGAAGAACTCGTCGGCGCTGCCGGCCTTGGTGTCGTGCCAGCGTTCGTAGACTTGCTTCAGCACTTCTACGTTTGCAGCTGCGCTCGGCATGACGACAGGCTCCGGAAAGGTTTCATTATCGCAGCAGAATCTTTGATGACATGCCCCAAAGACAAGGCCCCGGATTGCTCCGGGGCCCTACCAGTTCTGGGTATTGTGCGCGTCGAAAGATCAGTAGCGGTAATGATCCGGCTTGAACGGGCCTTCCGGCTTCACGCCGATGTAGTCTGCCTGATCCGGACGCAGCTTCGTCAGCTTCACGCCAAGCTTGTCGAGATGCAGCGCCGCGACCTTCTCGTCGAGGAACTTCGGCAGCGTGTAGACCTTCTTCTCGTACTTGCCCGGGTTCGCCCAGAGCTCGATCTGCGCCAAGGTCTGGTTCGAGAACGACGACGACATCACGAACGACGGATGCCCCATGGCGTTACCCAGGTTCACGAGGCGGCCTTCGGACAGCAGGATGATGCGGTTGCCCTTCGGGAATTCGATCTCGTCGACCTGCGGCTTGATGTTGGTCCACTTGAAGTTCTTCAGGCCGGCGACCTGAATTTCATTGTCGAAGTGGCCGATGTTGCAGACGATGGCACGGTCCTTCATCTGCCGCATGTGATCGACGGTGATGATGTCCTTGTTGCCGGTGGCGGTGACGTAGATGTCGGCGCGCGAGAACGCGTCCTCGATCGTTGCGACCTCATAGCCTTCCATCGATGCCTGCAGCGCGCAGATCGGATCGATTTCCGAGACGATGACGCGGGCACCGGCCTGACGCAGCGAGGCAGCCGAGCCCTTGCCGACGTCGCCGAAGCCGGCGACGAACGCGACCTTGCCGGCCAGCATCACGTCGGTGCCGCGGCGGATCGCGTCGACGAGCGATTCACGGCAGCCGTAGAGGTTGTCAAACTTCGACTTGGTCACCGAGTCGTTGACGTTGATTGCCGGGAACAAGAGCTTGCCCTGCTCGGCGAGCTTGTAGAGGCGGTGCACGCCCGTGGTGGTCTCTTCGGAAACGCCCTTGATCTCCTTGGCGACCGACGCGAACCAGCCCTTCGGCTTTTCGGCGAGCATCTTCTTGATCAGCGCGAAGAAAATTTCCTCTTCTTCCGACTCCGGCTTGTCGAGAAACGCCTTGTCACCGTTGTCGGCGCGCAGGCCGTAGTGAACGAGCATCGTGGCGTCACCGCCGTCGTCGAGGATCATGTTCGGCACGCCGCCGCCATGCCAATCGAACAGCTTGGCGGTGTAGTCCCAGTATTCCTTCAGCGTCTCGCCCTTGTAGGCGAACACCGGAATGCCTGCGGCGGCGATCGCAGCCGCGGCGTGATCCTGCGTGGAGAAGATGTTGCACGACACCCAACGCACGTCGGCGCCGAGCGCCTTCAGCGTCTCGATCAGCACAGCGGTCTGAATGGTCATATGCAGCGAGCCGGCGATACGCGCGCCCTTCAGCGGCTGCTTCGGACCGTACTCGGCGCGGATCGCCATCAGGCCCGGCATTTCGGTCTCGGCCAGTTCGATCTCCTTGCGGCCGAAGGCAGCGAGCGAGATGTCCTTGACGATGTAATCGGAGAAGTCGGTCTTCTTCGCGGTGGCGGTCATGATGGTTCCTTGAAAATCAGGGTGTCTCCCCGGTTCGCGGGGAGACACTGTTGGATTGTATCGATCACACCGCGCGCTTGAGCGCGTCTGTGAGATCGGTCTTTTCCCAGGAGAAGCCGCCGTCGGCATCCGGTGCACGGCCGAAGTGACCGTAAGCTGAGGTGCGCGCGTAGATCGGCTTGTTGAGATCGAGATGCTTGCGGATGCCGCGCGGCGTCAGGTCCATCGACTCGGCGACCGCCTTCTCGAGCTTGTCCTCGGACACCTTACCGGTGCCGTGGGTGTCGATGTAAATCGACAGCGGACGCGCCACGCCGATGGCATAAGAAAGCTGCAGCGTCGCCTTGTCGGCGAGACCGGCCGCGACGATGTTCTTGGCGAGATAGCGCGCGGCGTAAGCGGCCGAGCGATCGACCTTGGTCGAGTCCTTGCCGGAGAACGCGCCGCCGCCGTGCGGAGCGGCACCGCCGTAGGTGTCGACGATGATCTTGCGGCCGGTCAGGCCCGCGTCGCCATCGGGACCGCCGATGTAGAACTTGCCGGTCGGGTTGATGTGCCAAATCGTCTTGTCGGTGATCCAGCCCTCGGGGAGCGCCTTGCGAACGTAAGGCTCGACGCGCTCACGCACCTGGTTCGACGACATGTCCTCGACGAGGTGCTGGTGCGAGACGACGATCTCGCGCACGCCAACCGGCTTGCCGTTTTCGTACTGCACCGTGACCTGGCTCTTCGAGTCCGGGCCGAGCACCTTCTCGGTGCCGGCGTGACGCGCTTCCGAGATCAGACGCAAAATCTTGTGCGCGTAGAAAATCGGCGCCGGCATCAGCTCTGACGTTTCGTTCGTCGCGTAGCCGAACATGATGCCCTGGTCGCCGGCGCCCTCTTCCTTGTTGGTGCCGGGCTGCAGCGCATCGACGCCCTGCGCGATGTCCGCCGACTGCGGATGCAGCAGGATCTGAATGTCGGCGTTCTTCCAATGGAAGCCGTCCTGCTCGTAGCCGATGTCCTTGATGGCGTTGCGGACGACCGCCTCGATGTGATCGTTGGTGACGGTCTTCGGTCCGCGGGTCTCGCCCGCGATAACGACCTTGTTGGTGGTGGCGAGCGTTTCGCACGCGGCACGGATCGCCCACGGATCGATGCCGGCCTTCGGTCCTTCCCGGAAGAACAGATCGACGATCTCGTCCGAAATCCGGTCGCACACCTTGTCCGGGTGACCTTCCGAAACCGACTCACTGGTGAACAAATAAGACCCGCGCATCAATCGACCCTCTTCCCGCCGGCACCCGGCGGCCTTGTGTTGATCCCTGTCAGATGAACCATCAATCCCGCCGGCGCGAGATGACGTAAGATTCGTCGTAGAACCAGAGCCCGTTGTGCTTGCGCAAAACCTCTCTGGTGGCGTCGAGGTAGCGGCCGCTCTGGGTGACTTCCGTCAGCCGGTCATCTTCGACCTGAGCGACATACACCGCCGCATTCCAAGCCGCAAAGGCTGTCGACGTCCCAATGGGGCCTGTGACCTCGTTGGGCAGCGCTTCCATATCATACCTGAAGATGGAACGGCTATCGGCATAGGCATTGAAATTGAGGTCGCGGCCGGACGATCCCAACTCGTATTTCACGGCGCGCAGCAGTTCATGGCGGCTCGTCGCGAAAGGATTTTCTCCCGGCCAGATCGACTGGATGATCTCCATGCCGGGATCCTGTCCGTGAGAGTGAATTCCGATCAGGCGGCCGCCGGCGCGCAGCGACTGCGCCAGCGGGCCGATGATCTTGCGTGCGCGGAACCCGACCGACGAGCGCGCGCGATACGGCTGCGACGCGATGACGAGATCGAAGTTCGCTTCGGTGCGGCCGGGACGCGGAATGATCTGATCGAGCAGGAAGCGGTGATCGTCGCGATACAGCACGAGCACGGTCGGCCGCTCGTAGATCGGCATGCCGGAGCGCGGCGAGACGCTCGCGCGCCAATTCTCTTCGAGAAACGGAATCTGCTCGGTGATCTGCGTTTCGAAATCGCCGGCGGCATTGCCGCGCAACGCCACCTCGCGCCAGATCATGCTCGCGGCGGCAGCCGGAGACTTCGGCGTGAGCCACGGAGCCTCGGCATAATGCATGTTTGTCAGTACGATCACGCTCGCCGGATGCTCGAGCAAGCGATCGGGAATCTTGTCGAGGACGAAGCGCACGTCTTCGAAACTGATCTCCTTGCCGGCAATGAAGAACGGCATATGCGGATAGCGCACGTGCATGGCCCGCATCACGCGCGCGAGCACGGTGCCGTCGCCCATGCCTGCGTCGAACAGACGCAGCGCCGGCGGCCGCGGATGAATGCTGCCGAGCTCAAGCGCGACACGATCGGCGATCACCCGCTTCTCCGAGCAGGTGTGCACGAACAGCAGATACTTCTGCCGGTTCTCGAAGAAGCGGAAGTTGCCACGCGGGTCGCGACGCTCGATCGGCGGCGGCGGCTTGGGCGCGGGTGCGGAGCCGCCCGGCAATCCTTCGCCGATGAAGGCGCGGATGCGGTCGAGCGTGTCGGTGGTGATGCGCTTGCCCTCGCGCAGGCGCGGCACGAGTTTGCCGTCGTTCACCGCCCGGCGGCCGAACGTCGATTCCGCCATGCCGGCGGCACGGCAGAACTCGGAAATCTGGGCGAGCAACGGATCGTTCTTCATCGGCGAGGCAAGGGAGTGGGCCAGAGTGGGCAGAGCAGGACTGTTCTGCTGTCCTAGCATGCCTTGCCCATGAACTGGAATACCTTGAGCAGATTGACAGGCAGACGATACAGACTATATTTTATGCATACTTGCAGGAAATATAGATATGTCTGCAAATGCGCAAAGTGCGGCCCCGATCGTCGCCCAAGTCAAGCAAGCCCCCGCCATCCAGGGTTTCTTCCGGATCATGGAGCTGTGGGGCGCAGGTAATGCGGACGCCCGCCGGATTCTCGGCAATCCGCCCGAGCGGACCTTTTACGACTGGAAACGCGGCAAAACCGGCCGGGTGCCGGACGACACGCTGCGCCGGATCGGCTACGTCGCCGGCATCTGGAAGGCGTTGCAGATCGTCTATTCGGACGCCCGCCTCGCCGACACCTGGGTGTCGCGGCCGAACACGGCCTTTGGCGGGCAGACGCCGCTGCAGCGGATGGCGGCCGGCGACATGATCGATCTGGCTGCCGTGAGAGCGTACATCGATGCCGCCCGCGGTCCCTGGTCCTGACGCGCCCTCCCCGATCGAGGTGAACTGGCCGCAGGCGTGGCGCATCATCGCCTCACGCTATCCGCCAATCGATCTGTTCGAGCGCCTCTCCAGCGACCCCGCCGTCTGGGACGCACTGACCGAGCTCGAACAGGCCACCAATCCACGGCTGCGCGATCAGGCCGGCAACATCAGCCTCGTGCCGCCGGAGCGGCGCGTGTTCGGACCGAACGCATCCTGGGTGATGGCGCCGTTCACGCACATCAATCCGAAAGGTTCGCGTTTCACCGACGGCACCTATGGCGTCTATTATGCCGCGCGCGAGCTTGCGACCGCGGTCGCCGAAACCGGCTACCACTTCGCCCGCTTCGCGGCCGACTCGAATGATCCGCCCCGGCGCGAGGACATGCGCGTGCTGCTCGGCACCGTCACGGCAACGTTCGACGATGCCGGCGCGCTCGCGGAGCCGCGACGTTCGGCCGTCCTCTCAAAGACGTCGTACGCGGAGAGCCAGCGCTTCGCCGTTGAACGGCGCGAGGCCGGCAGCAACGGCATTCATTATCCGAGCGTACGGCACGAGCGCGGGCTGTGCATTGCCGCGTTCTGGCCGAATGTCGTCGGATTGCCGATGCAGGAGCGGCATCTGCAATACGAATGGGACGGCACACGCTTCAGCCGCTACTTCGATTACATGCAGGATATCTGGATCAACGTTGAGCGCGGCTAATCGCCGATGCACACCGGATTCGCCGCTCGCCAAGCCCGGATCAGTTCTCGCGCATCTTCGCCGAGGTCACGCTCAGAACTCGCGGTGTCCGGCCGCAGCGCCCACGGCAGCGCGCTGCGGGTCCATATCTGCACGCCGGGATTGATCGCTTTCGGATCGTCAAGCGTTCCGGGCCTGACGTAGACGATGGTCGGCAGGGCCACCGGCTCCGTGTGGGTGCGGACAAGGCAGTCGTCACAGAAGTGCTGAACGTTGATCTTGCCGCTGCCGGTCGGCAGGTCGCGCGTCACCGTCTTGCCGTGCGTCACGGCAAAATCTGGCTTCATGACGAGCAGGTTCATCGAGAAGGCGCTGCCCGTCCGCTTCTGGCAGGTCGTGCAATGACACATCGTCTCGATCAGCGGATGGCCGGCGACCTCGTAGCGGATGTTGCCGCAGATGCATCCGCCCCGCATCGGCAACGTCAGCGTCATGCCGCCCTCCTAGACCAGCGCATCCGGTTGCTTGACCTCGATCTCGATAAAGCTGATCGGGTGCTTCGAGCCGTTCATCACATCGTGCTCGACGCCGGACTGACGCATATAGGATTGCCCCTTCACCAGCGGCACGTCGGTGACCTTTCCGCCGTCGTGAATCTGTAACATTCCGTCGGTCAGCATGATCACGAAGTACGGCCAGCCATGCTTGTGCCAGCCGGTGACCGAGCCGGGTTCGAAATCCCAACGCGTAATGCGCAGCGTCGCATCATCCTGCTGAACGGTCGGGATCGCTGGCGACGTACATTGGAAACCGGGCATTGACAGACTCCGCTTGTGTTCGGCGATCCTAAACGCGCGGCGCACGCGATGCCAATGCGAACGACGCAAATGCCTCACAAGCCGTAACGGTCAGCCGCGGACGAGGTCTCCGCTCCCGGCGCCGCCGAAAACAGTCTTGAACAGGATCGCAAGGTCGAGCGGAAACGAGCGGATGCGCGCATATTCCGCATCCTTCTCGGCAAGCTTGACCGGATCCGACATGTCGATGCCGTTGATCTGCGCGAGGCCAGTGATACCGGGGCGTATCTCAAAGACGCCGCGCTTCCGGCGTTCTTCGACCAGCGCTGTTTGCGTCGGCAAGCAAGGGCGCGGACCAACAAAACTCATCTCGCCCTTCAGTACGTTCCAGAGTTGCGGCAGCTCGTCGAGTTTGGTTTTGCGCAGGAAACCGCCGATCGGCGTGACCTGTGCCGCAGATGCCATGTGCGTCGGCACGTTGGGGGTGCCCTGCTGCATCGTACGCAGCTTGTGGCAGACAAAGACGTGCCCGTTCCGGCCGATGCGAGGCTGCGAAAAGATGCCGGGCCCGGATGAACCGCGGCGTATCAGGATGGCAAGGACGAGAATGAGCGGCCAGGCGATCAGGAGCCCGCATATCGCGCCGACAAGATCGAAGGTTCGTTTCATCCAGAGTTCCAACCGCACCGTTGGTCAAGCTTGTAAGGGAGCGGCGGCGCGATGTCACGGCCAAGCCGGAATCGATCAATCGGTGAACACCACCGTCTTGCGGCCGTTGAGAATGACGCGATCTTCGAGGTGGTAGCGCATCGCGCGCGATAGCACACGCCGTTCGATGTCCCGACCTTTGCGGATCATGCTCTCCGGATCGTCGCGGTGGCTGATGCGTTCGACGTCCTGCTCGATGATTGGGCCTTCGTCGAGATCGCCGGTGACATAATGGGCCGTCGCGCCCATCAGTTTCACGCCGCGCTCGTGCGCCTGATGATACGGCTTCGCACCCTTGAACCCCGGCAGAAACGAGTGATGGATGTTGATGCAGCGGCCGGATAGCTGGCGCGCGAGGTCGTCGGACAGCACCTGCATGTAGCGGGCGAGTACGACGAGATCGGTCTGCGTGTCGGCGATCAGCTTGAGGATCTGCGCCTCCTGCTCCGCCTTGGTCGCCTTCGTCACCGGCAGATGATGGAACGGCACGCCCGACATATCGAGGCCGTGATAGGTCTCGAGCGGATGGTTGGAGACGATCGCAGTCGGATGCATCTCCAGTTCGCCTGTGCGCCAGCGATAGAGAATGTCGGCGAGACAATGGTCGAATTTCGAAACCATCAGCATCACGCGCTGGCGGCTGGCGCGATCGCGCATCTGCCACTTCATGCCGAACTTTGCTGCCACCGGCTTGAACGCCGCTTGTAGCGTCTCGACCGTGACCGGCTTGTTGGCCTCGAAGACCACACGCATGAAGAAATGCTTGGTCTCGTCATCGTTGAACTGCTGGGCGTCGGTGATGTTCTGACCGTTTTCGAACAGGTAGGTCGAAACCGCAGCAACGATGCCGGGGCGATCGGGGCAGGACAGGGTCAGAACGAAGTGATGGTCGTGCATGATGATTTCGCTGGCAGCTTGGGGACCCAGGGCGGGGTTCCTCTAACACTGCGGCACGCCTGCGCCAATCTTTAAGCTCGTCACAATAGCGGCACAGGCGCTTATCGGTTAACAATCACCACGTTCAAATCGAGGGCACACCCATGGCCGACCGGCTCACCGGCTACCGCATTCTGATTCTGGAGACGCGTGAGGAAGCGCAGTTTTCTCGCATGCTGGCGGAGCAAGGGGCCGAGGTGATCCAATGCCCGATGTTTGTCATCCGCGACGCACCGGACCCCGTCCCGATCGAGGCCTGGATCGCGCGGTTCATCGAGCGGCCGTTCGACGACCTCGTGCTGATGACCGGCGAAGGCCTGCGGCGGATCATGAAGATCGTACGGCGGCTCGGCGTCGAGCCGCAGTTTGTCGCTGCGCTCGCCGAGGCGCGGAAGTTTGCGCGAGGCCCGAAGCCGGTACGCGCGCTGCGCGAACTGTCGCTCGAAGCGCAGGAGATCACCGAGAAGCCGACGTCGGACGGCATCGCCGAGATGCTGGGCAAGCACGACCTCAAGGGCCGGCGACTCGGCCTGCAACTTTATCCTGATCGCGATCACGCCAAACTGCTGGCGGCGATCACAGCGTTGGGCGCCGAAGTCGATACGGTGCTGCCCTACATCTACGACCCGCAAGCCGCGGAAGGTTCGATCATCACAGCAATCGAGGAGATGGCGGCCGGGCGTGTCGACGCGATTGCTCTGACGAGTTCAGGTCAGGTGCGGCGGCTGATGGACACCGCCAAAGCGCACAAGTACGAGGATCGTTTGCGCGATGGATTAATGCGCACGCCGATTGCCTCGGTCGGTCCAGTCGTGTCGGATGAGCTCGGCGGCTACGGCCTCACGGCCAGCATTTATCCCGACAACGACGCCTTCTTCATGCGTCCTTTGATTAGCGCAATGGCGAAGGAACTGGCGAAGTCAGCGCCGCGGGCGGCTGCGCGCTAGTCCACGTCCGGCGGGATCATCACCACACGGCCATAGCGAACACCGCGCTCGGCGAAGACGTGATCGGCGACATGCTGTACGTCGGCTGGCTTGCCGTTGAGGATCGCAACCTCGAGGCAATTGTCATGATCGAGATGCACGTGCAGCGTCGCGCGTGACAGGTCGTGATGGCCGTGGAAATTCTGCGCGAGCTTTTTTGGCAAATCGCGTTTGGAGTGGTCGTAGGTGTAGATCATCGCCGCCACGCAGTGATCGGCGCTCCCCGCTTCCTGACTCGTCTGCTGAATGCCGATACGCGCGAGATCGCGGATGGCCTCGGAGCGGTTTTGATAGCCCCGCGCCTCGATGATCTTGTCGAGCTTTGCCATCAGGTCGTCGTCGAGGGTGATGGTCACGCGATGCATCCGCACTCTCCACTTCAGAACGTGGTATGATGTTTCGTTGACATCATCATACTCCCGTGCCACCGTTCATGCGACTGCGCGGTTCTGCCGGGACGCATGCAGTAGCAAATCGGGGAACGCGCGTCTTTCGCATTCGTCGGACGCGTCAGTTGGTAGGGTCGTCACGTGGCGAACGGTTTTCGCGCGCGCATCACATGCGGTGTATGCGCCGTTGTGGCACTCTTTGTTTGTGAAGTACCCGAAGCACAATCGCAGACCGGCAATCAACCGCTGCCGCAAGTCATCATCGACGCGCCGAAAGAACAGCAAGCACGTCCGGCGAGGCAGCAAGCCAAGCGATCTGCCAATCGCAGCCGTACGGTACGCGCCACGCAGCCAGCGCCGGCGCCGATAGCTGCCCCCATCATCCCCGCGGCGATCCCAAGCGAAGCCATTCCTGTCGGCGCCGCCAGCGAAAAGAACTTCAGCGGCCAGGAAATTGCCGCGCGTCCAGCCTCGCGCGTCGGCGAAGTGCTGGAAGCGGTGCCCGGCCTGATCGTCACCCAGCATTCCGGCGAAGGCAAAGCCAACCAGTATTTCCTGCGCGGCTTCAATCTCGACCACGGCACCGATCTCGCGATCACCGTCGACGGCATGCCGGTCAACATGCGCACGCACGGCCACGGCCAGGGCTACGCTGACATCAACTTCCTGATCCCGGAATTGATCGGCTCGCTCAACGTCAAGAAAGGCCCCTACTTCGCCGACGAAGGCGACTTCTCGTCGGCCGGCGCCATCAGCATCGACTATCTGCGGCAGTTGCCGAAGAATTTCATCGAGATGACCGCCGGCAGCTTCGGCTATCAGCGCGTCGTCACCGGTGGCTCGACAAAAGTCGGCGAAGGAAATCTCATCGCAGCATTCGAGGGCCAACGTTACGACGGCCCCTGGGAAGTGCCGGACAAAGTGAAGAAGCTGAACGGCGTCATCCGCTACGCGCAAGGCACGGTCACCGATGGTTTCACCCTCACTGCAATGGGCTACTCGAATCGCTGGACCTCGACCGATCAGGTCGCACAGCGCGCCGTCGATCAGGGGCTGATCGGCCGACTCGGCTCGCTCGATCCGACCGATGGCGGACGATCGAGCCGCTTCAGCCTGTCGAGCAGTTGGGCACATTCGAGCGACGTCGGCCAGACCAAGGTCAATGCCTACGTCATTCACTCGACGCTGCAGCTCTTCAACAACTTTACCTATTTCCTCGACGACCCGATCAACGGCGACCAGTTCAACCAGTCCGACAAGCGCACGCTGTATGGATTGAACGCCAGCCAGTCGTTCAACATGCGCTTCGCGGGACTTCCGGTCGAAACACGCGTAGGCGTGCAAACACGCGGCGACGACATCAGCGTCGGTCTCTCCAAAACGATGCAGCGCAATTTCCTGTCGGCCGTACGTCAGGACAAAGTGTGGGAAGGCAGCGTCGGCATCTGGGCCGACAACACCGTACGCTGGACCGACTGGCTGCGCACCACCGTCGGCGTCCGCACCGACTATTTCTCCGGCAGGGTGACGAGCGACACGCCGGAAAACTCCGGCAACGCGTCGGCGAGCAAGACCAGCCCGAAGGCCGGCATCGTGCTCGGCCCCTGGTACAAGACCGAATTCTTCGCCAACGCCGGCTACGGTCTGCACTCGAATGACATCCGTGGCGCTACCATCACCGTCGATCCGATCGACAGGGTGACGCCGCAGGACCGCGTGCCGCTGCTGGTGCGCTCGAAAGGCGCGGAAGTCGGCATCCGCACGCAAATGATTCCCGGCCTCACCTCGGCTGTTGCGGCGTTCGTGCTGAACTTCGAATCCGAACTCCTGTTCGTCGGCGATGCCGGCACGACCGAGGCGAGCCGCCCCAGCCGCCGCACCGGCGTCGAGTGGACCAACAATTACAAGGTGACGCCGTGGCTGAGCCTCGACCTCGACCTGGCCTACACGCACGCGCGCTTCTCGGATTTCGATCCCGCAGGCAATTTCATTCCCGGCGCACCCAAGCTCGTGGCGTCCGGCGGCATCACATTCGGCGAAGCGACGGGATGGTTCGGCGCATTCAAGGGACGCTACTTCGGACCGCGCCCGCTGATCGAGGACGACAGCGTGCGTTCGCTAAAGTCGCTGATCTTCAACGCTCGCGCCGGTTATCGCTTCGACAACGGCGTACGCTTGCAGCTCGACGTGTTCAACGTCTTCAACACCAAGACCAACCAGATCGAGTACTTCTACGTCTCGCGTCTTCCGGGCGAACCGCTCGATGGCGTCGGCGATCGCCATGTGCATCCGGTCGAGCCGTTTGCCGTGCGCGTCACGCTTGCGGGACAGTTCTGATCGCAACGCACTGCGTTCATTCGAGCGGAACGGCATGCAATTGCTGCTCCGCAGCAGCGCACGTGTGCATGTTGGACATCGCAAACGATCCGACTAGATTGGCTGACCATCCACGCGCACAGCGCAGTCAATCGGTCGAACCTCATGTCGCAGTTGCCTCTCTCTATTTTCCGTGTCGTAGAAATCGGCTCTGGAGATTCCGTCAGCTACTGCGGCAAGCTGTTCGCGGACTTCGGTGCCGAAGTCATCAAGATCGAACAGCCGGGCGGCGATCCGGCGCGGCAGCGCCCGCCGCTCGTCGATATCGGCGGCACGCGCGAGAGCGCCTACTTCGCCTGGCTCAACACCAACAAGCACAGCGTTACGGCGGATCTCACGAAGCCGGCCGATGCGGAGAAGGTACGCAACCTGCTGGCAAGCGCCGACCTTTTACTCGATGGCCGCGCGCCTGCGGATATTCCCGGCTCGCTGCTCTCGCATGAGAGTTTACGCGCATCCGATCCTGGCCTCGCGATCACGACGCTGTCGTGGTTCGGCGAAAAGGGTCCGTATCGCGACTACAAGGCGACCGACTCGATCTGCCACGCGCTGGCAGGTCTCGTAAAACTCGTCGGTCCTGCCGAGGGTCCGCCGACCTTGCCGCGCGACGGCCAGCCCGCGATGGTTGGTGGCTTGGCTGCGTTCATTCCCTCGCTCGCGGGTCTCTACAATCGCAAGGATGGCGCGCGCCGTTTCGCCGTCAGCATCCAGGAAGCGATGCTGCATATCAGCGAGTTCGACACCGGGCTTGCGCTTGAGCAAGGCTTCACGCGCCCTCGCCCCGGCGTCAATCGCTTCGGCCGCGGCTTTCCCTCCGGCACCTTCCCGACCAAGGATGGCTGGCTCGGCATCACGGTGGTGACGCCGGCGCAGTGGAAGAGCTTCTGCGAGATGCTGGAGATGCCGGAGTTGGCGAAGGAGCCGAAGTATTCGGCGAGCCTCGATCGCTTCCTGCGCGCATCCGAACTCAACGAGATCATCAAACCGGCACTGCTGCGCAAAACCGCTTTGGAATGGTTCGAACTCGGCATCGATCTGCGGCTGCCGCTCGCTGTCGTGCCGGACATGCCGGAACTCCTTGCGCAACAGACCCATCGCGACCGCAACGCCTTCGCCAATGTTGAGATCGGCAAGGCCTCGTTCGAAGGTCCGGTGCTGCCGCAAACGCTAATGCGCACGCCACCGAAGCCGAACGGCCGTGCGCCGCTCGCCGGCGAAAGTGATGGCAAAGTTGCGGCAGGCCGCAAGCGTCACGCCACCCAGGCAACCAAGCCCGATGCCGCGCTTCCGCTCAAGGGCGTGCGCATCGTCGACCTCACGATGGGCTGGGCCGGACCGACAGCGACGCGGCAGATGGCCGATCTCGGCGCCGACATCATCAAGGTCGAGTCGTGTCAGTACCCGGACTGGTTCCGCGGCACGGATACGCGACCGCCCTATCATGAGGAACGCACCTACGAAAAGAATTACTGGTTCCAGATGATGAACCGCAACAAGCGCGGCATCACGCTCGACCTCACCAGCGAAGTGGGTCTCTCGTTGCTGAAGCGCTTGCTGGCGGATGCGGACGCGGTGATCGACAACTACGCCGCCGACGTGCTGCCGCGCCTTGGCCTCGATACGGCTGCGATGTTCAAGATCAATCCACGCCTTGTGGCGGTGACGATGCCGGCCTTCGGCACCACCGGCATCTGGAGCAATGCGCGTGCGTACGGCTCGACGCTCGAGCAAGCCTCAGGTCTGCCCTCCATCAACGGTCCGGAAACGCAGCCGCCGACGATGCTGCATGTGGCGCTCGGCGATCCGATCGGCGGATTGAACGGCGCCGCATCACTGATGCTCGGGCTGATGCATCAGCAGCTCACCGGCGAAGGCCAGCACGCAGACCTGTCGCAGGTGCAGTGCCTGCTGCCGTTCGTCGCGCCCGCGCTTGTCGAATACACGGCGACCGGCAAGGAGCCGGCGCGCACCGGCAACCGGCATCCCGAACATGTGCCGCATGGGGTGTTCCCCTGCCTCGGCGACGATCAGTGGATCGTCATCGCCGTACGCGACGACGACGAATGGCAGCGGTTGTGCAGGGTGATGCGGCGGCCCGATCTCGCCGCCGACGATGAACTGCGCACCGCCGCCGGACGCCGCGCGCACGAAGAGCGCGTCGAACTGGCGGTGCGGCAATGGACGATGATCGTGCGGCCCGATCCGGCGATGGTGTCGCTGCAGGCAGCCGGCGTGCCCGCCGGCGTCGCGCGGCTGCCGATCGACCTCACCTACGACGCACACCTGGTCACGACCGGCCACTGGCAACCGGTGAACCGGCCGTGGCTCGGGCCGCATCTCCTTCCGCTCGTATCCTATCGCGAAGGCGATGCCGACAGACCCTACGCCGTGCGTTGGACCGCGCCGACGCTGGGACAACACAACGCCGACGTGCTGAAGGGCGTGCTGAAGCTCGACGACGCCGAGTTGGAGAAATTGGCCAAGGCGGACGTGATCGGCAACATGGCCATCAACAAGCCGGTGATGAAGCTCGCCAAAGCCGCGGAGTAGCAGCGCGAACTATCCCAGCGTCCTCACGTAAGCATCGTAGGCGTACTTGATGCCGCGATTGAGCTCGGTCGTTGCCCGCCATCCCAGTTTTCCGAGCCGCTCCACGTTCATCAGCTTGCGCGGCATGCCGTCGGGGCGGGACGTATCGAACACGAGTTTGCCCTGATAGCCCGCGGCGTCCGCAACGACGCGCGCAAAATCGGCGATGGTGATATCCTCGCCGGTACCAATGTTGACCAGTTCTTCCTCGGAATAGTTCTTCATCAGGAACACGCAGGCATCTGCGAGATCGTCGACGAACATGAATTCGCGGCGCGGCGTGCCGGTGCCCCACACGACCACTTCCGGCGCTCCGGTCACCTTCGCTTCATGAATGCGCCGGATCAGCGCAGCCACCACATGGCTGTATTCCGGATGATAGTTGTCGCCCTCGCCGTAGAGATTGGTCGGCATGACGCTGATGAAGTCGCGGCCATACTGGCGGCGATAGCTTTCCGCCATCTTAATGCCGGCGATCTTAGCGATCGCGTAAGGCTCATTGGTCGGCTCGAGTTCGCCGGTCAGCATCGAGTCTTCCCGGATCGGCTGATGCGCAAATCGCGGATAGATGCAGGACGAGCCCAGGAACATCAGCTTCTTGACGTCGTGAACGTGCGCGGCATTGATCACGGTCGCCGCGATCATCAGGTTGTCGTAGATAAACTCGCCACGCAGCAGGTTGTTGGCGACAATGCCGCCGACCTTGCCGGCGGCCAGAAACACGACCTCAGGCTTGTTGGCCGCGAACCAGGCGTTGACCGCGGACTGATCGCGCAGGTCGACCTCGCTGCGCGGGGCAGTCTGGATCGTGCAATCTTCGCTCTTGAGCCGGCGCACGAGCGCGCTGCCGACCATGCCGCGATGACCGGCCACATAAACCTTGCGGTTCTTGAGCTGAAACGGCGCCCCGGACAAAGACAACTCCCGCACTGAAATTCGCGGCAGATGCTCTAACACAGAAACCATACCGCGACACTCTGTAAAATCAGACGTTTTTGGCTTGAGCGGCGGCCCGGAGCACCGTATTCCCTGAAGCCGTCATGACCCTTTTGGTAACCGGCGGCGCAGGCTTCATCGGCTCGAACTTCGTGCACGCATGGCTGCGCGAGGGGCGCAGCCGCGTGGTGAACGTCGATGCCCTCACCTATGCCGGCAACATCGACAATCTGAGGAGCCTCGAGGGCAACGATCACCACATCTTCGTGCACGCCAGCATCAGCGACCGCCTGCGCATGGCGCAGCTGTTCGCCGAGCACGACATCAGTGCGGTGATCAACTTCGCCGCCGAAAGCCACGTCGACCGCTCGATCCACACGCCGGAAGATTTCGTCCACACCAACGTGGTCGGCGTGCATGTGCTGCTCGATGCCGCGCGCGCGCACTGGGATCGCCTCACCGGTGCGAAGAAAGACGCGTTCCGCTTTCTGCACGTCTCGACCGACGAAGTGTTCGGCACACTGGAGCCGGACGATCCTGCCTTCAGCGAAACCACGCCCTACCGCCCGAACAGTCCGTATGCCGCGACCAAGGCCGCCGCCGACCATCTGGTCCGCGCCTATCACCAGACCTACGGCCTGCCGGTGCTGACGACGAACTGCTCGAACAATTATGGGCCGTATCAGTTTCCGGAAAAGCTGATCCCGTTGGTTCTGCACAACGCACTCGCGGGTAAACAGTTGCCGATCTATGGCGACGGCATGCAGATTCGCGACTGGCTGTACGTCGAGGATCACTGTGACGCGATCCGTCTCGTGCTGGCAAAGGGCCGGATCGGCGAGACGTACAATGTCGGCGGCGCCAAGGACATCGCCAACCTCGACGTTGTAAAGTCGCTCTGCGCGATCCTCGACAAGGCGGTACCGCGCAGCGACGGGCAGAGTTACGCGAAGCAGATCGCCTTCGTGAACGACCGCCCCGGTCACGATCGCCGCTACGCGGTCGACTCCCGCAAGATCGAGAGCGAACTCGGCTGGCGCGCATGCGAGAGCTTTGAAAGCGGGTTGAACAAGACCGTGCGCTGGTATCTCGATAACCGGTCATGGACCGAGCGCGTCACCAGCGGCGCCTACCGGCAATGGATCGAGAAGCAGTACGCGCTATGAAGGTCACGCCGCTTGCCCTGCCCGAGGTCTTGCTGGCCGAACCGAAGGTGTTCGGCGACGATCGCGGCTTCTTCTTCGAGAGCTTCAACCGCGCAACGTTCAAGGCCGCGACCGGGCTCGATCTCGACTTCGTGCAGGACAATCACTCGAAGTCGGCACGCGGCGTGCTGCGCGGCCTGCACTATCAGCTGCCGCCGAAAGCGCAGGGCAAGCTGGTACGGGTTCTCTTGGGCGAAATCTTCGATGTCGCCGTCGATGTACGCAAAGGCTCGAAGACGTTCGGCAAGTGGGTTAGCGCAACACTGTCGGCCGAGAACAAGCAGCAGCTGTGGGTGCCGGCCGGCTTCGCGCATGGCTTCCTGACGGTCTCGGAAACGGCGGAAGTCTTCTACAAGACCACCGACGTCTATGCACCGGAGCATGAGCGCTGCATTGCCTGGGACGATCCGGCGCTTGCGATCACCTGGCCGCTGCAAGGCAAGCCGACGCTCTCGCCGAAGGATATGCAGGGGTCCACACTCGGCGACGCCGAGACGTTCGCCTGATTATTCGCCGTAGCGCCGCAGCCGCTCGAGATCGACGATCGAGACGCCGCCGTATTCGAGCCGCAGCAGCCCTTCCTTCTCCAGCGTCTTGAGGCACTGGTTGGCGTTCTGCCGCGAGATGCCGGACAGAGCGCCGAGCTCTTCCTGCGTGATTTCGAGATGCCGCGCGCCATCCGGATAGAGGATGGGGTTGAACAGCGAGGCAATGCAGCGCGCAAGCCGCGCCGTCGCATCCAGCATGCGGTCGTGCTCGAGCAGACCCATGAACTGACCAAGCCGTTCGTTGAGCTGACCGACCAGGAAGCGGTTGAAGCCGACGCTGTTCTCGAACAGCCAGTGAAAGGTGGCGCGATCCATCATCGCCAGCCGCGTGTCGCGCAGGGCGACGACATCATAGCGGCGCGGCTCGTTCTTGAGGACCGTCCCCTCACCGAACCACGCTCCGGCGGTCAGACCCGTGAAGCTGATCGCCTTGCCGTCCCGCGAGACGTTGCCGACCCGGACGAGGCCGCTGACCACGCCGGTCCAGTATTCGAAATCATCGCCGCGCATGCAGATGAATTCGTTCGCCTTGAAGGATTTTTCGACGATGCCGGCCCGGGCGACGCCGATTTCCTGCTCGCTCAGCCCACGCGACCACGACGCGATGCGTTTCAGATAATCCGCAGAGATCATTCCGTTGGCCGCCAACAAGTCCGAACACCGGCCATTCCCCGCCAGTCCGCCGCAATCTACAATGATCGCGCGTCGCGGAGACGTCATTTCTTCCGCATATATTGCACCGCACCAAGAAATTTCCCGCGGCAAACCGCCTCGCCAAGGAATTTGCCCGAAGAAATGTCGGCCAAAAGACATTCTCCCACGCCGCTTTCGCCTAGCCTGCGGCCATCGATCAACACGGTCCGCTGGCCGGCGGAAAACGATCCGGCCAAACGTGTCCGACAGCCGATGGAACTGCTCAAGACGGACACCAACGCGAACGCCGCGGACGACGGCGAAAGCGACCGCAAACGCGAACCTGACCTTGCTCGGCTTGGCGGCTCTTCGATTTGCGGGCAAAATCCATAACGTAAACAGGCTTGATTTAAGCAGGGCTTGGCCGCCTCACGCGGCATGGTCTTTAGTCTCGGGTGAACAACACCCGACAAGAGCGCACAAATGCGCCGAACGGGGAGGATTGGTTTGGAACACGCATTAGACGTGCGCGGCGTTTCCTTGCGCTTCGGTGGCGTGCATGCGCTCACCGATGTCAGCTTCAGCGTGAAGGAAGGCGAGCTGTTTTCGATCATCGGCCCGAACGGCGCCGGCAAGACCTCGATCGTCAACTGCATCTCCGGCCGTTACACGCCGACCGAAGGCCGCCTGCTCTATCACGGCAAGGACATCACCGGCCTGAAGCCGAACACGCGCGCCAATCTCGGCATCGGCCGCACGTTCCAGAACCTTGCGCTGTTCCACCACATGAGCGTGCTCGACAACATCATGGTCGGCCGCCACCACCTGCTGAAGAACAACTTCCTCACCGGCTCGCTCTACTGGCTCACCGGCGCGCGCCGCGAAGAACTTCAGCATCGCGAGAAGGTGGAAGAGATCATCGACTTCCTCGACTTGCAGCCGGTACGCAAGGCCGTCGCCGGCACCCTGCCCTACGGCCTGCGCAAGCGCGTCGAACTCGCGCGCGCGATGGCGCTCGAACCGAAACTCATCCTCCTCGACGAGCCGATGGCTGGCATGAACTTCGAGGAGAAGGAAGACATGGCGCGCTACATCGTCGATCTGAACGAGGAGTTCGGGATGACGGTGATGATGATCGAGCACGACATGGGCGTGGTGATGGACATCTCTCACCGCGTGGTGGTGCTCGACTTCGGCAAGAAGATCGCCGAAGGCGATCCCGGCGCCGTGCTCGCCGATCCGCACGTCAAGCGCGCCTATCTCGGTGAAGAGGACGAGGTGCTGGTCGGACCGGACGACGCGCCTGCACCGATGGAGGCGCGCGCATGATGGACTATCACGCCCGCGTCGCGAAAGCCGACACCTTCCCGAAGATGCTGCGGCTGAACGCCAAGGAGCACGGCCGCGAGATCGCGCTGCGCGAGAAGGATCTCGGCCTGTGGCGAACGTTCACCTGGAACGACTACCAGACGCGCGTACGCGACTTCGCACTCGGCATGATCGAGCTCGGCCTTGGCAAAGGCGACGTGGTCGGCGTCATCGGCGACAACCGTCCCGACTGGGTTGCCGCGGAGATCGCCGCGCATGCCATCGGCGGCATGAGCCTCGGTATGTATCGCGACGCGCTCGATGAGGAAGTCGCTTACCTCCTGAACTACGGCGAGACCAAGATCGTGTTCGCCGAGGACGAGGAACAGGTCGACAAGCTGCTCGGTCTCGGCAGCCGCGCGCCGCATCTCAAGCACATCGTGTTTTCCGATCCACGCGGCATGCGCAAATACGACGATCCGCGCATCATCGATGCCGCCGATCTGGTAGCCAAGGGCCGCGCGCGCGGCGAACGCGAGCCGGAGCTTTACGATCGCCTGGTGGACGCGACCGACGGCAATGTCACCGCCATCCTCTGCACCACGTCGGGAACGACCGCCAATCCCAAGCTCGCGATGCTGGCCGCCGGCCGCGTGCTGAGCCATTGCGCGACATATCTGACGTTCGATCCGAAAGGGCCGGAGGACGAATACGTGTCGGTGCTGCCGCTGCCGTGGATCATGGAACAGGTTTACGCACTCGGCAAAGGGCTACTCAGCCGGATGAAGGTCAACTTCGTCGAAGAGCCCGACACGATGATGAACGACTTCCGCGAGATCGCGCCTACCTTCGTGCTGTTCGCGCCGCGCGTCTGGGAATCGATCGCCGCCGACGTTCGCGCGCGGGTGATGGACGCCTCGCCGCTAAAGCAGAAGCTCTACGACATCGGCATGAACGCCGGCCTCTCGGCGCTCGCCCGCAACGCGCACTCGATGACCGGCGATGTGCTGCTGTTCCGTTCGCTGCGCGATCGCCTCGGTTTCACCCGCCTGCGCTCGGCCGCCACCGGCGGCGCGGCGCTTGGTCCCGACACGTTCAAGTTCTTCCGCGCCATGGGCGTGCCGCTGCGCACGCTCTACGGCCAGACCGAAACGCTCGGCGCGTTCACGCTTCACGAGGCGAACGCCGTCGATCCGGATACGACCGGCATCGCCATGGGGCGCGAGATCGAGATCAAGATCGAGCAGCCCGATCCGAACGGCGTCGGCGAGGTGGTGGTGAAGCACCCGAACATGTTCCTCGGCTACTACAAGAACGAGGCTGCCACGGGCGCCGATCTGCGCGGCGGCTGGATGTATTCGGGCGACGCCGGCTACTTCAACGACAACAAGCAGCTCGTCATCATCGACCGCATCAAGGATCTCGCCGAGACTTCGCGCGGCGACCGCTTCTCGCCGATGTACATCGAGAACAAGCTGAAGTTCTCACCCTACATCGCCGAGGCCGTTGTGTTGGGTGCGGGCCGCGACAGCCTCGCGGCGATGATCTGCATCCGCTACTCGATCATCTCGAAGTGGGCGGAGAAGAAGCGCATCTCGTTCACGACCTACACCGACCTCGCCTCGCGGCCGGAGGTTTACGCACTGCTGCAGAAGGAAGTCGAGACAGTCAACGCGACCTTGCCGCCGGCGCAGCGCATCTCGCGCTTCCTGCTGCTCTACAAGGAGCTCGACGCCGATGACGGCGAACTGACCCGCACCCGCAAGGTCCGTCGCGGCGTCATCAACGAGAAGTACGACGACATCATCACCGCGATCTACGCCGGTAAACCGGACATCGACGTCGACACTGTCATTCGTTTCCAGGACGGGACCACGCAGCGCGTCCGCACGACGCTGAAGGTGGTCGATCTGCAAACTGCACGCACGAGTCAGGCAGCGGAATAACATCATGAATTGGGAACTGCTTGCTCAACTGATGATCTACGGCCTCGTGGTCGGCACGCTCTACGGCGTCGTCGCGATGTCGTTCGTGCTGATCTACAAGGCGACGCAGGTCGTGAACTTCGCGCAGGGCGAATTGCTGCTGGTCGGCGCGTGGGTGTGCTGGGCGCTGCTGACGAAGTATCAGGTGCCGTTCTGGATCGGCATGCCGATCACCCTCGTCTTCATGTTCATTTTCGGCGTGCTGATCCAGATCATCATCCTGCGGCCGATGATCGGCGAGCCGATCATCTCGGTGATCATGGTGACGATCGCGCTCTCGACCGTGTTCCAGGCGCTGATGAAGTGGATTTTCGGCGTCAACCTGCAGCCGTTTCCACCGGTGTTCGCGACCAAGACCATTCAGATCTTCGGCTTGACCATCCAGACCGTCTATCTGATGAGCCTCGTCGTCTCCGGTCTGATGATGGCGGGCATGGCGTACTTCTTCAAAGCCTCGAAGTACGGCCTCGCCATGCGCGCCACCGCGTTCAACCAGCAGGTGGCGCAGTCGCTCGGCATCTCCGTGAAGAACGTGTTCGCGGTCGCCTGGGCGATCTCCGCCGTCGTGTCGGCGGTCGCCGGAGTCGTCGTCGCAGTCGTGAACGGCGTCTCGGCCGGTCTCGCCGGTTACGGCATCAAGGTGTTCCCGGCGGTCATCCTCGGCGGCCTCGACAGCGTCGGCGGCGCGGTGCTCGGCGGCATCATCATCGGCCTGCTCGAGAATCTCGCGCAGTTCGTCGACAGCCAGTACCTGCACTGGGGCAACCTCTACGAGGTCGCGCCGTTCTACGTTCTCATCATCGTGCTCATGATCAAGCCCTATGGCCTGTTCGGCACCAAGGACATCGAACGAATCTAGATCATGGCAACCCAGACCCTCCTTCCCGCCGGTGATTTCCGCACCTCCTACGGTGCCGACACCACGATTTTTCCGACCAAGACGAGCCGCAACTTCGCGATCCTCGGCATCGTGGCCATCTGCTTTGCGCCGATGTTCCTCAACCAGTACTGGCTGAGCCTGCTGATCCAGATCGGCATCTTCGGCATTGCCGCGCTCGGGCTGAACATTCTCGTCGGCTTCACCGGGCAAATCTCCATCGGCCACGCCGCGTTCTTCGGCCTCGGCGCTTTCACCTCGGCGTATCTGTCGAACCACTTCCCGATCCCGGTGTTCTTTGCCATTCCGCTGGCCGGCGTCATCACCGCATTCGTCGGCCTGATCTTCGGCCTGCCGGCCGCCCGCCTGAAGGGCCTCTACCTCGTCATCGCGACGCTGGCTGCGCAATACATCCTGCTCGACTTCTACGGCCGCGCCGACTGGTTCACCGGCGGCTCGGTGCCGGCCATCGCGAAACCGTTCTCGATTTTCGGCTACACCATCCGCGGCGACCGCAACTACTTCTACGTCGTGCTCGCCTATCTCGTGATCTGCTACCTGCTGGTCACCAACCTGATGCGCACCCGCGACGGCCGCGCGCTGGTGGCCGTGCGTGACCATTATCTCTCCGCCGAGATCATGGGCATCAACCTCACCAAATACCGGACGCTGTCGTTCGGTCTCGCCGCGTTCTTCGCCGGCGTCGGCGGCGCGCTCTACGCCCACTACAACCAGGTCGTCTCCAACGAAGGCTTCGGCATCGACCGCTCGATCATCTTCCTCGCCATGATCATCATCGGCGGCATCGGTTCGATCATGGGCACCTTGATGGGCACGGCCTTCATGGTGCTGCTGCCGGAGTCGATGGAGTGGCTGAGCGTCGCATTGCGCGGCTCAGCCGTAGACCAGATGCTCGGCCTCAAGAACAACATCGCGTTCCTGCGCGAGGTTGCCATCGGCGTGATCATTATTGTGTTTCTGATTTTCGAGCCGGACGGTCTGGCGCACAGGTGGCGGCAGATCAAGGCTTACTGGAAGCTCTACCCGTTTTCGCACTGAGGTCAAAACGGGACAGGGAAAAATAACGACCTCGCGGAGGAAGAACGATGAAGATGAAAACACTGCTCGGAAGCGCCTCGCTTCTGGTCGCCGTCGCGGCGTGGAGCGGCGCCGCCCAGGCGCAGGTCAATATCGGCCATCTCGCCGACTACTCGGGCGCAACCTCGGACGTCGGCACCCCGTTCGGCCAGGGCATCGCCGATGCCTACGCCTGGATCAACAAGAATGGCGGCAAGTTCAACGTCGACACCGTCGACTACGGCTATCAGGTGCCGCGCGCGGTCGCGCAGTACAAGAAGTGGTCGGGCGGCGACAAGGTCGCGGCGATCCTCGGCTGGGGCACCGCCGACACCGAAGCGCTGATCGGCTTCGTCTCCGACGACAAGATCCCCTACATGTCGGCATCCTACGCCGGCGCGCTGACCGATCCGACCGGCGCGGGCGGCAAGGGCAAGGCTGCGCCCTACAACCTGTTCTACGGCCCGAGCTACTCGGACGCGCTGCGCGGCATGCTGACCTGGGCGGCGGATGACTGGAAGGCCAAGGGCCAGTCCGGCAAGCCGAAGTACGTCCACATGGGCGCCAACCATCCGTACCCGAACGCGCCGAAGGAAGCCGGAGAAACGCTGGCCAAGGAGCTCGGCTTCGACGTGCTGCCGCCGGTGCAGTTCGCACTGACGCCGGGCGACTACAGCGCCCAGTGCCTGACGCTGAAGAGCTCCGGCGCCAACTACGCCTATCTCGGCAACACCGCAGGCTCGAACATCTCGGTGCTGAAGGCCTGCAAGACCGCCGGCGTTAACGTGCAGTTCCTCGGCAACGTCTGGGGTATGGATGAGAACGCGGCCAAGGCCGCCGGCGATGCTGCCGACGGCGTCGTGTTTCCGCTGCGCACGCCGGTGGCGTGGGGCGGCAACGCGCCGGGCATGAAGACGGTGCAGGACATTTCCAAGATGTCGGACGCATCGGGCAACGCCTATCGCCCGGTGCACTACATCGCCGGCGTCTGCACCGCGCTCTACATGCGTGAGGCGATCGACTGGGCGTCGAAGAACGGCGGCGCGACCGGCCCGAACGTCAAGAACGGCTTCTACCAGAAGAAGGACTGGGTGCCGGCCGGCCTCGAGGGCGTCTGCAATCCCTCGACCTGGACCGACAAGGACCATCGCGGCACGCTGAAGGTCGACCTCTATCGCATGAAGGTCGCCGGTGCGACCGACGCGCCGGTCGCCGACCTCGTCAAGAACGGCACCATCAAGCTCGAGAAGGTCAAGACCATCGACCTTCCCCGCAAGGCCGAATGGCTCGGCTGGTAAGCTGACAATCGCGCTGCCCCGTTCGCGGGGCAGCGCCCTCTTCTCTTTCTCAGAGGCTTGGATGTTGCAAATTCAAACCCAAAGCGCCGGACCGAAGGCCACTCCCGCCGGAGACGCGTTGCTGGCCGTGCGCAACATCGAAGTCGTTTACGACAACGTCATTCTCGTGCTGCGCGGTCTCTCGATCGACGTGCCGAAGGGCGCGATCGTAGCGCTGCTCGGCGCCAACGGCGCCGGCAAGTCCACCACCCTGAAGGCCATCTCGGGTCTGCTCAAGACCGAGGAAGGCGAAGTCACGCGCGGCGAGATTGTTTTCGACGGCGAGCGGATCGACGGCGTCGACCCGGACAAGATCGTCCGCAAGGGCATCTTCCAGGTGATGGAAGGCCGCCGCATCATCGCGGATATGACCTCGCTTGAAAATCTGAAGCTCGGCGCATTCACGCGCAACGACAGCAATGTCGATGCCGACATCGATATGGTGTTCAACTATTTCCCGCGGCTGCGCGAGCGCACCGGCCTCGCCGGTTATCTCTCCGGCGGCGAGCAGCAGATGCTCGCGATCGGCCGCGCACTGATGGCGCGCCCAAAGTTGATCCTGATGGACGAGCCGTCGATGGGCCTCTCGCCGCTGCTGGTGAAAGAGGTGTTCGGCATCATCCAGCAGATCAACCGCGACCTCGGCGTCACCATCCTGCTGGTCGAGCAGAACGCACGCGCGGCGCTCTCGGTCGCAAGCCACGGCTACATCATGGAGCAAGGCAAGGTCGTGCTCGACGGCACTGCCGCGGAATTGCGCGACAACGAGGACGTGAAGGAATTCTACCTCGGCGGCGCTGGCGACCAGCGCAAGAGCTTCAAGAACCTGAAGAGCTTCAAGCGCCGCAAGCGCTGGCTGTAACGACAAGCCGCGGCCAACGCGGCCCGCAGGAACATCGCCATGACTGCCCATTACGACGCCCTTGAGACCCGCGACCCCGCCGAGCGCGAGAAGAATCTGTTCGCGCAGCTGCCGGCCGTTCTGCATGCGGCGATGACGGCGCCGGGTTACAAGAAACATCTCGCAGGTGTGAAACCCGAGGCGATCACCAGCCGCGCCGCGCTGGCGACGCTGCCGGTGCTACGCAAGTCCGATCTCCCGGCCTTGCACAAGGCTTCACCGCCGTTCGGCGGCTTTGTGCCGGGCGCGACCGGCTCGTTCGCCCGCCTGTTCACCTCGCCCGGTCCGATCTTCGAGCCGGAATCGACGCATCCAGATTGCTGGCGCGGGGCGCGCGCATTTTTCGCCGCCGGCTTCCGCCCCGGCGATATCGTGCTGAACACCTTCGGATATCACCTGACGCCGGGCGGCTTCATCTTCGACGGCTCGGCCCGCGCCCTCGGCTGCGCGGTCATTCCTGCGGGCCCCGGCAACACCGAACAGCAGTTCGAGGTGATCGAGGCCTACCGGCCGGTCGCCTACAGCGGCACACCGGACTTTCTGAAAATCCTGCTCGACGCGGCGGAGAAAGCCGGGCGCGACACCTCCTCCATCAAGCGCGCGCTGGTCTCCGGTGCGGCGTTTCCGAAATCGCTGCAGGATGAAATCAAATCGCGCGGCATCGACGCCTACCAGAATTACGGCACCGCCGATCTCGGCGTCATCGCCTACGAGACCGCGGCGCGCGAGGGCCTCATGGTCAGCGAGGACCTGATCATCGAAGTGGTGAAGCCGGGCACCGGCGATCCGGTGCCCGATGGCGATGTCGGCGAGATCGTCGTCACCTCACTCGATCCGCATCATCCGTGGATTCGCTTCGCGCTCGGCGACCTCACCGCCATCATGTCCGGCAAGAGCCCATGCGGACGCACCAACACCCGTATCAAGGGCTGGATGGGCCGTGCCGATCAGACAGCGAAGGTCAAAGGCATGTTCGTGCGGCCCGAGCAGGTCTCGGAAGTCGGCAAGCGGCATCCGGAGCTTGGACGGCTGCGCCTCGTCGTCACCCGCGACGGCGAGCTCGATGCGATGACGCTGAATGCGGAATGCGCCGCACCGAGCGATGGCTTGCGCGATCAGATCGCGGCCACGCTGCAGTCGATCGCCAAGATGAAGGGCGCGGTCACGCTGGTCGCGCCCGGATCGCTGCCGAACGACGGCAAGATCATCGCCGACGAACGCAAGGTCAGCTAATCGACAAACGTCACCGCCTCGGCCAGCCCCGCGCGCGATGTGCGGTAGCTGTTCACGAGATGATCGTTGTCGGCGTAGCCAAACGAAATGCCGCAGACGACGCGGCGGTCATCCGGCAGCTTGAAGTGCGCGCGGATCAGCTTCGACTGCCGGGCCAGCGCCGCCTGCGGAATGGTGCCGAGGCCGAGCGCCTGCGCCGCCAGCATGAAATTGCCGACATACGCGCCGCAATCGACGGCGCCGTAGACGCCGAGCGGTTCGTCCGTGTGGATGATCGCCACATGCGGTGCGCCGAAGAAGTTGTAGTTCTCCAGCGCCTGCTTCGCATAGGCCATCTTGTCGCCGCGGGCGATGCCGAGCGTGTTGTAGAGCTGGAAGCCGCTTTCGCGCCGCCGTTCGAGATAGACGCCGAGGTATTCGCGCGGCGGCGGGAAGTCGTGCTCGCCCTCGCCTGACATGGCCTCGGCATAGATCTTCTTGCGGAACTCTTCCTTGGCCGCACCGCTGATAATTAGCACCTGCCATGGCTGGCTGTTGCACCATGAGGCGGTGCGCTGCGCGGTCGTGAGAATGCGCTCGATGATCGGGCGCGGCACCGGGTCCGGCTTGAAGGCGCGGCAGGAGTAGCGCTCGTTGAGCAACTCCTCCAGCACGCTAATCCGCTGGTCGATGGAATGCTTCGGCTTGCCGCCTGCGCTCGCGCCGTCTGCCATCGTTATCTCTTTCTTTTGCACATGATCTGATCCGAAAACCGGCTCCCACTTTTCGGGATCATGTGCGCCCTTTCGTCGGGATCTGGTTAAACGGCACGCTTTTGTCGACGCGGATGTCGCCCGGCAGACCAAGCACACGCTCCGCGATGATGTTGCGCAGAACCTCGTCGGTGCCACCGGCGATGCGGGTCGACGGCGACGACAGCAGCATCTGCTGGAACTGCCCTGCCGCCTCCGCATCCTCCTTCACCAGCGCGCCGGCGGCGCCCTGCAAATCCATCGCGAACGCGGCGATATCCTGCAGCATCGGACCCGCCACGAGCTTGCCGATGGAGTTTTCCGGGCCCGGGCGCTCGCCGCGCGAGAGCGCCGAGAGCGTGCGGTAGCTCGTGTACTTCAGGCCATTCGACTTGCAGGCCCAGTTGGCGAGCTTCGCGCGGACGTCGCGATCCTCGATCGCAAGGCCGTCGTCGGTCATCAGGTTCGAGCAGAACTCGAACACCTCCGAGAAGCCGGTGGCCAGCCGCGCGCCGATCGACGCACGCTCGTTCATCAGCGTCGCGAGCGAGACGTTCCAGCCGTCGCCCACCGCGCCGAGCCGCTGCGAATCCGGAATGCGTACGTCGGTGAAGTAGACCTCGTTGAATTCCTGCATGCCGTTCATCTGCTTGATCGGCTTCACTTCGACACCGGGCGTCTTCATGTCGAGGAAGAACATGGTGAGGCCCTTGTGCTTCGGCACGTTCGGATCGGTGCGCGTCACCAGGAGACCGTAGTCGGAATACTGCGCGCCGGAGGTCCAGATCTTCTGGCCGTTGATGATCCACTCGTCGCCCTTCTTCTCGGCGCGCGTGCGCAGGCCGGCGAGGTCCGAACCCGCGGACGGCTCGGAGAAGAGCTGGCACCAGATTTCCTCGCCCGAGGCGATCTTCGGCAGGTAACGGCGCTTATCGGCTTCGGTGCCGTACTCCATCAAGGTCGGGCCGCACATGCCCTCGCCGATCTGAAACGGATGGGTGATCTTGTGATAGATGCCCTCTTCCTGATTCCAGATCACCTGCTCGATCGGCGTCGAACTGCGGCCGCCGTACTCCTTCGGCCAGTTGAGGCAGGTCCAGCCGCCGTCCGACTTCTTCTTCTGCCACTTCTTGGCGACCTCGACGATGTCGCCATTCTTCAGCTTGATGCGGCCGAGCGGCGCATTGGTCAGCTCTTCCTCGAGCTCCTTCGGCGCATTGGCGGCGATGAACTTGCGCGCCTCGGCCCGGAACGCGGCTTCCTGCGGGGTATCGTCGAAATTCATGGCATCGGTCCTTTATGCTCTCTTTAGCTTGCGCATGATCCGATCCGAAAACCGGTATCCACTTTTCGGGATCATGCGCGACCTTTGGTCGGAATCTGGTTGAACGGAACGTCCTTGTCGACGCGGATATCGCCCGGCAGGCCAAGCACGCGCTCGGCGATGATGTTGCGCAGGATTTCGTCGGTGCCGCCCTCGACGCGTGTCGCGGGTGAGCGCAGCAGCATCGCTTGGAATTTTCCGGCAAGCTCCGCCTGCTCCGGCGATGACACGACGCCCGCGGCGCCTTGCAGATCGATGGCGTAGGTCGCGATATCCTGGATCATCGAACCGGCGACGAGCTTGCCGATGGAGTTCTCCGGACCCGGACGCTCGCCGCGCGACAGCGCCGAAATTGATCGGAACGCAGTGTACTTGAGGCCGCTGTCGCGCACCGCCCAGTTGGCGAGCTTCGAGCGCACGTTGCGATCCTCGATCGCCGGACCGTCGTCGAGCATCAGGCCCGAGCAGTACTCGAACAGCTCCGAAAAGCCGGTCGCGACGCTGGCGCCGATCGACATGCGCTCGTTCATCAGCGTCGTCAGCGACACGTTCCATCCGTCTCCGACCGTACCGAGCCGTTGCGAGTCCGGAATGCGAACGTTGGTGAAGTAGACCTCGTTGAAGTCGGACGCACCGTTCGCCTGCTTGATCGGGCGGATATCGACGCCGGGGCTCTTCATGTCCAGGAAGAACATGGTGAGACCCTTGTGCTTCGGCACGGTCGGGTCGGTGCGAGTGATGAGAATGCCGTAGTCCGAATAATGCGCGCCGGATGTCCAGATCTTCTGGCCGTTGACGATCCAGTCGTCGCCATCCTTCTCCGCGCGCGTGCGCAGACCCGCGACGTCCGAGCCGCCCGCGGGTTCGGAGAATAGCTGGCACCACACCTTCTCGCCGGACGCGAGCGGCGGCAGATGCTTGCGCTTATGCTCCTCGCCGGCGAACGCCATCATCGTCGGGCCGCACATGCCATGGCCGATGATGAACATGCGGCTGAGCTTGCCGTAGACGCCCTCTTCCTGTTGCCAGATCACACGCTCGATCGGCGACGATCCGCGGCCGCCGTATTCCTTCGGCCAGTGCAAGCACGCCCAACCGGCATCGGCCTTCTTCTTCTGCCAGGCCTTGGCGACGTCGAGCACGTTCGCACCTTTCAGCGCGAACCGGCCGAGCGAGGCTTTCGCTAGCTCCGCCTCGTACTGCTTGGGTGCGTTCGCCGTGATCCATTCACGCGCCACGGCGCGGAAGGCGGCTTCCTGCGGGGTGTCGTCGAAGTTCATCGCGTTGCCCCGTTAGGCTGCAGCATTACGCTTGCGCATGCGGTCGATCAGTTCGTCTTCCCAGTACGACTGGCTACCGATGCCGAGCGCGAGCGCGTTCGAGCGGCGATAATAGAGATGGCAGTCGAACTCCCAGGTGAAGCCCATGCCGCCGTGCACCTGGATGTTCTGCTTCGAGCAGTGCTGGAACGCCTGCGTCGCGCTGACGCGCGCGGTCGCAGCGGCTTCCGGGAGTTCACCCGCATTCGTCGAGAGCGCCCACGCGCCGTAGTAGCAATTCGAACGTGCGAGCGTCGCCGAGACGTACATGTCGGCGAGGATGTGCTTCACCGCCTGGAACGAGCCGATCGGACGGCCGAAGGCGATACGGTCGAGCGCGTAGTCGCGGCCCATTTCGAGTGCACGGTCGGCGCCGCCGACCTGTTCGAATGCGGTGAGCACCGCGGCACGATCGAGCACCTGCATCAAGGTCGCCCAGCCCTCGCTGGCCTTGCCGAGCGGCTCGGCGGCCGCGCCGTCGAACACGACCTCCGCCTGATTGCGTGACGGATCGATGCCCTGCAGATCGCTGCGCTTCACGCCGGCGCCTTTGAGGTCGACGATGAACAGCGAGATGTCAGTCTCGCGGCCTGACGAACCGGTGCGCGCGGCGACGATCGCGATGTCAGCGATCGATCCATCCGGCACCGGCTTCTTGGTGCCGCTGATCTTGTTCTGCGCGACGCTCGTCTTGATTTTCGCGTGCGATGGATTGCCCGTGCCCTCGAACAGCGCCAGCGTGCCGATGGTCGTGCCCTGCGCGAGCCCCGGCAGATACTTCTGCTTCTGCTCGGCGGAGCCGGCGATCATGATCGCTTCGGCCGCGAGATAGATCGAGGACGAGAACGGCACCGGCGCAATCGCGCGGCCCATTTCCTCGGCGATCACGCACAGCTCCAGATGACCCGCGCCCGCGCCGCCGTATTCCTCCGGGATCGCGACTCCGAGGAAGCCCATGCCGGCGAGCCCCTTCCAGAGCTCCTTGTCGTACGGCGCCTTGCCTTCGAGCACGGCGCGCACCGCCTTCGGCGAGGAGTGCTCGGCGAGATAACGGCGGGCTTCGTCACGGAGCTGCTTCTGGTCGTCGGAGAACTCGAAATTCATGGCCTGCGCTCTTCTTGTTCGATGTGATGCTATCTTGAAAATCAGATGACGATGACGTCCGGGCCCGGTTTATCGGCGTAAAGCTGCTCGACCAGCGCGGCGCGGCGTTCGAGGCCGGCGCGCTGGTTGATGTAGCCCTTGTCGGTGAGTTCGTTGCCGTCGATCGACGGCGGATCGGCCATCAGCATGGCGCGCGAGAGGCGCAGGCTGCTGGAGCCGCCGGTGGATTTGTTATGTGCGCGAAGGCCCTCGCGCAGAGTTTCGATCACTTTCGGATGCTTGACGACCTCCTCCGCTGTCGCCTGCGGATTGCCGATCAGGATGCGGCAGGCATCGACGTTCGGCCACGCCAGCAATCCGATGAACGGACGATCCTGCCCCGTGATGAGGCCGTCATGCATGACCGGCGTCGCCGCCGCGATGGCGTCCGTGCGCAGCGATCCGACATGCACGAAAGTGCCGGTCGTCAGCTTGAAGTCTTCGACCACGCGGCCGGCGAAGATTAGGCCCTGCGCCGGATCGTTGGGATCGACGAAGATGCCGGCGTCGCCGATGCGGTAGAACCCCTCCTCGTCGAACGCTTTCGCCGTCAGCTCCGGCTGCGCGTAGTAACCCGGCGTGACATTGATGCCGCGGATGCGCATCTCGTAGCGGTCGTCGCAGGGCACGCACTTCAGTTCGACGCCGGGGAACGGCAGGCCGATCAGGCCGACGCGCTCGGTGTCCCAATAGGTGCCGGTCGAGGTCGGCGCGGTCTCGGTCGAACCCCAGCCGGTGTAGAACACGATGCGTTCGCCGGTTGCTTTCACGGCGAGCGCCTGCATACGGTCGTAGAGATCGTCCGGGAGCCGTGCGCCGCCGTAGGCAAGCAGATTCAGGCTCTTGAAGAAGTTGCGGCAAAGCGCGTCGTCCTTCTCCATCACGGCGGCGAGCGCGGCGTAGCCGGCCGGCACGTTGGCGTAATAGGTCGGCGAGATTTCGCGCAGGTTGCGGATCGTCTCGTCGAACAGGCCCGGCACCGGGCGGCCGTCGTCGATATAGAGCGTAGAGCCTTCGATCAGCACCGGGTTGAACAGCGCGTTGCCACCCATGGTGTGGTTCCACGGCATCCAGTCGAGGAAGGTACCGCTCGCGCCCGGATCACGCGGCCGCGTCTGCATCATCATCGCCGCATTGGCACACATCATTTCCTGCGTGTTGATGACGGCTTTCGGCATACCGGTCGAACCGGAAGTGAACAGCAGCTTGCCGACGGTCTTCGGCGTGATCTTTGCAATCGACTCGTCGACTGCCTTCGTCGCCGTCGTCTTAGCCATGTCGGCATAGGCGATGCTCTTCACGTTCGCGGGCGGACGCGCGACGTGAACGACGACGACATCCTTCAGGTCGAGCGATGCCAGCGCCTTCTCGAACGTCGGACCGTCCTGCACCATCACGAGGCCGGGCTTGATCATGTTGAAGATATATTTGAGCTTGGCGTGATCCTGGCTCATCAGCGAGTACGCCGGCGACACCGGCGCCGCCGGAAGGCGCGCCTGCATCGCGGCCTGCGTCATCAATGCGTGCTCGATGGAGTTGCCGCTGAGGATCGCCAGCGGACGGTCAGCCGGAATATTCAGATCGAGGATCGCCTGCGTCAGCGCATCGACGGTGCGCTTGGCTTCCGCGAATGAGACCTTGCGCCACTCGCGCTTCTCGCCGCCGCGCTGCGCCAGCCACGTATGATCCGGCCGCTCCTTCGCCCACTTCGCGAGCGACGCCGGGATCGACGTCTCATAAGCGTTGAGCGGAATGCGCGACTTGATGACGATCGTACCATCCGGGCGGCGCTCGACCGCGATGTCGCGCTCCATCCAGTTGATCTTGCGGAATGCGGGCTTGTTCAACACCCTCGCAGCATCTGCGTTCACGCTTCGCTCCCGTCCCTGTGCGCTTTGGCGCTTGTTATGCCTCTTTTGAGGTCTCGTTTTTCTGAAATGGCAATATTCCGTCAGGCGTTACGATAGATCGGCTTCCTTTTTTCCAGGAAGGCGCGGACACCCTCCTTGAAGTCCTCCGAGCGGCTGGTCAGCACCTGATTGCGGTCTTCCATGGCGATCACCGCCTCAATGGACGAGGCATCGACGCTCATGTTCAGGCATTCCTTCGACAGGCGCAGCCCCAGCGGCGACGCAGCCATCATCGCCTCGACGTAAGGCTCGGCGGCAGCCTCAAGCTCATCCTCTTCGACCACTTCGGAGACGAGGCCGACCGCGAGCGCGCGGTCCGCGTTGATGAAGCGACCAGTCAGGATCAGTTCGGAGGCAACCGACACGCCGACAAGGCGCGGCAGGAAATAGCTGGTGCCGATGTCGCAGCCGCCGAGCCCGAGCTTGATGAAAGCGCAGTTCATGCGCGCATTCTTCGCCGCGATGCGGATGTCCGAGGCGAGTGCCAGCGCAAAGCCGCCACCGGCGGCCGAGCCCTGGATCAGCGAGATGATCGGCTGCGGGCAGCGCCGCATCAGCATGACGATGTCGGCGATATGGCGCTGATGATCGAGCGACTCGGCCACCGTCGGCGGCTCGTTCGATGCGCGGCGGCTCATCGCCTCCTTGAGGTCGAGACCGGCGCAGAACACGCGGCCCGCGCCGCGGAGAACGACGACGCGGGTCTTCTTGCTGTGAGCAAGATCCTCGAAATACTGGTTGAGCGCGTCGACCAGCGAACGGTCGAGCGCGTTCAGGCTGTCGGGCCGATTGAGCGTGACCCAATCGACGCCTTCGCGATGGTCGATCAGCAGCGGACCTGTTTTCACAGCACTCTCCCTGCGTCCGGCCGCTTGTGCGGCGCTTGTCATTGGAGACCCTCTCCCGCGAGGGAGAGGGGTAGATCGTCCTGGTGGCGTTAGCGCGGCGCCATGCGGATCGCACCGTCGAGGCGGATCGTTTCGCCGTTGAGCATCGGGTTCTCGACGATCGCCACCGCGAGGTTGGCGTACTCCGACGGATCGCCGAGGCGGGCCGGATGCGGCACCTGCGCGCCGAGGCTCTTGCGGGCTTCTTCCGACAGACCCATCAGCAGCGGCGTCAGGAACAGGCCCGGCGCGATGGTCATGACGCGGATGTTCATCGAGGCGAGGTCGCGCGCGACCGGCAGCGTGAGGCCGACGATGCCGCCCTTCGATGCCGAGTACGCGGCCTGGCCGATCTGGCCGTCATAGGCCGCGACGCTTGCGGTGTTGATGCAGACGCCGCGCTCTTCGCCAATGGTCGGAGCGGTCTGCATGCGCTCGGCGACGAGGCGGATGCAGTTGAAGCTGCCGATCAGGTTGACGTTGATGATGCGCGTGAAGTGATCGAGCGGATACGCGCCGTTCTTGCCGACGGTCTTCACCGCGCCCCCGATGCCGGCGCAGTTGACCAGCACGCGGACGATGCCGTGGGCGGCTTCCGCCTTGGCGATGGCTTCCTTGACCGGCGCTTCCTGCGATACGTCGCCGATGCAGGCGACGCCCTTGATCTCGGCGGCGACCTCCTCGGCCTTGTCCTTCTGCATATCGATCACGGCGACCTTCGCGCCCTTCGCGGCCATGGCACGCGCGGTCGCGGCGCCAAGGCCCGAGCCACCGCCGGTGATCAGTACGGAAACATCCTTGAGCTGCATGGTTCTCCCCTTTGTTGCAGTTTCTGTTCGCGGCGCGATTACGCCTTGATGGATCGCTTGGTGTCGGGCTGCTTCACCATACCGCCCAGAATAAGGGCGGTCATATGGTCGATGTACTTGCGCCGCACCTCATCGGTAACGTCGCCAACGCCGGTGGCGCGCGAGATGGCATTGCGGCCATGGAATAGGTGATCGCATGAGCCGATCAGGCTCGTGTAAAACAGAACCGGGTCGACTTTACGGAATTCGCCGGACGCGACGCCTTCGTCCAGCAGCCGGCGCTGGAAATCGAACAGCGGTTTGATGAAGAAGCGCGAGACTTCATTCGCCGATTTCGCGTCGCTCTCGTGCAGCAACAGATGGATCAGCCGGTTGAGATACGGAAACCGGTAGTAGGCATTGATAATACCAGCGATATGGAGCTTCAGCTTCTCCGTCGCCGTGATCGGCTGCGCCAGCAGATACTCGAGATCGGCGACCTCGGCTTGCGCGTCGCGCGCGAGCAGCGCCAGCAGCAGGCCTTCCTTGTTGCCGAAATGATATTTCACGAGTGCGGCGTTGACGCCGGACTTCTGCGCGAGGTCGCTGAGCGAAATCTCCAGCGAATTCCGCTCGATCATCAGTTCGCTGGCCGCGACCAGAAGCTTCTCGGCGGTCGGATTGCGCGCAGGAGCGACCCGCCGCGACGGAGCCGAATTCGTTCGCTGGTTCGCACTTGCACGCATGAAGGGCACCTGATGCCCTAGTGTCCCGAATTCGAAGTTCGCATCACTTTCGGCGGGTCCAGGGCGAACTTCGAATTCGTAAGGACATTAGGAATCTTAGATTTCAGTGTGGATTGGTTCAGAAATTCCCTTGAAGAGGTTGCAGCAACATTGAAGGGAATTTCTGAACCACCACACTGGGCCTACTAAGCGCATCGCCACGTCCGGCTCAAGAGTTAATTGAGTGATTGACTAAGGCGATCCTCGCCTCTTTAATCCGCGGGCTTTTAAAGAGGCATGATCCGATCCGAAAACCAGTTTCCACTTTTCGGGATCATGCCCAACAAGAACTCAGAACCTCGGGAGAGACCCATGGCCGAAGCCTACATCGTCGCCGCTGCACGCACCGCCGGAGGCCGCAAGGGCGGCCGGCTCGCCGGATGGCATCCGGTCGATCTCGCCGCTTCCGTGCTGGATTCGCTGGTCGATCGCTCGGGCGTCGATCCCGCGCAGATCGAAGACGTCATCATGGGCTGCGTCATGCAGGCCGGCGAACAGTCGAACAACGTCGCACGCAACGCGGTGATGGCCTCGAAGCTGCCGGAACACGTGCCGGGCACCTCGATCGACCGCCAGTGCGGTTCGTCGCAGCAGGCGCTGCACTTCGCGGCGCAGGCCGTGATGTCGGGCACCATGGACGTCGTGATCGCCGCCGGTGTCGAGGGCATGACGCGCGTGCCGATGGGCCTCGCCTCCTCGCTTCCTGCGAAAAACGGCTTCGGCCACTACAAGAGCCCGCAGCTCGAAGAAAAGTATCCGAACATCCAGTTCAGCCAGTTCACCGGCGCCGAAATGATGGCGCAGAAGTACGGGCTCGATAAGGAAGCGCTCGACAAGTATTCCTACGAGAGCCACCAGCGCGCGATCGCCGCGACGCAGGCCGGCAAATTTAAGGACGAGATCGTCCCACTCAAAATCACCCGCGCCGACGGCTCGACCGACACGCACCACATCGACGAAGGCATTCGCTTCGACGTGACGCTCGACGGCATCCGCGGCGTCAAGCTGATCAACGAGAACGGCGGCCGCCTCACCGCCGCCAGCGCCAGCCAGATCTGCGACGGCGCGTCGGGCGTGCTGGTCGTCAACGAAAAGGGCCTCAAGCAGCTTGGCGTGAAGCCGCTCGCGCGCATCCATCACATGACCATGATGGGCCACGATCCGGTGATCATGCTGGAAGCCCCGCTCCCCGCCACCGAGCGCGCTCTGAAGAAGGCCGGCATGACCATCGACGACATCGATCTGTTCGAGGTCAACGAAGCCTTCGCCTCGGTGCCGACCGCATGGCTCAAGACCACCGGCGCCGACCCGGCGAAGCTGAACGTCAATGGCGGCGCGATCGCGCTCGGCCATCCGCTCGGCGGCTCGGGCACAAAGCTGATGACGACACTCGTCTACGCGCTCAAGAACAACAACAAGCGCTACGGACTGCAGACCATGTGCGAAGGCGGCGGCATGGCCAACGTCACCATCGTCGAGCGGCTCTGAGTTTCTAGACGAACGCAAGATGGGCGGGCCCAACCTCCTCTGAAGGTTCGGCCCGCCCTTTTCGTTTCAAAATCCTCACCGCACAACGCGGGAGCACGCCAAAACGCGAGCGGCACAAGCCGCCGATCCAAGGGAGCTGAACGATGTCGCATCCGGCCCATCACGCGAAGTCCACGCCGAACAAGACCGCCTATGTCATGGCGCGCTCGGGCGACAAGGTCACGTATCGCGAGCTCGACGAACGCTCGAACCAGGCGGCGCATCTGTTTCGCTCGCTCGGCCTGAAACAAGGCGACCACATCGCGCTGCTGATGGAGAACTGCATCGACTTCATGGTGGTGTGCTGGGCCGCGCAGCGCGCGGGCCTCTACTATACGGCGATCAGCCGCTACCTCACCGCCGATGAAATCGCCTACATCGTCGCCGATTGCGGCGCGCAGCTTGTGATCGGCACGCCGAAGACGGCGGAGGCGCTGGGCGGTCTCGCCGCCAAGGCCAACGGCAAGCCAGCTTATTACATTACCGGCAACGACAAGATTGCGAACTTCAAATCGTGGGATCGGGTAGTCGCGCCGCAACCGAAAACACCGATCGCGGATGAGATCGCCGGCTACGACATGCTCTACTCGTCCGGCACCACCGGGCGCCCGAAAGGCATCAAGCGCGAGTCCGAGAACAAGGCGATCGACGTTCCGAACCCATTCCTGCAACTGCTCTGCCAGAAGATGTGCGGCATGACCAACGAGAGCATCTATCTCTCGCCGGCGCCGCTCTATCACGCGGCTCCGCTGCGCTTCAACATGATGGTCGGCACACTCGGCGGTACGTCGGTGATCATGGAGTCGTTCGACGCGGAGGAATTCCTTCAGCTCGTCGAAAAGCACAAAGCGACGCAATCGCAGCTGGTTCCCACGATGTTCGTGCGCATGCTGAAGCTACCGGATGACGTGCGCAGCAAATACAACGTCTCGACCCTGAAAGGCGCGATCCACGCTGCGGCTCCCTGCCCTGTCGACGTGAAGGCAAGGATGATCGAGTGGTGGGGTCCGATCCTGATCGAGTACTACGCAGGCTCCGAGGGCAACGGCGTCACCGTCTCGGACTCGCAGCAATGGCTCAGCCATCGCGGCACGGTCGGCCGTGCCGTCGTCGGCTCGATCAAGATTCTGGATGAGGAGGATAACGAGCGTCCGACCGGCGAAATCGGCACCGTTTACTTCGCCGACGCGCCGACGTTCGCCTACCACAACGATCCGGACAAGACGAAGCGCGCGTTTAACGCGCGCGGCTGGTCGACGCTCGGCGACGTCGGCTATCTCGACAAGGACGGCTTCCTCTTCCTCACCGACCGCAAGGCCTACATGATCATCTCCGGTGGTGTGAACATCTACCCGCAGGAGACAGAGGATGTGCTGATCGGTCATCCGAAGGTCGCGGACGTCGCCGTGTTCGGTGTTCCGAATGAGGAGATGGGCGAAGAGGTGAAGGCCGTCGTGCAACCGCACGACATGAAGGATGCAGGTCCGGAACTCGCCGCGGAACTGATAGTCTACTGCCGCAAGACGCTGTCGCCGATCAAATGCCCGAAGAGCATCGACTTCGAAGCGGAACTGCCGCGCACACCGACGGGGAAACTGGTGAAACGCCACTTGCGCGACCGCTACTGGGCCGATCACAAGAAACGGTAACGTGTGACGCAACGTCGCGCGTGCAGCGCAGCGTACATTTATGAACGGCGTTCCCGCCGCCACATTTCGAATGCGGCCGGCTGAAGTGTTACTGCAACACTCCGCCGCGAACTGATGGCAGCATCCGCTTTGGCGGCCGATCCCGATTTTATAGCCTAGCGAAATCGCCTATAGATTCTCGTAAGGGGTGTCCTTGGGGCTCAGATCGAAGGAATATCATGCTGAAGACATTTGCATTGCTCTCCCTTTTCGCCATCGCCTCAACCAGCGCCTTCGCGCAAGGTCGCGGCACGCCCGAACAGCAGAAGGTCTGCGGCGGTGACGTGTCCAAGTATTGCCGCTCGGTGATGCAGGAAGGCGACTTCGTCATTCTCGCGTGTCTGCAGCAGACCCGGCCGAAGATCTCGAAGTCCTGCGACGCCATGCTGAAGAGCCACGGCCAGTAAGTCCATTTTCAATATTGAAAACGAAAACGGCCGCTTCACGCGGCCGTTTTTGTTTCGAACTTCGGAACTGACCTAAGCCGATTTGCGCACGGCGTTGTCCATCAGCGTCTTGCCGAGCGACCAGACTGCGCCGGGCACGCGATGCGAGGCGGCGATCACGTCATCGAACGATTTCTCGATCCAGCTGCAATCCGCGTCGTCGATCATCAATGGCGGCAGTAGCTTGATGGTGTGGCTGCCGTGGCCGGCGACTTGCGTGAGGATCTTGTGATCCTTGAACAGCGGAATGGTGATGAGCTGGCAGAACAAGCCTTTGCTTGCGCTCTCCAGCAAATTCCATGAGGCCTTGAGCCCCAGCGACTTCGGCGGACCGAACTCGACGCCGATCATCAACCCCTTGCCGCGCACTTCCTTCAGAAGCTCGTACTTCGGCAGCAGATTGTTGAGCGAGAGGCGAATCTGCGCGCCGCGCTTGGCGGCATTCTCGACAAGACGCTCGGACTTCATGACTTCGAGCGTCGCAATGCCCGCAGCCATCGCCAGGTCGTTCTTCGAGAAGGTCGAGCCGTGCACGACCGCGCGATCCATGCGGTCGAAAATTTTGTCGAAGACACCCTTGCGCGTCAGCACCGCACCGACCGGCACATGGCCGCCCGACAATGCTTTCGCCAACAGAACCATATCGGGCTCGACGTTCCAGTGTTCGACGGCGAGGAAGCGGCCGGTGCGGCCGAGACCGGTTTGCACTTCGTCGGCAACGAACAAGGTGCCGTACTTTTTGCAGAGCGCAGCTGCACCCGGCAGGTAATCGTCGCTCGGAATGTTGACGCCCTTGCCCTGAATCGGCTCGACGATGAACGCCGCCACCTGGCGCGATGACAGCGCCTGTTCGAGCGCCGCGAGATCATTGAACGGCACCACGGTGCAGCCCGGCAGCAGCGGCTCGAAGCCGCCGCGAAAGTTTGCATCGTCGGTCAGCGACAACGCACCGTAGGTCAGTCCGTGATACGACTTGGCGCAATGGACGATTCCCTGCCGGCCCGTCGCGTTGCGAGCAAATTTGATCGAGGCCTCCACCGCTTCCGCGCCGGAGTTGCAGAAGAACGCCTTATCCAGATACGGCATGTGGGCGAGCAGGCGCTCGGCCAGAACACCGGCCAGGGTCGAAACGTCCATCTGCACGAGATTCGGCAGATCGCTGTCGAGGACGCTCTTCAGGGCATTGCGCAGTGTCGGGTGATTGCGGCCGATGGCGAAAACGCCGAACCCACTCAAAAGATCGAGATAACGCGCACCGTCGCGGTCATAGAGGTATTGCCCCTTGCCGCTCTGGAACCCAACATCATAGCCAATGGTTTTAAGGACGCGGACAAGCTGTTCGTTCAAGTGCCGCGCGTGCATGACACTGCGCTGCGACTGCCTGTCGACAAACATCTCGGAAACGTCAAGATTCGGATATACCATCGGCTACATACTTCGCTTCATTGGTGTGCAGTCAACCCAAAACCACCATTGCGGCGATTTGACCTGCCAAACTTTCGGCCGAGGTCAACAATGTTGCAGCGCCTAAGAGGTTTTATGCGAACAGTTCTCTATACCGGATTGATTTTGGTGGCGACAGCAGCCTCGTCAAATGCGGCGGAAGTCAACGGTGACTGGCTGGTCGAAGAAGGGCTCGCCCACGTACGCATTGTCGACTGCGGACCCGCAAAATGGGGTGTGATTGCATGGGAAAAAAGACCCGGCGGCGTCGACAAGGAGAATCCCGACGCCAGCAAAAAGGGCCGCCCGACGCTTGGCATGCCGACGCTTCTCAACATGAAGAAAAAGGCCGGCACCGAGGAATGGCACGGCACCGTCTACAATTCGCAGGACGGCAAGTCGTATGATTCGAGCATAAAGCTGCTGTCGGCCGACAAACTGGAGATCAAAGGCTGCGTCCTCGGTTTCCTGTGCGGTGGTCAAACGTGGACTCGCGTGGTCGAGCTGACACCGCCTCCGGGCGCACCCAAGACAGGCCCGGCCCCTGCGGGACAGAAGACGGCCGCGCCTGCCCCGGCGCCTGCGGCCGCTCCGAAAACTCCCGCACCTGCGCCTGCGGCGGCACCTAAAACGGGCGCTGCCACCACGGCAGCCTCCAAGACCGGAGCTGCGCCTGCCAATCCGCTCGATGACATCTGCGCGATTCCCGAGATCGCTTTGACGATGCCTCCCGTCGCCCCTCCGGGCGGCAAGGCGAAGTAAACCGATCAACGGCAGACACGAAACAGACGGCTACGAAATAGACAGAGCCGCGGCTCTTATCGTATGCCGTTCGTCGTCGGTCTAGAGCGCGCGTTATTCCTCTTCGATCTCGCGCGGCTTGCCCATCAGCGCCGGCTGGAACAGCACCGCCGCCGCCAGCGTCGTCACCAGCGACAGCGCCAGCAGCTTGCCCATGCTTGAGGTGCCGGGATGGCTCGACAGCCACAGGCTGCCGAAGGCGGTCGCAGTCGTCAGCGCACTCCAGAAGATCGCACGCGTCAGGCTCGACTGCAGCAGATCGGTCTGACCTGCGCGCCATGCCGTGACGTAATAGATCTTGAAGGCGACGCCGATGCCAAGCAGCAGCGGCAGCGCAATGATGTTGGCGAAGTTCATCGGCAGGCCGATCAGCACGCAGATTTCCAGCGTCACGACGCCGGCAAGGATCAGCGGCAGCAACGTCAGCAGCACATCGCCGATCCGCCGCAGCACGATCCAAAGCAGGATCGCGATCGAGAGCAGCGCCCATGCACCGGCCTGGATGAACGCCTTCACGATGGTGTCGCCCGACTCGAGAATCGAGACCGGACCGCCGATGGCGCTCGGCGCTGCGACTTTGACGGCCGCGGCGAACTTGCGCAGCGTTTCGTTGTCGTTCGGATCGCCGCTCGGCAGCGCTTCAACCCGGACGCGTCCGTCCGGCGTGCGCCACTCCTGCTGCAGATCCTGCGGCAGCGTCTTGTCGGTGACCGGTTTCGCTTGCAGCAGCTGCCCCAACTGACCGGTCATCGCCTTCAGCGGCAGCACGAACGCGGCCTCCGCCGTGTCACGCAGCGGCTTGTCAGCCTTCGCAACCGCATCAAGCGCATTGGCGAGACGGCGCGCCGCCGCGGCGCCGGGCGATGCGCCATTGCCGGCAACCTTGCGCAGATTGGCGATGGTCAGCCGCACCGCTTCCATGTTCTCGGCATCGGTCGGCGGCTTGTCGTCCGGATCCGTCTTCAATGCCGGCCCGAGTTCGCGCGCGGCGTTGCGGATCGCCCGCAGCTTCGGCTGCTGATCCTGCGGCACGAAGCTGTCGAGCGACCTCACCTGCGATACTTCCGGCAGCTTCGACAGCTTCTCCATCACCTGCTTGGCTTCGGCCTGGTTGGCGGCGATTACCTCGATCGCATTGGTCGAAGTGTTCGGATCGCTGCGCAGATCGAGATAGGTCGCGATCGACTCGACCTTCGGGCTGCGCAGGTTGATCGGATTGAAGTCGAAGCGCAGGTAGTAGAGCAGCGGCAGGCCCGCCACCGCGATCGCGAGCGTGCTGGCGATGATCGCAACACGGTGATTTTCCAGGAAGCGATCGACCGGCGCGAGGAACTTGTAGCCGAGTGGCTCCTCCTCGCCCGCGGGGTTGAACAGCTTGAGCAGCGCCGGCAGCACCGTGATGGCGCACAAGAACGCGATGACCATGCCGGCGCCGGCGATCTGACCGAGTTCGGATACGCCGCGATAGGCTGTCGGCAGGAACGACAGGAAGCCGGCGGCGGTCGCGACCGCGGCAAGCGACAACGGGACCGCGGAATATTCGGCCGCCTTCGAGATGGCTGTGACGAGCTCGCCCGACTTATAGCGCTCGGAGCGATAGCGGACGCTGTACTGAATGCCGAAGTCGACGCCGAGGCCGACGAATAATACGAAGAACGCGATCGAGATCAGATTGAGCGCGCCGACCATCATCAATCCGACGGCAGTCGTCAGCGCGAGGCCGACGATCAGCGTGAGGAACACGGCAACGATGATCTTCGGCGACTTCAGCGCCAGCCACAGGATCAGCAGGACGATCAGGACGGTGGCGGTGTGGTTGACCAGCGCGCCTTCCTGAAGCGTGGCAAACTCCTCATTGGCGATCGGCACCGGGCCGGTCAGCCGCACCCGCGCCTGATACTTGCCGGCGAGGTCCAGTTCCTTCACCGCCTGGCGGATGGAGTCGGTGGCGGCGCCGCCGGGTTCCAGGGCATTAAAATCGAGGATCGGGGTGATCTGCAGGAAGGCTCGCCGGTCCCCCGGGGTGGGCGGCTTCTGGCTGGTGAGTTCCTGCCAGGAGAAGGCCGCGGGCTTGCCCGCCAGCGCCTTTTCGATGGTCTCGGCCGCCGCGTTGAACGGCTTGGCCACACCGTCGAGCGGATAGCGGCCGCGCGTGGCGCCCTGCAGGCCGAACTCGACCGCTCCGGTCAGGCCCCGCCAATTCGCATCCCCGACCAGCACTTCGATGATGGGGCTGGCCTCGGCCAGCTGCCGGGTCGTCTGCTCAACCTCTTGAGTTGGCAGGAATAATAGCCCGTTCTGCTCGAAAAAATCGCCGCCGCCGCCGCGTTTGACCGACTGGAATTCCTTATTCCGGCCCGAAAGTTTTTGTTCAAGGGCGACGCTGGCGATCCCCGCCAGCTCCGGAGTCGGCGCCTCAACCACCGCCAGAATCAGCTTATTGCGGTCCGGGAACCACTTTTCGTAGTCGATCTCCCGCTGACGCCACTCCAGGTTGGGCGAGATCAGCTTCCCAATATCAGTCGTGATTGCGAAGTTCCGGGCTGAATAATACCCAGCCGCGCCGGTCAGAATGACTGCAATCGCCACAGTAAATGAGGCAAATCGTGTGCATGCATTCACAAGTGAAACAACAAGGCTCTTCAGCACTTTTATTCTTTCTATTGGGGGGACGGCGCCTAAAATCGCGGGCCGACGTGGGACCGGTTACCTATCTCGAAGGCGGCCGGCAAGCTCGGCTTCAAATGCGCGCAAAAATGGCATAAAAAGTGTCAGGGTACTGTTTTCATTCTGAATATCTGCCATAAAGCGCGGAACAAACAAGGTCCAGACGCCTGTTTCCGACCACATTTGAAAGTTGCGTTATGACATCAAAAACCCCCCTCCTCGATGCAGTTAAGTCGCCGGCCGATCTCCGGACTTTGCCTGACAGCAAGCTGACGCAATTCGCCGAAGAGCTGCGCGCGGAGACGATCAATGCCGTCGCCGTCACCGGCGGACATCTGGGCGCGGGCTTGGGCGTGGTCGAACTGACCGTCGCATTGCACCATGTCTTTAATACGCCGGATGATCGCATCATCTGGGACGTTGGCCATCAGGCATATCCGCACAAGATCCTGACCGAACGCCGCGACCGTATCCGCACGCTGCGTCAGGGCGGCGGCCTCTCCGGTTTCACCAAGCGCGCCGAGAGCGAATACGATTGCTTTGGTGCCGCGCACTCGTCGACCTCGATCTCCGCCGGCCTCGGCATGGCGGTCGCCCGCGATCTCGCCGGCAAAAAGAATTCGGTTGTCGCCGTGATCGGCGACGGCGCCATCTCGGCGGGCATGGCCTATGAGGCGATGAACAACGCCGGCGCCATGGACTCGCGCCTGATCGTCATTCTCAACGACAACGAGATGTCGATCGCGCCGCCGGTTGGCGCCATGTCGGCCTATCTCTCGCGCCTGATCTCCGGCCGCACCTATCGCACGCTGCGCGAGACCGCCAAGCAGGTCGCGAAGAAGCTGCCGAAGTTCGTGGAAAAGGGCGCCCAGCGCGCCGAAGAATATGCGCGCGGCTTCCTCTCGGGCGGCACACTGTTCGAAGAGCTCGGCTTCTTCTACGTCGGCCCGATCGACGGCCATAACTTCGATCATCTTCTGCCGGTGCTGCGCAACGTGCGCGATTCCGAGCAGGGGCCGATCCTCGTTCACGTCGTCACCCAGAAGGGCAAAGGCTACGCCCCGGCCGAAGCTTCCGCCGACAAGTATCATGGCGTCGTCAAGTTCGACGTCGCCACCGGCAAGCAGGCCAAGGCCGTTGCCAACGCGCCGTCCTACACCAAGGTTTTCGGCGAGAGCCTCGTGAAGCACGCCGAAAAGGACGACACGATCGTCGCCATCACCGCGGCAATGCCGTCGGGCACCGGCGTCGACATCTTCGGCAAGGCATTCCCGAACCGCACGTTCGACGTGGGTATTGCCGAGCAGCATGGTGTGACTTTCGCGGCCGGTCTCGCGTCCGAGGGGATGAAGCCTTTTACGGCGATCTATTCCACCTTCCTTCAACGCGCCTATGACCAGGTGGTTCACGACGTAGCCATCCAGCGTCTGCCGGTGCGCTTTGCCATCGACCGCGCCGGTCTGGTCGGCGCCGACGGCCCGACCCACGCCGGCGCCTTCGATCTGGCCTATCTGTGCTGCCTCCCCGACTTCGTCGTGATGGCGGCAGCGGACGAGGCTGAGCTGCGCCACATGGTCGCGACCGCGGTCGCGATCGACGATCGTCCCTCCGCCTTCCGCTTCCCCCGCGGCGACGGCATCGGCGTCGAGCTGCCGGAAATCGGCACCCCCCTCGAGATCGGCAAGGGCCGCATCATCAAGGAAGGCTCGAGCGTCGCCTTGCTCTCGCTTGGCACGCGCCTTGCTGAGTGTTTGAAGGCTGCAGAGGTTCTAAAGTCCCACGGCTTGACCGCCACTGTGGCCGATGCACGCTTTGCCAAGCCGCTGGACACCGATCTCGTCCTGCGTCTGGCCCGCGAGCACGAAGTGCTGATCACCATCGAGGAAGGCTCGATGGGTGGCTTCAGCGCTCAGGTTTTGCAGGCGCTATCGGACAACGGCGCGCTCGACAAGGGACTGAAGGTTCGCTGCATGATGCTGCCCGACCTCTTCCAGGACCACGACAGCCCGGCTGCGATGTACGCGCAGGCCGGTCTCGACGCCAAGGGCATCGTCATCAAGGTGTTCGAAGCGCTCGGCCGCGACGCCGACAAGCGGACGGTGCAGCTTGCTTGATCGGCGTCCGATGGAGGTCATTCTGGCTCAACCGCGCGGGTTCTGCGCGGGAGTCGTGCGCGCGATCGAGATCGTCGAACGCGCGCTGAAGAAGTATGGCCCCCCGGTCTACGTTCGGCACGAAATCGTCCACAACAAGTACGTCGTCGAGAGCCTGAAGGCGAAGGGCGCGGTGTTCGTCGAGGACCTGCACGAGGTGCCGGCGAACGCGGTCACCGTGTTCAGCGCGCACGGCGTGGCGCGGAGCGTCGAGGAAGAAGCGGCGGCGCGCAATCTTCCGGTGCTCAACGCCACCTGCCCGCTCGTCACCAAGGTGCACAATCAGGGCAAGCGCTACGTTTCCAAGGGCCGCGCGCTGATCCTGATCGGCCACGAAGGCCATCCGGAAGTCGTCGGCACCATGGGCCAGGTCCCGGGTCCGGTGACGCTGGTGCAGAGCGTCGAGGATGTCGCCGCGCTGGAGATGCCGAGCGACACGCCCCTCGCCTACATCACACAGACGACACTCAGTGTTGATGACACCAAGGACATTATCGCGGCGCTCGAAGAGCGTTTCCCTGATATTCAGGGCCCCGATACCCGCGATATCTGCTACGCAACCCAAAACCGCCAGTCGGCGGTGAGAGACCTTTCCAAGGTGGTCGACGTCATTCTCGTCGTCGGCGCCAAGAACTCGTCGAACTCAAATCGCCTTCGCGAGATCGGCACCGAAGTTGGGGTGCCGAGCTACCTCGTTGCCGATGGCAGCGAAGTGAAGGCGGAATGGCTGAAAGATATAAAAACAGTCGGCATCACCGCCGGCGCTTCAGCGCCGGAAGTTCTGGTTGATGACGTGATTGAAGCGCTGCGGCAGCTCGGACCGGTATCGGTTTCTGTGCTACCGGGGCGGGAGGAGAACATCGAATTCCGGCTGCCGTCTGAACTGATGGCCAGCTGACCCGTAACTCACGCCAAGCCCGAAAGTTGTCCGTACATGGCAATTCCGTTCTTCAAGGAAATCAAAATCGGCGGCTACCTGATGAAGCAAAAGCTTCTCGGCCGTAAGCGCTATCCGCTGGTCTTGATGCTCGAGCCGTTGTTCCGCTGCAATCTCGCCTGCGTCGGTTGCGGCAAGATCGACTATCCGGATGCGATCCTCAATCGCCGCATGACCCCGCAGGAATGCTGGGACGCGGCCGAAGAGTGCGGCGCGCCGATGGTTGCGATCCCGGGCGGCGAGCCGCTGATCCACAAGGACATCGGCGAAATCGTGCGCGGCCTCGTCGCGCGCAAGAAGTTCGTCTCGCTCTGCACCAACGCGCTGCTGCTCGAGAAGAAGCTCGACCTGTTCGAGCCGTCGCCCTACCTGTTCTTCTCGGTGCACCTCGACGGCCTGAAGGACCATCACGACAAGGCCGTGTCGCAGAAGGGCGTCTTCGACCGCGCCGTCTCCGCGATCAAGGCGGCAAAGGCCCGCGGCTTTACCGTCAACGTCAACGCCACGATCTTCGACGGCCACTCGGCGGAAGATATCGCGGCGTTCCTCGACTACACCACCGAGCTCGGCGTCGGCGTCTCGATGTCGCCTGGCTACGCCTATGAGCGCGCGCCGGACCAGGAGCACTTCCTGAACCGCACCAAGACCAAGAACCTGTTCCGTGACGTGTTCGCGCGCGGCAAGGGCAAGAAGTGGAATTTCATGCACTCGAGCATGTTCCTCGACTTCCTCGCCGGCAATCAGGAATTCCACTGCACGCCGTGGGGCATGCCCGCGCGCAATATCTTCGGCTGGCAGAAGCCCTGCTACCTCATCGGCGAAGGCTACACCAAGACCTTCAAGGAGCTGATGGACACGACCGACTGGGATACGTACGGCACCGGCAAGTACGAGAAGTGCGCGAACTGCATGGCGCACTGCGGCTACGAGCCGACCGCGGCCCAGGCAGCGTTCGACAATCCGCTGAAGGCAGCATGGCTCGCGATCAGGGGTGTGCAGACCTCGGGCCCGATGGCGCCGGAGATCAGCCTGAAGGATCAGCGCCCGGCGCAGTACATCTTCGCCGAGCAGGTCCAGAAGAAGCTGTCGGAGATCCGCAGCGACGAGGCCGCCGAAAAGGCCGCCAAGCAGAAAGCCGCGACAGCCGCGTAATTTTGATCGCTGATCGAACAAAAAGCCCTCACCTGTCGGTGAGGGCTTTTTTATTTTAAAGAGTTAGGGCCAGCACGACTCTCGCCGTGCAAAGCGTGTTGCGCTCAGGCCATGGCCTCGGCCGTGACGAAATCACCGAAAAGGCCGTCGAAGAGAAACCCGCGACATCCGCGCAAGCCTTCGAGGGCGCGGTTGAAATCCCGCGCCGTGGACATCAGCGAGGGGATCGCCGTCGGATTGCGGGCGATTCCTTTCATCACCTTCCACGGATCGATACTGCCGCACGGCTTCAATGCATCGACGGCGAGCGCCGGCAGCGCCCGCGACGCCGGATCGCTGATCACGCGCAGCGCCGCGAACGGCAGACCCTTGTCGGCTGCATAGTGAGCCGCGATGTGGCTTTCCATGTCGACCGCAGCCGCACCGGTAGCCTTGCGCAGCGCAGCCTTGCCGCGCGGACCGACCACCACCTCTTCAACGCCCGCGATGATGCCCCGCGCCACCTGACGGCGGCCGATGTCGGCGCGGGTGATCAGATCGCCGGTGAAGCCGGTTTCCGCCTGCCAGCGTTGCTCGTTGGCGACCACTTCGGTCGCAACCACGATATCGCCGGAGCGCAGCATCGGATCGAGGCCGCCGGCGACGCCGAACGAGATGATGCCGCGGATGCTGGAATGATCGAAGTCGCTCAGGATCGAGCGCAGCTGATGCGGATTGCTGCTGCTGCAAATGACCGACATGCCCGGTCCCGCAGCGATCCGCGCTTCCTGGGCAAGCCCCGTCACAATCAGCACTGGACGCCCTTCACCGGCGCCCGCGGTCCCCAATGCCCCAATCGTCACATTCCGACCCCTACCGTCCGGGAGTTACTATTATTGAGATTCCGGTACCGCGCCAATGCCCAAACCGGGAAGAACTTCGGGTAGCCGTGGTAACGCAGGTAAAAAACCCGTGGGAAGCCGGTCGCCGTGTAGCGTGCCTCGTCCCACAGGCTATCCGCCCCCTGCGTCTTCATCAGATAGCTGATGCCCCGTGCCACCGCCGGATGTCCGACCTCGCCCGCCGCCATTAATGCAAGCAAGGACCATGCCGTCTGCGAGGCGGTGCTGGGCGCCTTTTCCAGGCCCCGATAGTCCAGCCGGTAGCTGCTGCCGTCCTCACCCCAGCCGCCGTCCGCGTTCTGGATCGACACCAGCCAGGCGACGGCCTTGCGCATCACCGGGTCATCGTGCGGAACCCCGACGGCGTTGAGCGCGCACATCACCGACCAGGTTCCGTAGATGTAGTTCATGCCCCAGCGGCCATACCAGGATCCGTCGGCGAGCTGGGTGTCGCGCAGATACGTCACGCCGGCCGCGACCGCCGGGTTGGCCTGGGTCTCACCGAGCTGCGCCAGCATGGAGATGCAGCGCGCCGTGACGTCCTCGGTCGGCGGGTCGAGCAGCGCTCCGTGGTCCGAGAACGGGATGTTGTTCAGGTAGTATTCGAGATTGTCGGCATCGAACGCGGCCCAACCGCCGTTCTTGCTCTGCAGCCCTTCGATCCACTCGCGGCCGCGGGCGATCGCGTGGTCGTACTCGCTGGTCTGTCTGTCGCGCTGGAGGCGATCCATCGCCATCACGACCACGGCTGTGTCGTCGAGATCCGGATAGTGCGCGTTGTTATATTGAAACGCCCAGCCGCCGGGCCGCACGTTCGGCCGCTTCTCGATCCAGTCGCCCTTCACGTCGAGCACCTGCAGCGGTTTCAGCCAGTCGAGGCCGGCCTTGGTTTTCGCCAGCGCGTCCTCGCCGCCGGCCTCCAGCAGCGCGTGGCAGGTCAACGCCGTGTCCCACACCGGCGATACGCACGGCTGGCAGTAGGCTTCGTCGTCCTTGATCACGAGCAGCTTGTCGATCGATTGGCGCGCGATCGCCGGCAACGGATGATCCGCCGGATAGCCGAGTTCGCGATACATCATCAGGCTGTTGACCATCGCCGGGAAGATCGCGCCCAGACCATCGATGCCGTTGAGACGCTCGGTGACGAACGCGACCGCGCGATCGACGGCACGCTTGCGCATGCCCTTCGGGAAATACGGCTCGACGATGCGCAGCAGGCTGTCGACGCCGGCGAAGAAATAGAACCAGCTCGCCTTCTGATGCGGCGCCTTCGGCGCCATGCCGATCGTCTCGGGAGCTTGCGTGAACAGTTCGGGGATCGAGATGCCCAAAGGATTCTTCGCGCGCGGCTTCAGCATCATGATCACGAACAGCGGCACCATCACGGTGCGCGCCCAGTACGAGACCTTGATCATGTGGAACGGAAACCAGCGCGGCAGCAGCATGATCTCCACCGGCATCACCGGCACGGCCTTCCACGTCAGCACGCCGAACAGCGCCAGCAAGATGCGCGTGAACACGTTCGAGCGCTCGGCGCCGCCGCGCGACAGGATCGCTTCGCGCGCGCGCTTCATGTGCGGCGCGTCGACGCTGTCGCCGATCATCTTCAGCGCGAAGTAAGCCTTCACGCTGGCGCTCATGTCGAAGTCGCCGTCCTGGAACAGCGGCCAGCCGCCATGCGCACCCTGGATGCGGCGCAGATACACCGCGATCTTGCGCTCGAGTTCGGCGTCGACCGGCTCGGCGAAGTAATGGCGCATCAGCACATACTCGGCCGGGATCGTCGCGTCGGCCTCGAGCTCGAACACCCAATGGCCGTCCGCCTGCCGATGCTTCAGCAGCGAATTGGTCGCCGAAACGATGCTCGTTTCCAGCGCGGAGCCGGAAATGGCGGTTTGCTCTGTCATGTTCTTTCGTTCGATCCGGACGGCTTATGCCTGCCCCAAGACCAGGTCCGCCGCGCGGTGGCCGGACCGGATCGACCCCTCAATCGTCGCTGGCAACCCCGTATCAGTCCAATCGCCTGCAAGAAACAGGTTTTTCATGCCGGTATGGGGCCCCGGCCGTAGCGCATGCTGCTCCGGGGTGGCCTCGAAGGTGGCCCGCCGCTCCCGGACAATCTGCCATTTGGGCAGTTCCGGCGTGCCAATTCCGGACGCCTTGCAGACATCGTCCCAGATCGCCTGCGCAAGCTCCTGGCGGGGCTTGTCGATCAGGCGATCCGCGTCGCTGATGGTCACAGAGAGGCGCTGAGGGAACGCGAAAAGCCACTCAACCAGCCCCCCGACGACCCCCAGAATCGGCGGCTGGCCCGGCGGCGGGTCGTAGCGGAAATGGGCGTTCACGATCGCCCGGAACTTGGTCGGGGCCGACAGGCCGGGGACCAGCTTGGCCGCCGGGACACCGGGAACAGCCAGCACGACCGAATCCCCCTCGCCGAGCGCGATCTTGTCGGTGCCGAAATCGAGTGTGGAGGCCCCGCCCCCTGCCTGCTCGATGGCCCGCAGCTCGTGCATGAAGTGGACGCCCATGCCGCGCGCCTTGAGCTGCTCGATCGCGGGCTCCACCAGCACGGCGCTGAGCCCCTTCGAAGCGATCAGCGGACGGCAGGCCTGCCCGCCCATCAACAGCGTCTCGCGCACGATGGCGCCTGCGAGCCCCGCCGAGCCAAGTGGCGGATCGACATTGAGCGCGGCCAGCAGCAGCGGCTGTACGAGACGCTGATAGAGCGTGCCCTCGCACGGGATCGCGTCGCCGACGAGACGGTCCACCTTCGACCACACCAGCGGTGCGAGCTTGAGATAATCCATCAGGGTCGTATCGGGCACGCGGCGGTTCGGATCGAGCACCCAGGTCGGCAGACGACCGTTGCCGAGCTGGAGCAGCCATTTCTTGCCGGACTTGATGTCCATGAACGGAAACTCGGCTTCGGCCGGACCTTCCAATCCAGCCTCGGTGCCGATCGAGCGCGCGTACGCAAGCGCGTGATGATTGCCCGACAACAGCAGGTGATTGCCGTTGTCGATGACGAGATCGGTCGCACCGTCATAGTAGGAGCGGCAGCGTCCGCCGGCCGTCGTCGTCGCTTCATGCACTTCGATGCGATAACCGGCGTTGGCAAGTTTGATCGCGGCGGACAGGCCGGACACGCCGGCGCCGATGATGTGAACGGTCTTGGGCATCAGATGATCGCGTAACGGAGAAGAATACCGAGCTTGGCGGCCTTGCTCAGCTTCACGGGATTGCGCGGCAGGGCGAACCCGCGCGCGACGACGAGATCGAGAATGGCGTGGTAGTATTTCGACATGATGCGCGGTGCGCGCACGATCTTGCGCGGATGCCGCGCCATGATCTCGTCGGCGGCGACGAAGTAGGCCTGCGCCTTCTCGAGCACCGGCGCGCACGCCTTCGGAACGTTCGGATCGGCGGCAACGGCGAGCGGATCGGTCGAGGTGATACCGGCGGCGAGCAGCGCCTCGCGTGGCAGATAGAGCCGGCCGATCGACGCATCCTCGTCGATGTCGCGCAAGATGTTAGCGAGCTGCAGCGCGCGGCCGAGATTGTGCGCGAGTGCAATGCCGTCATCTTCCGGCAAACCGAACACGCGCACCGAGAGACGGCCCACCGCACTCGCGACGCGATCGCAGTAGAGATCGAGCGTCGTCCAGTCCGGCGCGCGGATGTCCTGCGGCACGTCCATTTCCATGCCGTCGACGATGGCGAGGAAATCCTCCTTGCGCAGACCGAACTGTTTGATCGGCGCAATGTAGCCGCGCAGCTTCGCCGGCGGATTACCCGCGTAGAGTGCGTCGAGATCTTTCCGCCATTGCGCGAGTTCGGCGAGACGATCGGCGCGTGGCGCGGTCGAGTCGGCGATGTCATCGACCTGACGGCAGAACTGGTAGATCAGAAACATCGCGGCGCGCTGCGCCGGCGGCAGAATGCGCATCGCGGCGTAGAACGAGCTGCCCGACGCAGAGCCCTGCGGCGTCGCTTCCTCGGCGTGATGCGGGATCGCGGTCATTGCGTTACGTCCGCGACGGGTTCGAGACGCGGCCGCGCGCGCCGCCACGGCGCAGCAGGCCCGAAATCATCGCGCCGATGCTCAGCCCGATCAGTTCGACCTTCGACAGATGCACGCGGTCGGCCAGCGGATCGCGGGTCTGCAGCATGCGCACGATGCGCAGCGCAAACGCCTGGATCACCGACACCTCGAGCGCGAGCCGGGTATCCTGGATACTCGGAGAGAATCCGTCGCTCTCGTGCAGCAGCGCTTCGGTCCGGTGTGCCAGATCGTGGATTAGCGACAGCAGTGCCGGCGGCGACTTGTCGTTGTTCAGCATCTCGACGGTCACGCCCTTTGCCGCCATCGCATCCTGCGGGATGTAGACGCGGTTGAGGTTGCGATAGTCGTCGCGGCAGTCCTGCAGGTGGTTGTTGATCTGCAGCGCCGCGCAGAGCGCATCCGACGCGACCCAGGTCGACGTGCTTTCGCCGTGCACGTCGAGCATGAAACGGCCGACCGGCATCGCCGAGTAATTGCAGTAATGGATTAGCTCGTCCCAGTTGGCGTAGCGCAGCTTGGTCACATCCATGCGGAACGCGGTCAGCACATCGAGTGCATGGCGCGGCGGCATCCCACGCTCGGCCAGCGCGCGGCGCAGATTGAGCGCCTCGGGCTGCCCGCCGCCGGTGCCGGTGAGTTCGGCCGCGAGCTGATCGAGATGCGCGAGCTTCTCGTCCGGCGTCAGCGTCGCGTGATCGGCGATGTCGTCGGCGGTGCGGACGAAATAGTAGAATGCAAAGATCAGCGCGCGGTGGCGCGGATGAATCAGCTGCGAGCCGACCGGGAAATTTTCGTCCCGATGCCCCTTGCCTGAACGCAGATCGGCGGCGGCCGTCGTCATCACGATGCCGATACGTTCGCCTGCGCGCGGCCCTTCCACATGCCGCCGCGTCCGCGCAGATATTGGTAAGCCGAATTCAGCGTGAAAACCATGTAAGCCAAGGAGATAAGTGGAAGGGCGACGCCCCAGAGCGGCGACTGGCCGTAGTACCGCAATGTGGGCTGAAAGGCGAGCGCCATCAGCACCCAGCTACCGGCCGCGAGCGTCCGCGTCAACGGATCGGCGGCGAATATCAGCCCCATCGGTGACAGGAAAATCACGGTCATCGCGATCACCATGCCGAGCAGCAGCAGCAGCGAATAGCGCAGCTGCGCATAGGCCGAACGCGAAATCATGCGGCCGACATCGCTGATCTCATCCGAGGCGCGGATGCTCTTCACGTCGTGGGTGAAGCCGAGCCACACCGGCCCCGTGGTCTTCAGCCTTGCCCCGAGCGCGCAGTCGTCGATCAATGCACCGCGGATCGACTCGATGCCTCCGGCGCGTTTCAGCGCATCGAACCGCGCGAGAATGCAGCCGCCCGCGGCCGCAGCCGTCGCACGATCGCTGCGCCTCACCCACGCGAACGGATAAAGCATGCCGAAGAAGAACACGAAGGCCGGGATCAGAAACTTCTCGGCGAAGCTCTCGCAGCGGAGTTGCGCCATCACCGATGCCATCACCAGGTTGTCGTTGCGCATGCGCGTCGCAAGCTGCGTCACCGCATTGCCCGAGTAGACGATATCGGCGTCCGTCAGCAGCACGCAGTCGGGATGGGACTGCGCGGCAAGATCGAGCCCCTGCTTCACCGCCCACAGTTTGCCGGTCCATCCCGATGGCAGCGGTTGCCCGCGCAACACAGTCAGTCGATCCGATGCGCCGATGGCGGCCGCCGCGCGCGCGGCGAGATCGGCGGTGCCGTCCGAACTCTGATCGTCGATCAGGATCATCGACAACGATCCCGGATAAGGCTGCTGCAGGATCGAGGTCACGCAACGCGCAATGCCCGCGGCCTCGTCACGTGCCGGCACGACCGCGACGATGCGCGGCCACGGACCTTCGCTCGCGGGCGGCGGCAGATCCTCAAACCGGAATGCGAGCCAGAAGCCGCCATGGAACGCGACCAAGTAGACCCAGGCCGTGACCGCGACGACGGCAACAATCATCAAAGTGAGGGACATTTGAACGCAGTCGAACTCCAGCAGCGGGCCCGCCGTTTTACGACCGCGGCACGGCATTTTCTATAACAATTCCAATTCAAGAGCTGCTCCGGTATCCATTCACCCACGTCACGTTTGTGTGCCAATTCGCCGATAGAGAGCCGCATGGTCCGCTCTGCTCTCATTGCCGTGCTCGCCGCCGCGCTGTTGCTGAGCGGCCATCAGGCGCGCTCCGACGAGCCGGACGAACCCGTCACGCAGCAACCGGCCGAAATCCCGGCCGCTCAACCACCGGCACCCGCACCCACCATGGATGCGACGCGCGAGGCGATCTGCCTGCTCGTCGAAGCAGCGGCCAAAGCCAACGATCTGCCGGTCGAATTCTTCGCCCGCGTGATCTGGCAGGAGAGCCGCTTCCAGTCCGGCGCCATCGGCCCTCTCACCCGCTCGGGCCAGCGCGCCCAGGGCATCGCGCAGTTCATGCCGGGCACAGCTGCCGAGCGCCGTCTGCTCGATCCGTTCGATCCGGTACAGGCGCTGCCGAAGTCCGCCGAGTTCCTGAAAGACCTGCGCGCGCAGTTCGGCAACCTCGGACTGGCGGCAGCCGCATACAACGCAGGCCCGCGCCGGGTTCAGGAGTGGATCGCCGGTACCGGCGGCATGCCCTCCGAGACTCGCCATTACGTCGCGGCGATCACCGGCCGTCTCATCGAGGACTGGCTGACGTCGGAAGCCGCAGGCGCATCCTCAGCAACGCCACCCGCCTCGAACTGTCGAGAGCTGATCGCACTGTTGAAGCGCGCGCCCAATCCGTTCGTCGACCGGCTGGAGCAAACCATCAAGCTCGCCGAGGCGCAGCCGTGGGGGGTGCAGCTGGCCGCAGGATTCTCACGTGACCGCGCGCTCGGCACTTACGTCCGATTACTGAGGCGGCTGAGCAAGGTGATCGGCGAGCGCGATCCGTATCTGCAGAGCACGTTGCTGCGAAGCCGTGGCACCCGGCCGTTCTATCAGGTGCGGATCGGCGCCGACACGCGTCCCGCAGCCGACGAGATGTGCACGAAAATCCGCCGCAGCGGCGAAGCCTGCCTCGTGTTGCGCAACAAGCCCAACGTCGCGCGCAATGCCGGGCGTCAGGGCTTGAGCGCCCAGACCGATACCCGCGCGCCGTAGGACGGCACCGGGTATTCCGCAATCCTGACGTAGCGCTGCTGCACCTGAGCGGCATCGAGAATGCCGGCAAGCTTGTCGTAGTCCCAGCCGAGCACATTCAGCGCGAGCTTGTCGCTCTGTGCATCGACCACAACGATCCGCTCGGCACGGGATCGCGCGAAATAATCCAGCGCCGCGTCACGAACGCCGCCGCGCGATGTGACTGCGCCGGGATCGAAGGCCGCAAACTCCTTCCGGCATTTGCAATCCTCCTGCGCCATCCAGTGTAGCAGCGGCGAACTGCCGAATGTCGCAGCCATCCCAATCGTGCGCGCCGAACGAATATCGGGGAGCGCCGGCCGGACGAGATCGAGATTTGAGGGGCCAGTGACCATGCGGATCGCGTAATCGAATGCCTTGGCTGAGGGCGGTTGCCGGACCAGCGCAACAACCAGCACTGCGGTTACGGCCGTTGCCGCACCCCATCGCAAGATCTGCATGCGCAGCGGCAGCAGCAGGCCAAGCAGCATTCCCGCGCCGACACCCGCGCCGATCCAGACCGCGAAAATCCACGAGCCGAGGAAACGGCCCTGCCGCTGCGGATGGATCAGCACGCTCAACAGCGAGATGCCCGCGAATACGAACACGACCCACGTCTGCCGCGGGAAACGGCGCAGGCTCAGCACAGCGACGGCGAACAGCACGAGCGCCAGCACCGCCACCCACGGCGCACTGCTGAATCCGGCCGAGAAACTGCCCCAGTAAAGGTCGATTCCATCGATCAGGCTGTAGCTCGGGCCTGCGCCGCTGTTCGACGGACCGACGAACCACAGAAAGGTCGAGAGCCGCTTCGGCAGCAAAAACGAAATCGCGACCGGCGCGATGTGCCAGAAGAGAATCTGACGGCCCGGAACGCCGAGCACAGGATCGATCACCGCACGATGCCGCCGCCACACGATCGCCAGCCGGACGAACAGCAGCGCATAGGCAACCGTGAGGAGGTTGCCCGGCGGATACACCGAAACCGGCTTTCCGAACACGGCGATGACGGTGGGTCCGCGCAGCGTGATCAGGATCACGGCCAGCGCGACCACCGCGAACGCGAGCAGCAACGGATCGCGGATCAGCGCCGCCAGCGCACGTGACGTCGTCACGTGCGAGAACGCACCGCGGATCAACAGCAACAGCTTGCGGCCATCGTCCAGCAGCCAGACCGCGATCAAGGCGGCGACCAGCAGTCCCCAGTAGTTCCCTTTGTGGAAGAACAGCAGCGTGAGGACGATGGCGAGCCATCGCCAGCGGCGCGTGGACTGCAAATCCTCGCGTGCGACGATCCATGCCCAGAGTCCGGCAGCCGAGAGCGCGGCTCCAAGCCCCTCCAGCATCACATCCGAGCCAAGCAAGCGAAACGCCGGACTTGCCATCACAAGTGTCGCGGCAACAATGGCTGCGAACGCGCGCTGAGCCGGGTCGTCGAAGAAGCGCCGCGCGATCAGCGCGGAAAATATGACCGTCACCGTCCAGCCGATCAGACTCGGAACAATCGCCAGGCGATAATCGGGCCCGCCGGCGAGCTGCACGATGCTGAGGACGAGTCCGTGGAACGGCCCCCACACACGGGATCGCTCGACCTGCGCCAGGAAATCGATTGGATTGAGTTCACGCAGCGCCAACGACAGGATCAGGCCGAAGTCGTAGTGGCCGTTGCGGTCGTGGTAGATGTCGCGCCACAGCAGATCGGCTGCCGCCTGATAGTCGCGCAACATCATGATGGCCAATGTCGCCGCGATCACAGCGACGCCGGCAAGTACAATCCGGTCTGTCAGTCCGCGCTGCATGACTGAGCCTGCTAAGCGACCTTGGCGGCGAGCAGCTTGCGCTCCCAGTCCAGCGCGTGGCCGACGATGGTGCGCAGATCGTCATATGCAGGTTGCCAGCCAAGCCGGTCGCGAATGAGACGCGAGTCCGCAACGACCTGCGCAGGATCGCCCGCGCGCCGCGGCGAATGCACCACCGGAAAGTCGACGCCGGAGACAGCTTTCACGGTGTCGATCACCTCGCGCACCGAGAAGCCGCGTCCATACCCGCAGTTCAAAAGCAGCGACGCGCCGCCATTGCGCAGATACGCCAATGCATCCGCGTGCGCCGTGCAGACGTCGGCGACATGAATGTAATCGCGCACGCAGGTGCCATCCACTGTGGGATAATCGTCGCCGAAAATCTCGAGCCGCGGCCGGACGCCGAGCGCGGCCTGCACGGCGACCTTGATCAGATGCGTCGCGGCGGCCGTCGACTGGCCCGTGCGCTTCGCCGGGTCGGCGCCCGCGACGTTGAAGTAACGCAGCACCACATAGCGGAGCGCGTGCGCGGCGGCGGCATCGCGCAGCATCACCTCGGTCATCAGCTTCGACCAGCCGTAGGGCGACACCGGAACGGTCGGCATGGTCTCATCGACCCGCTCGCTGTCGACCTGGCCGTAGACCGCGGCCGTCGACGAAAACACGAACTGCTTCACGCCTTGCTCCATCGCCGTCTCGAACAGGGCGCGCGATGCGACCGTGTTGTTGGCGTAGTAGTCGAGCGGCTGGCGGACGGATTCCGGCACGACGGTCGACGCGGCGAAGTGCACGATGGTCGAGACACGGTGCTCGCGCAGCACGCGCGTCACCAGCGCCCGGTCGGCGATGCTGCCCTGATAGAACGGCATGCCCTGCGGCATCGCCTCGCGAAAGCCTGTCTGCAAGGTGTCGATGACGACCGCCGGCTCGCCGTTGTCGGCCAGCCGATGCAGCATGTGGCTCCCGATGTACCCGGCGCCGCCGGTGACCAGAACGGTCATCACCCACTCCGCCGCCGTGATGCGGTTTGTCGAGGTTGCAATATGGTGTCCTGCCGGGCAATGGTGCCTGGCGATGCGCGGCTGCTTAACAGGATTTTCCGGGCAAATCGAGCGGGACTCCAAGGGCTTGTGCAAGGACTGGTGAATGGCGGAGACGGGCCCGACAATCTGGATGGACCTGACCACGAGCCTGCGCGCGCGGGGCGGCCAGACCAACGGCACGCTGCGCGTCGAACGCAGCTTCGCGCGCGAGCTGCAGCAACTGCCCGGCGCTCAGCTTCGGTTCTGCCGCTACGACGCCACGCGCCGGCGTTTCGAAAGCGTGGACGCAACCGCTGTGGCGGACGCTCTCACGACATCAGCCAAGACATCGGCACCGTCCGCACATCGCGGACCGGGCGCGAGCGATGCCCGCGCCGACCGGCTCGGCCGCCGCATCGAACGTGCGGTCCGCCTGTCCGTTCGCGGCGCGATTCAGCGGCTGCATGAAGCAGTGCGCGGCGGTGATACAGCCGCACATTTCCCGGAGGCGCAGCCGGGCGACGTGTTACTGCTCGCCGGCGAGAACTGGAGCGGCCGCACCGACTTCGGCGTGCTCGCGCGATTGCGCACCGAGCGCGGATTGAAGATCGCGGCCGTTTGCCAGGACCTGATCCCGGTGACGCATCCGCAGTTCTTCGAGACCGGCGACTTCGTCGCGCAGTATCGCCGCTATGTCGAATTCCTTGCGCAACATACCGACCTCGTCATCGCCATCTCGCGCGCGACCGCCGACGAACTGAAAAAAGCCGCACAAGCCCACGGCGGCATGCGCGGCAGGATTGCCGTCGTCGAACTCGGCTCGGACGTCGCGTCCGCCGCCGAGCCGCAGCCGCCGCAAACCCAGTCGCCGCTGCAAGCCGGACAGTTCGTCATCAGCGTCAGCACCATCCAGTCGCGCAAGAATTTCGACTTGCTCTACCGGCTCTGGCACCGCTTCGCGCAGGAAGACCGCAGCGGCATCCCGCGCCTCGTCGTCGTCGGCCAGCGCGGCTTCGGCAGCGATGAGCTGCTTGCGGCGATTGCGCAGGATGCCTCGATCAAGGATCGCTTCACCATCCTGCATCGCACGTCCGATGCGGAGCTGACCTGGCTGTATCGCAACTGCGCCTACACACTGTACCCGTCCTATGTCGAAGGCTGGGGCCTGCCGGTGTCGGAGAGCCTCGCCTACGGCAAGCTGTGTCTTGCCTCGAACACATCCTCATTGCCGGAAGCGGGCGCCGGACTGGCACTGCATTTCGGCCCTGACGACGACGATGCGTGGCACACCGCGATCATCGATCTCGCCGCCAATCCGCAGAAACTTACGGAGGCCGAGACTCGCATCCGTGCAACTTATCGGCAACGAAGCTGGCGGCAGGCAGGCCTCGAACTTGCCGGTTACCTCGACGCGCTGCTCGCCCGCAAAACAGTGATAGACTGACTCGTTCGATTCCGGATTTCAGGACGCCGCCATTCGTATTGCCCTCGCCATCGTCAAACTGTTTCCAAGCGGCGGCCTGCAGCGCGACTGTGTGGGCATCGCCCGCCGCCTGATGGCGCGCGGACACGAGGTGACGATCTTTTGCCGCAGCCGTGAGGGGGACTTCCCCGATCTGACAATTATCGAACTGCCGAACATCGCGCTGACCAATCACGGCCGTAACATCCGCTTCGCCCGCCATCTGTCGGCAGCCGTCAAGGATCGCTTCGATGTTGTGGCCGGCTTCAACAAGATGCCGGGTCTCGATATTCTCTATTGCGCCGATCCACCGGCAAAGCCGCCGCGCACGCTCTTCGACCGCATCAACCCGCGCGTCGTCGGCATGCACAGGCTGGAGTCGTCCTGCTTCGGGCCGCAATCGGACACGCATCTGCTGTTGCTCGCCGATCCGCAGCGCGAGGACTACGATCGCATCTGGTCGATGAAGGCATCGCGGGTTGCGGTGATGCCGCCGACCATCGAGCGCGGCCGCGCCCAGCCGGGCTTGCGCGGCAGCGAAGCGCGTGCGGAGATGCGCGCCCAGCTCGGCCTGCCCTCCTCGACGCTGACGTGGCTGTTCGTTGCCGGCTTTCCGGAAACCAAGGGCTTCGATCGTATCGTCACAGCGCTGCCGGCGTTTCCGCATGCGAAACTGCTCTGCGTCGGGTTCGATCTCGCCGATCCGAACCTGAGCCGGCAGGCCAGGCAGGCAGCCCATCTCGAGGTCGAGCAGCAAATCATCTCGCTTGGACGCCGCGAGGATATTCCGGCGCTGATGGCCGCCGCCGACCTGCTGGTGCATCCGTCGCGCCTCGACATCACCGGCACCGTGATCCTCGAAGCGATGGTCAATGGGCTTCCGGTGATCACCACGGCACTGTGTGGGTATGCGCCGCATGTTGCGGCCGCCGGCGCAGGCGTCGTCATGCCCGAACCCTTCGCGCAACGTGCTTTCGCGGCTGCGCTCGAGCAGGCGAACGATGCGGCCCGGCGTGCGAGCTGGAGTGCGAATGCGGCCGGTTACGGGGCATCACACGATCTCTATTCGGGGCTTGATCGTGCCGCCGACGCCATCGAGCGCGCGGCACATACTTAGATCGATACACCTAGATCGAGACAACGCCCGCTTTCGCGAGATGCGGTGCCAACAGTTCGGCAACGGCGCGGCGCTTATCCTCGGCGAACTCGAGCCGTCCCATCAATCCGACCTCATGCAGCCACGGGCCGCACCACTGAAACGGCGCGTCCGTCATCTGCAAGCCCTCGCGGAACGGCACGAACACGGTCTCCTGTTCGCGGATGCTGTCGCGGCGGACGTGGCGATAGAGCACGTCCCAGTTGCCACCGCCGGTATCGAGCCCGAGGAACCAGTCTTGCGAGAAATCGAGCGGCTTGTCGCGGACACCGGCAAAGCGGAACATGCTGAAGCCTGCCCATAGGAACCAGCGGCCTGCGGCATCGACCGTCGCGGTCGAAACGCCGGGACGGATCACACCGAAGAAATCCTGATGTGCGAGCGCCGCAAACGGGTCGTGCGGCGCGGTCGGGAACATATCGTCGTCGAGGAAGCCGAACGCGTCGGGCTGGCCGGGCCGGATGAGGTTGTGCCAGATCCAGTTGAGTGCGAGGCCGTGCGAACGGCTCGGCACGTCGGTCGGATTAGGGGGCAAACGCAGATACGGAACGGACCATCGCGCCGCGACTTCAGCGATGACGGCCGCCTGTTTGTCGTCGGGCGTGTTGTCCGCAACGATGTGAATCGCATCGGGCACGTACAGTTTGATCAGCGGCGCCTGCCAGGCCAGCATCTGCGGATCCTGGAATGCGACCGCGACCAGAACCTTGCGGCCGCGGAGACTTCGCGCCAGCGCGGCCGCGTCACCGGCACGCGCCGGTGTCGCGCTGAACGCACGATCGTCCGCGCGATAGCGCCGTGTCTTCAGCCGATGCAGCAGCGGACGAAGCCGCAGCCAGTCGGCGGGGCCGTAGTCCTGGAAACGAGGAGGCATTGCAGTCGCGGTCCGATGTCGAGCGGCCCCCTTAGCGCGTTTTGGCGCGGAACGGAACGCCTTTGCGCGACCTATCGAGAACCGAACAGCAGCGCCAGCGCACGGGGCGGATGCAACGTGAACAGCCTCCAGATCAGCTTCGGCGCAGACCATGCGGCCGGCCGGCTGCTTCGGCGCAGGAGGTTGACGATCGCGGTTTGCGCCAGCTTGCGTTCACGATGATTGAGGTCGGCGCCGGTTGCGGCATCGAGGTCATCGGGCGAAAGCTTGGCGGTTTGCGCGATCTCGGGGTCGGCCAGTTCGAGAAAACGGAAGACGCGGGCTTCCGTCGCGTAGAAACTGTTGCCGACATCCGCACGCCAGTCCGGCGGCCCGGTCAGCTTGTCCGCCGGATCGACGCCGATGCTCGCGCGCGCAACGGCGGCGCGGATCGCAAGCCGCGCCGAAAACATCTGCCGCGCGGACTTGCGCACCGTGACGTTGCCACCGTGCTCGCGGTAGCGCACCAGAATGTCCGATGCGATGGCCATATCGCCGTGCTCGGACAGCCGCAGCCAGAGGTCGTAGTCCTCTGCAGCTTCAAACGCGCGACGATATCCACCAAGGCTGCGGACCACGTCCGCTCGCAGCATGACCGACGAGTGAATGAACGGATTGGTGCGCGCCAGCGTATCGCGCAGATGTTGCGGCTCGGATGGCGGCGTGAGACGGCCGGTCGCCCTGCCCTCGCCGTCGATGACCTCCGCCCAACTTCCGAGCAGATTGAGCCGCGGATTGGCGTCCATCGCGGCGACTTGCTGCGCGAGACGTTCAGGCAATGCGAGATCGTCCGCATCGAGCCGTGCGATCAGATCGGCACGCGCTTCCGTCAGGCCGCGGTTGAGCGCCGCAACAAGTCCGAGCGCCTCCTGCCGAATCGGTCGCAGGCGCGCATCGCGCGCTGCATAATCAGCGACAATCTCCGGCGTGCGGTCGGTCGAGCCGTCGTCGATCACGAGCAATTCGAAATCGGGTAACGTTTGCGCGAGTACGCTGTCGATCGCAACAGGCAGCCACTGCGCGCCATTCCGCACCGGCATCAGTACGGAGACGCGCGGCTTGCTCACCGTGCTTTCTCCGCAGCTGCGAGCGTAGCTTCGACGATGTAGGCGCCGAGCGCCTGCGGCGTATGGTTTGCGATCACGAATTCACGTCCCGCTTCCGCCATGTGCGCTAGGCGCGGCTTGTCCGCCAGCGCGTCGACCACGGCCTTGGTCAGCCCACCCGGTTCAACCGGATAGAAGACCGCATGTTCCCCATCGACCAGCGGACGATGACGCTCGAGCGGCGGCAGGTTGCATACCGGCACCGATCCGCAGACCGGCGCCTCATAGTGGCGGAAGCATTCCCAGCCGTAACCTTCGGGCGACCACGTCAGCCATGCCGATGCACAACGCCGATAGAACTCGTCCGGCGGCAGCGGCTTATCCGGAACATCGACGATAATCCCGCGGTCGCGGAGCGCCAGCAGTTCCTGGAAACCGGCTTGCCGGACCCACGATGATGCCTCAACACGCCCGGCGAAGAAAATATCCGACGTCTTCGGCACACCGACCGGCATCTGCGACACATCGCGATCGAGCGGCAGACCGAGTGACAGCGGCCGCAGCTTCGCCAGCCGCTTCGTGTAGCGCGGCAACTGCCGGAAGCGGTGCGAGGGCAGATTGGCGTGCGCGGTCTTCAGGAATACGCGCCAGCGATCCGCCGGCAGCTCACGCTTGAAGTAGGTGGTGCAACGATCGAGTAGAAACAGGTTGCCGCGATTGATCAGCGGGAAGTCATCCTGATCGACCACCGCGATCGGGGCGCTGACGGGGCCGCGCAGAAGCTGCGGACCGAACGCGCGCACCAGCGGAACGTGCCCCTGCAAGGTGCGGCGGTTGAACAGCGCGCGCGAAATCCAGCGCCAGTGCCAGGGCGAAAAGAAGGTCGGATGGCAGACGATCAGCGAGACCGTTTCATCCTGCAGCAGATGCCGCAGCCGCGGCAGCGTTCGCGCCGAAATGGTGTGATGGCCGCTTTGCGGATCGGCGGGTGCGGGCACAAACGCGGTCGAGAAGTACGCCGTTTCGTTTGGAAACGCACTCTTCACGAACGGCTTGTCGCCTATCTCGATGATCTTCAGCGCTGAGGCCATGAATGTTTGCGGAATAATAGCTAAGCGGGCGGCTGACTGCACTGTCTGACGACGAGTTCAGCCCCGGCACAGATACTGAACGGCAGCCAGAACGTCACCCAGGGCCAGGTTACGGCGGTGATCAGAAGGTTATAGTCGAACATCCCGGCTGTGGCGACCGTTGCGATCATGGCCAGCGGAATGACCTCGCCGCGAAGTGTCAGGAAGCGTGCGGCCCAGTAGAGCGATCCGGCGAGGAGCGCGATCATCGCCAGCGTGCAGAACATACCGCCGCGAATTTGCGCCGACAGAATGAGATTATGCGGCTGGTCGATGATGGTGCCGTCCTTGAGCTTGATATCGATGTTCGACAGACCGCCATAGCCGAGCAGCGGCTTCTGCAGCGCATTGCCTGCATAGGTCGTCCAGATCTCGGGACGATGGCTCGTGCCCCGCGTCTCCATGACGGCGCGGGTGTATGGCAACAACGCCAGCATCAAACCGCCGAGAACAAGACCTGCGACGAAAGAAATCAAGGCTGCGCGGCGGAATGCGTGCGGCGCCGTCCAGAGCACGATCATCAGTCCGACGATGACGCTGACATAGGCGCTGCGCGCCTGGGTCAGCACGACACCGCAAAGCAAAATCAGGGCGACCGGGATCATCCAGAAACGCATCAGTCGCGGCAGGCGGCTGTCGACCACTACCGCGGCGCTCGCAACAAACAACACGGCGTAGGTCACACTGATGTTGGTCGAGTTGGTGTATCCGGGCATGCCGAGCGAATTGACCAGCCGCACTCCCTCGCTCGCGAAGGCGACACCGCCCGACAGATTGAGGCCTGAAAGATAGATCACCATGTTGTAGAGCGCACTCGCTGCGACCATGGTCGCAAACGCCGTCACGAACCGCGGCAGAAACTCGCGCCAGGTTCTGATGGCGAAAGCGAAGCAGATCATGAACAGCAGAATGTATCCGGCATACGCCCACTGCTTGTCGACCTCCCGCATGATGGCGCCCGGCTGCCGCCAGCTCGAGACGTTCATCGCGAGGAGATAGACGAACGCCGCCGTCAGGATGATCGAAAAGACGAAGAAGATGCGGGCGGACGCCCGGAACTGAACCATCGGCCAGTTGCGCCAGTCGAGATGGAACGACAGCCACAGCAGCACCGCGACGGGAAAGAAGATCTGATTCAGCAGGCGCGGCGCCAGCAGGTAGTTATTGGTGAAGAAAAGCGGCGCCAGCGCAACCAGGGCCGCAAGGATAAAAACATCACCGGTTTTGACGCGGCGATCGAACCAACGCGCCACGGCCATGACGATGCCGCTGCCGGTCGTTGGCCCCTGATGCGTCATCCGCACTGCCCCTTCGAAAAACTCAAAGACCGTCAGAACGTGCAGGCGCTGCCGGTACGGCGAGCTCCCGACTGATCAGATCGTAAAAGTCTTTGGCCACTTCATCCCAGTTGCGCGGCTTGAAACGGGTCCGGATCGCATCCTCGAATCCGGCACGGACGGACGGATCCTCCATCCATGTCTTCATCGTTTCGTACCAGGCAATTTCGTCGCGCGGGTCGAGACTCGGAGAAAATCCTCCGACCGTTTCCTGCAATGCGCCGCCATTCGATGCAATAACTGCCTTTCCATAGCGGAAGGCCTCGATGACGGGCAAGCCAAATCCCTCGTAAAGGGAAGGATAAAGGCAGAACGCCGATTGCGAGTAGAGCTGCTGAAGGGTTGTATCGTCGATATTCGATAACATCAGCAAGGAGTCGCCGACGCTGTCGTGCGCCTCCAGCTCCGCGATCAGATCGTCGACCAGCCAGCCGCGACGGCCGACGAACACCAGCTTGAAATCCTGCTGCTGCGGAACACCGGCTGCGAGCAGCTTTTTCCAAACCTCGAACAACAGCCGGTGTCCCTTGCGCGGCTCGATGGTGCTGACGAACAACGCGTAACGTCCGCTGGTCAATCCGGCCGGCAGCGGCGCCGCGCTTTGCTGGATGGGATCGAACTTCGCTCCGAGATAGACGAGCCCCGACCTCTTCAGCGTGAGCCCCTGCTGGGCGCAATACGCTTCCGCATCGGCCACGATTTGCTTTGCAGTGAAGATCACGAGATCGGCGTGCGGGAACACCTCATGAAAGCAGGCGCGGAACGCGGTGTAGTTCTGCTCGGAGAAAAACTGCGGGAACAGCAACGGAATGATGTCGTAGCAGAGCACGACGGTGCGCGGCCGCTCGCGCCCGAGCGCGAGCTGCTGATACATCGCAAGCCAGTCCGAACCGGCCAGAATCAACATATCTTCGCTCGACAACGACGGCGGATCGTCGAGCGCCATGTCGTGCGGCAACAGCCGGCGCAGCGTTCCGTCGGGCGAAGTCAATTCGCGTCTGTATTTCTCGTTAAGAAGCTTTGGCAGCAGCCGCTCGGCGACATCCGCGAAACGGCTTCCCGTCAGCCGCAGCCGCTCGAGTTTCAGATAGACCTGACGGCGCGGCCGCTGAATCCAGAGGAAGAGCCGCTTCAGCGGTTTCGGCAGCCGTTCCCGGAATCGCTGCTTCTTGGCGAAGCGATCCGGAAAGTAGGACATGTCGATCTTCGCCGTGCCCTCGATCACGCTGCGGGCCCATCGCGCGTTGACCAGACGGGGCGCATCGATATCGAGATCGTAGAGAACGAACTCGATGTCCGGCCGGTTCGCCACGGCAAACCGGGCCAGTTCGCGCAAGGTGCGAACGATGCCGTCGGCATGGCCGGACGCCCGCGCGAGCGTCGTGATGTCGAGGAGAATCCGCTTCGTCACTAACAAATCCCACACCGAGCGTGGCGGAAGCTCTGTCCCGCCGCCGCGTCGAAGTCAAGTCAGCGGCAATGGCCGCGTATTTCGGGCAAAAGTTAACATAGCTGGCGCCGCCGTCTCCACCGTTGGCTCCGGCAAGCCGCTCATGCTAGTGGTCCGGCCTGCACCTCAAACGGCATCCAGGAGCCGGCGACGCAATGAAAGACGAACGCATCCTCGTAACCGGCGGCGCCGGTTTCATCGGATCGCACCTGTGCGGCCGGCTGATCGCGGCCGGGCACGAGGTTCTGTGCGTCGACAATTATTACACCGGCGGCCGCCGCAACATCGCGCACCTGATCAAGAACGAGCGCTTCGAGGCGATGCGCCACGACGTGACGTTTCCGCTCTATGTCGAGGCCGACACCATCTACAATCTCGCCTGCCCGGCCTCGCCGATTCACTATCAGTTCGATCCGGTGCAGACGCTGAAGACCAGCGTGCACGGTGCGATCAACATGCTCGGTCTTGCCAAACGCACCAAGGCGAAGATCTTTCAGGCCTCGACCAGCGAGGTCTACGGCGATCCGACCGTGCACCCGCAGCCGGAGAGCTACTGGGGCAACGTCAATCCGCTGGGGCCGCGCGCCTGCTATGACGAAGGCAAGCGCGCCGCCGAGACGCTGTTCTTCGATTATCATCGCCAGCACAAGGTGCGGGTGAAGATCGCGCGCATCTTCAACACCTACGGTCCCAACATGCATCCGCAAGACGGGCGCGTGGTGTCGAACTTCATCGTTGCCGCACTCCAGGGCAACGACCTTACCCTCTACGGCAAGGGCGATCAGACCCGCGCGTTCTGCTACGTGTCCGATCTCGTCGAAGGCATCGTCCGCCTGATGGCAACGCCGGACGACGTGGTCGGTCCGATCAATCTCGGCAACACCGGCGAGTTCACCATTCGCGAGTTGGCCGAGACGGTGCTCAAACTCACCGGATCGAAATCCAAGATCATCTACGGCCCGCTTCCCGCCGACGATCCGCAGCAGCGCAAACCTGACATTACGCTCGCGCGCCAGACCCTCGGCTGGGAGCCGAAGGTGCAGCTCGAGGATGGCCTGCGCGAGACCATCGCTTATTTCAAGAAGCTGCTCGCGTCCTGATCAGCGCGAGGGCTGGGCGCGCCAGAATTCCAGAACGGACCTCAGCGTATCCGCCCACGCGCATCGCGGCGTCCAGTCGAGCAGCCGCCGCGCCAGCGCCGCCTCTCCCGCAATCACCGGCATATCGGACGGCCGCAGCCGCGCCTGATCGACGACAACCTCGATCTTGATGTTCGACATCGCCAGCAAATCGTCGAGGATGGTCCGCACCACTCGCGCTTCGCCGGACGCGATGTTCATGACGCTGCCGTTCGGGATCGCATCAAACCGCATCAGCGCCGACGCATACGCATCGACCACATCGCGCACATCGAGAAAATCGCGCGCACTGCTCAGGTCGCCGACCTCGATCACAGGCTTTTGCTCGCCGCGCTCGATCCGCGCGATCTGCGCCGCGAATGCCGGCGCGACGAACTGGACGTTCTGCCCCGGCCCCGTATGATTGAACGGCCGCAGCCGGATCACCTTCAGATCGTGGCGCGCCATCTGCCCCAGCATGATGTCGGCAGCCGCTTTCGCAGCGCCGTACGCATTCACCGGCTGCAGCAATGCGGTCTCGTCGCAGCGGCCGCTGCCGGTGAAGCTTGCGCCATACACCTCGGCACTGCTGCAGAACACGAACCGGCAATCGGGTGCATGCTCGGCAACCGCAAGCGCGAGATTCTGGGTGCCGCCGAAGTTCACCGCCCAGGCCTGCCGCATATCGGCGGTTGCCGCGGTCACAGCCGCGATCGCGGCAAGATGGATCAGGTGGGTCGGCCGCTCGGCCTTGATGGTGTCGGTGACTTGCGCCGCGTTGGTGATGTCGGCGACGTGGTTGCGGCAGCGCGCTGGCTGCGCACCCGCATGCGCGTCGACCAGCACCAGTTCGCCCGCCGGCATCAGTTCGAGCAGCCTCGTCACCAGATGCCGGCCGACGAAACCGTGCGCGCCGGTGACCAGAATGCGGGGCTGGCCTGGAAACGTCACGGCCGGCCGTCTTTGGCCTGCTGCGAGACGCGCTTCAGATCGGCGTCGACCATTTCGCGGATCATCTCTTCGAGCGAGATCTTCGGCTCCCAGCCGAGCTTGGCTTTCGCCTTGGCAGGGTTGCCGAGCAGGATGTCGACCTCGGCCGGACGGAACAGCACCGGATCGATCACGAGGTGATCGTCCATCTTCAGCCCGACATGGTCGAACGCAATCCGGCACATGTCGCGTACGGTCGTGGTGCGGCCGGTGGCCACCACATAGTCGTCGGGCTTGTCCTGCTGCAGCATCAGCCACATGGCGCGGACGTAATCCTTCGAGTGGCCCCAGTCGCGCTTGGCGTCGATGTTGCCGAGCCGCAGCTCTTTCTCGACGCCGAGCTTGATGCGCGCGACGCCGTCGGTGACCTTGCGGGTGACGAACTCGATGCCGCGCAGCGGCGACTCATGATTGAACAGAATGCCGCTCGAGGCGTGCAGACCGAAGCTTTCGCGATAATTGATGGTCATGGCGTGCGCGAACACCTTGGCGACACCATACGGCGAGCGCGGATAAAGCGGCGTCGTTTCGCTCTGAATCGGCTCCTGCACGAGCCCATACATCTCCGACGACGACGCTTGATAGAAGCGTGCCTCCGGCCGCTCCATCCGGACTGCCTCGAGCACATGCAGCGCGCCCATGCCGGTGACCTGACCGGTGAGCAGCGGCTGGCTCCATGACGATTTGACGAACGACTGCGCGGCCAGATTGTAGACCTCGTCCGGCTTGATCTCGCGCACCGCGCGGATCAGCGACGTCGTATCCAGCAGGTTGCCGTCGACGAAACGAATATCTTTGTGAATGTTCAGCCAGCGCAGCTTGGCGTCGATCACATCGGCGGAACTGCTGCGGCGGACGAGGCCGTGAACCTCATAGCCCTTCTCGAGCAGAAGTTGGGACAGGTAGGCTCCATCCTGTCCGGTGACGCCGGTAACAAGCGCTCGTTTCATCGCATGACTTTCGGATCGTTCTCGGCCGCTCTTCTTGAGGAAGTGGACCTAATATCAGGACGTATATCAGGAAGTGCACTTGCGGGCGCAAGCCGCTTCTTTCAGCTACAGTTGTGAAAGAAAATCAAGAGGATATGGTGTGGCAGACGCCATCATTCCGACAGGATCGCCCATGCTCACGCTCTACCATTGCTCCAGCGCCCGATCGTTCCGTCCGCTCTGGACGCTGGAGGAGATGGGGCTGCCCTATGAGCTGAAGATGCTGCCGTTTCCGCCGCGCGTGCATGCGCGCGAGTATCTGGCGCTCAATCCGCTCGGTACCATCCCGCTGCTGGTCGATGGCGCGACGCGCATGACGGAGTCAGCCGCGATCTGCCAGTATCTGGTGAGCCGTTACGGCCCCTCGCCGCTTGCAGTGAATGTGGACGAGCCGGACTACGGCTTCTATCTGAACTGGCTGCATCACGGCGAAGCGACGCTGACGTTTCCGCAGACGCTGGTGCTGCGCTACGGCGAACTGGAGCCGGAAGAGCGCCGCCACCCGCAGGTGGTGGAAGATTACGCGCGCTGGTTCCTGGCGCGGTTGCGCGGCGTCGATGCCGTGGTGTCGACGCGCGAGACGCTATGCGAGGGGCGATTCACCGTAGCCGACATCTCGGTCGGCTATGCGCTGATGCTCGCGACGCGGCTGAAGCTTCATCCGCAATTTCCGCCGGCGGTCGCCGCCTACTGGGCGCGGCTGCAGCAGCGCGACGGTTTCAAACGCGCGATCGCCGCGCAGGACAAGGCCAGCGACGAGCAAGGCGTCGCGCGGCGGGCGTGACCGTCAGCCGCCGAAGCCGCGTAGCGAATTGCGCAGCCGCTCCGGCACATCGAGTTCGAAGCCGAGGATCGCCGCCGACAGCGCCTTGCCGTAGTTGTCGAGGCTGAGGCTGCGCGATACGCCGCCGCCGAGCGCACCGTGCGCGACGAAGTTGATCGCGGCGAGGCCGTCGATGCAGTAACGCTCGACCTCGCCCTTGATGGCGCCGCCGTAGAACGCCTTGAAACGCTCGGCCGTGAGTTGCTCCTTCAGCAGCGCATAGAGCGCGTCGTCATAGGCGATGACCGAGATGTTCGACGTGTTGCCCTTGTCGCCGGAGCGCACATGCGCGACGTGCTGCAGCTTCACCAGCATGTCAGCTCTCCCGCCAGTGAATTTGATACGGCACTGCCTGGCGCGGCACCAGCGTCGACCAGATGCCGATGATCTCGCGGGTGCGATCCTGATGCGGCACGCGTTTGCCGGTCATCGCCACGCCCGACACGGCCATGCCGTCGATCTCGCGGCCGATCTTCAAAGCTTCTTCGCGCGTCTTCGTGCGTGCGGCGACACGCACCGCCACTTCGTACGGCTCCGGCGCGTCCGCAGGCGTCGCCTCGCCATGAATGGCATTGAGGCCGACGAAATCGACGCGCACGTCGTCTGCTTTCAGATCGACGATCTTGAAACGTTCTTCGAGAATAGTCTTTGCAAGCTTGGCCCGGCGCAACGCGCCGGGGCCGGCGTAGAAAAACATGTCCTCGCCGATAAAACCTTCGGTGCAGCCCATCGACACCTTCAAGGTCGGCGTGCGCAGCTTTCCGCCGATGCCGGAGACTCGCACGCGATTGTCGCCGATCAGTTCGAGCGTCGCCGTCGTGAAGTCGGCGACGATATCCGGCGTGATGTAGTTCGCCGGATCGTGCACCTCGTAGAGCAGCTGCTCCTTCACGGTCATCAGATTGATCGCGCCGCCGGAGCCCGAGATCTTCGCGATCACAGCACTGCCGTCCGGTTCGACCTCCGCGATCGGGAATGCGAGGTCCCATGGATCGGGAACGTCCTTGAAACCGGGGTCGGAGAAGTATCCGCCGGTGACCTGCGCACCGCATTCCATCAGATGACCGATGCCGGTGCCCTGCCCCAGCTTTGCCACATCATTTTCGGACCAGCCGAACTCATGAATCATCGGGGCCAGAAACAGCGACGGATCGGCGACGCGTCCGGTCACGACAATCTGCGCGCCGCCCCGCAGCGCTTCAACAATAGGCTCCGCGCCGAGGTAGGCCTCTGCGGAGATGAGCGTTTCCGACAGCGTCGCCACCGGCGCGCCGTTCTCCAGAATGGTTTTTGCAAGCGACGTGACGCGATCAGTGATCAGACTGCCGGTGACGGCGGCGATCTTGACGCCCTTTGCGCCAAGCCCATCGAGATGCATCGCAATCCGTTCTGCAGCGCCAACCGGATTGATCCAGCCCTGGTTGGTGACGATCTTGGTGCCGCGCCGAACACACCCGGGCAGCACCGCTCTCATCCGATCGTCGAGATAGGTGTCATAACCTTCGAACGACGGATCGCGGCGCTTGCGCACCTGAGCGGCGGACACCGTGGCCTCCGCCATGGTCTCGAAGCACAGATAGTCGAGATCGCCCTTCTCGGCGTTGAGCCGCGCCGGCTCGACGCGATCACCCCACCAGGCCGAGCCTGCTCCGATACGCAACGGCATTTGCGATGCCTCCCGAACGGCGGAGTTGATCTCCGCTTATGCCACCGGTCACGCCACCGGATTTATGAAATGACCAGCCGCTTTCAGCTCAATGGAGCCGCTACGAGCGACTGGTGGATATCCAGTCGGATAAGAGCGACGTTTCGAAGCGCGCCGCGTACTCCGCCCACGACAACCCTTGCTGTAAACGCAGCGCGGCTTCGTGCTGCTTCCTCCACAGAGCGTCGTCATTGAGCATCGCCAGCGCGGACGCGGCGAACGCGCCCTCATCCGCATGAACGAAACCGGTGACGCCGTCGACGACCCGCTCCGGCAGCACCGCGATCGGTGCAACCACACACGGCACACCAAGCGCCTGCGCTTCCGCCAGCGACAGGCAGAACGCTTCGGTCTTGTGGCCGAGATAGATCATCGCGCGGGTGTTGCGGATCTCATCCATCATCTGCTCCCGCGGCAAGGCGGTGCGAATGTCGATCGCAGCTTTCGTCTGCGGCGGCAGATCCTGCGGAACGAGACCGCCCCACGCCGTCCACGGATCGGCGGCCGCAGTCACTGCGCCGAACACTTTCAGCTTCGCGTCGGGCCGCGCCGGCAGAATACGATCAGCGAAGATACGCATGACGCCGTAAAGATTGCGCGCGGGGTTTGACGCAAACACCAGCACGGGCGGCGGCGGCGCGGTCAGCGGCGGCAGGCCACGGATATCGTCGGGCAACGCCAGTGGAATGATGAGATGCGGATTGCGGCGCGGCAGCATTGGCGAATACTGCGCGACCTGAAACTGGCTCATCAAAATCGGCACCGGCCGATGCCACCACATCGCCGGAAGCTGCTTGTAATGCTTGAGATTGTTCGGCCGCCAGAGCACCCACAGCGCCGTGCGCCGTGCACGCACCAATCCCAACAGCTTCGGGTGCTGGATCGGCACGTAGAGATCGCAGCGCTCAGGCATCGCCGCGCTGAACGGCTGCCAGCGTACGCCATGATCCTCGACGACGCCGTCGCAATTCGTGATCACGGTCACCTGATGCCCGCGCGTCACTAGCCCGCGCGCAAGGCGGATCACCGACGACTCGGTCCCTCCAAGCGGACGGCGCTCGAGATCGCGGCCATCATAGCGGCCCGTGGTGTCGGCGAAGACGATGGAGACCATAATCCGATGTCGTGTTGAACGTTGCCGGCGTGCTTAGCGGGATTTCTTCGGCGGGAACAGGCTGACCACGCCGCCCAAAACCTCCGGCGCGGCGTAGCCTGCGGTCAGCGCCGTGGCAAGGCCCGGCAGCTGCCGGTCCAGCACCGGGTTCGATCTACCGAACAGCACAACCGCACCAAAGTGCCCCTCTGTGATGCCCTGAAGCACCACACGCGTATCCATGAACGGACCGAGCGTGGTCTCGAAATGCAGTTTCCAGAGATCGACTTCGTTGCGGTGACCGGCCCAAATGCAGGCCGACAACGCCTCGCATGCGACCGGCCCCTTCACCTGCTTCAACCTGTCGCGCAACGCAACAAGGACGGAGGATTGTTCCTGAAGCCGGGCTCGCTCGCGCGCATCGAATGCCAATGCAACATTGGCGTAAGGCACGCCGCTGCCGACGCGGATCAACAGCACCGCAATGATCGCCACCCGCCAGCCGTTCGCCTGCGCGGACAGCGCTTCGATGCGATCCCATGCGAGACCAAGCCCGATCGATGCGGCAATGATGAGATCGAACACGACGTTGATGCTGACGCCCTGCGCACCGCCGAAGATCAGCAGCGCCAAGAGGCCTGCGGCGATCGCCAGAGCTGCGAACATCATTGCTTCGTCGCGCACGGCGCGGCGGCGCCACGCAACCGCGCCATAGATCGCAAGCGGCACCAACGCCTTCGTGATCAGCGCCAGGTTTTTGCCAAACGTCGGCAGCGCGAACACGCGCGGGAATAGCATGTTGCTCATCACATTCGCATGCAACGCCAGCCACGCGCCGAGCGACGCAAATCCCGAGACCGCGCCTGCCACGAGCCATGGCAGCAGCAGGTGACGGCGGTAGATCAAAAGCCAGGCCAGCGACGCGAGCGGCAGCGCGATCACAACATGCTTGGTGAACAAACCTATCACTGTCAGAACCGCCGCAAGTGCCGCCGTTCTCGCGTTGTCCGCGCGGACAAGCACGGCCGCGCCGAAAGCCACAAGCGCATGCGCCAGCATTTGCGGTTCGGACAGGCCGATGTAGCTCGCCAGCAAGCCCGCCAAAATCAGCACGAAGCAGAGCGCGCCGGCGATCGCCGCACTCACGCTCGCTTTCAAGCGGCGCAGGATCGCGAAGATCGCGACGGCGGTCGCAATGAACGACAGAAATGCGATCACGCGGCCTGCGAAAATCGGATCGGCGCCGAGCCGTGCCAATCCACCTGTCAGGTAAAACCACAGTGGCGGATAGTTATTGATGATGAAACTGCCGGGCGGCGGATAGAGGCCGCCGCTGAAGGCGTTGAGCGCATGCGTCGCGTTCCAGCCTTCATTCGGCTGTTCGAGCCAAAGGCCCATGCGATAGAGCGGCGTGATCAGAAGCCACAGGGTAGCCGCGGCAAGCACCGCGAGCGCAGCCCGCACCAGTGCAGGCTGAGATGCCGCCGGGGTCACAGCTCAGGCCGGATCGACCGGCGATGCCGGCACACCGCCCGCTTCGATGGCTTCGCCAGCGAGCAGACAGAGATCTTCGCGGTAACGTCCGGAGACGAGCTGCACGCCGACCGGAACCGTGCCGACAAGTCCTGTCGTCACCGTCATTGCCGGCAGGCCGACGAACGGAAGGCCGACTTGCGTCATCTGCGCGCGCCAGGTGCGCTCCCACGACTCCTTGTCGCGCAGATCGAAACCGTACGGGAACGGCAGCATCCCGCAGACCGGGATCAGCAGCACCGCCCATGACTCGAAGAACACCTGCCATTCGCGAGTCAGCGTCGCGCGGCGCGTCAGCACTTTCGAGAAATCCGTGAGGTTCATCCCGCGGCCGACGGCCTCATGCCCGCGCAGCGCCGCCAGCGCGCCCGGGTCGCCTTCCCTCTCGGCCGTGTCGAGCTGGGCCTGATAAGTGTCGCCCATCCACATCTTGACCTGATGCTCGGCGGGCTCGGCGATCGGCGGCGTGTTCGTAATCTCCTCGACCATCCAACCTGCCCGCTCCAGCCGCTTTGCGGCATCGCGCAGCGCAGCTTCGATCTCAGGCGCGATTTCGAGGCCATCCGGCCGCAGGCACAGCGCCGCACGCCGCGGCACCGGTGGGCCCTCGAGCGGCGCCGGCACCCACCACGGATCGCGGCTGTCGTATTTCGACATCGCGGCCAGCGCCAGCCGGAGATCGTAAACGGTGCGAGCCAGTGGACCCGACACCGCCGTGATCTGCGGACCGATCGGCCGCTCCGGCGACGACGCATTGAATGCGGGAATACGGCCGATGGTCGGCCGCAGGCCGTGCACGCCGCAGGCATAGGCCGGATAGCGGATCGAGCCGGCGATATCGGTGCCATGCGCGATATGCCCGATGCCGGCGGCGACGGCTGATCCCGCACCACCGGACGAGCCGCCGGGCGTGATCGAGCGATCGCGCGGATTGTAGGTATCGCCGTGCAGCAAATTCGTCGTGAACCAGCGATAGGAGAACGCCGGCGTATTCGTGCGCCCGAGAATGACTGCACCCGCCTTGCGCAGATTGTCGACGACCGGCGAATTGGTCTTGGCGATCAGATCGCGCTGCAGCTTGACGCCGTTGGTGGTCGCAAAGCCCGTCTGATCGATGTTGACCTTGATCGTGATCGGCACGCCGCCGAGGATGCCGGCATCGCCGCCGTTGGCGATGGTGGCGTCGACCGCGTCCGCCTGCGCCAGCACGTCCTGCGGGCGATGATCGACCACCGCGTTGAGCTTTGGATTGACCGCGTCGAGCCGCGCCAGGGCCGCCTGCGCGGCCTCTCGTGCGGACACCTTCCGCGCACGGATCAAGGAAGCGAGTTCGGTTGCCGACAGGCGCCAGATGTCTTTCATGGCGACAGAGAAGCGGTCTCGACCACACTAGTCAAGCGACGATGCCAAACTACCGTTCGCTGGTTTTTGTAGAGGCCGGCGGCGGCTGATTTCCTTGCGGCGCACCGGCAACCTTCACCGGATCGCCGCTGACCACGCCGTCCGGCGGTGTCGTGACCACGCGATCGGCCGGTGACAGGCCCGTCGCGATTTCAATCTCGCGGCCGAGATCGCGCGCGATGGTCACCGACTTGAACTGGATTTTGCTGTCACCATCGACGACGGCGACGCGGAGGCCTTCCTTGTCGAAGATTAGCGCGCTGGACGGAATAGCCAGCGGCGGATTCTCCCGCTTCAAGACAAGCGTGACCGTGGCGTACGCGCCCGGCTTCAGTTCGCCCTTGCTGTTGTCGAGCGCCAGCTGGATACGCGTTGTACCGGTCGCGATATCGACCGACTGCGACGAGGCTTCCACCGTCGCCGGGAATGTGCGCGTCGGAAATTCCGGCACAACGATGTTAGCCTGGCCGCCCATCGAAATCGAGGCAACGTAACTCTGCGGTACGTTGACGTAGACGCGCAGCTTCTTCATCTCCGACACGACGAACATCGGCGACCCGCTGCCGGTGCCCCCGCTAATCAGTGCGCCGAGATCGGTGTTGCGCTCGGTGACCACGCCGTCGAACGGAGCCGTGACGCTCTTGAAGCCAGCCAGCGCCTGCAGGCGATCGACGTTGGCCTGCTGCGCCTTCACCTGCGCTTCCTTGCTGGCGAGATCGGCGGAGCGCTCGTCGATTTCCTGCAGGGAAACGAAGTTCGACGTCAGCAGCGTCTGGCGTCGCTTCAATGTTGCGGCAGAGAGCTTGGCGGCGGCCTGCGAATTGGCGAGGTCGGCACGCGCCTGCAGCAGCTGCTGATCAAGATCGGGCGCCTCGATTTCGGCGAGGAGATCGCCCGTTTTCACCGGCGCGCCGATGTCGAAGTTCCATGATTTCAGATAACCGCTGACGCGAGCGAAGATCGCCGCGCGCGAGTACGCCTCGAGTCGTCCGGGCAGCGTCAGCGTCAATTCGCTCGGCTTGGTGCTCGGCTGCGTGACAGCAACCGTCAGCACCGCCTGCGTGTCGGTCCATTCGCGCAGCTTCGCGTCGCTGCTTTGGCGCGCGAGCACGCCCGAGACGACCACAGCGACCGCGATGGCGCCGATTGCGACCGCAGACAAGCGCAGCGCGCGCCGCGATACCGGTTTGGGCTGCTCAGGTGGCATGCGCCGTCTCCACGGGGCCGCTGTGCGGCGCTGTCTTCTTGTGAACCATGCTGAAAACCACAGGAACGAAAATGAGGGTCGCGATCGTCGCAAACACGAGCCCGCCGATTACCGCGCGGCCGAGCGGTGCATTCTGTTCGCCGCCCTCACCCAGACCGAAGGCCATCGGCGCCATGCCGATGATCATGGCGAGCGCCGTCATCAGCACCGGGCGGAAGCGAACGAAACCCGCTTCGAGCGCCGCTGCAATCGGATCGCCGAGTTCTTCGTACTTCTCGCGGGCGAAGCTGATGACGAGCACGCTGTTTGCGGTGGCCACGCCCATGCACATGATCGCACCGGTCAGCGCCGGAACGGACAACGTGGTCTCGGTGGCGAAAAGCATCCAGACGATTCCGGCAAGCGCCGCGGGCAACGCCGAGATGATGACGAACGGATCGGACCACGACTGGAAGTTCACGACGATTAAGAGATAGATCAGCACGATCGCGCCCAGCAGACCGAACAGCAGACCTGAGAACGCGCTGTTCATCGTCTCGACCTGCCCAAGCAGAACGACCGAGCTGCCGCGCGGAACATCCTTGGCGGTGTCCGCCAAGAGCTTCTGAATGTCCGCGGCGACCGAGCCAAGATCGCGTCCCTGCGGTGTGGCGAAGATCTGCACCATCGACTGGATGTCGTATTGCGAGACGACGGCATTGGTCGCGGTTCGCTTGATATCGGCGAGGCCGCCGAGGATCGGCAATGTGCTCGCACCCGCCGCATTGATCGGAACCGTTTGCAGCTTGTTCAGCGAGTCGAGCTGATACTGCGGCGTCTGCATGACAATGTTGTACGATACGCCGTTGTCCGGATTGAGATAGAAGGTCGGTGCGACCTGCGAACTGCCGGCCAGATTGACGACGAGGCTGTTTGTGACATCGCGCTCGGTGACGCCGACATACTGCGCACGCGAGCGATCGACCTCGACGTTGAACGCCGGCGCGTTGGGCGACTGCTGAATGCGCGCGTCCGCCAGGCCCGGAATCTTGCGCAGTTCGCGCAGTAGCTTGTTGGCGTGCGCGAAGTTCGCCGCGAGGTTGGCGCCGCGGATCTGGATGTCGATCGGCGCCGGCGAGCCGAAGTTCAGAATCTGGCTGACGATATCCGCCGGCAGGAACGCGAAGCTCATGCCCGGAAACTGCCGCGGCAGCTTCTCGCGCAGCATCTGCACATATTCTTCCGTCGGGCGATGATCTTCCCTGAGCTTGATCTGGATGTCGCCATCCTGCGTGCCGATCAGACCCGTGTTGTTGTAGGTCATGTTGATGCCGCTGATCGGCATGCCGATGTTGTCGGCCATGGTCTCGATCTGATCAGGCGGAATGATCTGCCGGATGGCCTTCTGCACGTCCGCGAGCTGTGACGCCGTCTCCTCAACGCGGGTGCCGACCGGCCCGCGTACGTGGATCAGGATCTGCCCGGTGTCGACCGACGGGAAGAAGTTGCGGCCGAGCATCGGTACAAGCAGGAATGACGCCGCGACGAAGACGAGGAAGCCGGAGACGAAGACGGCGCGATGGCCGAGCGCCGTAGCCAGCACGTCGCGATAACCGGTGCGAAATTTTTCGAAACGCGCCTCGAACGCACGCTGGAAGCGCACCAGCGGATTGCGCGACGGCGGTTGATCCACATGACCGTGCTGATGCTTCTTCAGCAGATACTTCGCCATCGTCGGCACCAGCGTGCGTGACAGGATGAACGACCAGATCATGGCGAACACGACGGCTTCCGCCATCGGCACGAACAGGAAGCGCGACACACCGGTGAGGAAGAACATCGGCACGAACACGATGCAGATGCACAGCAGCGACACGAACGCCGGCGTCACGATCTGATTGGCGCCGTCCATGATGGCGGGCTCGACGTCCTTGCCCTGTTCCAGATGCCAGTTGATGTTCTCGATCGTCACCGTCGCGTCGTCGACGAGAATGCCGACCGCGAGTGCGAGGCCGCCGAGCGTCATGATGTTCAGCGTCTCGCCGATCGCCGAGAGCATGATGATCGAGCCCAGCACCGACAGCGGGATCGACACAGCAATGATGATGGTCGAGCGCCAGCTGCCGAGGAACAGCAGGATCATCAGGCTGGTGAGGACGGCCGCGAGCACGCCTTCCTTGGCGACGCCGGAGATCGCGCCGCGCACGAAAATCGACTGATCGCCGAGCAGGCCGACTTTCAGCGTATCCGGCAGCGCCGGCTTCACATCGATCAGCTTCTGCTTGATGCCGGCGATGATATCGAGCGTCGACACCGCGCCGGCCTTCAGCACCATCATCAGCACCGAGCGGTTGCCGTCGACGTGCACGATGTTGGTCTGCGGCGGATTGCCGTCGCGGACGTTGGCCACGTCGCGGATGTGGACCATCGCGCCGTTGACGACCTTGATCGGCAGATCGCCGAGTTCATTGATCCGCAGCGGCGAGTTGTTGAGCTGGATCGTGTACTCGAAGCTGCCGATCTTCTGGGTGCCGACCGGTGTGATCAGGTTTTGCGCGGCGAGCGCATTGGCCACGTCCTGTCCCGATAGTCCCAGCGACTGCAGGGCCGTTGCGTTGAGGTCGATTTGAATCTGCCGCTGCTTGCCGCCGAAGGGAAACGGAATGGCGGCGCCCGGCACGGTGACCAGCGGGGTCCGAAGCTGGTTGATGCCGAGGTCGGCGAGGTTCTGCTCGGTGAGTCCGTCGCCCGACAGTGCGAGCTGAATGATCGGCACCGTGGAGGCGCTGTAGTTGAGAATGAGCGGCGGCGTCGAGCCTGGCGGCAACTGCCGCAGCATCGTTTGCGAAATCGCCGTGACCTGCGCGTTCGCGGTGCGGATATCGACGTTCGGCTGGAAGAAAATCTTGATGATGCCGAAGCCGGTATAGGAATTAGCCGAGATGTGTTCGATGTCGTTGACGGTCGTCGTCAGCGCGCGCTGGAACGGCGTGGTGATACGGCCGGCCATCTGGTCCGGCGGCAGGCCGGTGTAGTTCCAGACAACCCCGATCACCGGGATACGGATTTCCGGAAAGATGTCGGTCGGCGTGCGCAGCGCCGCGAGCGGTCCGATGATCAGGAGCAGAAGCGCGAGGACGACAAACGTGTAGGGCCGCGACAGAGCAATGCGGACAAGCGCAATCATGCGAACGGTCTTCTGCCGGGTTCAGGCAACGGCGCCTGGTCCTTTCGTTGTCGGTAATTGAGTATTTAGCCGAACGGCGGGGACGGCAGCAATGACCGGCAGGTCACAGTCCGTTGTTCAGAGGTTGGAACCCGGCTCAAATCACGCTTTTGGGGCGGCCCCGGCGTTCGTCAGGAGGACACGCGCAGCCTCCTTTGCCGTCAGCGCCACCGCCGGATCGCGGCGGACAAGGTCCTGCGCAATGGCTCCGTCGACCAGAATGGCCAACTGGGTCGCGAGCATCTCGGGATCTGCAACGCCCAGTTTCGTCACCTTGTCCTGCAGCCAGGCGCGGCGGTCTTCCTTGAAGGCGCGGGCGATCTTGCGGGCCTCGGAATCGGTCTCCCCGATCTCGGCAACCGCATTGACAAAGGGGCACCCGCGAAAGCCCTTCATGCCGAACCCCTGCGCGAGCCGCTCGAACGAGCGCATGATCTGCTCGAACGGCGGCTTGTCCGAATGCGGGATCGGCACGAAGCGCTGCATCAGGTAGGCGGCGACGAGGGAGTCCTTCGACGGGAAATGGTTATAGAGCGTGCGCTTGCTGATCCCGACTTCGGCGGCGATCGTGTCGACGCCCACCGCGCGGATGCCGCGATGATAAAAAAGCTGATCGGCGGTATCGAGAATCCGCTCTTTCATCGGTTGTTTGGGCGCCGCCGACGGCATGCACAGACCTGTCTACTTTCTGCTTGACGTTTCGCAAATCTAGCTACACAGATCGGTGTAATCAAGCCCGGACCCGCGAACGTCAGGAAAAAGAATATGTCCATGCTTCAGGTTCTGCGGCCGGCGCTTCCCATACTCGCGGGCGCGGCAATCATGCTGACGATCAGCATGGGCTTGCGGCAAAGCCTCGGCATTTTCCTGCAGCCGTTGACCAAGGACATCGCGATTTCGGTGTCGAGCTTCACGCTCGCGATCGCAGTCCAGAATCTTGCCTGGGGCTTCCTGCAGCCGGTCGCCGGTGCGCTGACCGTGCGGTGGGGTTATCGCCCGATCATGCTTGTGGGTGCGGCGCTCTACATCATCGGGCTGGCGCTGATGGCGGTCGCGCAGGGCTTCCTCGCGATCATGATCGGTGCCGGCGTGCTGATCGGCGCGTCGATGGCCTGCACGGGCCCGGCGATCGCGATGGCGGTTGCCGCGCGCTCCGTCTCGACTGCCGTCCGCAGCACCGTGCTCGGCATCGTCTCCGCCGCCGGATCGCTCGGCGCGCTGATGGCCGCCCCCATCGGGCAAATCCTGAGCGAAGGCCACGGATGGCGGATCGGCATCGCCGGTTTCGTCGTCATGTCGCTGATCATGCTGCCGATGGCCTGGATCGCCGGCCGGACCGACAAGCAGCCGACGCCGACCACCGCCAACGAAATCGGCGACACCTCGGCGAAGGCGGCGGCGATCACTGCATTCAGCAACGCCTCGTTCGTGGTGATGACCTGCGCCTACTTCGTCTGCGGTATGCAACTCATCTTCATCACCACCCACCTGCCCTCCTACCTCGCCATCTGCGGCATGGACCCGATGCTGAGCGCGCAGACGCTCGGCGTGATCGGCGGCTTCAATGTGCTCGGCAGCCTGTTCTTCGGCTGGGCCGGCGGCCGCTGGAGCAAGCAGGTGCTGCTCGGATTGATCTACGTATCCCGTTCGATCGTGCTCGCCTGGTATTTCATGGCGCCGCCGACCACGACCGGCACGCTCGTGTTCGGCGCGCTGATGGGCTTTCTCTGGCTCGGCGTCGGCCCGCTGATGCAGGGCGCGATCGTCGAGATGTTCGGGTTGAAGTGGCAGGCCATGATCGGCGGCCTCGCCTTCATGAACCACCAGCTCGGCAGCTTCCTCGGCGCCTACGGTGGCGGCCTGATCTACGACACGCTCGGCTCCTACACGCTCGCCTGGCAGATCGGGGTCTCCATCGGCCTCACCGCAGGCATCGTGCAGATCGCGTTCGCGCTGCTGCGGCCGCCGCAACAGCCGCTGCTTGCGACGCCGTGACCAACGTCGTCACCATGCCCGCGCCGGAGCGGCGCGCAGAACGTGAGCGCGATCCGGCGCTCGCCGGACGCGAGGTCTGGATCGAAGCCAGTGACGGCTATCAGCTCGCCGCCCTCGTCTATGGTTCGGAAGAGGCGCCCGCCGCAATCCAGATCAACGGCGCGACCGGCGTGCCGAAGGAGTACTACAACGCCTTCGCCGAATGGCTTGCCAGCCGCGGTTATCTCGTCGTCACGTTCGACTATCGCGGCATGGGCAAGTCACTGCACGTCGACATTCGCGATTTCAAGGGCGAGGTCGGCGAATGGGGCGCAAAAGACGCGACCGGCGTCACCGCGTGGCTCGACCGCAAGGTTTTGCCGACCACGCCGATCTACTGTATCGGACATTCCATGGGCGGACAGTCGATCGGTCTGCAGTCGAATATCAATCGCTTCGTGGCCTTTGCCGGCATCGCCGCGCAGACCGGACACTGGCGGTTCTGGCCGACGCCGAAGGAGCGGCTGCGTATGCTGTTCCTCTGGTACGCTTTGCTGCCGGGCATCTCGAAAATCTTTGGCTATGCGCCGAAGAAGTACTCCCGGATGGAAGACATGCCGGCGAGCATCGCGATGACGTGGGCGCGCTGGGGCCGCAACCGGCATTACGTCTCCGACGCCCAAGGCAGACCCATCCGCGAGCATTTCCATGCCTACAGGAAGCCTGCGCTGTTCGTCGGCTTCAGCGACGACAGAACGGCACCGGCTGCAGCGATCGACGAACTGGCGACCTTCTATGCCAACGCAGCGGTGACACGCCGCACCATCGACCCTCGCGACTATGGCATCGACCAGATCGGCCACTTCGGCTTCTTCAAGCGGTCCATGCCGAAAGCGCTGTGGAGCGACATCCTCGGTTGGCTGGTCGCGCAGCGCCGCTGACGACATGCGCCCGACGCACGCCCTGTTGCCGCGACACCCCCTTGCTTTCGGCGGCGATCACGCGATGCTCCCCGGCCATCGTTTTTGTCCGATCCGAGACGCATCGCCATGCCCCATCACCACCTTCGCGCCAGTTCAGAAACCTGCCACTGGGGCTTCTTCGAAGCAGCGCTGAAGCCGGTGCTGACCATCGCAAGCGGCGACGAGGTGACGGTCGATACCGTCAGCGGCGGACCCAGCGTCCTGCCCGATCCGGCGAAATTCCATATCCCGCCGGAAATGAAAGAGATCCACGAGCGTAATGAGCGGATGCTGCCCGGTCACATCCTGACTGGACCGATCGCGGTCGAGGGCGCCGAGCCGGGCGACGTGCTGGAAGTCGAGATTCTCGACATCCAGCTCCGGCAGGACTGGGGCTGGAACGCCATCCGCCCGCTGATGGGCACACTCCCGGACGACTTCCCCGAAGGCCGGCAGATCAATATCCCGCTCGATCTCAAGCGCAACACCGGCAAGATGCCGTGGGGCTTCGATCTTCCGCTCTCGCCGTTCTTCGGCGTGATGGGCGTCGCGCCGCCACCGTCATGGGGACGCATCTCGTCGCTGGTGCCGCGCGCGATGGGCGGCAACCTCGACAACAAGGAACTCCTGGTCGGCACCAAGCTCCTGCTGCCTGTTCTCGTGAAAGGCGCGAACTTCTCGTGCGGCGACGGCCACGCCGTTCAGGGCGATGGCGAAGTCTGCGTCACCGCCATCGAGACGGCGCTGCAAGGCCGCTTCGCATTATCGGTGCGCAAGGGCGCGGCGTTGACTGCTCCGCGTGCCGAAACGCCAACCCATTACATCACCATGGGCATCGATCCGGACCTTGATCAATGCGCAGTGAAAGCACTGCGCGACATGATCGTGCTGCTCGGCGAGAAAGGCGGCCTGTCGCGCGATGACGCCTACATGTTCTGCAGCCTCGCCGCCGACCTGCGCGTGACGCAGACGGTCAACGGCTCGAAGGGCATTCACTGCATGATCGCGAAGTCGCTCGTGCACGGCGCGAAATCATAATCAGAAAAAGATCGATAACTGGGAGTTCGTCATGTCGCTGTTTTCGCCGCTGAAGCTCGGCCCCTACACCCTCACCCATCGCGTCGCGATGGCGCCGCTGACGCGGATGCGCGCGAGCGCCGAGGAGCTCGCACCGGTCGAGATGAATGCGGAGTACTACGGCCAACGCGCGACCAAGGGCGGCCTGATCATCGCCGAAGCCTCGCAGGTGGCGCTCACAGGCCAGGGCGCGCCGCGCACGCCTGGCATTCACTCGCAAGCGCAAGTCGCAGGCTGGAAGAAAGTCGTCGACGCCGTCCACACCAGGGGCGGACTGATCTTCCTGCAGCTCTGGCACGTCGGCCGCATTTCGCACTCCTCGCATCAGCCGGGCGGCGCATTGCCGATCGCGCCCTCTGCCGTGAAGCCCGCTGGACATGCGTTCTCGGCCGCCTTCAAACGCGAGCCGTTCGAGACCCCGCGCGCACTCGAGACGTCTGAAATCCCCGGCATCATCGCCAGCTACACGGAGGCGGCGCGTAACGCGCTCGCCGCCGGCTTCGATGGCGTCGAGATTCACGGCGCCAACGGCTATCTGCTCGAGCAATTCCTGCAGTCGAAGACCAACCAGCGCACCGATGCGTATGGCGGATCGATTGAGAATCGCGCGCGTCTGCTGCTTGAGGTGACCAAGGCTGTCATCGGCGTCTGGGGCGCAGAGCGCGTCGGCGTGCGGCTCTCACCCTTCGGCATCGCCAACGACAGCGGTGAAGCCGAGCCGATGCCGCTTTACACCCATGTCGTGCAGGAGATGTCCAAGCTGAAGCCCGTCTACCTTCACTTCATCGAGCCGCGCGCAAGCGGTGCCGGCCAGGCTGAAGTCGATCATCAGAACGTACCGTCGGCTGCCGAACTGTTCCGGCCGCACTGGAAGGGCGTGCTGATCGCCGCCGGCAACTTCCGACCCGAGACCGCGACCGCCATGGTTGCCGCCGGCAACGCCGACGCAATCGCCTTCGGCCGCCTGTTCATCTCGAATCCGGATTTGCCCGAGCGCATCCGCAAGAACGTGCCGCTGACGCCATACGACCGCGCGACGTTCTACTCCGGCGGATCGAAGGGCTACACCGATTATCCGGTTTACGCGGAGGCCTGAGCGCTGGCGGCGCTTGCCGGCGCGCGCTTCAGGTTAAGCAGGTTGCCGAGCAGGATCAGTGCGACACCGACCGCCGTGAACATGTCGAGCGTCTCGTTGTAGACGAACCATCCGACCACGGCGCTGAGCGGCATACGCAGGAAATCCATCGGGATCACCACGGTCGCGTCCGCATAGCGCATCGCCTGCGCCATGCAATAGTGCGAGTAAGCACCGCAGAACGCAACGACCAGCAGCCACGGCCAGACCTGCGCCGAAGGCGTTGTCCAGACATAGATCGCCGGAATGAGGCCGATCACGGACTGAATCACCAGCATCCAGAAGATGATGGTTACGACACTGTCCGTGCGCGTCAGCGACTTGATCAGCACGATCGAGATGCCAAAGCCGATCGCCGCCGCGACCATGATCAGCTGTCCCGTGTTCACCGCGTTGAAGTTCGGCCGCACGATCACGAGAACGCCGGCCAGTCCAAGAACGATTGCCAGCGCCTTCCAGAGGGTAATTCGCTCGCCGAGGAACATCGCCGCGAAGATTGCCGTCCAGATCGGCATGGTGAACTCGATCGAGACGACCTGTGCGATCGGGATCAGTGTCAGCGCGACAAACCAGAGATACTGCGAAATGTAGTGCGCGCTGTTGCGAAGGATATGCTGCAGCGGCCGGGTCGTGCGCAACGTCGCGAAGCCGCCCTGCCGATAAATCAGCGGATAGAGCAGGAGAATGCCGATCAGCGATCGCATTTCCATGATCTGGAAAACGTCGAGTTCGCGCGCGGTGGCACGTCCCGCCACCAGCATCATCAGCATGGCGGCCAGCCAGCCGACCATCCAGAGCGCGGCTTTCAGATTCGATTGGCTCGGCAGCGCGGAGGCGTTCACGGCGAAGTCTCAACGAAGCGGCAATGCCGCCGGGAGCGCCTCAATACGCAAATCGCGCCCACGCCTCAAGCCATTGCGGTGAGTAAGAGGCATGCGAAAGCGTGACTCTACTGTTTCTCGATGCCTGATTTGGCAATGACATCCGCCCACCGCACGATTTCGCGCTCGATCAGCGAACGCATGTCGCCTTTCTGCAGTAGCACCGCCCGGCTGCCGAACTTGTCGAGCTGTTCGCGGACACGGTCGGAGGTGATCGCCACCCGCACGGCGGCCGCCAGCCGATCGACCACCGCGTCCGGCGTGCCGGCCGGCACCATCACCCCCGACCAGCTTTCGGTGATGAGATCCTTGAAGCCGAGCTCCGCCATGGTCGGCACTTTCGGCATCACGGCGAGACGGCTCGCAGCTGTCGTCGCTAGCAATTTCAGCTTTCCGGCATCGGCGTGCGGGCCGACCGTGACCGGATAGTCGAACATGATGTCGATCCGCCCGCCGAGCAGGTCCGTCATCGCCGGCGCGCTGCCCTTGTACGGGATATGCATGATCTCGACGCCGGCGACGGCCTTGAACAATTCGGCAACGAGATGCGTCGCCGTTCCCGCGCCGGACGAACCGTACGTGATCTTGCCGGGATGCTTTTTCGCGTAAGCCACGAGTTCATCCAGCGTGCTGAAGGGCGCCGTCGGCGAGGCTGCGAGAATGTTCGGCGTCTCCGCCACCACGTGCACCGGCACGAAGTTTTTCAGCGGATCGTACGGAAGCGCCTTTCGCAACGAGACATTCGCCGCCATCGTTCCCTGCGTCGCGTAGACCATGGTGTAACCGTCAGGCGCGGCGCGCGCGACCTGCTCGGTGCCGATCGTGCCGCCAGCGCCGCCACGATTGTCGACCACCACCGACTGGCCGAGAACCTTCGAGAGTTCGTCGGCGACAAGGCGTGCATTCGTGTCGGTGATGCCGCCCGGCGTGAACGGAACGACCCATGTGATCGGGCGATTGGGATAATCGTCGCGCGCTTGCGCGCCGGTCATACCGGCAACGGCAAGCGCGGCGACGAGACAAACGAAACGTCCCGGCATACGTCGTCCCTCTTTCGCCCGCACACTGCCACATCCGTTCCCTGAGTAAAGAAGCCCCGGAGATGGCTCTCCGGGGCTTTGTTCACTCAGATGGAAAAGATATCAGGTGCGCGTGCGCATCCGCATCATGAAGCTGTCGAATGACAGTTCTGCCACCTGCATCCAGGCGAACGACTCGTTGCGATAGTTCGAGAGGCTCGAATGCATCTTGTTGAAGTGCGCGTTGTTCTTCGACAAGTCGGCATAGATTTCGTTCGCCGCCTTGTAGCAGGTCTCGAGCACTTCCTGCGGGAAGGGCTTCAGGATCGCACCCGATGCGATCAGCCGCTTCAGCGCGCCCGGATTGACGTAGTCGTACTTGCCGGTCACCCACGCGAACTGCTCATGCGACGCGGCCGTGATCGCTGCCTGATAGTGCTTCGGCAGATCGTTCCACTTCTGCATGTTCATGATGTTGTGGCCCTGGCCGGTACCTTCCCACCAGCCCGGATAGTAATAATACTTCGCAACCTTCACGAAGCCGAGCTTTTCGTCGTCGTAAGGTCCGACCCACTCGGCCGCGTCGATCGTGCCCTTCTCCAGCGACGGATAGATATCGCCGGCCGCGATCTGTTGCGGCACGCCGCCGACCTTGGCGATGATCGTTCCGGCGAAACCGCCGACGCGGAACTTCAGACCCTTGAGGTCTTCGGTCGACTTGATCTCCTTGCGGAACCAGCCGCCCATCTGCGCTCCGGTCGAGCCGGTCGGCACGCCATGGACGTTGTATTCCTTGAGCAGATCGTTGAGCAGCGCCATGCCGCCGTCGAACAGCATCCACGACATGTGCTGGCGCGTGTTCAGGCCGAACGGCAATGAAGTGCCGAACGTAAACGCCGGATTCTTGCCCCAGTAGTAGTAGAGTGCTGTGTTGCCCATTTCGACGGTGCCGTTCTGCACGGCGTCGAGCACCTGAAGGCCGCCGACGATCTCGCCGGCCGCGAACGGCTGGATCTGGAATTTGTTGTCGGTGATTTCCGCGACGCGCTTGGTGAAGAACTCGCAGCCACCATAGAGCGTGTCGAGCGACTTCGGCCAACTCGCCGCGAGGCGCCATTTGATTTCGGGCATCGACTGCGCAATCGCGGGCGCAGCAACCGCAGACGCGGCAAGGCCGAGGCCTCCCGCCTTCAGAAATTCACGACGTTTCATTCGCTTCCTCCTCCGTTTCGTGTCGACACATCGACGAGGGGAGAACGTTTCTTGAATGACGTCTTCTTATTGTCGCCGATGGCAACGTTGTTGTTGGTGTCCGGTCCGCCGACGCGAATTCCGACCCCGCTACAGCTTGAGGAAACAATGACGCGGAATCAAGTGCGTAGCTTGGGCGCACCCGATCACGCAGTTGCGAGAAAGGTTACGAGGGACGGCCCCCAACCGCCGCACAACAAACGAGCATCGCAGTGCAGCGCGCGATGCACGCGCCGGACTGGTTCTGGCGTGACGGTCATGTTAGCCGTCCACCGAAAGCGCATTCACATCTTGGCGGTATCGATGATTGAAGCAGTGATTTGGGACTTCGGTGGGGTGATCACGACCTCGCCGTTCGAGGCCTTTGCGCGATTTGAGACTGAGCGCGGCCTTCCCGCCGACATCATCCGGCGCACCAATGCCGCCAATCACCTCGAGAATGCCTGGGCGAAATTCGAGCGGGCCGAGATCGATATCGACACTTTCGACCGGCTGTTTGCCGAGGAATCCCGCGCGCTGGGCGCGGAGGTGCGCGGCGGGGATGTGCTGCCGCTCCTGTCCGGCGACCTGCGGCCGGAGATGATCGAGGCGCTTCGACGCATCCATGCGCGTTTTAAGACTGGTTGCATAACCAACAACCTCCCCGCGAACGCGATCGGCAGCAAGAGCGGCCGCTCACTCTACGTCGCCGAGGTGATGGCATTGTTCAATCACGTGATCGAGTCGGCCAAGATCGGGCTGCGAAAGCCCGACCCGCGCATTTATCAGATGATGGTCGAGGCGCTCGGCGTCGATCCGAAGCGCTGCGTCTACCTCGACGACCTTGGCGTCAACCTGAAGCCGGCGCGCGACATGGGCATGACCACAATCAAGGTGACGAGCGTGGCGCAGGCTTTGCCGGAGTTGGAAGCCGCAACGGGCATGACGCTGCGCTAAGCGCTCAGCTCCGCAGTCCCGGCGCTTCCTGCCCGGTACGCTCGACATATTCGGTGTAGCCGCCGCCGTACTGGTGAACGCCTTCGGGCGTCAGCTCCAGCACGCGGTTCGAGAGCGCGGCGAGGAAATGCCGGTCGTGCGAGACGAACAACATCGTGCCTTCGTAGTTCGACAGCGCGGCGATCAGCATTTCCTTGGTCGCCATATCGAGGTGGTTGGTCGGCTCGTCGAGCACCAGGAAGTTCGGCGGATCGAACAGCATCAGCGCCATCACGAGGCGCGCCTTCTCACCGCCCGACAGCACGCGGCAGCGCTTCTCGACATCATCGCCCGAGAATCCGAAGCAACCGGCCAGCGCGCGCAGCGAGCCCTGCCCTGCCTGCGGAAACGTGTACTCCAGCTGTTCGAACACGGTGCGCTCGCCGTCGAGCAACTCCATCGCGTGCTGCGCGAAGTATCCCATCTTCACGCTGCCGCCGACCGACACCGTGCCGGTATCGGGTTCGGCGGAGCCCGCGACGAGCTTGAGCAGCGTCGACTTGCCGGCGCCGTTGATGCCCATGACGCACCAGCGTTCCCTGCGGCGGATCATGAAGTCCAGCCCGTCATAGATGCGCTTGCTGCCGTAACCCTTGTGCACGTTCTTCAGGCTGACAACGTCCTCGCCCGAGCGCGGCGCCGGCAGGAAGTCGAACGCGATCGTCTGGCGGCGCTTAGGCGGCTCGACCCGCTCGATCTTCTCGAGCTTCTTGACCCGACTTTGCACCTGCGCCGCATGCGAGGCGCGCGCCTTGAAGCGTTCGATGAACTTGATTTCCTTGGCGAGCATCGCCTGCTGGCGCTCGAACTGCGCCTGCTGCTGCTTTTCGTTCAGCGCGCGCTGCTGCTCGTAAAACTCGTAGTTGCCCGAATAGGTCGTGAGTCCGCCGCCGTCGATCTCGACGATCTTGGTGACGATGCGGTTCATGAACTCGCGATCATGCGAGGTCAGCATCAAGGCGCCCTCGTAGCCCTTCAGGAAGGACTCGAGCCAGATCAGGCTTTCGAGATCGAGGTGGTTGCTCGGTTCGTCGAGCAGCATCGCTTCCGGCCGCATCAGGAGCACACGCGCAAGCGCGACGCGCATCTTCCAACCGCCAGAGAGTTTGCCGACGTCGCCATCCATCATTTCCTGGCTGAAGCTGAGGCCTGCAAGAATTTCGCGCGCGCGGGCTTCGAGACCATAACCGTCGAGCTCTTCGAAGCGCGCCTGCACCTCGCCGTAGCGCTCGATGATCGTCTCCATCTCGTCCACGCGATCCGGATCGGCCATCGCCGTCTCGAGCTCTTTCAGCTCGGCCGCGACCTCGCTGACCGGACCGACGCTATTCATCACCTCGGAGACCGCGCTATGACCGGACATCTCGCCGACATCCTGGCTGAAATAGCCGATGGTGACGCCGCGCTCGGCGACGACCTGCCCCTCGTCCGGGAGCTCCTGACCGGTGACCATCCGGAACAGCGTGGTTTTCCCAGCGCCGTTCGGGCCGACGAGGCCGATCTTTTCGCCCTTCAGAAGCGCCGCGGACGCTTCGATAAACAGGATCTGGTGGCCGTTCTGCTTGCTGATGTTGTCGAGACGGATCATGTGCACTGCGTTCGTAAAATCGCGCCGTGCTTATGACATGTGGACTGCGCTGGAAAGGGCTTCCGGCAGCGTTTATCGGGATTTTTTCGGACGTCGCGAAACCGTCATCGCACAGCTTCCGCGGTATCCGCAATGTGACGTCCGGCGATGTAGCCGAACGTCAGCGCCGGGCCGAGTGTGATCCCTGCACCGGGGTAGTTGCCGCCCATGATGCTCGCGATGTCGTTGCCGGCGGCGTAGAGGCCGGCAATCGGCTGGTTCCGCGTGTCCAGCACGCGCGAGTGCGCGTCGGTCTTGATGCCGGCGTAGGTGCCGAGATCGCCGACGACCATCTTGATTGCGTAGAACGGCGCGTCCTTGATCGGCGCGAGGCACGGATTGGGGCCATGCAGCGCGTCGCCCTGAAAGCGATTGTAAGCGCGCGTCCCCTTGCCGAAGACGGGATCCTGCCCGTCAGCCGCGCCGGCATTGAAGCTCGCGATCGCCGCTTCCAGTCCCTGCGGATCGATACAGCTTTGCCTCGCCAGTTCGGCAATGGTTCGGCCACGCTTGAGGTAACCTGTCCGCAGATGATGCCCGAGCGGCATCGGGAACGGCGGCACGCAGCCGAGACCGTATTTGCGCAACGTTCGATGATCGCAGATCAGGTACGACGCCAGCTCCTCGCCCGGCCGCGCGGACCGCATCATCGCCTGAACGAAGTCGTGATACGAGTCGCCCTCGTTGGCGAAGCGCGTGCCATCCTTCCCGACCGCAATCACGCCCGGCTTCGCACGATCGATGAAGTGCGGCATCACCCCCTTGCTGCCGTCCTTGCGGATGGTCAGCGAGACCGGCACCCACGCGGCCGCATTCGGCAAGCTGTCGTCGATCCGTCCACCGATCGCTTCGGCCATGCGCAAGCCGTCGCCCGTGTTCCCCGTCGGCCCCGGTGAATAATGCTCAGCTCCTGTGGGCGCATGTGGAAACAGCGCCTTGCGCCGGGCAACATCATGCGGAAAGCCGCCGCAGGCGAGCACGACACCGTGCCGCGCGCTGATCCGATGGGGTTGGCCGCCCCGAACCACGACCGCGCCACGGACAGCGCCATCGGCAACGATCAATTCATTCGCAGGGCTCGAAAGCCACAGCGGGATCTTCAGATCGAACGCCGACTTCGCCAGCCGCCCGGCGAGTGCATTGCCGTTGGTCAGCGTCATGCCGCGCCCGTAGCGCAGCACATCGCGAAACTGCCGCGCGAGCCGCCTCACGACATAGACCGCCGAGGTGAGCGACCGCGTCGCGCGCATGAAGTGGATGATTTCCTTGCCGGAGCCGAGCATCATCCCGAACACCGTCAGTTCGGGCAGCGGATGCCCGAGGTCATCGATCTGCGAGCCAAGCTCGCGTCCATCGAATGGGCGCGCCACCATCGAACGCCCGCCCTGCACGCCGCCGGGCGCTTCGGCGTGATAATCCGGGAAGACGAGCGGCATATCGAACCGCACGGCGGTTTTCGTCGTGAAGAAGTCCACAGCTTCTGGACCGGCATCGAGAAACGCATCGACGCGCGCCTCGTCGAAGCTGTTGCCGGCTTCGTGCCGCAGATAGGTGCGCGCCGCATCCGGGCTTTCGTGAACGCCCCACGCCTTCGCCAGCGACGTGCCGGGAATCCAGAGCCATCCGCCTGAGCGCGCGGTCGTGCCGCCGAAGCGCGACTCCTTCTCGACAATAAGAACATCCAGACCGCGATGCCGCGCGGTGATCGCCGCAGCCATTCCCGCGCAGCCCGATCCGATCACGAGCACGTCGCAGTCGTAAGTACTTTCTGCAACGTGCGTGTTGGTCATGTCACCCGGATCAGTGCGTGAGCCGCTCTGGTGTAATTTCGCCGCGCTCGATCGTCAGCGTGATGTCGGCGAAGGTTTCGAGCAACTTCGGATTGGACTCGGTGATTAAGAGCGTGATGTCCGGGTCCTGCGCGCGGAGCCGCCGCAGGGCTTCCGCGTAACGCTGAGCCAGCACAGGAGCCAGGCCCTGGAACGGCTCGTCGAGAATGACAAGCTTGGTGCCGAGCATCAGCGCGCGGCCGAGCGCGACCATCTTGCCCTGCCCGCCCGAGACCGAACCGGCTGGCCGGTCCTTCAGCGTCACGAGCTCAGGCAAGACGGCGTAAGCACGATCGAGCCGCCGCTTGGTCTCGGCCGCATCGAGCTTCGCCACCCGCGCCGGCAACAGGATGTTCTCTTCCACTGTGAAGGCTGAGAACAGACGCCGGTCTTCCGGCGCGTAGCCGATGCCAAGCCCCGGCCGGTCGTGTGCAGCGATCTTGTTGAGATCAGCGCCAGCAAGCGCAACGCCGCCATTGGCTTCCGTAAAGCCCATGGTCGTGCGCGCAATGGTGGTCTTGCCCGCGCCGTTGCGCCCGACCAGTGCGGCCGTGGCGCCGGCGGCGAGACTGAACGTGACATCGCGGAGCACATGAGCCCCGGCAATCCAGACGTTGACGCGATCGAAACTGAGCATGGCGCTAGATCCCGATCACCTGTTCGCGGACGGTTTGGTCGGCGAGCACGACGGCCGGCGGACCGGCGAGCTGAATCTTGCCCGAACTCCAGACCGCCACGCGGTCCGCATAACGCGTGACCATATCCATGTCGTGCTCGACGAAGACCGACGTGACGCCCTGGGTCGCGAGTGCCGCAACCAGAATATCCATGATTGCAAGTTTCTCGGACGACGCGACGCCCGATGTCGGCTCGTCCATCAAGAGCAGCCGCGGCTTCAGCGCGAGCGCGACCGCGATGTCGACCAGCTTGCGCTTACCTTCCGGCAATTCGCTGGCCTTGCGGTCGGCGACATCGCGGATGCTGACGAGATCAAGCAGCGCTTCCATTTCGCCACGTTGCGGCAGATCGTGCAGCGGATTGAGCAGCCCCGGATGTCCGCTCTGCGCAGCGGCGGCGATCAGCAGATTCTCGATCACGGTGTGATCGAGAAAGAGCTGCGGAATCTGGAACGCGCGCGCGATACCCATGCGGGTGATCTCACGCGGCGGCCGCGCCGTGATCTCCTTGCCGAGGAACTTCACAGTGCCAGCCTGCGGCCGCAGATACCCAGTCGCGATATTGAGGAACGTCGTCTTGCCGGCGCCGTTCGGGCCGATGATCGCGAGCTTCTCTCCCTCGAAGACGTCGAGATCGATGCCGTCGGCCGCGACCACGCCGCCGAAGCGGATCGCCAGTCCGCGTGCCTCAAGAAGTGTCGAGCCAACCATCACGCCTCCTTTGCGAGGCGGCGGCGGCGCCACATGCCGATCAATCCGTTCGGCGCGAACAGAATGATGGCAATCAGCACAAGGCCAAGGATGAGCTGCCACGAATTGGCGAGCTTGGCGGACGCGTAGAAGCGGACGAACTCGAACACGGCAGAGCCTGCAAACGCGCCGAGCGCGTTGCCGACGCCGCCGAGAATGGCGATGAACACGAACTCGCCAGACTTGGTCCAGTAAGCGAATTCCGGCGTCGCGATTTGCTGCGCAACCGCAACCAGCACGCCGCCGATGCCGCCGAGCCCCGCCGAAATGACGTAGCCGATCAGCAGCACGCGGCGTGCCGACACGCCGAGATACTCGAGCCGCGTCTCGTTGGATTTGATCGCCCGCAGCATGTTGCCGGTCGGACTGTCGAGGAAGCGTTGCACGACAATGGTCGTTATGACGGCAAGCGCCAGCGTCAGATACAACAGCGCGAACTGAAACCCTTCGGGCGAGAACGTCATGCCCGCGATCGGCGGCCGCGGCACGCGAATGCCATCTGCACCGTTGGTGAGATGAAACATTTTCTCCAGCAACGACCACAGCACCATCGAGAATGCGAGGTTGAGCATGCCGAAGAAGATTTCCCGATAACGCACGACGAACAGGCCGACCAGCAGTCCCGCCAGCGTCGCCAGCATCGTACCGGCGACGAGATAGGCGAGCAGATCGCCGCCGCCATAGTAGCGGCCCCAGAAGCCTGCCGTGTAGGCGCCGACCGCAAAGAACATCGCGTGGCCGAACGACACCTGCCCGGCCTGCAGCAGAACGATGATGCCGAGCACTACGATGCCTTTCGCAAGGATCAGCACGGTCAGCGTCGCAAGGCTCGGAATCAGCAGCGGCACGCCGCCCGCGAGCACGACGATCGCGGCCAAGGCCCAGTATAAATAGCCGGAGCGTGTCATCTAGATCTTCCTCACCCGCGTCGTGCCGAACAGCCCTTCCGGGCGGATGAGAAGCACTGCGACCATGATGAGATACGGCACCAGCACCTCGAACTCAGGCTGCAGATAGATGACGAACGCGCGTGCCAAGCCGATAGCCAGCGCCGTGATCGCCGTTCCCTCGATCTGGCCAAGACCGGCTGTTGCAGCGACCGCGAACGACAGCACGATCATCTCGGTGCCCATGCCCGGCACGAGCGATGTGGTCGGCGACGCCAGCGCGCCGCCGAGTGCGGCCAGCGTCGCGCCGATCACGAAGGTCATGAAGTAAACGCGCTGCGCGTTGATGCCGATAGCGGTCGCCGCTTCGCGATCTTCGGTCACCGCAAGAATGACCGCACCCGAGAGCGTTTTTCTCAGAAAGTAGCGCAAACCGATCAGCGCCACGACCGCCGTTACAGGCAGAACAATCACCTGATAGGCGGTGTAACTGACGCCGAACACGGACACGTTCGGCAAGAGCTTCAACGGCTCGGCAGCATAGATCGGCTGCACGCCCCAGATCAGCCGCTGCAGGTTGTCCATCACCATGAACACCGCGAACGTGATCAGGAGCTGCAGTACTTCCTCGCGTCCATATACGCGGCTGAGCAGAACGCGCTCGATCGCCCCGCCCGCGACGACACCGATGATCACGGATGCGACGATCAGCGCCGGATAAGTCAGCCACGGTGACACGGGAGCAATCAGAAGACCGAGCGTCGCGGCCAGATAGGCGCCGAAGGCGTAGAGGCTGCCATGGGCGACGTTGACGACACGCAGCACGCCGAAGATCAGACTGAGACCCACCGAGACCAGGAAGACAAGCGCGGCGTAGGCAAGTCCGTCAAGACTGGCGAGGACGACGAGGGTTGAGTTCATGCGGGACTCGGCGGTGGGGCACGATGAGGGCAGACTGCAAGCAGCCTGCCCTCACGCTGGTTACTTGCCGTGCTGGAAGACCGGCACGTCCATCTTGACGAAATCCGGGTTGAGCGTCTTCAGCCACTCGACCGACTTCTGGCCGGCCGGTGTCGTGATCTTGACCGGATCGAAGATCATCATGTTGTCGAGCACCATGTGATCGAAGCCGTCGGCCTTCTTGCTGACGCCGACGAGTTGCGCCTCGAGACCCTGGTTGTCTTCCGGACGCAGCCGCACCGGCCGGCCGTAGCCGACGAACTCCAGGTTACCGGCCGCGTCGATCACCTGCTCGCGCGTCGGCCACTTGCCGCCATTCGCCTTGATTGCCTTGTCGTAAGCGCCCTGCAGCGCCGAGAAGGCCTGCATCATGTGGTAGACCGGATAGATTGGCCAGCGGCCGGTCTTGGCCTTGAACGCCTCGTTGAAGGCCTTGAAGTCGGCGTTGCCCTTCATCTCCGGATGCAGGAACCAGTGGTCGCCGCGTGCGCCGATGATCAGGCCTTCCGGCAGATCCTTGCCGAGGCGCTGGATCGACGATTCACCGATGGCGAGAACGAACGTCGACTGCTGCAGCAGGCCGCGCTGGCCGGCTTGACGCACCAGCGTATCGAGATCGCCACCCCAAGAGGTCGTGAACACGACGTCAGGACGCAGCGCCATCAGGCGCGAGACTTCGGTCGAATAGTCCGGCGCACCGAACTTCGGGAACAGTTCGGCAACGACCTGCACGTCCGGCTTCATCTGCTTCAGTGCGGTCGAGAAGATTTCCCAGCTCTCGCGGCCCCAGGCGTAATCCTGGTTGACCACGGCGATGGTCTTGAAGTTCGGTTTGGTCTTCAGGAGATAGACCAGCACCGCCAGCATTTCGGGCGTGGCGTTGGCCTGGGTGCGGAAGCTGTAGCGATACTTCTTCGCCTCGAGGATCGAGGCCGCGCCACAGTCCCACATGAAGTTCATGACCTTGAGGTCTTCGGCGAGCGGCACAAGCTGGTTGCAAGAGCCCGACGAGATCGACGCGAACGTCGCGTCCACCTTCTCGTCCTGCACGAGACGCCGATAATTGGAGACGAGCGCTTCGCCGCCGGCCCCTTCGTCAATGAAGGAGAGCGTCAGCGGCACGCCGCCGATGCCGCCCTTCTTGTTGATGTTCTCGGCGATCATTTCCGCGGCGGCCTTGCCGGGCTCGCCGAACACGGCAGCAGGCCCCGACAGGAAGGTGGTGATGCCGACCTTGATCTCCTTCGGCTTGTCCTGCGCGAAGGCCGTACCGGCCACAGTCGCCGCCAGCAACGACACGGCGGCAAGAAACACAGACGTCTTTTTCATCTTGGCGCTCTCCCAGCGAAATGGCGTCTTTGCTGACGCTTGTTTGTTTCACACGATCCGCTGTTCCCATGACCGAACCGCGGTTCCGAAATGTCAACGTGCTTCTTCTTTAGACCTCATCGCAAATCTCATTGCAGGCAAAGCCGCATCACGCAGCCTTGCTCGGCAGCGCCGGCAATTGCGGGCGACGGCGAATTCCTTCTTCGACAATACGGGTGATGCGTTCGCGCTCGGCGCCGGCGAGCGGCAGACGCGGCGCACGGCAGCGGTCGTTCGAACCGATGGCGATGGCCTCGGCCAGCTTGATGTTCTGAACCAGCTTGGTCGAGACGTCGATGTCGAGCATCGGCCGCATCCAACGGTAGATCGCCCGAGCTTCATCGAAGCGCCCAGCCTTGTAAAGCCGCCAGATGGCCGCATTCTCTTGCGGGAACGCGAGACCAACGCCGGCGACCCAGCCGACCGCGCCCATTGCAAAGCTTTCGAGCGCGAGATTGTCGACGCCGGCAAAGATGCGATAGCGATCGCCGAGCAGATTGACGATCTCGGTGACACGGCGGATGTCGTCGGACGATTCCTTCACCGCTGCGAACAACGGCTCCGACGCCATCTCGGCCAGCATCGCCGGCGTGATATCGACGCCGTAAGCCACCGGGTTGTTGTAGATCATGACCGGCTTGCCGCCGGCGCGCGCCACGGCCGTGTAATGCGCCATCGTTTCGCGCGGATCGGACTTGTAGGGCAATCCCGGCAGCACCATGAACCCTGCCGCACCTGCCGCAGCCCCACGCTCGGCAAGACGCTGCGCATCGCGCGTCGCGCCGTCCGAAATCGTCAGCAGCACCGGCCGCCCCTCGGCGACGGAGCACGCGACCTTCAGCACCTCAAGCTTTTCGTCCTGCGATAACGTCGATGCTTCGCCGAGCGAACCGCAGACGATGATGCCGTCGATGCCCGCATCGACGTTGAGTCTGTAGCAGCGCGCCATCTCGGCGTGATCGAGACTGCCATCTTCCTTGAATTTGGTCGTGACCGCCGGGAAAACCCCTTCCCACATCACCCGCGCCATCGCCTGCTCTCCGCTTTTATCTTCTACTTCTTGTTGTCCGGCCGGGAAGCCCCGTTGACGGACGCTCGGCAAAATTGGATACAATATCCAATCTTATCGATCCGGACATTGCAAGAGCCAATGATCACCGCACGGCCAAAACCGCTCCTGCATCGCACCATCGCCGCCAGCGCGGCCGAGGAGATCCGCAAGTTGATCTTCGACGGCGAGCTGAAAGACGGCCAGCCGATCCGTCAGGATGTCCTCGCTGCACGGCTCGGCATCAGCCGCACGCCGATCCGGGAGGCTCTGGTTCAGCTGGAGACCGAAGGCCTCGTCCGCAGCGAGCCGCACAAGGGTGCGGTCGTGGCCGGCCTGTCGCTCGCCGATATCCGGGAGACGTTCGAACTTCGCGAATTGCTGGAACCGGCGCTGCTGAGAGCATCAGCCCCTCGCCTCACCGACGAGGATTTCCTAAGGCTCAAAGCTATTCTGAAGGAGTATTCGGCCGAGTTGCGCACCCACAACGTCGCGCGCTGGGGTGAATTGAACACGGCCCTGCATGCAACCCTCTATGCTCGCGCCGAGCGGCCGCAAACGGAAGCGATCGTCGCGCGCTTACTCACGGCTTCCGACCGTTACACCCGCCTGCAATTACTGATGATGAAGGGCCTCAAGCGTGCCGAGGTCGAGCATGCCGAGATCGTCGAGCACTGCGAGAAGCGGCGCATCGCACACGCGGCAGCGGCGCTCAAGCGGCACATTGCCCACGTAAAGAGTGAGCTTATTCGCTTCGTCAATCTTCAGCGGTCCGAGCGTTGATCGCGCCGCTTGAACCCGCCGCGAGCGCCGCATAGTCTCCGCCAACGGCAACACCTGCCCAAGAACTCAAAAAAGCAGCGGGAGCGATGCAGTCCACCGAGCGGCAACCTTCCCCCTACCGCCGGGGACTGATCATTGTTGCCACCTTGGCAACGGCATATGTCGCGAGCCATTTCGCGCGCGCATCCAATGTCACCATCGGGCTCGACCTGATGCGCGAGCTCAACATCGGACCCGAAGCGCTGGGTGCGCTGACGGGCGCATTCTTCTTCGGCTTCGCCGCAATGCAAATCCCCTGCGGCTTCCTGTTCGATCATTATGGTCCGCGCCGCACCGTGACGGGCATGCTGATCCTCGCCACCATCGGCGGGATCATCTTCGTGCTTGCGCCGACCTGGCCTATTCTCCTCAGCGGCCGCGCACTGATGGGTGCTGGCTTCGGTGCCATGCTGATCGGCACCATGCTGGTCATCACGCGCTGGTTTCCGCCGGATCGCTTCTCCACTCTCTCCGGGATGGTTCTGTCGATCGGCTTGCTTGGCAACCTGATCGCAACGACACCGCTCGCCTGGGCCTCGCAGGCTTATGGCTGGCGCGCAGCTTTCGGCGCGCTGGTCGTCTTCATCGCGCTTGCGGCGATCGCCATCTGGATGATCGTACGTGACGCTCCGCCCGGCCATCCGTTTCTGGAGCGCACGCCGGAGCCGCCGCGCCAGATGTTGCAAGGACTGCTGGAGGTGCTGCGCAATCGCCGCCTTTGGCCGATTCTGGTGCTGAATTTCTGCAGCTACGCCTGCACGTTCACAGTTCAGGGCCTGTGGGGCGGACCTTATCTGCGCGAGGTGCACGGTCTCAGTCCGATCCAGGCAGGCAACGTCCTGCTCGCGGCAGTCATCGCCTATCAGATGGGAATGCTCGCGTTCGGACCGCTGGACCGAATTCTCGATACGCGGAAATGGATCGCCGTCGGCGGCAATCTTGCGGTCGTCTCGCTACTGGCGGTCATGGCCCTCGCACCCCAGCCGCCCGTCTGGGTGCCGATCGGCGCTATTCTTGGTATCGGTTTTCTCAGCGCCGCCAGCACGATGGTCCTGACGCATGGCCGCGGCATTTTCCCGGACCGGCTGATCGGGCGCGGCATGTCGACGATGAACACCGCCGTGATGCTCGGCGTCGCCTGCATGCAGACGCTGTCCGGCGTCATCCTTGGTGCCTATGAGCCTCTCGCCAGCGGCGCGCGCAGCGAAACCGCCTACCGCGCCCTGTTCTGCGTGCTCACGGTCGTACTGCTGACCGCGATTGCGATTTACAGCCGCTCGCAAGACGTCAAACCCAGCGACGAAATGCGGGCTCGCGCCAAATCAGCTTAGCTAGCCGCAACCGCAGTGGGTGCGATACCAGGTCGCGAGTTCGGTTTCGAGCGGCGCCCACGCCGCCTGGAAACCTGACATCTTCTTGACGCCGGCGCGATAACGCTCACGCAGCTCGCTATCGATCGCCGACAGGTCGACGCCGAGAACAGCACCGTTAGTGACGACTGTCCTTCCGTTGACGACGACGTCGCGCACCAGCGAGGCGTTGCCGCGCGCGAACAGCAGTTCGAGCGAACTAACCGGCATGATCACATCGCGATCGAGCTTATCCAGATCGAGCACAACGAAATCCGCAGGTGCGCCGACGGCAAGCGCACCCGTGCCGGGCGCGCCCGTTGCATTGCGTCCGTTGCGAATCGCAAGGCCGAAGAACTCCGCCCTGCTCCACGTCCGCTCGAAGCCCGTGCCGCCGTGCATCATCTGCACCAGCCGCATCTCGCGGATCACATCGTCGTCTTCGTCGAGCGCAAGGCCGTCGACGCCGACTGCAATTGGGCAGCCGCGCTTGTGCGCATCCGCAATCGGCGCGAAGCCGGAATGGATGTGCATGTTCGAGCTGAAGTTGGTGACGATCCGCGCGCCGGATTCCGCGATCAGATCGCGTTCTTCGGGCGTCGTATGGATGCAGTGCGCAAGCGTCAGGCGTTCGGATAACAGTCCGATGTCCTTTAGATAACGTACGATCCCTTTTGGATACGCTTGATCGGCCCATGCGCGCTGATAGATCGTCTCCAAGAGATGCATGTGGATGCGGCGGCCGGTTCGCGCCGAGCTTTCGGCAATCGCTTCCAGCAGCGGCTGCGAACACCACTGCACGCCGGCAGGACCGAACTGAACGTCGATGGTCGGACCGGTGATGGCCTCGGCAATCACGTCGGTCAGCGCGATGTAGTCCTTCTGCGACATCGCTGGCCGCACGAACATCTCTTCAATGGTGCTGCGTGTTGCCGGCGGAAGTTTTCTCAGCACCTGCTCACCGTCGCCATAGACGATAGGATTCTGGTCGCGCACGGCGAGTGCAAAGGCCATGCGGATGCCGACGTCGTGCGCCGCCTTGCCGATGGCCTTGGCTTCATCAACCAGCGGCATCGTGCCGCTCGGGCGGGTATAGTGCACCATCATCGCGCCACATCCGGCGCGCGCAGCCCGGGCGAGCGCAGAGGCCGCTGCAAGGTAAGGATCGGGCGGTGTGCCAAACGCCGAACGCATGATCCAGCTTTCGAGCGGCATGTTCACCGCACCGAACGATGACGCTGTCGGCCGCGCGTGATCGTGGGCGTTGACGAGTGCCGGGATAATAAAAGTACGGCCGGACGATGCCAAAGCACCTCCGGCCGCAATCTCGGTAATGATGCCGTCCCGATGGACGAGACGGGCGTTGTCGATCAGCCCGGCCTCGGGGCCGCAGAAGATGCTCGTTGCCGCAACCTCTGCAGTCCCCATTGCCAGCCTATCAACTCAGTTCGACGTGTAGACCAGTTCCCGCTCGCTCTTCGGCGGCAGGAATTCGCGCGAGAAGACCTCAGCCGGCGTCGGCGAACGCGCGAGCTGATAGCCCTCGACGACGATGCCGATGGCGCGGGTCATGCGATCGTCCTTGATATCGCCAACGCCGATTTCCTTCATTTCCGGCGAGACGATCAGCTTCTCGTACGAGAACTTCAGACGGCGCTTCTCGACTTCGGCGTTGATCAGGTTGTCGTAGTTCACCGTCGCCTTCATCCCGGCGTTCTGGTCCTTGCCGACCGCGATCACGGCCTTGTTCACGGCGCGGACGAGACCCGCGACCGCCTTCGGATTCGAGGCCAGCAGCTTCTTCGACACCATCAGGCCGTTCGAGTAGAGGTCGAGGCCGTATTCGCCGAACGAGAACCACTTGTAGTCCTTGTCGGGGTCCTGGCGGTTCAGCACCAGGTTGAAGTAGCTCGTGATGTTGAACACCAGCGCGGCGTCGATGTCGCCCTTGATCAGCATCGGCTCCTGAAGGTTCGGCGCCATGTTGGAGATCTTGATCTTCTCGCCGTCGAGGCTGTTCTTGCGAACGAACACCGGCAGCATACGTGTGGTCGGCGTCCCCTGCGCACCGCCGAGGGTTTTGCCCTCGAAATCCTTGATCGAGTTGATGCCGCTCGTCGACTTGGTGACGATCGCGAACGGCGGCTGGTTCCAGAGCATGTAGACCATCACCGGCGCTTCAGCCGGACGGGTCGAGGCGTTCTGGATGATGGCGTTCATGTCGCCGAAACCGGCGTCATAGGCGCCGCCCATGATGCGCGTCACGGTCGCACCCGAACCTTTGCCCTGGTCGATGACAACGTTGAGACCTTCTTCTTTAAAGAAGCCGTTGTCTTTTGCGTAGAAGAACGCGGCATCGCTGCCCTGCGTCTTCCAGCCCAGCGTGAACTTGATCGTCGTTTCCTGTGCACCGGCCGCGCCGGACAACAGAATCGAGCCGACGAGCGCGATGCCTAAACGTTTCAACATGATTGGCCTCCTCGTTGAGATGCAACTGTGACTGAAAGTTCGAACGAACAGCTCATGTCGCCACCAGATCGTTCTTGCGGGTGGCCCAACCGGTGACCTGCCCCTCGATCAGCGAAAACGCGACGTAGAGAACGACGCCGAGGAACGCGAGGACAAACAGTCCGGCGAATACCAGCGGTACGTCGAAGTTGGACGATGCGGTCATCATCACATTGCCGATGCCGCGATTGGAGGCGACCGTCTCCGACAGCACCGCGCCGACAAAGGCGTAGCTGATTGCGACCTTCAGCGAGGCGAAGAAGAACGGCATGGTGCGCGGCAGACCGACGTTCCAGAGGATGTCGAACTTGCTGGCGCCGAGCGCTTTCAGCACATCCTCAAGCTCGGGCTCCGTTGTCGCAAGTCCGGTCGCGATATTGACGACGATCGGGAAGAAGCAGATCGACAGCGCGGTCAGTACCGCTGGCACGGTGCCGGAGCCGAACCACAGCACGAGGATCGGCACCACGGCGACCTTCGGGATCGATGAGAAGCCGACCAGCAGCGGATACGCGGTGTCGTAGGCGACTTTCGACACGCCGATGATTGCGCCGATCACCACGCCAAGAACAACGCCAAGAACAAAGCCAAGCATGGTCGTCATCAACGTCTGAAGAATATGCGGCCAGAGAATCCAGAACTTTGCGATCAGCGTCGTGAGCACCTGCGACGGCCGCGGCAGAATGAGATCCGACATGCCCGTCATCAGGCAGAACAGTTCCCAAGCGACAAAGAACAGAACGATGAGTGCGGCGGACCAGGCCTTCTGACGCAAACTGATCGCCATCGTCATGCTCCTCCGCTCGCAGGCGCGGTGCGCGCATGCACGATGAAATCGCGCAGCCGCTGATTGAGCGCGACGAAATCCGGATTGAAGGTCATCTCGATCGTGCGTGGCCGCGCAAAATTGACCGCGCTGTCGTCGAGAATGCGGCCGGGCCGCGCGCTCATCACGCAGATGCGGCTCGCCAAAAATCCCGCCTCGCGCAGATCGTGCGTCACCAGCAGCACGGTCGGCCGATGCGTCATCCACAGCTGCTGCAGGATCGACCACAGCTCTTCGCGGGTGAACTGGTCGAGCGCGCCGAACGGCTCGTCGAGCAGCATCATGCGCGGTTCATGGATCAGCGCGCGGCAGAGATTGGCACGCTGGAGCATGCCGCCCGAGAGCTGCCACGGATAACGCGAACCGAAGCCCTTGAGGCCCACCTGCTCGAGCAGCGCGTGCGCCTTGTCGCGGAATGTGGTGCGTTTCAGCTTGCGGAACTGCGAGCGGAACGGCTCGACGATCTTGAGCGGCAGCATGATGTTCTGCTCAATCGTCATCCAGGGCAGCATGGTCGGGTTCTGAAACGCCATGCCGATGCGGAGCGCTTTCGCCGCGACTTCGCGGCCGCCGACGATGACGACGCCGGTGGTCGGCTTCACCAGTCCGCTGACGAGACGCAGGATCGTCGACTTGCCGCAGCCGCTCGGCCCGACAAGCGCTAGAAATTCACCGTCAGACACCTGCAGATCGGTTTCCGAAAGTGCCGGCACAGCCTTGGCGCCGCGGCCGAAGGTGACAGACGCCCTCGAAAGCTCGATGGCAATCGGCGCCGCGGAGCCCGCGGCTGCCTCATGCCCTTGTGTATCCCGGCGAAACGCCGCCGATGGTTGCATGCGTGTCATGGAAGAAAATGCATGCAAGGCTGATGCCAGCACCAGTTCCGCAATTCTTGCGGACTTCCTGAGTAATCCGGCACCTCGGGAAGCCACCTTTTTGGGCGGAATCGGGAATAAAGTGCATGCAATTGAGGCGCTCAACTCGCATGTGACTCTGGTAGCATTGCCCGAATACGTGCCGGCATATCCTGAGGAATCCGCTCCGGTTCAGGCTCATGACATCGAAGCGCACCAGCAAATCTGGCGACGGCTCCGACAAGGTCGGAACGATCTGCCGTGCACTCCGCCGCGCAATTATTGAGCAGGCGCTCGAGCCCGGCGCGAAGCTGCCGGAGGATGCACTCGGCGAACGCTTCGGTGTGAGCCGCACCATCGCCCGCCACGCACTCGGACAACTCGCGGCCGAAGGCCTCGTCGAATTGCGGCGCAATCGCATTGCGGTGGTCGCAACGCCGAGTTGGCAGGAAGCGCGTGACGCCTTCGACATTCGCATCGAGCTGGAGCGGCTCGTCGTGCGCCAGCTCGCGGGACGTTTGACCAAGCCCCAGATCGCCGCACTGAAAGCGCATGTCGATGCGGAAGACGCTGCGCGCAACGGCCCCGATGCGGTGTCGATCCGGCTCGCCACCGAATTCCATATTCTGCTGGCGCAGATGACCAACAGCCCGATCCTGGTGCGCTATGTCAGCGAGGTCGCTTATCGCTGCTGCCTCACCCTCTCGATGTTCAGCCGCCCGCACTCGTCAGAATGCGCGATTAACGAACACCGGCAGTTGATCGAGGCGCTGGCAACCGGCGATACGGCGCAGGTGATGAAGCTGATGCACAGCCATCTGGATTCGGTTGCCAATCGCGCGCTTGTCGCGCCTTCACCGCCGCGCGGCCGCGACCTGCTCGAAATTCTCGCGCCCTACGCCGACGATGAAGACAGCGCTCGCAACGGCCGCGCGCGGGCCGCCGCCGAGTAGATCAGGCTTGGATAAGTCAGGCCTTGATGCCGCGCGAGGTCAGAATGCGCTCGGCGCTGTCGTTCCAGACATCCATTTTGACGATCTGGCCGTTGCGGACCACGAAGCGATCGACATAGCGGTTGCCTTCGAACGGTGTGCCGTCCGGCCACTCGCCGTAGAGCGAACCGACGCTGTAGACGACGGTTTCGCCCTCGCCCGGACAGACATCGAAGCGATCCATCTTCTTCTTCACCCACTTGTAGCGGCCGGCATTGAAGCCCGTCGGCCCGCGCGGATGATCGAATTCACGCCCGCCGGTGAAGGTGATGATCGTGCCGGGCTTCATGTAAGCCGCGGCCGCGTCGGGATCCGGCACCATCGACAGCTCGAGATAGGTGCGAACAACCTCGGCGTCCGATAGCGTCTGGGTCTCGGCCTTTGCAGCGGCTGGCATAGCTGGCGCTCCTGTGTTGGCGTTACTCTACAATCAGGCCCGATAATTACATGCATATTTTTTGAACACTTCACCGCACCAACTGCACACAATCCGCTATCGTCGCGACCATCGCGAACCGGACAGAAACAGCCCTCTTCAATCCATGAATGCTTCAACCGCCTTTGACCTGATTTTACGCAACGCCACGGTCACGGATCGCCCAACCCCGGTCGATATCGGCGTCCGCAACGGACGGATTGCCGCGATAGAGCCGCGCCTCGCAGCCGAAGGCACGGAATACGCCGCCGAGAACCGGCTGGTGCTGCCCGGTTTCGTCGATACGCACATTCACCTCGACAAGGCCTGCCTGCTCGGCCGCTGCGGGCACGATCACGGCAGTGTCAGCGAGGCGATCAAAGCCGTTGCTGCGATGAAGCGCGACTTTACCGTGGAAGACATCTACCAGCGCGGCGCCAAGGTGCTCGATCGCGCCATCGTCAACGGCACGACGCGGATGCGCACGCATGTCGAGATCGATCCGCGCATCGGCCTGCGTGGCTTCGAGGCGGTGAAGCAGCTGAAGAAGGACTATGCCTGGGCTATCGACGTGTCGCCGTGCGTGTTTCCGCAGGAAGGACTGACCAACGATCCCGGCTCGGAAGAACTGCTGATCGAAGCGCTACGCAACGGCGGCGAGTCGATCGGCGGCTGTCCCTACATGGACACCGACCCGAAGGCGCATCTCGAAAAGATCTTCGATCTCGCGCAGGAGTTCGATGTCGATGTTGATCTGCATCTCGACTTCGACCTCGATCCGTCATGGTGGCATCTCGACGAGGTCTGCGATCAGGCCGCGCGGCGCAACTATCAGGGCCGTGTCGCCATCGGCCACGCCACCAAGCTGTCCGCGCTGCCGCCCGATGCACTCGATCGCGCAGCGGCAAAGCTCGCGCGATGCGGCGTCGCCGTCACCGCCCTGCCCGCAACCGACCTTTATCTGATGGGCCGCGATGCGACCCACATGGTGCCGCGCGGATTGACGATCGCGCACAAGCTCGTCGAGAAAGGCGTGCTCTGCTCGGTCGCCACCAACAACGTGATGAACCCGTTCACGCCGTTCGGTGATGCCTCACTGCTGCGGATGGCCAACTTCTACGCCAACGTCGCGCAGGCGGCGGTGAGCGAATTCGACGCGTGCCTCGATCTCGTGACCGAGCTGCCGGCGAAGCTGATGAACCTGAAGGACTACGGCATCGCCGTCGGCAATCCGGCCGACATGATCGTCATCAACACCGACAGCGGACGTAACGCGATTGCGGAATTGCCGGACATCGTTGCGGGATTCAAGAACGGACGGCAGAGCTTCGATCGTCCGCGCGCAAGGCTGATGACGCCGCGCTAGCCGCGCTTGGTGTAGGCGCGCCAGCCGCCATACGTCGAGATGTTCTCCGCACCGTTCACGCCCTCAGCCTCGACGACGAAGCCTTTCGGCTGCGTTCCGTCCGACAGGCGCAGCGTGCCGATGCTGAGCGGCGCAGGCACGCCGGAGACGAACTTCCCGAACGACTCCGGCGTCAGCGACCAGACTTCGGTTTCGATCGCATGACCGGTGCCATCGGCGATGCGCAGCAGACCCGGACGATGCGGCGGGCCGCCGCTGAGCGCGAAGAGCTGATAGTCGGGCTTGGTCGGCACCGTCCGCACATGACGCGCGCCGAGCGAGGTCAGCTCATGGTTGAGCGGCAATCCTGACAGGTGCGCGCCGACGACCGCAAGCTCGATCCCATTCGAACCGGCGTTTGCGCCATTCAGGCTCGATGTGCGGCCGTGATGCAGGCCAGCTCCGATCGATGCGAGCATGGCGTCGCTTCCCGCAGGCCCGATCAGCGTGATGCCGGCCGGCCAGCCATCGTCGCGCGGCACGCCGGGAACGGCGAAGGCGGCGAGATCGAGCAGATTGACGAAGTTCGTGTACGTCCCGAGTTCGGCGTTAGGTCCGATCGGATCGGCGGCGAGGTCGGCAAGCGTGCGCGGGCGCGGGAACGTCGGCACCAGCATCGCATCGATCTGCGACCACACCGGCTGCGTCGCACGCTTGAATTCGGAAAGCTTGTAGAGACCACCGAACGCATCGGCCGCGGAGAATTTCGTCGCCACGTCGATGATTGTCTTGGTCACCGGATGCAGTGCATTGGGATGCTGCGCCATGAACGTGCGGATCGCTTCATAGCGTTCGGCAACCCAGGGACCGTCGTAAAGCAGCGCCGCCGTCGCATAGAACGGCGTCAGGTCGACCGGCACGATGCTGGCGCCGCCAGCTTGCGCTTTGGCGACCATGGCATCGAAGGCTTTTGCGGAGAGCGCATCGCCGCCGAACTTGCGGCTCTTCTCATCGGGGACGCCGAGCCGCAACGATTTTGGGGCGGCACCGGGCCGTCCGAAATCGAATTTGCGCGAGAAAGAATCCTGCGGATCGTAGGCGGCGATCACTGCATACGCGTCCCACGCGTCTTCGGTGACGTGGGCAAACACGGAAATCGTATCGAGCGTACGGCAGGCCGGAACCATGCCGCGCGACGACACAGCGCCAAGCGATGGCTTCAGGCCGACGAGATTGTTGAGACCGGCGGGCACACGGCCCGAGCCGGCAGTATCCGTGCCGAGCGCGAACGGCACGATGCCCGCGGCGACGGCAATCGCCGATCCCGAGCTCGAACCACCGGGCACGAGATTCGCGTCGAGCGTATTGCGCGGCACGCCGTAGGGCGAGCGAACGCCAACGAGCCCGGTCGCGAACTAATCCAGATTGGTCTTGCCGATGATGAGAGCGCCTGCCGCGCGCAGACGCGCGACAGCGAATGCGTCCTGCTGCGGCGTATAGGCAAACTCCGCACAGGCTGCCGTTGTTGGAAGACCTGCAACGTCGATGTTGTCCTTCACCGCGACCGGCAGGCCATAAAGCGGAAGATTGTCAGCCTTGCGCGCGGCCAGCGCCTCCGCTTCCGCGATCAGCTCCGCCTCGGGCCGCAATGCGATGAAGACGGCCGGATCGTTCAGCGTGCGAATACGCGCGAACAGCTCACGCACGACATCGGCCGGTGTGGTGCCCTTTGCGAAAGCGCGGCGATAATCGTCAAACGTGCGCACGCGCCCCTCCAGATTCAGACCGCGGCGATGCGCACGCGGGCGACGCCGTTGCGCTCGAGATGGCGCGCGACCCGCAGAACCAGATCCTCGCGCCACGGCGCGGCGATCACCTGGACGCCGAGCGGCAAGCCGGCATCCGGTGAAATCGGCACAGCGGCGACCGGCAGACCGGCGAACGAAATCGGCTGCGTGTAAACACCGATGTTCGGACGCAGCGGCAGTTCCTTGCCGTCGAAGATGAATGTCTGCTGCTCAAGGCGCGGCGCGCGACATGGCGTCGATGGCGCAAGAATAATGTCGACCTGCGTGAACAGCTCCGCGAGCCTGGCGCAGTACCAGCGGCGGAAACGATGCGCCCGTTGCACCCACGATGCAGGGATCATCGCGCCGGCAATGAAGCGATCGCGCACCTCCGGATCGAAATCGGCGGCGCGCGTCCTTAAGCGATCGAGATGCAGACTTGCTCCTTCGCTCGCCGTGATCAGATAGGCGGCGGCACGGGCGCGTGCAGCTTCGGGGAGCTCCACCGTGCGCGTGGCACCGAGCGCATGCGCAACGATCTTCACCGCCTCGAATGCTTCCGGCGCACCACCGGTCGCGAAGAACCCACCGGCCGTTGCGATCCGCAGGCCGGAGATATCGGAGTCGAGAGATGCGAGCACCGGCTCGACCGCGCGCTGCGCGCAGAACGGATCCTCATCGTCCGGTCCCTGCATCGCGTCATAGGCGGCCGCGAGAATCTCGACCGTCGATGCCATCGGCCCAAGATGATCGAGGCTGCCGACAAACGGGAAGCTCTTGGCGCGCGACAACCGTCCGAAGGTCGGCTTCAGACCGTAAATGCCGCAGAACGCCGACGGTACGCGGATCGAGCCGTTGGTGTCCGACCCCAAGGTCAGTGGCACCATTCCTGCTGCGACCGCCGCGCCGGAGCCACTCGACGAACCCCCGGTCATATGCGCGACGTCGTGCGGATTGCGCGCATTGCCGTCATGAACGTTGCGGCCGGTGAAGTCATAAGCGTATTCGCCCATGTTCAGACCGCCGACCAGAACAGCGCCCTGCTTCTCGAGACGGCTGACGAGCGTGGAGTCGTTTTGTGCCGGCGCGTGATCGCGGTTGATCAGCGAACCCGCGCGCGTCGGCAGACCCGCGATATCGAACAGGTTCTTGACCGCGAATGGAACGCCGGCGAGCGGTCCCTTGATGTTTTGACGATCGACCTGCCGGGCCTGTGCCCGCGCGCGATCCGCCGTCACGTCGGTGAAGGCGTTGATCGCTGGATTGCGTTGCTCGATGATCGCAAGCGCGCGCTCGACCGCCTGCTCTGCTGGCGCCGCGACGCCGGCCACCTTCTGATTGGCAGCCGTCATGGGCGAAACACCGCAGTGGATTCGATTTCATCGTCGAGCGGCTGCGACAGCAACAGCTCTGCCACCGTCGCGTTCGTCCGCAGATTGCGGATCACCGCCGGCATCCAGTCCGCGGCAATCGTAATGCCGAGCATATTCGCAGTTACTTCTGCGAAACGTTGCGCGGCCTCATCGTCAAAGGGAGGCGGCTTATCGGCCATCGGCATCTCACGCGTGAACAGGCGGGTGCGGAATCGCTGCGATCAATTCCTGCGTATACTCATGCTTCGGCGTATCGATCACCTCGGCAGCAGTCCCCTGCTCGACGATCTGGCCGGTGCGCATGACGATAACACGATCGCACAGCAGCCGGACAACGTGAAGATCATGGCTGACGAACAAATAGCTCATACCGAGCTTGGCCTTGAGGTCAGCCAAAAGGTTCAGGACGATCGCCTGCACCGACACGTCGAGCGCAGCGGTCGGCTCGTCGAGAATGACCAGCGCCGGATCGAGCGCGATGGCCCGTGCGATGCCGACGCGCGCCTTCTGCCCGCCGGAGAGCTGATGTGGAAAACGGTCGAGTAATTCCGTCGGTAGGCCGACGAGCTTTGCTAGCTGCTCGCATTTGGCGCGCAACTCCTCGCCCTTGAGCGACGAGAACCGCAGGAGCGGATCGGCAATCGCGCGCGCGGCTGTAAAGCGTGGATTGAGGCTATCGGTCGGGTCCTGAAACACCATCTGGATCTTCGGCCGCAGCTTGTGCCGCGCAAATTCCGAAGCCGGGACGGCGCTGATCTCTTCGCCCTGGAACGTGATCTTGCCGGACGTCGGGTCGGTGAGCCGCATCACCATCATCGACGTGGTCGACTTGCCGCAGCCGGATTCGCCGACGAGACCGAGGCTCTCGCCGCGCTTGACCGAGAAGGACAGGCTGTCGACCGCCCGGAACGGCTTTTCCGGCTCGCCCTTGTTGAAGAACTTCGCGAATGTCCCCGTCGTGCCCTGACGCGGATATTCCTTGACGAGACTCTCGACCGACAGCAGCGTTTCGTCGGCGGTCACGGGCGTGACTGCCACCGGCGGCATGTCGTCTTCGGGCAGAAGGTCACGCAACGTGATACCCGGGCGCGGCGTCGCGCGCATCAGCTTGCGCGTATAGGCGTGCGAAGGTGCGGTGAAGATCGTTCTGGAGGCGGCGGTCTCGACCACGCAGCCCTTTTCCATAACGACGACGCGGTCGCAGTACGCGGCCGCGAGCCCGAGGTCGTGGGTGATGAGGATGGTCGACATGCCGCGTGCCTTGGTCAGCTCGACCACGAGATCCATCACCGCCTTTTGCGTGGTGACATCGAGGCCGGTGGTCGGCTCGTCGGCAATCAGGAGCTGCGGGCGGCAGGCGAGCGCAAGCGCAATGACGACGCGCTGGCACATGCCGCCGGACAGTTCGAACGGATAGGCGTTGTAGCGCTCTTCCGGCCGCGCGATTCGCACCTGGGTTAGCGCCTCGATCGCCTTCTCGCGCAGTTCGTGCGAGCCCGCTTGCGCGTGCTGGCGCAGCACGTCCTCGATCTGCTTGCCGACCGTGCGGATGGGATTAAGCGCCGCGCGCGGATTCTGGAAGATCATCGAGATTTCGCGGCCGCGCAGGTCACGCATCTCCGCTTCAGACGCCGCGCGCAAATCGAGGCCGGTGAACGCCACGCTACCCGCAGCGATCTTTCCTGCCCGATCGAGAATGCGCATCACCGCGTACGATGTGACGGACTTGCCAGACCCGGACTCGCCGACGATGCCGACCGTCTCGCCCTTGGCGATGGTGACGTCGACTTTCTTCACGGCCTGGACGTTGCCACGCCGGGTGGCAAATTCGACGGTCAGGTCTTTGACGTCCAGCAGAGGAATTGCGGTCATGGCTTATGTCCGCCGCTGAGGATCGACGATATCACGCAGGCCGTCGCCGATCAGATTGAAGCAGAACACGGCCAGCATCAGCGCCAGGCCGGGAAACAGCGCGATCCACCATTCGCCGGAGACGATGAAGCTCGCGCCCTCGGCGACCATGATGCCCCACTCCGGCGTCGGCGGCCGAACGCCGAGACCGATAAAGGAGAGACCGGCGGCATTGAGGATGGCGTACCCCATGGTCAGCGACATCTGCACGACCATGATCGGCATGATGTTCGGAAAGATCGTCGTCAACACGATCCGCAGGTCGCTGTTGCCGGTGAGACGTGCGGCCTGAACGTAACCGGCCTCGCGGCGGACATTGGCTTCCGCACGCGCGATGCGGACATAGAGCGGGAAGTTGATAATCGCGGTCGCCAGCACGATGTTGGTGACCGTGTTGCCGAGTGCGGCGACGATGCCCATCGCGAGCACGAACAGCGGGAACGCCATGATCGTATCGACGATGCGGCCGAGGATACGATCGGTCCAGCCGCCGAAGAAACCGGCCATCACCCCGGCGAGGCCACCGACGGCGAACACGAGACCGACGGAGAACACCGCAATCGCAAGATCGAGCCGTGTTGCAACGACGACGCGGCTGAAGATATCGCGGCCGAGCTGATCGGTGCCGAACCAGTGCTTGGCCGACGGCGGCGCGAGCTTCGCTGCGGTGTCGCTGGCCAGCGGATCGTGCGGGACGATATACGGGCCGAAGATCGCACAGATCACCAGCACCAGCAGCAGCGCGAACGAGATGCCGGTGACGGGGTTTTCGCTGATGACGTGGCGTGCATGCGCCAGCGTTTCGCCGAAACGCGATTTGCGAACGATCGGCGGCGCCGTGACGAGATCGGAGGACTTGATCACGACTGTCATGCCGCCATCCTCACGCGCGGATCGATGACGCCGTAGGCGATATCGATCATCAGGTTGAGCAGGACGTAAAGGATCGCCATCGCCAGCACGAAGCCCTGCACCGGTGCGAAGTCGGACGCGATCAGCGCCTCGACCGCGTATGAGCCGATCCCCGGCCAGGCGAACACCTTCTCTACCAGCACATTGGCGCCGAGCAGGAACGAAAACACCATGCCGAGCGTGGTGACGACCGGCAGCAGCGCATTGCGCAACGCGTAGGTAACGATGACGGTGCGCGGCGCGAGGCCGGAGGCGCGCGCCGTTCGCACGAATTCAGACGAGAGCACCGCCAGCATCGACGCACGGGTCATTCGCGCGATCGGCGCCAGCGCGAAAATCGCCAGCGTCACGCCGGGCACCGCCAGTTGCGCGACTGTGGCACGGAACGCGTCCCAGTCTTTCGCGATGATGCTGTCGATCAGATAAAAGCCGGTGACCGTCGGCGGCGGACTCGTAAAGACATCGATGCGGCCGAGCGGCGCCGGCGCAATCTGCAGCACAAAGTACAGCAAATAGACCAGCAACAGGCCGGTGAAGAACACCGGCAAGGACACGCCGGCGGTCGCGATGATGCGACAGGCATGATCGATGAAGGACCCCTGCTTCACCGCAGCCGCAATGCCGAGCGGGATCGCAATCGACAGCGACAGGATCAATCCGACCAGGGTCAGCTCGGCCGATGCGGGCAAGCGCGAGGCGATGTCCTTGGTGACGGGCTGGCCGGTCGTCAGCGACTGGCCGAGATCGCCGCGAGCCAGCTCCGAGACATAGCGCACGAACTGCTCCGGCAGCGGCCGGTCGAGGCCGAGCTTTTTCTTCACCTCCGCGATTGCCTGCGGGGTCGCCGCCGGGCCCGCGAAATAGGCAGCGGTGTCGCCGGGCAACACGCGAGTCAGAAGGAAGCTGATGACAACGACGCCGATCAAGGTCGGAATCGTCGTCAAGAGGCGGCCACCGATGGTTTTCAGCATGTCATCCTCGCATGGCTTGAGGCCACATTGGCGGCCTCAGGCTCTGACAAGCACGATGCGGGCCAAATCCCGCGCTCAAGCCTTGACCAGCGCGCGATAGTCCAGCCGGCGGTGGAACCAGTACTGATAGCCGGTGACGTTCTTCTGCATCGCCACGTTGACGTAAGGCTGGAAGAGCGGGATGCGCGGCACGTCGTTGAACGCGAGATCGACGAAGCCCTTCACGTCCTGGTCGTAGGTGGCCTTGTTGCCGCTGGCGGCGGCCCCGCGCGCGCCGGCGATGAACTTGTCCATCTCGGCGTTCTTGTAGCTCATGGTGTTGAACACCGAGTTCTGGCCGTCGTAGCACCAGAAGAAGAAGTACTCGGGGTAGTCGAGCCAGCCAGAGAATACGTTGGTGTAGAGCGGCAGCTCCTTCTTGTTCAGCTCCGTGCGCCAATTCGCGCCGGGGATCTTGTTGATCGTCGTCTTGATGCCGATCTGCTGCAGGCTTTCCTGCACGAGCACGCAGAGCGGCTCGTTGACGCCGGCAAAGCCGAGATCGAACGACAGGGTCGTCTCGAAGCCGTTCGGATAACCGGCTTCGGCCAGAAGCTGCTTCGCCTTGGCGATGTCGGTGTTGAACTTGTGCGGCTGCGGCCATGCAACCTGCGTGGCGCTCGACGCCGATGCACCGAACATCGGCTGCCCAAGGCCGAACAGCACCGCATCCATAATCTTCTGATACGGGATGGCGTACGCCACCGCCTGACGCACCTTCGGATTATCGAACGGCGGCTTGGTGACGTTCATGCCGATGTACTGGATGCCGTTCGAGTACGGCGTCGAAATGATCGACAGCTTGCCGCTGTCCTTCAGCTCGGCGAAGTCCTTGTTCGGCAGATCGTAGGAAATGTCGGCGTCGCCGCGCTCGAGCAGCGCCCGGCGGTTACCGGCGGCCGGCACCATGCGCCAGATCACGCGCTTCACCTTCGGCAGCGCCCCGCCCTTCCAGGCTTCGTTGCGCTCGAAGATGACCTCCGTGCCGGGCGTCCACTTGGCGACCTTGTAGGCGCCGGAGCCGGCCGTGTTCTGTTTGGTGTATTCGAGACCCCACGGATCGTTCGGCGTGGCGTTCTTCTTCACCAGCTCCGAGTTCACGACGCAGGGGACGATGACGGCGAGATCGGGAATCGTCAGCTTGTCCTTGCGCAGAAAATCGACCCGCACCGTGTTGTCGTCGACGACAACGAACTGCTCGGTCTTCTCCAGCGAACCGGCCTTCATCTGGAAGGTCGGGAAGCCGCCGACGCTGACGGCGCGGTCGAGCGACCACTTCACGTCCTTGGCGGTCACCGGCGTGCCGTCGTGGAAGGTCGCGTCCTTGCGCAGCTTGAACGTCACCGACATGTCGCCGGCGTTCATGTCCTCGGCCAGTTCCGGCTTGAACTTGTCGCGGTCGTAGTACGGCTGGCCGCTCGGACCGGCCTTCATCTCATGGCTGATCAGGCGGTCGTAGCAATTCCACGAGGCCTCGTAGCCCGGGACGTTGGTGCCGATACCATGAATGTCGAGGTTGTTGGGGCCGCTTTCGGAGACGATCAGCAGCGTCTCGGCGCGCGACTGCGCCTTGGCAGAATTCAGAATTGCGGGAGCGTTGACACCTGCGAAGCCCAGCGCGGCAGTCGCGGCAGAGGATTTGAGGAAACGGCGCCTATCCACGATTGTCTCTCCATCTCAGCCCGGCGCCGGGAACTATGCATACAATTTGCCTATCCTGTATGCACAAAGATTGGTTCTGCATGCTGATATTTCCCGCACGATTCGCCCGCATTTTGAGCAGCGCGTTTGCAGTAATCGGGTACAAGCTGAGACGGGAGTGCCATGACCGAATCGACCTCACAGACGCGGGCTGAATGGCTGGCCGACCAGATCGCCTCGGCGATCATGGCCGGCGAACTACCGCTGGGGATGCGGCTCAACGAGCACGGACTGGCGGAGCGCTACGGCGTCTCGCGGACACCCGTGCGTGAAGCCCTCCGCCACCTCGCCGTCACCGGCCTCATCGAGGCCCGCCCCCGCCGCGGCGCTGCCGTCGCCAAGGTCAGTTCGGAGCAGCTGGAAGAGCTGTTCGTCGCCATGGGCGAGATGGAGGCGACCTGCGCCCGCCTCGCCGCGATGAGCATGACGCCGATCGAGCGCCGGCGCCTGGCCGAGCTCCACCGGCAGATGGGTGAACTCGTCACCAAGAAGAACCAGAACGACTATTCGGAGGCCAATGTGCGCTTTCACGTGATGATTTATCACGGCGCACACAACCCGACGCTTGCCGATATCGCTACGGGCTTACGCACGCGCCTCGCCCCGTTCCGCCGGGCTCAATTCCAGGCGCCCGGGCGGCTGCGCAGCTCACACGCCGAGCACGGCATCGTCGTCGAAGCGATCCTGCGTGGTGACACGGTGACCGCGCACAGCGCCATGCTCAATCACGTCAGCCTGGTCGAGGATGCCTTCGAGAAGATGGTGGCGGGCGCGACCGACCGGCCCCCGCCAAAGGCGGCCCGCAAGGTCGGACGAACCGCAAAAGCCGGCAAACGGTGACGCATGCCGCGAATTCGCGAGCATGCCTCAACCGCGGGAGCCTACTTTAGGCCGCCCGCACGTCGGCGATGAATTGCGATACTTCCTGCTGCAAGGTTTGCAGTTTCGACGTCAGCCGGTCGCTCGATTGCAGCACGACCGACGCCACCTCGCCGGTCTGAGCCGTCGCCGTGGTCACGTCGGTGATGTTCTGCGACACTTGGCTGGTGCCGGCAGCTGCCTTCTGGACGCTGCTTGCGATTTCCTGGGTTGCAGAACCCTGCTGGCCCACGGACTCCGCAATCGATGAGGAGATCTCGTTGACCTGGAGAATGGTCGCGCAGATGCCCTGAATGTTCTCGACCACCTGCTTGGTTTCCGACTGGATGGCGCTGATCTGCGCGCTGATTTCATCGGTCGCCTTCGCCGTCTGGCTTGCGAGCGATTTCACTTCGCTCGCAACGACCGCGAAGCCCTTGCCCGCTTCGCCGGCCCGCGCGGCCTCGATGGTGGCATTGAGGGCCAGCAAGTTGGTCTGCGAGGCGATGTTGTTGATCAGGCCAATGACTTCGCCAATTTTTTCTGCGGCTGCAGCGAGGCCTTCGACCGATTGATTGGTGCGCTGGCCATCGCTTGCAGCCTTGTCGGCGATCTGCGCTGCCTGAGCCACCCGTTGACCGATTTCCGAGATGGACGCCGAAAGCTCCTCGGCGGCAGCGGCGACCGTCTGAACGTTGTCCGAGGTCTGCTGGCAGGCGTCGGCGACAACCTTGGAGCGGCTGCATGCTGCGCTGGCGGTCTCTGACATGCTCTCGGCGGAACCGCGCATGTCGCCGGCGTCCTTGATGACTTCGCTGACGACGGCCTGCACGCTCGCCTCGAATTTGCTGGCGAATGCAATCATCGCCCGGCGCTTTTCCTCGTCGGCCGCCTGCTTCATCTCGGTTTGCTCGGCGTGCATGCGCGCCACGGCGCCGGCATTGCTCTTGAAGACCTGCAGCGCGTTCGCAAGCGCGCCGATCTCATCCTTACGCGCCGTGTAGGGAACGTCGAAATTCTGGTCGCCCGCTGCGAGCCGCCCGGTCAGACCGGTGATCACATTGAGCGGCTTCGAAATGCTGCGGCCGATCATGACCGAGGCAATCAGGATAATCGCCAGTGCGACCAGCGACAGAAGGCCGAACATCATCGCGGTCTGCTTGAACACCGCATCGACGTCATCGAGGTAGATGCCCGTGCCGATAATCCATCCCCACGGCTCAAAGCCTTTCACGTAGGAAATCTTCGGCACCGGCTGTTCGAAACCCGGCTTCGGCCAGAGATAGCTGTAGAAGCCGCCACCTTTGCTCTTCACGACGTCGACAAAGCCGATGAACAGGCGATTGCCGGTCGGATCCTTCATCTCGCCGAGTTCTTTGCCTTCGAGATCCGCCCTGATCGGATGCATGATCATCTTCGGCGACATGTCGTTGATCCAGAAGTACTCGACCTTGTCGTAGCGAAGGCTCTTCAGCTCTCGCGTCGCGGCTGCCTGCGCATCTGCGCGGGACATTTTTCCCTCGCTCTCCAGCTTCTGGTAGCTGGCGAGAATGCCGTGACCGATATCGATCATCTGCTGGGTCTTGGCCTGACGGTCGGCCATCATCTGTTCGCGCATCGTGAAAAGCGCGAGCGGTGCCATTGCGACCATCCCGATCACTGCGATGGCAATGATCAAGGCAAGCTTGAAGCTCATGCGAGAGAACATGCGAAGACCCCGCCCGTAAAGATTTGCGACGAATGCGGGAAGCCTAGCAAAACATGGTTAGCATATACCTAAAGCGTCGGTTGAAACCGGATTGGGTAATGCTCTGAGGGAGATAGATCGATGCAAGAGACCGTGCGGAAATGCACATCCGGATGGATCGGCGGCAATGCGAAGCGCTGCGCCGTACGACGCGATGCTTGAAACAAGAGTCAAAAACGCACCAAAAGACAAAAGAGGTGCGTCTTGCTCACGATCACCGATCTAAATCTTGATTAGATTGGTGGGCGCACCAGGGCTCGAACCTGGGACCCGCTGATTAAGAGNNGTCAGCTGCTCTACCAACTGAGCTATGCGCCCGAAACCATTCGGGAAATCCCCGTCAGGGACGGGGTCGTTTAGCAAAGCACTCCTCTAATGTCCAGCAACGCAATCCGGGTTTTCCCCCGGATCGGAATTGCCGGATTTCAGAGGGTCCTCCCCTCCGCAATCCCGGAAAACCGGGGGTTTTCAACACCTCCGCCGCCCCCGCCGTCAGAGCATCCCGAGCCAGCGCGGCAGCCAAAGCGACAGTTCCGGGATATAGGTCACGAAACCCAGGAAGATCAGCAGCGTCACCAGCCACGGCAGCACCGCGATCGAAAGCTCGGTGATGCCCATTTTGGCAATACCGGAGGCCACGTAGAGGTTGAGGCCGACCGGTGGATGGCACATGCCGATCTCCATGTTGACCACGATCATGATTCCGAAATGCACCGGGTGGATGCCGAGCTTCACTGCGATCGGATAGAGGATCGGCGCCATGATGAGCACGATCGACGACGGCTCCATCACATTGCCGGCGAGCAGCAACAGCAGGTTCACCACCAGCAGGAACACGATCCAGCTGATGCCGCTGTCGGTGATCCAGGCCGCCATCGCCTGCGGGATCTGCTCGCTCGTCATCAGGAACGAGAACAGCACCGCGTTGGTGACGATATAGAGGATCATCGCGCTCATGCTGGCTGAGACGAGAAGGACCTTCGGCACGTCCTTCCACTTCATGTCGCGGTAGATGAACATCTCGATCAGGAAGGCGTAGACCGCGCTCATGGCAGCGGCTTCCGTCGGCGTGAACCAGCCGAGATAGATGCCGCCGAGCACGACGACGATCAGCGAAATGCCCCAGATCGACTCGCGGAAGGCTTTCCACGCCTCGCCCCATGTCGCCTTGGGAATGCGCGGGTAGTCGTTCTTCCAGGCCCGATACCAGGTTGTCGCCGACAGCATGACCGCGAGGATCAGCCCCGGCACCATGCCGGCCATGAACAACTGACCGACCGAGGCGGATGGCACCGGCTTGCCATCCGGCCCGAAGTAGATCGCGCCCGAGGTCGACACCGCGTAGATCACCATGATGATCGACGGCGGAATGAGGTTGCCGAGCGCACCGCCAGTGACAATGACCCCCGCCCCGAAGCGCTTCGGATAGCCCGCCGCCAGCATCGCCGGCAGCATGATCGAGCCGATCGCAACTACCGTCGCCGGCGACGAGCCGGACACGGCGGAAAACAGCGCGGCGGCCATCGTCGCGGCAATGCCGAGCCCGCCGGCCCAATGGCCGATCATGGTGCGGGCAAAATCGATCATGCGCCTCGCGACGCCGCCATGCGTGAGGAAATTGCCGGCAAGAATGAAGAACGGGATCGCCATGATCTCGAACTTCTCGAT
>LWDM01000026.1:0-547 GCA_002083525.1 Proteobacteria bacterium SG_bin9 | reverse complement strand
GAACAGCTTCAGTGCCACCGCCTCGATCGGCACGCTGGTCATGAAGAAGAGAAACGTGAGCACCGTCAGGCCGAGCGCGATCGAAATCGGCATGCCTGTCAGCATCAGCGCGATCAGCAAGCTGAAGATAAGCGCGCTGGTCATTGCTTGATGCCCCCGGTGAACGCGGGGGACTCGGTTTCGAGACCTTCAATATCGGTCTCGTCGTGATGCGGAAGCTCGCCCGTGCGCCAATAATGCCAAGCGACTTGCAGGAAGCGGAAGCACATCAGGTACGAGCCGAGCGGCACGCACAAGTAGACGAGCCAGCTCGGGACTTCGAGGTCAGGCGAGACCTGGTCGGTCTGCGCCATGCCGTAAACGAACTTAGCGCCCATGGTGCCGACCACGAACGTAAACAGCGCGCCGCCGAACAGGCCAAACATCACCACCAGTTTGCGCCAGCGCGGCTCCAGCAAGTTGACGATGACGTCGACGCCGACATGAATGCCGGTGCGCACGCCATAGGCGGCACCGAACTTCGCCATCCACACGAACATGTAGATGC
>LWDM01000025.1 GCA_002083525.1 Proteobacteria bacterium SG_bin9 | reverse complement strand
TCATCGTGCCGTCGCAGGACATCGTGCTCGGCCTCTACTACCTCTCGGTGATGCGCGAAGGTCTGCCCGGCGAGGGCAAGACGTTCGGTGACATGGCTGCGCTGGAGCATGCCCTTCATTCGAAGGTCATCCACCTGCACACCAAGATCAAGTATCGCTGGGAAGGCATGGGCGAAGACGGCAAGATGGCCAAGCGGTGGATCGACACCACCGCTGGCCGCGTCATGCTCGGTCAGGTTCTGCCGAAATCGGCTAAGGTGCCGTTCGACGTCGTCAACAAGCTGATGACGAAGCGCGAAATCTCGGGCGTCATCGATCAGGTCTATCGTCACTGCGGCCAGAAGGAGACCGTGATCTTCTGCGACCGCATCATGGCGCTCGGCTTCTACAACGCCTTCAAGGCAGGCATCTCGTTCGGCAAGGACGACATGGTCGTGCCGGGCGGCAAGTGGAAGATCGTCGACGAAACCCGCACCATGGCGAAGGACTTCGAGCAGCAGTACAACGACGGTCTGATCACCCAGGGTGAGAAGTACAACAAGGTCGTCGACGCCTGGGCGAAGGCCTCGGAAAAAATCGCCGAAGAGATGATGAAAGAAATCTCCTCGGTCAAGAAGAACCCGAAGACCGGCGAGGCCGCGCAGATCAACTCGATCTACATGATGGCCCACTCCGGTGCGCGCGGCTCTCCGGCCCAGATGCGTCAGCTCGCCGGTATGCGCGGCCTGATGGCGAAGCCGTCGGGTGAAATCATCGAGACGCCGATCATTTCCAACTTCAAGGAAGGTCTGTCGGTTCTCGAATACTTCAACTCGACCCACGGCGCCCGCAAGGGTCTCGCCGACACCGCGTTGAAGACCGCGAACTCCGGTTATCTGACCCGCCGTCTCGTCGACGTCGCGCAGGACTGCATCATCACGGCTGATGACTGCGGCACCAAGCTCGGCATCAAGATGCGTGCCATCATCGACGCCGGTACGGTCGTCGCGTCGCTGGCGTCTCGTATTCTCGGCCGCACCGCGGGTGAGGATTTGCGCGATCCGGCGTCCAGCAAGGTCGTCGTCAAGCGCGGCACCTTGATGGAGGAAACGCACGTCGACGCGATCCAGCAGGCCGGCATCCAGGAAGTGAAGATTCGGTCTGCACTGACCTGCGAACTGGTCAACGGCATCTGCGGCAAGTGCTACGGGCGCGATCTCGCCCGCGGTACGCCGGTGAACCACGGTGAAGCGGTCGGCGTCATCGCGGCGCAGTCGATCGGCGAGCCGGGCACCCAGCTCACCATGCGCACGTTCCACATCGGCGGTGCGGCGCAGATCAACGAGCAGTCGTTCATCGAGTCGAACTTTGAGGGCAAGGTGGTGTTCAAGAACACCAACATTGCCAAGAATGCCGAAGGCCATACGGTGGCGATGGTTCGCAACATGGTCGTCGCGGTGGTCGATGCCGAAGGCACCGAGCGTGCGACGCATCGCATCCAGTACGGCGCGCGTCTGCGCGTCGAGGACGGCGAGGCGATCAAGCGCGGCCAGCGCATTGCCGAGTGGGATCCGTACACTCGTCCGATCCTCACCGAGGTCGAAGGAACCGTTGGTTTCGAGGATCTCGTTGAAGGTCAGTCGATCTCGGAGACGCTCGACGAATCGACCGGTATCGCCAAGCGCGTGGTCATCGACTGGCGCACGACCGGCCGCGGCGCCGATCTGCGTCCGGCGATCGTGATCAAGGGCAAGGACGGCAAGGTGCTGAAGCTGCCGCGCGGCGGCGACGCCCGCTACATGCTCTCGGTTGACGCCATTCTCTCGGTCGACGTCAACGCCAAGGTGAAGCCGGGCGATATCCTCGCGCGTATCTCCACCGAAAGCGCCAAGACCCGCGACATCACTGGCGGTCTGCCGCGCGTCGCCGAACTGTTCGAAGCGCGCAAGCCGAAGGATGCCGCGATCATCGCGGAAATCGCCGGTACCATCCGCTTCGGCCGCGATTACAAGAACAAGCGCCGCATCTCGATCGAACCGGTGGACAAGACCGAGGAGCCGCGCGAGTACCTGATCCCGAAGGGCAAGCACATCCACTTGCAGGACGGCGACATCGTCGAAAAGGGCGATTTCATCGTCGAGGGCAATCCGGCGCCACACGACATTCTGGCGATCAAGGGCATCGAGGAGCTCGCTGCCTATCTGGTCAACGAAATCCAGGAGGTCTACCGGCTCCAGGGCGTGCTCATCAACGACAAGCACATCGAAGTGATTGTTCGTCAGATGCTGCAGAAGGTGGAGATCACCGACCAGGGCGACACCGACATGATCTCGGGCGAACAGATCGACAAGATCGAGTTCGACCAGACCAACGCGAAGGCGAAGGAAGAGGGCAAGAAGCCCGCGACCGGAACGCCCGTGCTGCTCGGCATCACCAAGGCCAGCCTGCAGACCCGTTCGTTCTTCTCGGCGGCGTCGTTCCAGGAAACCACCCGCGTGCTCACCGAAGCCGCCGTCAACGGCAAGGTCGATCCGCTCGAGGGTCTCAAGGAGAACGTCATTGTCGGCCGTCTCATTCCGGCCGGCACCGGCGCCTCGATGTCGAAGATTCGCGAAGTCGCGACCAAGCGCGACAAGCTCATCCTCGACGAGCGGGAGAAGCAGGCGGCGATTACCCCGGCTGCTCCGGAAGCCGAGCCGCTGGCGCTGCCGCCGGCGGAGTGATCACAAGTTAACACTCAAGACCAGAAGAAGCCGGCCGCGAGGCCGGCTTCTTTGTGTGGGGGTGTTGTGTTCGTTCGCGAACGATGGTTGGCTTGATGTTATTGCAGGTGCTTGTCGCGTTTGAAATGAGCCATGTCGGCTTTCGCGTTAACTGAATCGTTGATCGATCGCGTTCACGAGGCGGCGCTCGTGCCGTCGTTGTGGCCTGCAGTCCTCACTGAACTAAGCAAGGCGATGAAGGGGACAGGCGGCGTCCTGTTCACGATCCGCGACGGCTATTCCGGCGCAATCAGTTCGCCGAACATTGCGCCAGTCATTGAGCGATTCATGAAAGACGGATGGGCGGAGCGTGATCCGCGGCTGCGCAAAGTCGCGGCGCTCAATTATGCGGGTTTCGTCAACGACGGCGATATCCTGACCGAAGACGAGATCGCCAAAGACGAGGTGTACGCCAACTTCTTTCGCAAGCATGGCGCCGGCTACATGGCCGGAACGATCATTCCAAATCCCAGCGGCGATACGATCGGCTTCGCGTTTCAGCGCCATCACAGCGATGGCCCGGTTCCTCGCGATGTCGTTGCCTCGCTCGATCGCCTGCGGCCTCACCTCGCGCGCGCCTCGATGTTGTCGTTCCGGCTTGGTTTTGAACGTGCCCGCATGCAGGCTGAGGCTCTACAGGCGCTGAACCTGCCGGGCGGAGTGTTGCGCGGGCGAGGGCGTATTTTTGCGGCGAACGGCCTGCTCGAAGCCCTCATGCCTGCCGTGTTTCAGGACCGCACCCAGCGAATCACAATGACAGATCCGGCTGCGGACACGCTACTGGAAGCTGCCCTTGCGGATTTGACGCCGGGAATGGCCGGACGCGTGATGTCCATTCCGGTCACCGCAACTGAAGCGCATTTGCCGATGATCGTTCACATCGTTCCGATCCGGCGCGAGGCGCGCGATTTCTTCAACGACGCGATGGCCCTGCTCGTGGTCACGCCGGTCGACCGGGCCTCTGTGCCGACGGCCGATGTGCTGCAGGGATTGTTCGATCTGACGCCGGCGGAGGCGCGCGTGGCGCGCGGAATCGTCAGCGGCGATACGATCGAGAATCTCGCAGCAACCTGGGGATTGTCGCGCGAGACCATCCGCTCGCAACTGAAGGCGACGCTGCTGAAAACCGGGACCACGCGACAGGCCGAACTTGTCGGCTTGCTTTCGGGCCGGATTTTCCCCGCGACCGATAGCTGATTGGCAGCGCTACCAGCGCCGTTCCGCCGGCGGAACAGCCCATGTCTCGCTGCGCGGAACAAGGTCCCGTAAACATGTGCTTTTTCGGCATTGCGGTATCTATTTTCAGCCGCTACCCCCGGTTTGTTCATCTTCCTTTCAGGTGAAAAACGCTTTTCCTTATGTGCGCTCGACGGTAGCCGGGCGAGTGCGGGGCGTAGGTGGCATATGCTTGATCTTGCAATCATTGGTGGTGGTCCGGGCGGCCTGATGTCGGCCTGGTATTTGAAGAAGAAGCTCAACGGCCTTTGCCGTGTGACGATCTTCGAGGCGACTGACCGTATTGGCGGCAAAGTTCTCACCAAGAAGTTCGATACCGCGCCCGCGATGTACGAAGCCGGCGTCGCCGAAATCTACGACTACTCGATGATCGGCCCCGATCCGCTGCGCGAACTGATTCAGCATTTCGGCCTGCAGACGATTCCGATCGATGCGGAGCAGGTGCAGCTGGACGGCGTGCTGCTCAACGACGTTGCGGGCATGCGCAAGAAGTACGGCGCGAAGACCGCGGACGCGATCGAAGCCTTCCGCAAGAAGTGCACCACCCTGATGACGCCGGCCCAGTACTACGAGGGCGTCGGCGCGCACGACAACGAGCATCCGTGGGCGTTCCTCAACGCGGAAGAGTTGATGGATCGCGAGATCAAGGATCCGGTCGCCAAGCGCTTCTTCAAGACGATGGCACGCTCCGACCTCGCAACCGAGCCGCACAACACCAACGGTCTCAATGCGCTGAAGAACTTCGTGATGGATGTCGACGGCTATATCGGCCTCTACTCGATCCAGAACGGCAACGAGCAGCTGATCGATTGCCTGCGCAGCGAGATCGATGCCGACATCCAGCTCAACCATCGCGTCCTCAATGTCGGCAAGACCGACAAGGATCGCTACCAGCTGACGATGATGAACGGGAAGGGACCGGTGACGAAGGAATTCGACCTCGTCGTCGTGTCGCTGCCGCACAGCTGGCTCTCGACCATGCGCTGGGACAACGAGAAGCTGCGCTCGTCAATGACCAAGCATGTCGCCTATTTCGATCGCCCGGCGCACTACCTGCGCATCTCGATCCTGTTCGATGAACCGTTCTGGGGCGAGAAGATCCCGGGCGCCTGGTTCATGTCGGAAGCATTCGGCGGCTGCTGCGTCTACGTCGAAGGCGCACGCCACGATGTCGGCCGCCACGGCGTGCTGAACTGGCTGGTGTCGGGCTCGGATGCGCTCGCCTTCGTCAACATGACCGACCAGCAGTTGTTCGACATTGCGATGAAGACGCTGCCGGCCGAAATCGGCAACGCCCGCGAACATTTCGTCGAGGGCAAGATTCACCGCTGGCTGTCATCAGTGAACGCGCTGCCAGGCGGCTTGCCGGCGCGCGACGTGATGACCAACCATCGCCCCGAGCCGGAAGAGCACCCGGGCCTTGTCGTGGTCGGCGACTATCTGTTCGATTCGACGCTGAATGGTCTGCTCGACTCGTCCGACGCGGCGACCGACATCATCGTCACCGAGATGATGAAGCTGCGTTACGCGCGCGGCGAGGGCAACGGCACGCCGTCGACCAAAATCGACAAGGACTACTTCGAGAATTATCGCGGCGTCGGTCCTTATCGTGATGTGTGGGCGCAGTTCACCAATCCGGATTACCTGCGCGATCTGATCAAGATCGTCTGGGGCCGCGCCAAGGGTTACAAGATTCTGATCGCAGGATCCGCGTCCGGCGAGGTGGTCGGTGCATTGCGCGAACGCGGCATCGATGCCTGGGGTATCGAGAACAACCGCGCGATCCATGCCAAGACGCCGAAAGAGTTGCGCAAGTACAATCTCTACGGTTCGATCACCGACATGCCGTTCAAGGACGAGCAGTTCGACTTCGTCTATGAGACGAGCCTGTGTCACGTTTCTGACAAGCAGGTGACGCGCGCGATCGAGGAGCTCAACCGCGTCATCAAGACGGGCCTCATCTTCGGATCGGTGACCAGTGACATGGCGCCGGCGCTGATCGACCGATACGATCTGCTGCGCGGCGTGAAGAAGCTCGGCACCTGGTGGGAATGGTCGGAGCTGTTCTTCAACAACGGCTTCGATCTGTCGATGAACCGCAAGGACAAGACCGACGAGGTCTGGGCCGCGACGCTGAAGGCAAACAAGGGACCGGGCCACTGGTTTGCCGACGCCGACAGTCTTCGCTACTCGTTCTTTGACAAGATCGACGCCGACGATTAATCGCTTGTCCGGTCGGCAGCGGCTCTTCACACTGCTGTTCATTACGGCTGCAACGGCCGGACGGGGCGATAGTTTTCATGGCGTCGAAGCCACCTCAATCTCCTGAGAGCGGACCGACTGCGGAGGGGCAAGTCCCCATGTCCGACGAGGAGGCGCGGCGACTTGCCGCAGCCGCCGATGACAAGGCGGCTGCTGCGCCGCCACCCGATCTCGACGATGACGACGATGACGAGGATCTCGTCGCCTATACGGCGAGCGAGGCCGCCGGCGCATTTGCGACGATCTGGCGGTTCACTTGGCCGTACATGCTCAACTATCGCAAATGGATGGGCTTCGTCCTGTTCGGTTTGCTGATCGAGACGTTGTTCAACGTCATCATGCCGCTCAGCTTGAAATTCCTGATCGACGACGCGCTCGGCGAGGAAGACTTCCAAGCGCTGTACACCATCCTCTCAGTGCTCGCGGTCGCCGGGGTGATCACCTCGATCATCGCGATCTGGTACGAACGCTGGGATGCGAAGCTCGCATCGTCGGTGATCGGCGACGTCCGCGCCAAGATGTTCGAGCACGTGCAGAGTCTGCCGGCGGCGTTCTTCCAGCGCACCAAACGCGGCGAGATTCTCTCGCGCTTTTCCGTCGATATGGCGGGCTTCGAAAGCTCGGTAAAGCATGTAGCCAACGGCGCGCTGCTGCCGTTCTTCGAACTGATCGCCGGCATCGGCCTGATGATCTACCTGAACTGGCAGCTGGCCACCGTCGCGCTGCTGATCTTCCCGATCACGCTGATCGGCCCGCGTATTCTCACGCCGAAGGCGGTGCAGGCGAACTATGATCAGAAGGTCAACGAGTCCGCCATTCTCGGCGTGGTGCAGGAGAACATCGCGGCCCAGATGGTGGTGAAGGCGTTCACGCTGCATCACCGCGCGCTCGGCTGGTTCAAATTCCGTAACGACAGGACCCGCGAGTCGATGGCGAGCGCGACGTTCCTCTCGACCATGGTCGAGCGCTCGGTCACCGTGTCGGTGCTGTTGCTGCACCTCATCGTGCTGGCGATCGGCGCCTACCTCGCAACCAAGGGGCAAATTTCGATCGGCACCTTCGTGACGTTCGAGAGCGCATTCTGGGAAATCTCCTACAATATCGCGCATCTGATGCACTTTATCCCGGTGGCGATTCAGTCGGCGGCCGCGATCCGCCATATGGAAGAGCTGCTGGACGAGCCGGCCCATCCGCAGGATCGGCTCGGCGCGCCGGAACTGCCGCGCATCACCAACGATATTTCGTTCGAGCGCGTTAGTTTCAGATACGAGGGCAGCGAACAGCAGGTGCTCGATAATCTCTCGCTCAAGCTCGATGTCGGAAAGAGCATCGCCATCGTCGGCCCAAGCGGATCGGGCAAGAGCACGTTGCTCAACCTCATCTTGCGTCTGTACACACCGACGGAAGGTCGTGTCGCCATCGATGGCGTGGACGTGCGCCGCGTCACCCGGGATTCGCTCCGCCGCAGCATGGCGGTGGTGTTCCAGGAGAACATGCTGTTCAACATGTCGTTGCGCGAGAACATTCGCCTGGGCAAGGAGAACGCGACCGACGCGGAGGTCGAGGAAGCCGCGAAGAAGGCGGAGATCCATAACTTCATCATGAGTCTGCCGGACGGCTACGACTCGGTCGTCGGCGAGCGTGGCGACACGCTGTCCGGGGGGCAGCGCCAGCGCATTGCCATTGCGCGAGCGATCGTCCGCGATCCGGCCGTGCTGCTGCTCGATGAAGCGACGTCAGCACTCGATCAAACGACGGAAGCGGCGATCAACCGGACGCTGCTCGAGCTCGCCAAGGGGCGCACAATGATCTTCTCGACCCACCGGCTGACCTCGGTGGTCGAGATGGACGAGATCATCGTCATTAGCGGCGGCAAGGCGATCGAGCGCGGTTCGCATCTCGACCTGCTCGAAAAAGACGGCGTCTATGCCCAGCTGTGGCACGACCAGCTTCACAAGTCGCATTACGACGATGAAGATGATGACGACGATGACGATGAGGACGACGAATAATCCGGTAAACCACCGATCCGGTGGGTAGATTTATGCTGGGTCGTTAACGTTACATAAACCGCGCACTTCGTTGTGAAGTGCTGCTTTTGCCGAAAATGCTAGATTATTTGGGCGCGGATGCAGCTCGAAGGTCGAGCATTGATCTTCCCGATCGAAGGTGCAGGTTCGATTCCTGCCGTCCGCTCCACTCCTTTCAAAGCTGGGTCGTATGAAGCCGGAGCGCGGAATTTTCTCAGGCGCTCGGCTTCACTGAGTCGATGGGACGTGCAGGTGAGGGCGTACGCAGGCTGCGCGCGAACCCGGTCGCCGCGCGAGCGACGAAGCGGGCCCAGCGGTGCAGATGCCAGATCAAGCCGTTGTCGATCGAGATCGACTTGAGCTGGTAGGCCTTCGCGCTCGACGCCATGTCGCACGCGAGCTTCACCGGATCGCGATAGAAGGTGGCGATCTTTTCGTCGCCCATGCCGTTGCTCTTCAGCCACTCCGGGACGTAGACGTTGCACAAGCGCTCGACGTCGGTGAACACCTTCGACGTGCCGGTGCCGCCGGCCGGGCATGAGGTCGCAAACGCATCGCCGACCAGCACGATACCGGGCTGCAGATGGCCTTCGGAGACATAGAGGTCGATCGGGCGAACCTTGACCGGCCCTTCGACATCGAATGCGCCGGTGATACGGCCGAGGCCAGGCATCAGATCATGCAGCACCTTGACCGGGTTCTGCCGGATCTCGCGCAGCATCGGATCGTCAACGTTGCGGTAGGTGAACAGGTTGGCCCGCGTCGCATTGCCGATCGGAAACAGCGTCAAATAGGCCATCCGGTCCGACGGGCGCTCGGCGTAATAGGTCAGCGAGCTGAAATCGAAGCTCGGGCGTCCGACCGGCTTGAGATCGAAGCCGACGGTGATCGAGTGGTTCGGGCTCATTACCTTGCGCTCGATGCCGAGAGCATGGCGCAGGCCGATGTTGAGACCGTTCGCAAGAATGATGAGGCGCGCCGACACGCTGTCGCCGTTCGACAGGGTGATGTGCTGCCGCTCGCGGCTCGTCGAAAGCTCGGTCGCCTTGGCGCGGAGCTGCGTGACGCTGGCCGGGATCGCCTTGCGCACGGTGTTGACGAGCGTGTCGTACATTACGCCGTTCTGATCGCCGGGCCGTTTGTCGATCAATCGGCCGAAGCGTGCGATCCAGAACGATCCGTCATGGGTTGTCGCGGGAAGAATGTCGTCGGCGAGACCGGTCTTGCGCAGCACCGCCACTTGCGAACTGTCGAGCTTCTCGCAGCGGAAGTCTGGCGGATAAATCTCGTTCGGATCGATCAGGACAACGCGAATGCCCGCGCGGCCGAGCATGGCCGCCGCAGTTGAGCCGGCGAGGCCACCGCCCACAATCGCGACATCGGTTGAAAGCATGGATCGTCTCCGTCAGGAACCGATATCATTTGCCGCAGACGCACGAATAAACATTGAAAGATAAGGGTTAATCGGATGCTGCTGCGATCCCACAGCGATCCGGTCCTGCAAGCGAGTCCCGGTACATCGCTGCCGGATGGGCTCGGGTTATCCGTCATGTGTAGTTGCGCGGCTTAACGGAACCGCAATGCGGCTGCGCCAAGATGCCGCCCGTCACACTGTCGCAGGTACGTATCGTCGATGATCACGGTAACGGTTTGTTCACCGCGTTCCGATCTCACACAAATGTGGGATGACCTTGTCGTGCGCGCGTCACCGAACGTATTCATGAGCCCGGCCGCGCTGCGAGCCGCTCAAAACACCATGTTCGCCGTCATCCATGTGCTCTGCGCGTGGGATACGGGCATCGACTCGCAAAAGCTGATCGGCCTTTGGGCGCTGCAGGAGCGCCAGATCTTTCCGCTGTGGCCGTCATTCCTCGAAGCGCTGCCGTTCGAATACGCTTTTCTCTCGAGCCCGGTGATCGACCCGGCCTACTCGAATGAAGTGATGGCGGCGTTTTTCACCGCGATCCGCACCAATCGCCAGCTTCCTAATGTTGTCAGCCTGAAGCAACTCGATGGCGAGGCGCCGTCTTACAAGGCAATGCAACAGGTGATTGCCGATGGCGGTCATCGCGTGCTGCGGCTCAGTGAAAGTTTACGCCCGGTGGCGTCGCCCGAGACCGGGGTGAAGAAATCCGGCTCGACACGCAAGAAGCTGCGGCAAGACTGGAACAGGCTCGCGGCGCTTGGCGCGGTCGATATCGTCAATGCCCGCGATGCGAAGCTTGCGGTGCAGGACTTTGAGACATTTCTCGCGCTCGAAATGCAAAGCTGGAAGGGTGCGGAAGGCACTGCGCTCCTGTGCAACGCGCGCGATGCGCGCTTTGTGCGCGACATGTTCGCCGGCCTTGCGGTGCAGGGGAATGCCTCGGTCGCTATGCTGCGCCTCGACGGCCGCGCGATCGCGGCGCAGGTGCTGCTCTATTGCGGCACGACGGCCTACACCTGGAAAACCGCCTTCGATGCGGAGTTCGCGAAGTTCTCGCCGGGTACGCTGCTGATCGACAAGGTGACTGAGGAATTGTTCGCGAACGGCGGAATCACGGCGATCGATTCCTGCTCGGCGGAAGGCGGCTTCATGGGCAACCTCTGGACCGGCCGCCGGACGATGGTCGATATGCTGGTCGACGTCAGCCCGCAGTGGTCCGCCAGTTTCGCCATGGAGGCCAGCCGGCAGATCGGACGCGAGCGGCTGCGCCATCTGCGCGACCGGGTGAGGGGGCTGTCCTGGCTCCAGCCGGGCCGGAAATCCCCCAGGCTGGCCGCGCCTCAATAGCTCATACTCTAAGCTATTGAATTATAATGTATATTCATAAAATTTCTAGTCTCGTAGCGCTCCGGTTGCAACCCAGTGTTGTGGAATTGCCCGCCATCTCGACCGGCCGACCGGCAATTTTTGTTCGTTTCGGGCCGGGAATCGGGAGCAAGACGTCGCCCCGGAAAACTCGCGTTTAGGCGCTCGCCGGAATCCGAGAAGTGCTTGAGTCGCTGTCGCTTCTTTCGTCAGCTTTCGCCTTGACTTGAACGCATACCGCCTATAGAACCCGCCCACTCACGACAGGCGGTGAGCTTCGTTCACGTCGGAACGGAACACCTGAAAGGCCCTAAGTTCAACCTTGGGACCGGCCGGGCACCAACCTCGACGTATGTCGCTCAGACGCTGTCGACCAAAGCTACGCAATGCCAGATACGTTGGCCGGTTGCTGGAGTGTTCGATCCAGTCCGGTCTCGGATGCATGACCTCGAAGGTTTGACTTCGCGGTCCTCTGTAGCGTCGAAGCGCTTTCCCCTCGGAGACGAGAGGTTGGCGCGATTTCGTTTTGCGCATTTCAAACTGCGCGAAACGGACCGGTGGGGCCGGTTGCTCCGGACAAGAATTTACGAGGCCATTTTGGTCTCGGGTGAACAGGGTGAACGATGCCGACGATCAACCAGCTGATCGCAAATCCGCGGACGGTGCAGAAGGCCCGTAAGAAGGTGCCCGCGCTGCAGCAGTCGCCGCAGAAGCGTGGCGTTTGCACGCGCGTCTACACGACGACGCCGAAGAAGCCGAACTCGGCGCTTCGTAAGGTCGCCAAGGTGCGCCTGACCAACGGCTTCGAAGTGATCGGCTACATCCCGGGTGAAGGCCACAACCTTCAGGAGCACTCGGTGGTGATGATCCGCGGCGGCCGCGTCAAGGACTTGCCCGGCGTTCGCTATCACATCCTCCGCGGCGTCCTCGATACGCAGGGCGTCAAGAACCGCAAGCAGCGCCGTTCGAAGTACGGCGCGAAGCGTCCGAAGTAAGCAGGAGCGCCATCCATGTCTCGTCGCCACGCTGCTGAAAAGCGCGAAGTCAATCCGGATCCGAAGTTCGGCAACATCGTCGTGACCAAGTTCATGAACGCGGTCATGTACCACGGCAAGAAGTCGGCTGCGGAAAGCATCGTCTACGGCGCACTCGGTCTGATCGAGAGCAAGACCAAGCAGAGCCCGCTGACCGTGTTCGAGCAGGCGCTCGACAACGTGATGCCGACGATCGAAGTGCGTTCGCGCCGCGTCGGCGGCGCCACCTATCAGGTGCCGGTCGAAGTCCGCTCCGTTCGCCGTCAGGCGCTCGGCATTCGCTGGATCATCACCGCGGCTCGCGCGCGTAACGAAAAGACCATGACGGAGCGGCTCTCGGCGGAGCTGCTGGATGCGTCGAATAACCGGGGGAACGCCGTCAAGAAGCGTGAAGACGTGCACAAGATGGCGGAAGCCAATCGCGCGTTCTCGCACTATCGCTGGTAACGGCGACACGTACGGACATAAAGGAAGAACCCCATGCCTCGCCAACATGCCATCGAAAACTACCGCAACTTCGGTATCATGGCGCACATCGACGCCGGCAAGACGACGACCACCGAGCGCATCCTTTATTACACCGGCAAGAGCCACAAGATCGGCGAAG
>LWDM01000024.1:16134-16498 GCA_002083525.1 Proteobacteria bacterium SG_bin9 | reverse complement strand
AATCCATATCCCCTGTGCGCATTGGGATTTGCTGGCTTCGTTGCAGAGCCATTTCCGGTTTTCGTCTCACTCCTGCTGCGGCGTATGGATTCCGGGCTCGCTCGCGTTGCTCGCGCCCCGGAATGACGAAGTGTGGATGTGCATGATCACCCCTGTTGTTAACGGCGCGGGGGCGCCGGAGTTCTTCAACACGCTCCCGCCCCACAATGAGGGCGCGCGGAACGCCGGACGCTTAGGCGCGTCCGCAGCCTCGTGCGCAGGAAAACAAGCACACGAGTTAGTCACCACGGTCACGCCGGAGACATCCGGCGTTCCGCACGCAGTGGGCTTCCGGCTTGCTGTGCATGACCCCCGGTGTCCATTG
>LWDM01000024.1:15972-16105 GCA_002083525.1 Proteobacteria bacterium SG_bin9 | reverse complement strand
CCGCGCCAGGACCATGCACCTTGGGCCGTCCGCACGCAGCGTGGTCGTCATCGCCGCTTCACGCGCGAGCAAGCCCGCACATCACGGCGATCGAACGCTGCACGCGTCCACCGCATCCCGCCCCGCGTATCGT
>LWDM01000024.1:0-15959 GCA_002083525.1 Proteobacteria bacterium SG_bin9 | reverse complement strand
GAAGTGGGACGAGATAAATAGGAATATAATCTTATTTCGAGGAATTGTCAACCCGCCGAACACGCAGGTAGTGCCCCATCGCGGTCGGCGATGCCGGGCCGGATCGGCAACCAAGGATCGGTTGATGCGGCGCAATTCGCGAAATAAGGCGCTAGAATCGACGAAAACTTTGTTGTGCTTGGCCAAAATAGCGAATAATACCGGCACAAATGGCCGTGCGAGCCGTTGATGGCGACGCAGCCAGCATTACGGAGGCCGGAAATGCCGATCAGCAACGAAATGAAGCGCCTGAAGGCCAAATGGCTGACCAATTCAGGCTGGCCCCGTCGATTGGATTGGATTTCGATCGACGGCTTGCGTGGCTGGGACAACCAGCGCTTCAACTTGGGCTTCCCGATCATGGCCGTGGTTGGCGAGAATGGTGCGGGCAAGAGCACCATTCTTCAGTCGGCGGCCGCCGTTTACAAAACCGAGGAACAGCAGGTTCGCTCTAGGTACGCCACCAAGGCCGAATACGCTTCGGATTTTTTCCCAGACACCGCTTGGGAGCAGATCAACAATGCGACGATCTCCTACGCACTTCGTGAGGGAGATAAGACGTACCAGCACAGTGTGCGGAAACCCGGCGGACGATGGAGGGGGAATCCTGAGCGCCGGGAACGAGCGATCGAATACATCGACCTGAGCCGTATCGTGCCGGTCGGGGCTCGTCGTGGATATGCCCGCATCGCGAAACCTCAGTTCAAGGAAACAGCCGCAGAGGCGTTCGACCAATACCGACTTGCCCGCTTCAACCAGATCATGGGGCGTCAGTATGACCTTGCAAAAATGGCTTCTACTGACGCGGACCCCGAACGCTCGGTGTCGGTCTTGAGCGAGAACAGCATGCGTTATTCCGGGTTCCATTCCGGCGCTGGCGAAACTACCGTTGCTGAGTTCTTGCAGGCGGATCTCCCCAAATACGGCCTGATCCTGATCGACGAAATCGAAACATCGCTGCATCCACGTTCGCAGCGCCGGCTCATCAGGGATTTGGCAGAGCGTTGTCGCGAACGCGAACTACAGATCATCCTAACGACGCACTCGCCATACGTCCTTGATGAGCTTCCGCTGGAAGCGCGCGCCCATATTCTTAAGCGAGCCGATGGCTCCCGCGAAATCGTCTATGGCGTCAGCCCCGATTTCGCGATGTCGAAGATGGACGATCAGCCTCACTTCGAATGCGATCTTTACGTCGAAGACGGTCGCGCGGGGATTCTGTTGCAGGAAATTCTCACTGCACATGCACCCCAGCTCGTACAGCGGTGTCAGATCACGTCCTACGGCGCTTCGTCGGTCGGAAGATCGCTCGGCATGATGGCGTCACAGAAAAGGTGGCCGAGATCGACGGTCGTTTTTCTCGATGCCGACGTTGAACCCGCTCCGGGCTGCGTGAATTTGCCGGGAAACAGTGCGCCGGAAATCGAGGTATTCACCTCAATCGCGAAGAAGGGCTGGCAGGCTATAGCAGCTCGAACTGGCCGACCTTACGCTGACGTTGCCGACGCGTGCACCCAAGCGATGATCCTCGACGATCATCATGAGTGGGTGAGGTTTGCGGCCACCAAATTGCTTCTCGGCGGAGACACACTCTGGCAGGCGCTCTGTGCCGAATGGGCTACAACGTGCCTTCCTGCTCAAGAAGCTACGAAGATCAAGCTTCCGATCGAGGACGCCCTGATCAACAAGAACGTTGTTTCCGGGCAATCGACTGGCGTTCTTCCTGGCTAGAAGATTGAGCGGCTGGATTGCCGGCTCGATCTGGGCCAGGACAGCGCCGCCTCACATCGCCTGCGGCACCGACTCGATGAGTTTGCCGGTGATCCGCAAGCCGCCTGGTCGGGAGGCACAATGGCCGCTGGTTTATGCCCGGCGGCGGTGAACGTTTTGCGGGCGGCCCGCGACAAACAACCAGCATCGTAGCGACGGCGGCGCGTACGCTGCCTGATCGCGCCACCGATTGAGGTTGCCCATGCCGATCGTCAGAATTCTCACGCTCCTTCTCGCGCTTGCTTCGCCGCTGTCGATGGCGGTAGGCGCTGTTGCAGGGCCGCTCGAGGATGCGAAGGCGGCGCATGAGAGAAAAGACTACGCAACCGCGCTTCAGCTCTGGCGTCCGCTCGCCGACCAAGGCAACGCCGAGGCGCAGTACGCGCTCGGGTTCATGTACGACGGCGGCCATGGTGTGCCGCAAAATTACGCCGAGGCTGCGAAGTGGTGGCGCCTCGCAGCCGATCAAGGCAATACCTTCGCCCAGTTCAACCTGGGGGCCTTGTACGATGACGGCAAAGGGGTGCCTCGGAACAAAGCTGAAGCGTTGAAGTGGTATCACCTCTCCGCCGAGCGCGGCAACGCGCGTGCGCAGTTCAACGTCGGAACCCTTCATTTTGCCGGTGTCGCGGTGAAAAAGAACCAGGCCGAGGCTGCGAAGTGGTTTCGCCGCGCTGCCGACCAAGGTCATCTTGGAGGGCAAGTCTATCTTGCGCTGAGCTACGCGACGGGACTGGGCGTGCCGCAAGACAATGTTCAAGCCTACACGTGGCTCAGTGTGGCAGCCGCGGGAGGCGACAAGGATGCGATCGGCAATCGAAATCGCATCGCGCCGAAGATGACCCCGGCACAGATTGCCGAAGCGGAGAAACTGGCAGTTGGGTGGAAGCCGAAACCGGAACGGTAGTGTTCGCTTAGCGCGCCCTTGGGCGCTCGATCGACCAAACCAAAACGGCGGGCTTTTCAGCCCGCCGTTTTGGTTCGATGAATTGNNATTGATGCGCCGAACTTACTTCGCCGGCGGCACGGACTCGATCAGCTTGCCGGTGAACACGATCGGGCCGGTGGCGCGGCCGGTCGGCGAGCCGCCTTCGGGCTCGACGGTCACGGCGTAGGTCGCCTGGTTGATCGTGTCCTCGTCGTACGACGACAGCACCGCGCGCTTGGTGAATTCGTCGTCGCCGATGACGCCGAGCGAACGCGGCGCATTCAGCTTGTCGGAGACGATCCACAGCTCATAGCTCTTGCCGGCTTCCGGCTGCGCGCCGACCTTGCGCACGACGAAGTTCTTCGTCGCGGTGTCGACGGTGAGAATGAAGGCCGGGAAATCCGCACCCTTCTGCAGCACGGCGACGAACTGCGCGGGCGCGGCGGCCGGCGGCGCGGGCGTCACCACCTCGACGATCTTCACTTCCGGCTTCGGACGCAGCTGCTGCGGCAGCAAATCCGGACGATAGGCCTGCACGGCGACGAGTGCGGCGAGCGAGGCCGCCATCGCGGTCGCGAGCTGCGCGAAGCTGCGGGTGCGGCGCAGGCGGTTCGAAAAATCGATGACGGTCGCGCTCGCGCGCGCGGTTGCCGCCTCGGCAGCAGGCGCAGCCGCGATCTCGGGCGCGTTCACTTCCGGCAGGTTCAGCGGCAGTTGCGGCTGCGACAGGCCGGCGGCAAGCTTGATGCGATCCCACAGCTCGGCCGGCGGCTCGATCGGATCGACCATCTGGTTGAGGCCGCCGAGCTTGATCTCCCACGCCTCGACCACGGCGCGAAAGCCAGAGTCGATCGACATCATGGTCTCGACCTGCGTCCGCTCGTCGGCATCGAGGGTGCCGAGTACGTATTCCGCGGCGAGCGCGATATGGTCTTCGCTATAGGCCATCATGCCAATCCAAGACACTCGCGGATTTCAATCATACTGCGCCTCAGCCAGGTCTTCACAGTATTCACCGGCGTGTCGAACTTCGCCGCGAGCTGTTCACGGCTCCAACCATTGTAATACGCGAGCAGCACCAGCTTCTGCCGCTCCGGCTCCAGCCGGCCCACGCATTCCAAAATCCGTTTCAGCTCCTCGGTCATCTCGCGCCGCGCCAGCGGATCGAGATTCTCCGACGCCACTTCCATGGCCGCGGGCTCTTCCTCAATCGACACCTCGCTGCGCTTCCGGACGACATCGATGGCGCGATTTCGAGCGATCGAAACCATCCACGTAATCGGCGAAGCGAGCCCAGGGTTGAATTGCCCGGCGCTATTCCAAATCTTGACGTAGGCCTCCTGAATGACCTCTTCCGTGAGGTCCTGACGTCGCAATATACGGAGGACGACGCCGAACAGTTTCGCGCGCGTCGCGTCGTAGAGGCGCTTGAAGGCCTCCTCATCGCCCTTCGCGACCGCAGCGATCAGCCAGACCAATTCAGCCGGCGTCAGCATCGATCCTCCACGACCCAAACCATCAGCCATTCCAAGTACATCCCGCCAACAATATCCGGCCAATTCAATCAGGCCTGGTCAAGGCTCAGTCCGCAAAACCGGGTGCCGATTTTGCGATCAAGGTACGCGCGAGCGCGAGATCGCGGGCCGGCCATTTCGGGCAGCGAAACCTGTCCACCCCGCCCGAAAGATGCCCCGGCGCGGGTGCTTCGTAACACATCTTGCACGGGAGCGGTCCAGCCAGGACGCCGTCAGGACAGGCAAAATCCCAAAAGAAAACCCGGGCAAAGGTGCCCGGGTATGTACTTGTGTCGTGATGTCACCCGGAGCGGCGTGCCGTCCAGCGAAACGCGAACCGGCGATCAGGCCACCGCGCCGCCGAGGCGGGCGCGCATCAGGCCGATGTTGTCCATCTCGGCCTGCTCGCGGGCGTTCATCTCGGCGCGCTCGCGCGCCTGATCCCGCTCGTCGAGCAGCTCGACTTTCTTCAGTTCCTCGAAGGCCTCGCCGAGGGCGGCTTTCGCTTCCTCGAGCTGACCGCGCAGCTCGTCGGCCGAGCGCATCAGGTTTTCCCGGCGCTGGATCGCGGCCTTGGCGTAGGTCGGATAGGCGAAATGCGACGGATCCTGGATGCCGGCGCGGTCCTGCTCGGTCTGGATCTCGCGGTCCAGATCGGTCGACATCCGCTGGAAGTCGGCGATCATGCCCTCGATCTGGGCGACCCGCCGGCGCTTCTCGTCGACCTGAAATTTCTTCAGGCGGATGAGGGTTTCACGTGACTTCATCGACTCATACTCCCCAGAAGTCCCGATATGCACGCGGGACAGAGCCGGCCCCTGACAAGGGGTCCCTCCGGCTTTTCAATACAGCGGGGGTGATGATGGCCTGACAAAGTTAGCGTTCCGTTTCCAAATTCCCCAATATTTGCGCGAGTTGCTGGTAACCGGTGGTCAGGCCGGTGGCCTCGCCCTTGCCCTGGCGCAGGAAATCTTCCAGCGGTTCGTGCAGCCGGATCGACTCGTCCACCTCCTCGCTCGACCCCTGCCGGTAGGCGCCAAGGCGAATGAGTTCCTCCATGTCGGCATAGGTCGCCATCACCTTGCGGGCCCGGGTGATGGTCGGAAGGAACTGCGGATCGGCCGAGCGCGGCATGGTGCGTGACACCGACTTCAGCACGTTAATGGCCGGGTAACGTCCGCGCTCGGCGATCGAGCGCTCCATCACGATATGTCCGTCGAGGATGCCGCGCACCGCGTCGGCGATCGGCTCGTTGTGATCGTCGCCGTCGACCAGCACCGTGAAGATGCCGGTGACCGTGCCATGCCCGGTGCCGGGACCGGCGCGCTCGAGCAGCTTCGGCAGTTCGGTGAAGACGGTCGGCGTGTAGCCCTTCGCCGTCGGCGGTTCGCCGGCGGAGAGACCGATCTCGCGCTGCGCCATGGCAAAGCGCGTCACCGAGTCCATCAGCACCAGCACGTCCTGATCTTCGTCGCGGAAGTATTCGGCAATGGCGAGCGTGAGATAACCCGCCTGCCGCCGCATCAACGCCGGTTCGTCCGATGTCGCAACGACAACCACCGAGCGCGCGAGGCCCTCCTCGCCGAGGTCGTCCTGCAGAAATTCCTGCACTTCACGGCCGCGTTCGCCGACGAGGCCGATGACCGAGACGTCGGCATCGACGTTGCGCGCCAGCATCGACAGCAGCACGGACTTGCCGACGCCGGAGCCGGCGAAGATGCCCATGCGCTGGCCGCGGCAGCAGGTGAGGAACGTATTCAGCGCGCGCACGCCGAGATCGAGCGGGGCGCCGACACGCTTGCGTGAATGCGCGGGCGGCGGCGGCGCACGAAATGGCATCGGCGACGGCCCCTGGACCAGCGGCCCCTTGCCGTCGATCGGTTCCCCCATCGCGTTGATGACGCGGCCGAGCCACGACGCTGACGGACGCACCAGGCCCGCGGCGTTCGCGATCACCGCGCGGCATCCGCGCCGGACACCTTCGAGGCCCGCGAACGGCATCACCACTGCGTTGTCGCCGGTAAATCCGATTACCTCGCACGGGATGAAGCGATTGCCGCCGGTCTCGATGACAATTCGCGCGCCGACCGACATCGCGTGCACGGGACCCGCGATCTCGACCATCAAGCCGCGAACGCCGACGACCCGGCCATAAATATTGACGCCGTCGATGTCGCCGATCTGCTCGGCCAGCGCTTTCATCGGGGCTCTTTCATCGCTGAAACCTTAAGTTTTCGCTTCGCAGCGCCGACGCCTTAACTTCGTGTTTACCCGCATCGTTAATCATTACGTCACACTGTCTTTGAATGACTGCGCGCTTTCACTACAGGACGAAGGTGCGAGTCGCGAGAGTCGGTTAGGCCCGGCTCTTAAAGTAGGACTTGAACTTCCACGGAGACCAAAAACTGCTTCGCCGCAATATCTTAGGACGATTCGACAAAAATTGCACCGACAGAACTTGCGCATACGAATCAGATTTTGTTAACCATGTGTCGTCAGGATCCGAATCAGTTGTTCAAAGGCGTTTTCCAGTGCCGCAAGTCGCGGCCGACCTGACGCCCGGAGCGGCGATGATGGGGGAACTGGCATGCGCGTATTGCTGATTGAAGACGACAGCGCCGTCGCGCAGTCGATTGAGCTGATGCTCAAATCCGAGAGCTTTAACGTCTACACGACGGATCTCGGCGAAGAGGGTGTCGATCTCGGCAAACTCTACGATTACGACATCATCCTTCTCGATCTGAATCTTCCGGACATGTCCGGATACGACGTGCTCAAGCAATTGCGCGTGTCGAAGATCAAGACACCGATTTTGATCCTCTCCGGCCTCGCCGGCATCGAGGATAAGGTCAAGGGTCTCGGCGTCGGCGCCGACGACTACATGACCAAGCCCTTCCACAAGGATGAGCTGGTGGCCCGCATCCACGCGATCGTGCGCCGCTCCAAGGGTCACGCCCAGTCGGTCATCCAGACCGGCGACCTCGTGGTCAACCTCGACACCAAGACGGTGGAAGTCGGCGGTCAGCGCGTTCACCTGACGGGCAAGGAATACCAGATGCTGGAGCTGCTCTCGCTCCGCAAGGGCACCACCCTCACCAAGGAGATGTTCCTCAATCATCTCTACGGCGGCATGGACGAGCCCGAACTCAAGATCATCGACGTGTTCATCTGCAAGCTGCGCAAGAAGCTCGCCAACGCGTCGGAAGGCCGGAACTTCATCGAGACCGTGTGGGGCCGCGGCTACGTGCTGCGCGAGCCGCACGAGGACGACATCCGCATTCCTGCGTAAGTCTCCGTCTGCTCAGTTCCTCCCAGACTGGACCCCGCCGCAAATGGCGGGGTTTTTGTTTGGGGGAAAGTGCGAGCCGCTAGCCCGCCAAGCTACGCTGTGCCGTGCCAGCCACCTGCTCCGGCCGCACCGGCAAGAGTTGCGCGATCCCGAATCCGATCTCCAGCGCCGTGAAGGCGAGGATCACGAGCGGCCCGCCGCGCATCACTGCCCAAAGCTGCCACACCGTGAACAGGGCGCGCGCCAGCGCATCGAACCGGCCGAGCGTTTGTGTGGGATTCGTCATGCGCACCAGCGACCAGACCACGACCACCGAGCCCATGAGGTTCACGAACAGCATGTGCAGCGGATCGAACGGCACGACGTTGGCCGGAAGACCGAACGAGCGGCTGATGGAGAAGATCAGGTCGAGTGTCGGCTGGGCCGTCCACGGCGTGGCAAAGCCTATGGTCGCGATAAGATCGTAGATCGCGCTGGCGCGAACGACCGCGCGGTTCTGGTCGGCGGAAAGCATCGGGCACTCCTTGGATGTCAGGAGCACCACCGCTAAACTATGGACTTAAGTCCAAGGTCAAGGAAAAGCGCGATGCGGATCGGAACGTTGGCACGCAAGGCGGGCGTGAGCCGCGACACCGTGCGCTTTTACGAGCGGCAGGGCCTGATTTCGTCGCAGCGAACCGGCAACGGATATCGCGAATTTCCCGATGATATGCTGCAGCAACTCCTCTACGTCCGCACGGCACAAGCGCTGGGATTTTCTCTTGCCGAGATCGGTGGCGGGCTGACCGATTTGTTGCGCAAGCCCAGTACAGCGCAGGACGCCCGGCGCGTGCTGCACGAGAAGATTGCGATGATCGACGAGCGCATTTCCGAACTTAAATCGCTGCGCAAGGAACTGCAGGCGCGAACGAAACTCGACTGCCCGTTCGTCATCACAGGTTCCACCGCCGCGCGGCGCAGACCGCGCGCCTGAGACCATGCAACGGCGGCGGGAAACCGCGCGCGTGTTCACTCGTGCACGCATCCAACGTCCAGCACCGTGCACAAGTGCACGTAAACCGCTGAAAACGTGGCCCAAATACATCACTCGAACTCAATGATGCGATGCGTGCCGATGTGCACGGACCTTTTTACCTTTGGAGCGTTTTGTGGGGGTCATCTTGATGGGGAGAGTCACCATGAGAAAGCTGCTTCTGACCACATCAGCGCTGTTGCTGATCACCACCGCCGCATCGGCTGCCGACCTGCGTCCGCGCGCTTACACCAAAGCGCCGCCTCCGCCGCCGGCACCGATCTACAACTGGACGGGCTTCTACATCGGCGGCCATCTCGGCGCGGCCTTCAGCGACAACAACAACCCGTTCTTCGGCGGCAACAACGACGCGCAGTTCATGGGCGGCGGCCAGGTCGGCTTCGACTATCAGTTCGCGCCGAGCTGGGTGGCCGGCCTCGAGGCCAACTACAGCGTCCTCACTGGCAGCGGCACGATCAACCGCGGCCTCGGCTCGGTGACCGGCCGTCTCGGCTGGACCTGGGGTCCGGGCCTGCTCTATGTGAAGGGCGGCTACGCCTGGGCCGATACGCGCAACACCTTCGGCTTCGGCCAGGTCGGCAGCGACGGCTACACCATCGGCGGCGGTCTCGAATACATGTTCGCCCCGAACTGGTCGGCGAAGGTCGAGTACCAGTATTACAACTTCGGCAACGTCAACTTCGTCGGCATCATTCCGCCGGCCACGCTGGTCGCCGGCCGTTTCACCAATGACGAGCACACCATCAAGGTCGGCTTGAACTATCGCTTCAATCTCGGAAGCTTCGGCGCCGCTTACTGATCGCAGCACGCGACCAAACGACAGAAGCCCGGCTTTGCCGGGCTTCTTTGTTTTAGAGCCGGACGATCAGCCTCGCCCGAGATCGGTCTTCGCCAATGTGTAGGACAGGCGATACGGCGCAACGACCGGCCTCGACCGCAGGGCGGCAACCGGCAGAGCAGCCAGCGCCTTTGCAACGGCTTCGGCGACGGCCGCCGCATCATAACCCGTCAGCAGCATGATCCAGTCGGCCTCCGCGTCACCGCCGCGGATCTGCTGCTCTTTGGTCATCGCCGCCGCAGGCGTTTGCGTCTGCAGCAGATGGCCGCCGGTCAGTCCCGGCTGAAGCGGCAGCGCCGACAAGCTCGCGGCAAGATGCGCGCGCAGCGCCTCAGCCTCCCCATCGGCCGGCGACAGGCGGACCGTCATGATCGCCATCGCCACACCGCCGCCGAAACTCTCCAGCACCCGGCATTGGCTGCGCACCATGTTGCGGTGGTGCGGCATCATCTTCGCCGACCAGGGGGTCGGGTTGTTGAGACGCGCCAGATAATGCGGCGAGGTCAGCGTCTCGTAGGCGTCGAGCTCGTACATGACGAAGAAGCCCTCGCCACCGGCCGCCGACGCGAAGCGCGAGCCGCGCATGAAGCCGGGAATGCCCATTCGCTCCGGAAAGTGCTCGTGCGAGTGCCAGTCCTCGAATTCGGCCCGCAGCGCCGGCGCCATGTCCCACCACATCGCAACCGCAGCACGGCCCAGGAGCGGCATGAGTGTCCTTGTTGTTGTGCGCCGATGCGCAGTAGCGTTCCCTCACCCAGCATGGACTGGCAGCGGGCAAGAGGAAAGGCTGATCGCATGAAACGGCTAATGATCCTGAACGGACCCAACCTCAACCTTCTGGGCACGCGGGAGCCGCACATCTATGGCACCACCACGCTCGCGCAGATCAAGGAGAGCTGCGAGCAATGCGCGGCGAAGCTGTCGCTAACGTTCTCGTTCCATCAGTCGAACCACGAGGGCGTGCTGGTCGATCTGATCCAGTCGGCGCGCGAGAGCGCCGACGGAATCATCATCAACCCGGCCGGCTATTCCTTTACGTCGGTCGCGATCCTCGACGCGATCAAGGCCTTCGACAGGCCGATGATCGAGGTGCACATCTCGAACATCCACGCCCGCGACGAATATCACCGGCACTCGAAGATTTCGTCGGCGGCGACCGGCGTCATCTGCGGACTCGGGCCCTATGGCTACATCGCCGCGATGCATACGCTCGTGCAGATGCAATAGCCGGCGATCATTCGGCGGCGAGCTTGAGGCCTTCGGCCGGCGGCGAAAACAGGACGACGCGATCCCGGCCCTGCTTCTTCGCGTCATAGAGCGCGGTGTCGGAGGCGTGCATCAAGACGGGCACGCCGGACATGCTCAGCGTCGCGGAGGCAACGCCGAAGCTGGCGGTGATCCGGAAATTGACTTTATGGAAGGTCAGCATGCGCGCCGCAATGGTCTTGCGGATACGCTCCGCGACCATAACCGCTTCCTCCGCACCGGTTTCGGGCAGCAGGATCGCGAACTCCTCGCCACCCAGACGCCCGACAATGTCCGAGGCGCGCTGCCCTTCGGTACACGCGGTTGCGATCCAGCGGATGGCGTCGTCGCCGGTGGCATGACCGAAGCGGTCGTTTACCGACTTGAAGTGATCGATGTCGATCGTGATCAGCGACAGCGGCCGGTGGTAGCGTTGAAATCGCGACCACTCCGCCTCCGCAGCACTCAGGAACTGACGGCGATTGGCGACACCCGTTAGAACGTCGGTTGTGGCCAGGCGCTGCAACTGCTCGGCGCTGTGAAACAGATCTGTCACGTCGCAATAGGTGACCATCCGGCCGCCTGCCGGCAGCTTGGTGCAATGGGCGCGCAGATGGCGGCCGTCCTTGGTCTTGATGTCGCGCGGTGTGGGGTCGCCCGCAAAGACATGGGCCATGCGGGCGGCGACGAACGCTTCCATGTCTTCGATCGGGATGTCGTACGCATCGCGAGATGCGGTGGCGACGATCTGAGCGAATGACGCACCCTTCTTCACATCGTCCTGCGACATGTTGAGGAGCTTGCGCGCTTTCTTGTTGATGAACTGCGCCTGAAGGCCCGCATCGAGCAGGATCACGCCGTCGCCGAGGTTGTCGAGCGCGGCCTTGAGGACTTCGAGCTCGTCGGAATGGCGAACGATATCGGTCACGAATGTGTAGCTGAGCATGCGTCCGCCGTTCGGCAGGACGTTGCACTGATAGCGAATGACGTCGCCCGAATTCAATCGCAGATCGATCGGCGTTTCGTCGCCGCGCTGGACCAGCTCGACACGCTCGGCGACATAGGCATCCAGCCGATCGGCAGGAATCTCGTACGCCCCGGTGTCGCGGCCGTGATACATCAGCGCGACAAACGGCACTTTCGCATCGGCCTTCGCATCCGGCAGCTTCCACATCTGGCGGAACGCCTTGTTGATGAACTGTGCGCGCAGCTCCGCGTCGAGCAGGACGATGCCGACCTCGACCTCGTCCAGTGCCGCGCGCAGCGCCAGCATCTGATTTCGCATAAGGTCGGTGCCGCGCTCCGGCTGGGCCGATGGCGACCCGGCAGCCGGACGTTTCTGTACGGCAAGTTGCGCGGTCTCGAAGACGACGCCGACCCGGTCGTCCGACTTCCAGACCACTTTGCAGACCTTGTTTTCGGCGCCCCCCGGCATGACAAGCTGAAATTCGACCGGAACGCCGATCACGTTCTCGACCTCGAGACAGGCTCCACTCGCCGACATGTTCCGGACGACGCAGTCGATGCTCGACTGGCCGTAACTGGACACAATCTTGCCGGCGAGAAAGGTCCGGCCACGCGGATCGCTACGAAGGTCAGCCATGACGGCGCTCCCTGGACGCTCACGTCATGATCCCGAAAAGATGCGAAGTGCCCGCTAAACGGTCGGCTACAAACTGCCTGGAAAAACTAACCATCTCCTAACGGTCAGACGGAACGAACCTCCGGGCTGGGCCGGCCTCACTCCGCGGCATCCAGGGCCGCATGGCGCACCGCATCGAGGATTTCACTTCGGTAGGCGTCGTCTTCAACCGCCCGCGCGAGGATGACGCCACCGACGAGCATCGCAATCGCCGCGAGCGTCTTCTGGTGCTCCCGTTTAGCTGCTTTCGCCGAGAACAGGGGTGCGACCGCGCCGACGAACCGCTTCAACGCACGCTCAAACGCCGAGCGCACCGCCTTTGGCTGCCGCGCGGTTTCGCCGCCGAGCCCCGCAATCGGACAGCCCTCGCCGAAACGCGTGACCTGCGGCTCGCTGAGATAGTAGTTGACGAACATCTTCAGCGCGCCCGGACCTGCCCCGGCTCTGGCCAACGGCTCAAGCTTCTGATCGATCGCGCAGCCGAGCGCCTCGGCGCAGAGCGCATCCTTCGACTTGAAGTGGGTGTAGAACGCCCCGTGCGTCAGGTCCGCGGCACGGGCGATTTCCGGAATGCCGACGCCGTCGAAACCGCGCTCGCGGAACAGCCGGCTTGCGGCGTACAGCATCCGCTCGCGGTGCTCAGCGGCTTTCTCCTTCGTAACCCTCATCGTCTCTCCGAAAATTTCCGTCTCGCCGGGCTTGACTCTAATCATGATGTATATCACGAATATTATTATGATGGTCATAATATAAAAATCGCACAAGGAGCATGCGAAAATGACGACAGCTGCAGCGGCCCGCGCGCCGGCGCCGGGCTTTGTGTTCCTCCTGACGCTGGTCGTGGCGGCGTGGGCCGCATTGATCACGACCCTCGCCTATCGCAGCTCATTCGTTCCGCCCGCAGACAAGCCGCAGTTCGCCATCATCGCGGCGATCCTGCTGCCGCCGCTGCTGTTGTTCGTGCTGATGCGGCTCAGCGCAGCGTTTCGCGAAAACATTCTTGCGCTCGATCCCGTGTGGATTTGCGCGATGCAGGGCTGGCGCGTGGTCGGCTCGGGCTTCTTGTTCGTCCATGGCTTCGGATACCTGCCCGGCTCCTTTGCCTATCAGGCGGGCTGGGGCGACGTGCTCGTCGGCGTGCTGGCACCGTTCGCGGTGATGCGGCTGGCGCGCGATCCGCAGTTCATCACGGCACGCGCCTACTGGCTGTTCAACGCGCTCGGCGTCGCCGACCTCATCCTCGCGCCGGTGGCGGCGACGTTCATCCGCCGCGGCCTGTCCGGTCCCGAAGCAGCCCAGCAGGTGACGCCGCTCGCCGAGATGCCGCTGGTGTTCATCGTCACCTTCCTGGTGCCGTTCTTCCTCAGCCTGCACCTCATCGGCTTCGCGCAAATCCGCGCGGCCCGCACCTCGTCGTGAGGATCACGGATATGACGCATCTCTGCATCGCAGCCGCGCTTGCGGCGGGGCTGACGTTGACCTCCGCGCACCCCTCCCTTTCGCAAACCAGTCGAGGACAGACCATGAGTGCCGTTGAACAGTCGAGCGCCGGCGCGAACTCGCCTGCGAATGCCACCATCACCAAGCGGATCGAGGCAAAAGGCATCAGCTTTGCCTATCGCGAGATCGGGCCCGCCAGCGGGACTCCTCTGCTGTTTCTGAATCGTTTTCGCGCCACTATGGATGACTGGGATCCGCTGTTCATCGATCGCGTTGCCAAAACACGGCGCGTGATTCTGTTCGACAGCACCGGTGTCGGTCTCTCGAGCGGCGACACGCCGGCCTCGATTCCGGCGATGGCCGATGCGGCAATCGCATTCATGGATGCACTCGGCATCAAACAGGTCGACCTGCTTGGCTGGTCGATGGGCGGCATGATTTCCTTTGCCGTCGCGATCGCGCAGCCCGATCGCGTCCGCCGCATGGTGATTGCCGGTTCGACGCCGGCCGGCGTGCCGAACTCACCGCCGGCACCGCCGAAGGTTGCGGAGGTCGCCACCAACCCGCAAAGCGGGCTTGAGGGAATTCTCTATCTCTTCTTTCCTGAAACGGCGGAAGGACGCGCCGCCGGCATGGCGCACTTCGGCCGCATGAGCAAGAATACGCGCGCCGAGGCGCCGATCCCGCCGAACAAACCCGAGGTGTTCAGATCACAGGCCATCGCGATCCAGACCTATCGACAGGCGGGCGGCGGCTTCCCGAAGCTGTCCGGCTTGAAGCATCCGGTCCTGCTCGCCAACGGCGCCCATGATGTGATGATCCCGGCGTTCGATTCATTCGCAGCTGCCCAGCAGCTGCCGAACGGCAAAGCGATTATCTATCCGGCGTCCGGCCACGCCTTTCTCTTTCAGCTTGCCGAACGCTTTGCGGACGACGTCAACGTCTTCCTCAACGAGACGAACTGAGCGCTTGCCAAGCATCGCCGAGGCGGCCCTAATCACGGTATCCGAAAACCCTCTCGCGCCGCACCTCATTGGTGCGGCGCACTTTGCATGCGAATTTGGTAACCAGCCACCTCCCATCACACGCATGTGTGTAGAGGCAGACAAGCCACGGATATTAGTGTCCATTCGCGCTTAAGAAGAGTTCTAAGGAATCCGGACGCCAGATTCGGATCGCTGCTCGCGGCGGTTTTCACCGCCTGCCGGGACACCTTTGCCGGACCGAACCAAGACACGACGCGCCCGGCGACGGGCAAGAAGGGGCACATCACATGACACATCTGAAGGCGGCGACGGCCGCAGCTTTGCTCGGCACCGCCTGCGGCGCCGTAATCGCATACTCGGCAATCGCTGGCGCCGACAAAGTCGCCTACCCGGAAGGCTTTGACGCCAAGGACAAGGGCGCGCTGTACTCGATCGTCGACCGCTACGACAACAAGCAGTACCGCGAACTGTGGGCCTCGCCGCCGAGCGTTGTCCAGCTCGCGCGCGAAGGAAAGCCGATCCCGAGCGGCACCGTGCTGACACTCGTGCAGTACAAGGCGCAGCTCGATGCTGCCGGAAATCCGCAGAAGGATGCCAACGGCCGCTTCATCAAGGGCGATCTCGTCGCCTACACCGTGATGGAGAAGCGCGATGGTTGGGGCACCGAGTATCCGGCCGATCTGCGTAACGGCGAATGAGAATATCAGGCGTTCGGCCCGGACAAGAAGGTCAACGAGAAGGCCAACATCAAGGGCTGCTTCGAGTGCCACAAGCCGCATGCCGGCCAGGACTTCGTGATCTCGCTCGCAAGCCTCAAGGGCACCAAGCCGGGCGAGGAAGCGAAGCCGCAGGCAGGTCCGGGCATCGTCAGCGTCGCCGACTTCAAGTTCGGTCCGGAAACGGTCGTGGTCGCGCCGGGTCAGACGATCACCTGGTACAACTCGGACGGCTCACCGCATCAGGTGACCATCACCGGGGCCAAGCCGCAGAAGTCGCCGATCTTCCAGAAGGGGCAGACCACCAAGCTCACCCTCGCGGACGCCGGCATCTACGACTACATCTGCAGCCTGCATCCGGCGATGAAGGGCAAGATCGAAGTCAAGGCGAACTGACCGCTGCACGATCGTCTGACGAGTACGAAAGCCCGCCTCACGGCGGGCTTTTTGTTTTGATGATCGTTTGCGGGGGCACAGCAATACCAGACTCGTCATGCCCGGGCTTGACCCGGGCATCCA